>NZ_JAAKGC010000217.1 GCF_017591665.1 Aetokthonos hydrillicola CCALA 1050 | reverse complement strand
TAAGTTAAGTGACCAAAGATCTGATGATATTGGTCTTCTCTTGTTTGTTCTGTAAAGTCGGATAAGCTAAACAGATAGTCAGCACCAGCTTGTAGAGATTTTTGTAAAAAGTAGTTCAAAGAAAGCCAGAAGGTATTAATGACCCGATTACGATTATCCTTTCCACCAGGAGGGTCAGTAAAACTTAGGCGCAGCTCGTATAAGCTATCTAAAACTAATTTGGAACTTAGCGGATCTCGTCGTCCTAAAGATAAGCGTAAAGAATTCTCACCTAAAAAACGCTGTCCGGCTTTATAGAAAGATCCATCTCTAGCATAGAATAACTGTTGGTTACTCCAACCAAAATCTCCATACATTCGCGGTGTTAATTGGCGGTAAATATCAACGTTAAATTTTATTTGACTGTAATTGTATTTCGATTGGTTCATATAATAAACCAAATTACCGTCAATAGATCCGCTCACAAAAGTTTTTGGGTTCAAAGCCAAAGGTGCAAACGCAAGCGATAGCCCGGAAAAAATCAAACTGTCTTCTTTTGGAACAACTGAGGAAAAAATGTTGGTTGAATGGAACAACCCAAAATGAGCTGTTAGGAACCCATTGGGTTTAGGTTCGACCATCACCGGCTTTGTGGGGGGAGGAGGTAATTGTTCTAGCTGTCGTTGCTTTACAACTAATCTACCCAGTTCGGGTTCAGAGTTTCCATTACTCAACTTTTTATTCTCCTCCAGTTTGTGTAGTAGGCTGTTTAGCCTCTCTGTGTAATCGTTTTTTAGACGTACTTGCAAGTTTTGTTCTATTGATGGTGTTCTGGGTGAAGCTTGAGGAAAATTATTAGTTGTGTTACCTTCCAGTGTTGGTGCTTCGTTTGCCTGTTGATTAATTACAGGAGTGTTCGGGGAAGATCTATTAGGCTGATAACCAGGTGATGTTTGTGTCTCATTTGGATCTATCAACGAGTTTAAACTTGATAACGGGCTAAACTTCTCTTGAGGTGATTCACACAAATCAGGTTTGGTGATCAAAGTGAGACCTAAAGAAGAGCTATCTGTCGGTGTGCCTTTGATCTTCGATTGTGTCTGACATGTAAGATCAGTTGCATCGGTGACACCTAAGGATGTTATACTGAAGTTGGAGTCGTTTTTACGACTTCCCAAGTTTGGATTTTTAGCCTGTGCCGCCGCATCTACCCTAGTGTTACAACAGTTTGTTCCAATAGAGGCTAATAAAAAAATCCAAGATGATAAATTTTTCCAGCCTTTGGGTTGCATATTTAATAATTAGGTTTTGCTGAACGTAGACCCAATAATTTTGTTTAAGTTTCCAATCATAAATATTAAAAATCAGACTAATGTTAATTATAAGAAAACAGTATTTTTACTGAATTTAATTAAGTAAAAAAATATTCTTTTTTTTCAGTGGTGACAAATCTAGGTGAATATAGTTTTTCTCTTGACCAAAACCACAATGTTCCTATAAACCTAAAAGTATGCCAACAGGCACACCAACCTAAAGGAAATCGGAATAAAATCCAACGCGGCGAGAACTATCTATAATCGTTCAAGCTTTAGCCGAGGGAAAATAACATAAAATTAAACGGTCAGAAGTTAAATCTGTATTGACTAGGCTTGGAATTAGTAAAGTTATCGGAGGAACTAAACTATGTTTCGTAAGCTTTTCCCACTTATGGGAATCGGTTTATGCGGAGTAATTGTACTACATACATTTAATAGCGCAACTGCTCGTACTCCTTTAACCAAAGCTGAGATTCAAGACATCCAGAACTTAGTACAACTCATGCCCCGAAATCTCCCAAAGCGTCAAGCTCGCAAATGGGATGCAATGATTCCTGGAGATAAATTATCCACAGGTCGAGCTTCTCTAGCAGACTTACGCTTTAACGATGGTTCTGTGGCACGTATTGGAGAACAGGCTCTGTTTAGATTTCTACCGAAAACTCGAAACTTCAAACTATCAACTGGAACTGTATTATTGCTTATCCCTCCAGGAAGGGGGCAAACAAATATAAATACACCGAATGCGGCAGCAGCAATTCGTGGTTCAGCACTATTTGTGCGCTATAACAAAGAATCCGATACCACAGTTGTAGGAGCATTAACAAATAGTGGTATTCAAGTCTTTAACAAAAATGCTTCTCAAAACCACTTGCTTCACGCAGGTCAACTTATGGTTATTGTCAAAGGTCAATTTCAGGGGTTATATGACTTTGATTTGAGGACTTTTTATCAAACTAGTGATCTGGTGCGAGGATTTAACTTGGGTGAGCATAGTATACCCAGCCCAGATCCGGCGATCGCACAAGTTCAAGCAGAAACCGCTGCTGCTGTTAAAGCACAGTTGCCACTTAAAGGTAAGGGGGTAGTTGAAAATCCATCTTTCTTAAGAAAGCAGAGTCCTAGCTTACCAAATTTCCCCAACCAAGAAACAACAAAAAATGTTTCGCCAACGCAAACTCTATTGGAAACAGGAGAAATTCAAACTAATCGTAAGGATACGACCACAAATCCCTCGTCTACCACGACCACGAATCCGCCCACTACGACCACGAATCCGCCCACTACGACCACGAATCCGCCCACTACGACCACGAATCCGCCCACTACGACCACGAATCCGCCTACCACAATCACGAATCCGCCTACCACAACCACGAATCCGCCTACTACAACCACGAATCCGCCTACTACAACCACGAATCCGCCTACCACAACCACGAATCCGCCTACCACAATCACGAATCCGCCTACAACAATCACGAATCCGCCTACCACAATCACGAATCCGCCTACCACAATCACGAAACCGCCTACCGCAACCACAAATCCGGTTCCAACTAGACAGGAAGATGACAAAGGTAGAGGAGATAATCGTAGACCAACTCTTATTCCAACTAGCGGAGCTATTCGTCCGACGACAGCAATCAAGATATTCCCAAGCAAAGCGTCCTAAGTTGAACAATCATTCGCGCTTCATGCAGTGCTGAATGGCGATCGCCCTCTATCAAAACTTTGTATGAAATGAACGAGTGCATAAACGCTCTTCTTAAGAAGGCAAAAGTACACTCGTCTGAGGGCAAAAGGGGTCCCTATAAATAAATTTAAGGGATTTAATAAGGACGCAATTAGTGGGGGATTCAAACCCACCACTAATCGCAGATCGCTAAATCGTACCTCTTCGGGGTTATGTTTTGAATTTAGCTAAAGCTGCATTCGCGATTAATTGATTAACTCTGGTTGTTAGATGTACTTGATCCCAAAATACATATTCATCTGGATTGCTAAATTCTACGAGAGAGCAAGCTTGAGTTGTATTATTGAAACCAAACGTCTTTGGATAAGCAAGTGCCTCATCGATAACAGACTTCACATCAAATAAAATAAGATTAACTTTGTCTTCAAAACTGTAGGAAATTTCTTCCAAAGCTTGGTTATGTTTATTAATGACTTGACTAACTAACTGTGAATTTGTAGTATCATCTACTTCTAGCATCAAAGGTGTCTTGCTAATATCAATCAAATTGACTAACAAAATATTCTTAGCCCCAAACTCGATTAAAGCTTTAATTGCTGTAGAAATATTAGTGATGGTGGTAATAATATCACTATATTGAGGAACGCCGTTAACAAAAGGACCATAATCCACAGTACCAGCCCAGACAACGTAAAGTGCATTGGGGTCGGCAGATTGTTGATTTTTTTGTAGCAAGCTAGTGAATGAATCTATTTGATGTTGCAATCCTGGCAATTCTGGTAAGTCTGGGATAACCATAGGAAATAAATTATCCAGACCTGTGGTTGATCCTGCGAAAGAAAAATTAATACCTTGGTTGTTTAAAGTCCCTTCCGTGTTTGGTTGCAGACCGATTTCTAAACCGTCTGCTAAATAGTCAACCCAGAGACGACCATTAGAAAATCTTCCACTGTAGTTGGGAGGTGCGGCTAAAACTCCTCCGGTAGCATTGAAAGCATTACCAGTGTCTGAATAACTGTCGCCAAAGATATATAAATTGGTGAACTGCTTGATCATAGCTATGCAATACCTTGTAGTCAGTATGAAATTTATGGATATTTTTTATACAGGTATAGCACAAAGATTGGAAAACGGGTTTATCGGGAAAGGCAGACGGTAGAAGGCATTTATGGACTCGTCCCTTCAACGGAATGTCTCAACCGTCTGCCCGTGAGCGTACCCCTTCTCAGGAGCGGAGACGCTGCGCATCGTGCGCAGCTTGCCCACAGGACTTTACGGGGAAGCAAGCTACGCGTAGCGTCTCCTTGCGAGAAGGGAACAAGGGTGTAGGGGTCAAATCTAGAACAAAAGTTATTTATTCCTGTAGTGTGGGAAATCTATATATAATTTATATCAAAACCACATTGTTCACAAAGATATTAAGCCAGCTAACATTATCATCAATCCTCAAAC
>NZ_JAAKGC010000216.1 GCF_017591665.1 Aetokthonos hydrillicola CCALA 1050 | reverse complement strand
CTATCCAACAGCGATCGCACGTGCCGCAATCGACATGATTGGTGATGGTACACTTTTGCTAGCCTTGAGCCAAAGCGCCACTGTACTCATTACAGGTTTTCTACTGGGTACGCTTATTGGCATTGCTATTGGTTTGGTTACTGGTCGTCATACAGTCATTGCTGCTTTATTAGATATACCTATTACAGCACTCTACGTCACTCCTCTCATCGCCTTAGTACCAATCCTCATTTTATGGTTTGGTTTTGGTACATCAGCAAAGATAGTTGTGGTATTGTTATTTACAATATTTCCGGTACTCATCAATACGATGCGTGGGGTACGTGAGGTTGATCCTCAGCTGGTTGAGGTTGCGCATTCGTTTTGTTCTACAGAATATCGGCTTTGGATAGATTTAATACTTCCATCAGCATTGCCTTTTGTGATGACTGGAATTCGTCTAGCAATTGGTCGAGCATTAGTTGCCGTCATAGTTGCTGAGTTTTACACTGCTGTTTCGGGGTTAGGATACCTGATAGTCTCCAATGCCCATTCATTTCAGACTGCACGGGTTTTTGTACCTGTTATTGTACTAATGGTTGTTGGTGTTGCTAGTACCGCACTACTAGAAATGGCAGAAGCACAGATTTCACCTTGGCGTCATAGATAATAGTCAATTAATTAATTAATTAGGTAGGAGGTTTTGATGCAAAGACGACTGCGGTTAATTGCTGTGTTTATTGTTGTAATTATATTTATCGCGTGTAGCAAACAACCGTCGGGAGATACAGCTACAATCTCGATTGCTTTGCCAACTGCGAAAACTAGTTTTGCTAACGTTGATGTGGCGATCGCGCAAGAAATGGGGTTTTTCAAGCAACAAGGCTTGAATGTTAGTATTAAAAACTTAGACTCGGCGGTGAAAGTTGTACAGGCGGTGGTTGCTAATGACGCGGCGATCGGCGGATCTAGCTTTGAGCCAGTGATCAATGCTGCATCTGCTGGCGGAAATTTAGCAATCATTGGTACTTACGCCAACCGACTCACTGTTTCGATGGTTACACCCAAAACAATTAAATCTGTAGGAGATTTACGCGGTAGGAACGTTGGGGTGCAAGATATCGGCGCATTTCGTGAGATCATGACGCGGATGGTGTTACAAACTGCTCAATTAACACCCCAAGATGTAAAATATATCCCCATCTCTCCTCCAAGCTATATTCAAGCACTGAAATCTGGACAAATTGAATCAGCAATACTTCAAACTGAGCAAGTTGCAGAAATACTCAAACGCGATCCGAGATTTCATGTACTTGTTGATTTACATAAGGTAGAACCGGACTATTACTATGGCTCCTATATAGTCCGTAAAGACTGGTTAACAAAAAATTCCGATATTGCTGTGCGTTACCTGACTGCACTAATCCAGGCACACAGGTTTATGTACGACAACAAAGCCGAGACGATCAAGATAGCTGCTAAAACGACTGGTTTTGATCCTGGTGTTATTACCCATACCTATGATGTGCTGTTAGGAAAACATAAGGTTTTCCCCACCGGCGATGGGATTGAAGAAAAACGCCTCGCTTATACACTCTCCAGAATGAAGTCATTAGGGTTATTGAAGGGCAAAGAACCTGATTTAACTCAACTGGTTGATCGTAAGCCTATCACTTTAGCGCTTAATAAATTAGGGAAGTAAGCTGTTGCGCATTTAATTTATATATGAGACGCGGGCAAGATGCCCGCACTACAATAATTTTACATCTTCGTTTTATATAATCTAGCTGCGCATCAGCTGATTTAACTATTGCCATGACGCTGCTGCCAGTCATTATTGCCCATTGGTAAATCATTAATGTTGTAGATAATTACGGTAAAATGGCTTACCTCATTCTAAGTGTAAAATTTTTTACTTATTAAATATTTCAGCCCCAGCTTGTCCGCTGGCCACCTCAGTATGATAATCGGTTTTGAGGTGGCTCGAAATTGTGTCCCGGAAATAGATTTGGATGATAACGCGAGAGCGATGTCTACGACAAGCCGCAGAGCGTCTACGCGTCCTTGACTCAGTGCCGACTTGCTGCTATGGTTCCTATCCCAAAGAAATTCAAGCTATGACTGCTCAAGCAATTCTAAACATCATACTTCTGCTAACTATTTCACTTTTTATCTTAGACTTTATTAAAGATATACTAAAAACCATCCACTACGCTTGGAAGAATCCATGTAATCGCGCTTTTCCTTCCGGAAGCTTTAGGACAGCGCAAACGACAGTGAGTCAGCCTTCGGTTAACCATCCTCAAAAAACTTTACGCTCAAATTTAAAATCCAAAAAAAATGGTCAAATGGTGATTAAAATCGCTGGAAAAGAGCTTAGGGACTTGAGGAAAGAAAAAAATATTCAAATATTGACAGCCTCTCATGCCTGTCGTGTAAATCCATATCAATTATCCCGCTTTGAGCGGGGTCAAGTTTCAACATTAACAGACAAAAAAATCAGACAATTAGTGAAATATTATCTATCTCAAGCATAATTAAACAGAATTCAGGAGTCAGGAGTCAGGAGTCAGAATACACCACCCACATTATCAGTTAGTAAGAGTAGCGGCAAGCACTTGAACACTCCTAGCCATAACAAAAAACCTCAGCCCGTTGCACTGAGGTAAAAAGAGGAAGTCGAAATATTGATGGGAGATACCGAATTGTTATGTAATGCTTAACTAGCTACAAAGGCAACCAAAGCTAAAGCAGCAACAAATGATGCAGCGAATATACCTTGGACAACGTATTTGCGTTGTTCCCAAATCGCTGGATACTCGGCATAGTAAGGCTTGGTTTCGTTGGGGTAGTTGTTGAGAACGCCGTCTTCGTTATAAGTGGTGTACATGGTTTGTTTGTTATCTCTTGTTTTTTAACTTATGTAAATAAATATAACAATATTGTTACAATTCGGCAAGAGGACTTGACACGGAAAAAGTAATAGGATTAATAAGAACTAGTTATCGAAATGTCCGTATACTATAGACAGCGTCTATACATATGCAGTGCTTCCTCCAAATGTGCTTATCTTTGCGATCGCCCCGCATTTCTTGAGAAGCATAAAGCCTTCTCCCGGAAAAAGAAAGCTTGACACCGGAATGCATCCTTAGCATTTCGTTAATAAAATCTTGTTAAGAAAGAGGACGTTATTAAAGAGCAGTTGTAATACTAATAGGTACTTTGTAGTTACTTGTACTTCAAAGTAAACCACAAGTTTTAAAGGAGACCAAAATGGCAGGGAGGGATGATATTTGCTATGGGTTACTGTGGATGATTGTAGTCACAGCAGGCTTACTTCCTGCCAATTGTGCTCATGCCCAAATCACACCTGACAGGACTCTACCGAACAATTCCAGTGTCACAATTAATGGCAGCACATTTAATATTACTGGGGGAACTCAAGCAGCACGTAATTTATTCCACAGTTTCCAGCAGTTTTCTGTTCCCAATGGTAGTACAGCTGCTTTCAACAACGGTCTGGATGTACAAAACATTTTTAGTCGCGTCACAGGTGGCTCAGTTTCTAATATTGATGGGGTAATAAAAGCTTCGGGAACAGCAAATTTATTCTTCCTAAACCCCAATGGCATTGTTTTTGGGAAAAATGCCAGCCTGAATGTTGGTGGATCATTTGTTGCTACTACTGCTAATGCCATTCAATTTGGTAACCAGAGAATGTTTAGTGCTAGTGTGCCAAATAATCCTGCTTTGCTGACAGTTAATCCAACAGCGTTGTTTTATAACCAGATTGTCAAGAATGCATCCATTCAAAACAGTTCAATAGCACCAACAGCAGGAAATTCATCTGGGTTACAAATTCCAGATGGTAAGAGTTTGCTGTTGGTTGGTGGCGATCTAACAATGGATGGTGGAAGATTAAGAGCCTATGGTGGTCATGTTGAGTTAGGTGGTTTGACATCTCCAGGCACGGTAGGACTTGAGGTGCATGAGAATAATTTGACCTTGAGTTTTCCTAATCAAACTACCCTAGCTTCGGTATCTTTACTCAACGGAGCGTCAGTTGATGCCTCAGGCAGTGGTGGTGGCAGCATTGCTGTTAATGCTAGCAATCTCAATATAAACAGTGGAAGTAGCTTGATTGCTGGCATAGCTTCAGCTCATGGTAATGTTGGCTCTAAGGCTGGGGATATTATGCTAAATATCACTGGGGACATAAACATTGATGGTAATGGAAGTAATATCACCAATAATGTTCAACAACAGGCAATAGGCAATGGAGGTAATATTTCTTTATCGTCTAATTCACTAGTCCTTAGCAATGGCGGACAAATTAGTGCTAGTACCTTGGGAACTGGAGATGCAGTGCGATTCGTTTAGCCGAAACCTAAAGAGGATGGCTAGCTTTTGATTGAACACTTATCAATCAAATGACAACTCACTATACATGTAGGTGAGAAAATAAAGGA
>NZ_JAAKGC010000215.1 GCF_017591665.1 Aetokthonos hydrillicola CCALA 1050 | reverse complement strand
TTTCAAACTATAATATTGTCTAGGTTCGGCGTCCCTCCGACGTCGCGTTTTTTCGCGGCTCGTCTTTGGCACTTTTTTATAGTAGCGAGTCTATTCTCATCTGTCAACCTTTTTCTCAAAAATTTTTTCGATTTTTTTTTGAGAGCCTGGAAATCCTTACTGAGCTAGGTTTAAGCAACAATGGTTTAAGCACTTCGCTAACTAAGGAATAGACAAGACGTGAATTTCCAATCAGTCATAGCAACATTACATCAGTTCTGGGCTGCTCGCGGTTGCCTAATTGCCCAACCGTACGATATTGAGAAAGGCGCAGGCACCAAAAACCCCCATACATTCTTGAGAGCGTTGGGACCGGAACCTTGGTCTGTAGCTTACGTTGAACCTTGCCGCCGCCCTACAGACGGGCGTTATGGCGAAAACCCAAATCGCTTTCAACACTACTATCAGTACCAAGTACTTATTAAGCCTTCCCCAGAAAATATCCAAGAAATTTATCTGGATTCCTTGAGAGCTTTAGGCATTCGCCCCGAAGATCACGATATAAGGTTTGTTGAGGATAATTGGGAAGATGCAACAGTGGGAGCCTGGGGTACAGGTTGGGAAGTATGGCTAGATGGGATGGAAATTACCCAATTTACCTATTTCCAACAATGTGGTGGAGTTGATTGTCGTCCAGTGTCAATTGAGATGACCTATGGACTGGAGCGATTGACTATGTATCTCCAAGGCGTAGAAGCAATTACCAAAATCCAGTGGACGGATGACATTACCTATGGAGATGTTTTCCTACAAGGAGAAATTGAGCAGTGTGTTTACAACTTTGAAGCTTCAAATCCAGAAATGCTGCTGACACTGTTTAATATGTACGAGCAAGAGGCTCAACAACTGACAGAGCGAGGATTAGTCCTGCCTGGTTTAGACTATGTGTTGAAGTGTTCACACACTTTTAATTTGCTCGATGCTAGAGGAGTCATTTCAGTAACAGAACGCACTCGCTACATTGCAAGAATTCGGCATTTGGCACGAAAGGTTGCACAGTTATACGTAGAGCAGCGAGAGAAGTTGGGTTTTCCTCTTCTGAAGCAGCAATAAATTCAGAAAAGTTTAGCCTAAAGTCTGAAATAATAGCCAAGGTGCAAACGCTTAGCTTATAAGCGTTTGCACCTTGCTCCGATATTGAATATTGGAAAATGAATAATATGGCTAATTTAAGTAATGTTCTAGAACCTATTGCAGCTTGGTTTCGGTCTTTGGGAGTTCCTGAGCCAATTGTACACTGGGGACATCCAGCGATGATGGCAGTTGTGGTATTTGTTATGGGTAGTTTCGTGGGACTCGCTGGTTGGAGAGGAAGACTTATTCAGGATAAGGATGCTGCATTAAAAAGTCGAAGTGACCACCGCACATTGGCACCTTGGATGTTTTTGTTTATGGGGCTTGGTTACACTGGCGGGATCTTATCCCTTGTTATGCAACATCAGCCAATTATGGAAAGTCCTCACTTTTTGACTGGCTCGATCGCCTTGCTACTTTTACTCATTAATGCTGCGATCGCCTGGAGTGGATTTCTTGGAGATAAAGCTGGTTTCAGGATGCTTCATGCTTACTTAGGCAGTACTGCACTTTGTATTTTATTTTTACATGCTGTACTTGGCTTGAAGCTAGGCTTATCTATTTGACATAACCTATTGCCAAAATTCGTTTGCGCCTCCAGACTAGTAGTCTAGGTCTATCAAAACATAGTTTACATAGACCCTTTGATCGTCAGGTAGTTGTGCAAAAATTTTGATGATTCAGGTAAGTGGTGTCATTATTTGTCTGAGCTATATCCTGGGGTTACTGTTTACAGCAGTTCCAGGAACTGGTCTTTGGGTATTAGGTCTAGGTGTAGTAGCAGCAATTATCTTCAAAATACGATCGCTCCAACTACGAAAACGAGCGCATCTCAAGAAAAACTTCGTAACCAATACTAAGACAACACCACAGGCACTGCAACTTAATCACGCGCCAATGGTATGGTTAATTGCTGGAGTTGTGGGCTTATTAGCAAGCGTGTATTTTCAATCACGTATTCCCCATCCAGGAATTAATGATATTAGTAAGTTTGTTCCTTCAGACAACGATAACCGCCAAGAGCAGTTGTTCATTGTTCGTGGTCAAATCACCAGCACACCACACTTAACTCGCACTCAGAAAGGTCAATTTTGGTTAGCAGCCACTCAGTTAGACGAGGTAAGAAACGATAATGGTCGCGCAGGTGTTAGTAAAGGAGTGACAGGTAAGTTATATGTGACTGTGCCTTTACTTCAAGCTACAGGGCTGCATCCTGGTCAACAAATTGCTGTAACTGGTGTTTTATACAAACCCCAACCAGCCTCAAATCCTGGTGCTTTCGACTTCCAACAGTTTCTCAAGCAAGAGGGCTCTTTTGCAGGTTTAAGTGGACGACAGCTAAGTATTCTGGATGAGGAGGAACATAAATGGGGACTGTGGCAGGTTCGAGAGCAAATTATCCAATCACAAGTTAACAAGTTAGGTGTACCAGAAGGCACGGTTGTTAGTGCCATGACTTTAGGCACTAAAGTTGTTGATTTACCTTTCAACACCCGTGACTCATTCGTACGAGTTGGATTAGCTCATGCTTTGGCTGGTCCTGGGTTAAAAACTTCCCTGATTTTAGCAGTAGTACTCACCTTAACAAGGCGTTCAACACGGGTCACTCAATTTACTCTTGGATGCTTAGGATTAATAGGTTTCCTAGTTTTAACAGGTTTCCATCCAACAGTGCTTAAAGCGGTACTCATGGGATTTGCAGCATTAATTGGTATGGGATTAAAACGAAAAGTAAAAAGATTAGGTGCTTTACTACTGATAGCAGTACTAATGTTGCTATTTAATCCTCTGTGGATTTGGGATTTAGGGTTTGAACTCAGTTTTTTAGCAACCCTAGGGCTAATTGTTACAGTACCGCCATTAATTAAACGTCTGGATTGGTTACCACCTGCGATCGCTTCTTTAATAGCAGTTCCTCTAGCAGCTACAATTTGGACTTTACCTTTACAGTTGCATTTGTTCAGCGTCGTACCACTTTACTGTTTACCAATAGGTATTCTTGCTAGCCCATTGATTTCAATAGTTGTGATAGGTGGAATGCTAAGCGCTTTAGTAAGCTTGGTTTCACCTAATCTAGGAAGCTCCATAGCCAGTTTCTTGTATTATCCAACCCATTTACTGATTAACTTAGTCGAATTTTGCTCCAACTTGCCAGGAGCATCCGTTGCGGTTCGTAGTATATCGACTGCTCAAATGTTAGCAATTTATACGCTAATATTTTTAGTTTGGTTAATACCTTGGTGGCAAAAGCGCTGGTTATTTACAGCTCTAATAGCTGTTAGTTTAGTATTGGTTCCAGCATGGCACAGTGTAAGTACTTTGTCTCAGATTACAGTTCTAGCAGCAGGAGGAGAACCAGTTTTAGTTATTCAAGACCAAGGAAAGGTAACGTTAATTAATAGTGGAAACGAGGGTACAGGAAGCAACACAATCATACCATTTTTACAACAACAAGGCGTCAATCAGATCGATTGGGCGATCGCAACAGATTTCCAAGGTAATGGCAGCAATAGTTGGTTAGAGGTGTTACAGCGTTTACCGATCAAAGTTTTCTATAACTATTCCGTGACCCCTGAAATTACAGGAATCACAAAGGAAGTCCTCAAGCACAAGGGGGTTTACCAATCTTTGTCAGTTGGTCAACCCGTAAACACGGGCGCAGTAGGAGGTCAATTAATTGATGCTCAACTGCCTATTTTACAGATGCAAATTCTTGGACAAAATTGGCTACTACTAGGTAATCTTGAGCCTGATAAACTAAGAGAACTCGCCAAAACTAGGGGATTACCTCATGCGCAAATACTGTGGTGTCCAGGTCAGTTTTTGCAAGAATTAGTTGTCGCCTTACAGCCAGAAGTGGCTAATGGTGGATACCTAGGCACACAGAGGCGAAGAAGGACGTGGTTACCAACGAAAAGCTTCGGGGAGCTGGAAGCAAGCAACGAGCCGAAGATATCCGAATGGGGCAACCCAGAATACAGCTTACTGAATATATAGGTAAGCATGAGCGAACCCAGCGAATTGAAACATCTTAGTAGCTGGAGGAAGAGAAATCAAAAGAGATTCCCCTAGTAGTGGTGAGCGAAAGGGGAAGAGCCTAAACCAAGGTGCTTGCACTTTGGGGTAGTGGGACAGCGATATCGAATCCGGAGATTAGACGAAGCAGCTAAGTACTGCACCAGAGAAGGTGAAAGTCCTGTAGTCGAAAATTAAAAGGATAGTAGCTGAATCCCGAGTAGCATGGGACACGGGAAATCCCATGTGAATCAGCGAGGACCATCTCGTAAGGCTAAATACTACTGTGTGACCGATAGAGAACAAGTACCGCGAGGGAAAGGTG
>NZ_JAAKGC010000214.1:2582-4468 GCF_017591665.1 Aetokthonos hydrillicola CCALA 1050 | reverse complement strand
AGGTATCTGCTCTGTCATCGCTCGCCGGTACTGATATTCTATATTTGTTCCCACTGAAGCAGGCCATTCCTCCCAAAGAGTTTTCCCAATTACCTCACTACGAAGCTTCTTATTGATTTGTTCTGCTGTTGGATTCATGTAAATGATACGCCAATTATTGTCAAGAGCGACAAAAGCATTGGTCATACTTTCCAACGTTTGACGCAACCTTTCATAAGCTCTTTCAGCCTCCTGTTGAGCTGTTTGGGCGGCTAAGCGTAGCGCTTGCTCCCGAATGGCTGCTTCTTGGCGCATCTGTGCCATTTTCAAATTAGCTTCTACACGAGCCAACAATTCACGAGCAGAGAAGGGTTTGATCAAGTAATCATCAGCTCCAGCTTCAAGTCCTTCAATGCGTGACTCTTCACCAGCACGAGCAGATAATAGAATAATGGGGAGATTTTGCGTTTGTGGATCGCTTCGTAGTTCTCGTAATAGACTAAAGCCATCTAACTTGGGCATCATTACATCAGTTAAAACCAAGTCAGGAATACCCTGCCGAATTGTTGCAATAGCTGCCATTCCGTCTTCTACAGCTTCGACTTCATAGCGTTGACTCAATAGCCGATAAAGATAATCCCGCATATCTGCATTATCGTCCACTACTAAAATGCGGGCTGAATCGGGAGGAAGCGCAGAGGGGCGGAGTGGCAGGGGAGCCAGCGTCGTGGAAGGTGAATCTTGTGTAATGAGCTTGCCGAAGTGAGGGTTTACCGGCGTAGGCGACTGATCAACCCGTAAGGGTTTCCCCGACTTGGGGCGACTTGCATGAACAGAGGAGAATTCTTGCTCCTCTGCTCCCTTGCTCCCCTGCTCCTCTGCTTCCTTGGGTAGCCAACGAGATGCCTCTTCAATGTAGGATATTGAACTCATAGCAATGGATGCAAGCGCGCGAGATCCGCCAACACGCTCAGGTGGTAAATGCTCACAACCGACCGGAAGTGATATCGTAAAGCAACTACCTTCACCTAACGCACTTATGACATTCACACTACCGCCATGAAGTTTGACTAATTCGTATACGAGCGATAAACCAATACCTGATCCTTCAAAACTTCGACCTTGAGCGCCTTTAACGCGATGAAACCTTTCAAACAAATGGGGAATTTCATCAGCAGGAATACCAATACCTGTATCAGCAATGCATAGTTCGACATACTGCTTACAGTACCGTAATGTAACCGTAATTGTTCCAGTAAACGTAAACTTGAATGCGTTAGATAATAAGTTTAGAATAATCTTTTCCCACATTTCGCAGTCCACGTAGATTGCTTCCGGTAAGGGAGGACAATCTACAACTAAATTCATTCCAGCACGTTCAATTAAAGAGCGGAATGTACTGGCAAGTTCTGCGGTAAACTTTGCTAAATCTGTTGCTTCGTAGTTTGCTTGAATTCTTCCCGCTTGAATTCGAGAAAAATCTAACAGGGTGTTCACCAATTTAAGCAGACGCAACCCATTGCGTTGAACAATCTCAATACGATCGCGCTGGATTGGCGGTAATAAGTTTTGCTCATCGGTTAAAGCATCCTCCGTTGGACCTAGCATTAAGGTTAACGGAGTACGGAATTCGTGGGAAACATTACTAAAGAACACAGTTTTAGCGCGATCCAGTTCGGCTAATGCTTCGGCTCGTTTGCGTTCTGCTTCGTAAGCACGAGCGTCCGCGATCGCATTAGAAATCTGTCCAGCTACTAAGTCAAAAAAACCCTAATATTGTTGGTAAAATCCCTTTTAGGAATGAACCCAACCCACCAAAAATCGTTCTCACCTTTTTTTTCTAAAGCCGTGAGAGGGAAGCCCCAAGGCAGAGGTGGGGATTCCGGGCCAGGAACCACCCGGAAGGA
>NZ_JAAKGC010000214.1:0-2572 GCF_017591665.1 Aetokthonos hydrillicola CCALA 1050 | reverse complement strand
CTAAGTCAAAAAAACCCTGATAATCGTCGTCAAATTCTCTTCTAGGAGTGACCCCAGCCACCAAAAATCCGCTCTCACTATCTTGTCCACAAGCTGAGAGAGGAAGCACCACAGCACGAGTTGGAGATTCAGGCCAAGGACCACCCGGAAGTGACCCCAATTTCTTTGGTATTGGATTTATTAAGAGACTTTTACCGCTCGTCACTGAGCTAAACTTCCACACATCACTGCTGGGATTGCCAATTTCTACAATTTCTGGACTGGCGAATGTTCCTGGAGCTAAGCCAGTTGTCCCCACCAATCGCGCCTGATTTCGAGTCTCATCAAGTAAATAAATCAAGGCAAATGGTAAATCATGGGAGTTTTGCGATAGCGATCGCGCAGAAAGCTCGCAAGCTGTTTCTGCTGTTTTGGCTTCTGTTGTCGCAGCAGCGAGTTCTCTTAACGTTCGTATGCGGCGATCGCTCAACACCCGTCGCGTATCTTCTGTACAAGCACAAAACACCCCTTTAATTTCGCCAGAGTCCTCCATAACAGGACTATAGGAAAAGGTGAAATAGGTTTCTTCCGTGTAACCATTGCGCTCCATGACGAGTAAAAGTTCCTCATTCCAGGAAGCTTGTCCTTTAGTCAAAACAGCTTCTGCCTGCGCTCCAAGAATATCCCAAATTTCCGCCCAAACTACACAAGCTGGTTGTCCCAAAGCTTGAGGATGGCGCTTACCAAGAACAGGAATATAAGCATCGTTATAGAAATTGGTTAAACCGTTTCCCCACCAAACAAACATTGGGTAGCGCGATCCTAGAATAATGCGAATAGCAGTTTTTAAGCTTTGCGACCAAGTTTCAACAGGTCCAACTGATGTGGCTCCCCAGTCATGGGATCTCATCAGCCTACACATTTCTCCGTCACCCGTAAACAAGTTTTGAAGCACGTTTGGACTTGCTGAATCCTTCACAACTATGAGACCTCCTTTCAGGGGAAAGCTACATTTAATAACATGTCATCCCAATACTGCTCGGTTAAGGCAAAAAGTTAAGTTTAATGTAGGTTGGGTTGAGGAACGAAACCCAACATTTTTAGGATTTTGTTGGGTAACACGAGCGTTTAACCCAACCTACAAAAATTCTTATCCGAGCAGTATTGCATGTCATCCCAACGATTGGTGCTTCTTTATTTTGAACTGTTTTATGTGGTTCTGTTGCAAATTTTTTATGTTCTTAGATGTAACAAGTTGACTTTTAATATAATGGAAAAGACTATTTTTAACTGTCTTCCAAAAGTTGTATTATTAATAAACTTAGATTATCCCAACAGAATCAAAAATCTTGGTGCTGTTGCTTAATTGATTTCTTAGAGGCTATTTATAAAGTAAATCTTACGCCTCGTTAGCACCAAAAACCTTTAATTTGCGTAGGTTGGGTTGAGGAACGAAACCCAACATTTTTAGGATTTTGTTGGGTAACACGAGCGTTCAACCCAACCTACAGAGTCTTAATGTTTACTTTATCAATCATATCTTAACCTCCAGAATTCAAAATATCTAGGTTGATAGATTGACCTATTATGGGATTTTGTGTTATTGAAACACAACCAAAATGTACAATTTCTATACATAATGTATGCTCTCAATTTGTTTTATCTTAATTTTACCAAGGCAATCGACTACCATCCCATGAAAAAAACTGTCCGCTATCACCTTCCTCAAGCTGTTCGATCACAGCCAACAGTTGGGTAACAGTACGTTCCACAGAAAATAATTTATCAGCAGGAACACTTCTCTGAAAAGGACGGGAAAGATCTGTGTCAGTCGTACCAGGGTGTAGCATGACCACCAAGGTTTTGGGGCTACTTCTACCATACTCAATCGCTATCGTTTTCATAAACATGTTTAATGCAGCCTTAGAAGCACGATAGCCATACCATCCGCCGAGCTTATTATCTCCAATACTACCAACCTTAGCGGAAATACTAGCAAAAACACTGCGCTCCTTATGACGCAATAGCGGTAATAAGTGCTTAGCTAGTAGCACAGACCCAATACTGTTAACCTGAAAATAGCGCAGTAAATAATCTGGATTGATCTGTCTTAAGCTTTTTTCTGGTTGTATATCACCTTCATGCAAAATTCCTACGCAGTTAATAACCAAATGAAGCTTATCAACCTCAGCACGTATCTGCTCAACACATTGAGCAATTTGTGATTCGTTGGTAATATCAACCGAAAGACAAACCAATCGATCAGAATATTCGTCTTTGAGATCCAGCAACTCAGACGCAGACTCTGGCTGACGATAGGTTGCATAAACCTTAGCAACTCTACTATCTTGCAATATCTTTCGCACAAAACCCAAACCAATCCCTTGGCTTGCTCCCACAATCAATAAATTGGTATGATTCATTTCATCAATAAAAGACATCACCTTTTAACCTTTAAGAGATTTTAGGTGATTTACAGGAATAAATATACCACCCTAGTTGGTTTCGGCTTCGCTCAACCAACTGAGAGATCGCGAGTTGAGCGAAGTCGAAACTCGCATTCCCCAGGTATTTTCTTTCTTGGAAATCACCT
>NZ_JAAKGC010000038.1 GCF_017591665.1 Aetokthonos hydrillicola CCALA 1050 | reverse complement strand
CCACTTATGCCGAGCAAATAAAAACACCTGCATACGGTGAAGAACTAGAAGGCCTGTTGTCTTTTATTAGTGGTAAACTATCGGGTATTCTTAACGGTATTGACACCGAGACTTACGATCCGGCTACCGATAGATATATCGCCCAAAACTTTACGGCTGATAGTTTGGATAAACGCAGAGCTAATAAAATTGCCTTGCAAGAAGAAGTAGGGTTAGAAGTTAACTCCAAAGCCTTTTTGATGGGGATGGTGACACGGTTAGTTGAACAAAAAGGCATCGACTTGGTGTTGCAGATACTAGATCGGTTTCTATCATACACAGATGCACAATTTGTCCTTCTGGGAACAGGCGATCGCTATTATGAAACCCAAATGTGGCAACTGAGTTCCCGCTATCCAGGGCGTGTCGCCACTTACCTACTCTACAATGACGCTCTTGCTCGCCGTATATACGCTGGATGCGACACCTTCCTCATGC
The DNA here is from genome assembly GCF_017591665.1 of Aetokthonos hydrillicola CCALA 1050. Lineage (GTDB taxonomy): Bacteria > Cyanobacteriota > Cyanobacteriia > Cyanobacteriales > Nostocaceae > Aetokthonos > Aetokthonos hydrillicola. The sequence continues at coordinate 68,609 of NZ_JAAKGC010000038.1, read as the reverse complement.
CTAGCCGTTTTGAACCGTGCGGTATTAGCCAAATGTTAGCTTTACGTTACGGCTGTGTACCCATTGTTAGACGTACAGGCGGATTAGTTGATACTGTAACACATCATGACCCGATGACACAGTCGGGTACTGGTTATTGTTTTGACCGATATGAACCGCTTGATTTATTCACCTGTCTTGTTCGTACTTGGGAAGGCTTCCGCTACAAACCCCAATGGCAAGAACTACAGCAACGCGGTATGAACCAAGACTTCAGCTGGTACCGCTCCGCTAAGCAGTATGTAAATCTGTATAGATCTATACATGGATTACCGGAAGAAGAGGAACAACCACAACAAGCCGAATCAGAGGAAAATGAGCCAGTAAGTACTAGTAGTGCTTCGTAGCAAGTAGGTTATCTTTGGTTCGTAGTTGCGCTTTAGCGCTGCGCTTCAGCCCAACTACAAACCTTTCGCGTAGATATACAAAACCCGTATAATCAACCGCTTCGACTATGAAAAAAGCGACCTTGTCTCGATTTTGTACTTATGGCTTGATTGGGTTAGTTTCCGTTTCATCTATCGACTATGCAGGTACATCTGCTGTGACTAAAACAGCAGATAGATCGCTAAACACACAATCTTCTTCTTCCTCTAACTTAATTTGGCCTTCTCAAGGAATAATTTCTCAAGGTTTCAAGAAAAATCGTCATATAGGAATTGACATTGCAGCTCCTCCAGGAACCCCGATTATTGCTGCTGCAACAGGTCAAGTGGTTAAATCTGGTTGGGATGATTGGGGATTAGGTAATGCCATTAGAATACATCATTCAGATGGTAGTTTCACCGTTTATGGTCACAATCGCCGCCTTTTAGTCAGAAATGGTCAACATGTAAATCAAGGTGAAGTCATTGCCGAGATGGGAACTACAGGTAACAGTTCAGGACCTCACTTACATTTTGAAGTTCATCCTGATAATATGGAATCTGTGATTGATCCTATTCCTGTACTGCCATCTTTAGTAGCAGGAAAAGTTCCTCCCCAACGACTAGCAACTTCTAATGTCACTACTAGTCAAGCAAATAGCCCTACTGACATAGAGTCTTCTCCAGCAAGAACCCAGGAAATTTCTATTCCTATTCCTGTTGAACCCCCTCATCGAGTAGCACCACCAGTAACAAAACAAACTTCATCATCACAATCAATTCCTATAGCTGTTGCATCCGCTAACTTAGATACTGGATGCAAAGGTTCCACAGTGATTGCAGGTGAAACAGCAACTACTCGCGTGAAAGTCTGTAAAGAAAATGGTCAGTTCTTTTATATTGGGCAATTGAAGCAAAACCCAGACAAACCGATAAAACTTCCAGCTTGGAATGTTGGTAGTTTATATCGGGCAGACAATGGCAGCTTTTCTTACTTTGTTAGCCCTCAAGGAATAGAAGTGTGGCGAAATGGTAGCCCTATGCGTTCTGAAATTTTTTTCAATACCACTCATTCCCTCAAACCTTGATAAAGGTTCGGGCAATGAGTGGGTGAACTACCCTAGCTTAGCTTCTCCCAACGGGAGTTATCATTTTGAATTGTTTTGTCATTCAGCAGCTATTTGGGCACGGGCAGCTAGGAGTGCTTTTTTTACCTGAGCAAATCCTGTACCACCATAACTGTTGCGTGCAGCAACAACTTGTTGGGGTGATATTGCTTCATAAATATCTTCTGCAAATGCTGGATGCACCTGTTGCCATTCTTCTAGAGTCAAATCTTTTAGGAGTTTACCAGCAGCAATACTGGTTTTTACGACTTTACCAACAAGATTATAAGCTTCTCGGAAGGGAACGCCTCGTGCCGCTAAATAATCTGCTACGTCTGTAGCATTAGAAAAGTCTTGAGTCACTGCTTCTAGCAAACGTCGAGGGCGAAATTCTAAACCCTCTCGCAACAAAATAGTCATTGCTTCCACACAAGCTTTGACTGTCTTGACGCTATCAAATAAACCTTCTTTATCTTCTTGCAGGTCTTTGTTATATGCCAATGGTAACCCTTTCATAATCACCAACATTCCTTGGAGATGACCAAATACCCGCCCAGTTTTACCCCGTACCAATTCTGGAACATCAGGGTTTTTCTTTTGGGGCATAATGCTGGAACCAGTAGCACAGCTATCTTTGAGGCTAACAAACTGAAATTCTTCTGACGACCAAAGAATAACCTCTTCAGAAAGACGGCTGAGGTGTACCATGATTAAACTAGCAGCACAAAGAAATTCGATCGCAAAATCGCGATCGCTAACTCCATCAAGGCTGTTAGCATAAATGTTGTCAAATTGCAATAGTTGGGCTGTGTAATGCCTGTCAATAGGAAAAGTTGTTCCTGCCAAAGCACCACACCCCAACGGTGAGATATTCACCCGGTGATAAACATCTTCTAAGCGTTCCCAATCCCGTTGCACCATGTGAAAGTAAGCTAATAGATGGTGAGCTAAACTCAAAGGTTGGGCTCGTTGTAGATGGGTATAACCAGGAATTAACGTTTCAACATGTTTTTCAGCAATATTTAGTAAAACACATTGAAATTCCCTTAATTGACTGCGGATTTGTTTGATCTGATCGCGCAGGTAGAGTCTGGTATCTGTCCCCACTTGGTCATTTCGCGATCGCGCAGTATGTAATTTCTTGCCAACATCACCAACAATTTCTACAAGGCGTCTCTCAACTGCAAAATGTACATCTTCTGCCTCAACGCCAGGGTTAAAATTTCCTTGCTGATATTCTTGGCGAATTTGTTCTAAACCTTTAACGAGTAGGTTCCCTTCTTCTGCGGAAATGATACCAGTGTGAGCCAGCATTTTTGCATGAGCCTGAGAGCCTGTGATGTCGTATTCTATTAATTCAATATCAAAGTGAATACTAGCATTAAAATGAGCGATCGCAGGATGTAGCGCTGATTCAAAACGCTGGCTCCAAGTTTGTTGTTGAGTCATAAAACGTTAATTCAGCCGTAGGTTGTGAGATTCCGAATCATATAGCCAATGACCAATCCTATCAATAGTGCCCACACTTGACCTGTTTGTACAAAATGGTTAAAAGCGTGTTCCATCTGACCTATAACGTTTGGATCGGTAATTTGTTGAGCTACCACTGTCGAATTTAACGGTAAATTACCAACGGGTTGAGATATCGATTCGTAAAATAACTTCATTCCTGAATTCTTCTTCATAAAGCCGCTTAGCCCCGACCGTAGAAGATCAGCTAGCGTAGCGGGATGACAACACAGTGATAACCTCAACTAGCAAGCAAATGCAACCCCAATTTTTATAGACAGATGAGTGAACTACCTACACTGACCTGAGTACAGGTACAGTGTAGGCTTCCGTACTCATAGGGGTGTGCCTCTTAAAACTCCAACTGCATAAGTTGATGAGTTCCACATTTATAACACTCATACAGTTTAAACCCTTATTTTCTGATATTGGCGTGATACACAGAGTAACAAAGATCACAATTAGATTTGGTTTCGCGAAATTTGTTAGTCTTTTGGTTCTACTTGTCGTGTTATTAGGCATCTCATGTCTGCTAGCTGACACATTCCAGAATCAAGCTATTGCTGCTGAACACGCACAATTTCCAACAGGCGATTTCCGATTGCGGAGTTATTTAAGAGTAACTCACCCCAATTTTGAGAGTAATCCTGAACGGATGCGCTTGTTTAGCATGTCAGAGCAAAACTGTGAACCAGTGGTTGCTGGCAAAATTTATCGTTACATTGCTGGCATAGATCAATGTGTCACGCCCATGACCGATCAAGATATTGCCACAAATCTTAATGATCCATTTGCGACGGAAATTCTGCGCAAAGGATCTTTTCCAAATAGTGTCGATAGCATTTCCACCACGATTGGAGGTAGTGGACTAAATTTACAACAAGCAAATTACCTAGTTGGAGAAGGCAGCCAAATTCCAACTAGAATTGCTTCTCGTGAGGAACCCCGTAATCTTCGCTATGTTCTGACTTGGGGTAAAAGCACAACCAGTGCTCAAATTCTCCTAAGTGCAGCACCTGGTGGAAACTCTAGCTTTCTACAAGTTATCTCATGGAACCCCCAAGCTAATAAATTCAACTTTTACGAGTTTCGGGAACAAGAGGGACAAACTAGAGGCGACTCTACCAAAGTTTGGAGTTGGGCTGGAGATTCAGCCATGGCAAAAACAGACCAAACTATGGGACATGGATGTTTTGACTGTCATCATAACGGCGTGCTGATTATGAAAGAGCTAGCCTTTCCATGGAACAATTGGAACTCCCAATTGGCAACTATTTCCCCACTAGTTGTTCCATTAGCTGTAGCCGAAGAAAAATTCTTTAAGAATTTAAATGGTGCTGAGGATTTTGAGAAGACTGTTCGTGGTGGCTTCCAGACCTATTATCGCAATTGGTTGAAAGATCGCTTTAAAACTCAGGGAGGTATCACTCAAATTAGCGATGTCAACCAGATGTTGCGCCATATTATCACCAACACGACTATTAATCTGGCTTCAACTCAGATTCAAAGTAATGGAGTCAATACTAGCCCGCCGAACAGTGATATTTCTGGTATTCCTCTTGATTTTTTCTTGTGGGATTCAGCACTTAAAACAGGCTTGAACCTGAACTATAACGTTCCATCAATCACTTTCAAACGACCAGACTATGACAATTATCTCAAGACGCACAACTTCAAATTAGTGCAGTCTGACTTTATTAAGCCGGACGGTTCCCCACTCTATGAGCAAAATGGCTCAACCTACTTTTCATTCTTCGTCCCAGTTCCAGCGGCAGAAGACCTTTTTATGCTGACACAGATGCGGTCTAACAAAATTCTAACCGACAAATTTATCGCTTCTGTACTAATGGTGGACTTTAAAAATCCAGTCTTCTCTAACAAGCGATCTAGCCTACAAAAATATGCTGATCAGATTCTCACTGGTACCATTACGAGTGGAGTTAGTAGTATTCCAAATGACTTTGCTACTAAAGTCAGAACCGCTGCTGCTAATCAGCCGACATGCAATTCAACAAACTTCGACGAATGTAGCGCTGAACAACAGTTTCTTAAAACGTGGGATCTTCCTGACGATCAATGGAAAACCGTTGTCCAACAGCAAATTCAGTCTTACTTAGATGAATTTAAGCCGATCGCTACTATCGATCAACTCGATCAACTGATGCGATCTAGTGTAAAACGTCAGATGCAGTTTCAATCCTGGCCAAACATTAGTAATTTGGATGAATTTAGCTTATTACTACCCCAATCTGACATAGCTAACTAGTACACGACGGCGGAAATAAAGCACCCATTCAAAATCAATGAAACGCTTACGCTGTATACCTGTTTGAATTTTGAATTTTGAATTCCGCCTTGCGGTACTAGGGTACTTCCAAAAGAATGGCTCATCCAAATCAATATGTTGAAAACACTGACTCAAAAAGTATCACTTAATAACAAATAGGAGTAGAAAGATGCCTAAACTACCTGAATTTGATCCACCAGCCAACCAAAACGATTTTCTTCCCAATGAGGAAAAAGAGAAAAAAGCATTCCGTACTCGCTGGAGTGACAACATAAATCGGTTTACAGAACAAACGCTACAAAACGATCCGTGGAGTTCGGTAAATCAGCCAGCACTAACCCAGTATTACAACCCACTAAATACCGATATTCCTGCTGGAACAAAAGGTGCAGCCATCAAATGGACAGCATTTCCTAATCGGATCTTAATTCAGTATCCCAGTGTTGGACAGCGTACCCAATGGAAATATGCTGATGAGGGACCGCCAGCTTCTGATAACTATCGCCCGTCTGGTCCTCGTGGCTGGCAAGATGAGTATTGTGAATGGAGTGTTACCCGTAATACAGAAGGCAAGATCACAAAGGTAATGTTTACCTGTGAGAATCGGGAGTATTGGTATACTTTATGGGATATTGATCCGAACGTTGTGTTGCGTCTTTATCAAGAATTAGTTGGTTCACAGGTCAAGCTAGAAGATCTGTACTTACGAGACAACAACAACAATCCAATCATCGATCCAGCTACAGGTCGACCAGCTTATGATGATCGCAATCGTTGGAATAGCACGACAAAGGATGGTGCTGTTCACCTAGTTAGTAATCCCAATGCCTTGAGTGCTGAGATATTCCTGGCTGGACAGGCAACTATCCTTCGTCAAGATGGAGCAGGTAATCCCATTACTGACAAAAATCAACTCATCAATTGCAGTAGATATGGCACCGCAAATCGTAACAGCGATCCTACCATTGGAGCTGGGGTTAATGGATTGGTACGTGGAACTGGTGTATCTGGATCTGGTGTACAAATCTCTCTGGAAAATCCAGTCGGTCTTTATATTCAAGAACCAAGCTTTGACACTTATGAGCTACCGCTAAATGCACCTTCAAATGCTCAACCATCAGACTATTGGAAGGTCGTTCGGGGGCGTCGGCGTCAGGATGGTGACGAGATTGATTATATTCTCCATGCTGTCTATGAAGTACCTGAAGAACTTGGCTTTACGGTGAGTGATATTACAATCAATGGATTCAATATTGAATTCGGCGCACAGATTACCCAAACTTTCCAAGTTGCTCTTGTAGGCTTACCCTTACCTCAAGTCAATGCTCCAGAATCGCTTCCTTGTGCAGGTGATGCAATCAAGCCGTTACCCCGCCCATATATATTGAGAGAAGCTGAAATGTTGGCTGTAGCACAGCGTTCTGGTCTCAATCTGCAGATCGAACAGGGTACTTCAGTGAAGAATGTGGCATTTTTAGCATTTGACAGTGATCGCAATGCTTCTATTGAGATTACTGGTGGAACAGGAATTACCGTTGAAAAAACTGGGTTTGAGGATCAGCAACAAATTTTTCTCCTCACCATTACTGCAACCTCTGATGCTCCATTAGGTGATCGTTCTCTCCTCCTGACAAATCCTGATGGCTCTCACGGTCCCGCCGTTTATGGTTTATTGAAAGTTGTTTCACCAGGTACACTTAGCAGAACCACAATTCCTACTGTACCAGCAACGAAAGAAGTCAGCCCTCTTGAAATGGCAGTGCAATCCATAACTGAGTCTGAGCCTGTTCAGTTACCAACAAGAAGGTACTCCCAATAGCATCAACCGTTTCTAGTGTGGAGTAATCACAATACTGCACGGGTTTTGGAAAATTGTAAGTTGGGTAGAGCGTAAGCGAAACCCAACAAATGCTAATAAATGTTGGGTTTCGTTCCAAGGGCCCAACCTACGTTAAACCAGAGTTTTCAGCTTAACCGAGCAGTATTGGGAGTAATCATTATCTGTGGGTGCACACGATGTGTAATTTGTACAGTACGTAAGTCTTAATTTGGTTTCCAGTCATTTCAACAAATCTCAAAACCGACCAAGATTACTTTTCCACTACATCTACCCAAGACCAATTATCATTTACTTGTTTCGTATCTAAAAGCCACGCATATGATTTTAAATCTCCTACTCCAAAAAGGTAGTTTTCAATAGGAATATTCGCATTCATTTTATATACCCAAGCCGTATAATTAAAATCACTCATACTTGTAAAAAATACAATCATTTTATTTTCATTATTTCTATTGGTGATTAGGTTAATTTGTCCAGGTTTATTACGAGATTGAGAAACATGACTATACTGGGTTGGTAATTCCAGTTTGTATACTTTATGAAGAACACGATTCAGATTATCTAGTCTTGCTACCCGTTGCGATTCGTTTTGTTGTAAAGAACCGGATTTTATCATTGTCACGACTGCTTTTCGAGCTTCTAAATTAGAATTAAAATCTTGTGAAATAACAATGTCCTGAATAAACAAAAACAATATTATTGTACATAAATTTATGATTAAAGGTAGAGATGCTTTATATTTATAACGCTTAAATTCCTTCAACAAAAACTCTAAGGATAAAAATAATAAACTTAGAAAAATTAAGCATAGAACTAAAAAATAAAATTCTTTATGAATAAGCGTTAATGGACTTAATTTCAGGGAGTTTAGGCTATGCAAGAAAATATATTGTGTAGAATGAGGTAGAAATGATACTCTCAGTAGAAGTAACAAAACACTTGTGAGTAAAGACAAACTTAGAATTACAAGTTGTTGTTTTTGTAAACTTATTTTAATCATCATTTTTTAATTAATATGTAGATTTATTCAATCCCCTATCCGGTTAGCATCATCGCTATTTAGACAAGAGATTCAAAAAAGAATTGGTATAAGCATAACAATTAAGGGTTCAATTAAATCAGCTCTAGCTAACAGAAATATAAAGATTAGACAAAGTTAGCTGTGATTTACTTGATCTGCCTGTAACTTATACCAAGTTGAAAAAAGAATGTGGTAAATACTTGTGTCAGGGCGTAGCCTCTGACTTATCGCATAGTAGGCCGGTTGCCCCTAATGGTCATATATCTCAAACATTTTTTGCATCGGTATTGCATTCAATACCCCACCTGCTACAAGCAGTTATTTTATAACCAAATAAAGTCATTAATTATACAAAAAATATTCTCCCAATCCCGAATCTCTAATGAGAAGACAATTTTCCCGCAGTCCGTAAAATTTGTCCTGCTAAAACTGCTGCACCAAAGCCATTATCAATATTCACGACACCTATACCAGGTGCGCAAGAGTTAAGCATTGTCAGCAATGGTGCTAAACCTCCAAAACTTGCTCCATAACCAATGCTGGTAGGAACAGCAATCACAGGACAATCTGCTAAACCTGCAACAACACTAGGTAAAGCACCTTCCATACCCGCTACAACAATTAACACTGATGCCGATTCAAGGACGTGGCGGTTATTGAGCAAGCGATGAATTCCTGCAACCCCCACATCCCAAAGACGTTGGACGTGGAAGCCAGAAAGTTCTGCTGTTACCGCAGCTTCTTCTGCCACAGCTAAATCAGCCGTACCAGCAGAAAGAATTGCGATCGCACCAGGATATTTTGGTTCGATAGTAGTGGGAGCGATCGCACAAATTCGTGCTAAGTCGTAGTACCGCAAACCATAAACTTTAGCTTGCAGCACCGTGTATACTTCTGGTTCTATACGCGTTGCCATCACAACTGGGTTGTGATGACGCATGACATCCATTATTCGAGCAATTTGATCAGGAGTTTTGCCTGGTCCCCAGATAACTTCTGGGAAACCAGTTCTTAAGGCGCGATGATGATCAATTTTGGCAAACTCCCCTACAGGTTCATAGGGTAAATTTTTCAGTTGCTCAAAGGCTACTTCAGGAGAAATTTCACCTTTAGCAATAGATTGTAGGAGCGATCGCACTTCTTCAGGTTGAGTCACAGGATGTTAATATAGCTTGTTCATCTATGATTCTAGAGGTTAACTCTCAGCTCATACAGATTCCAGAATGCACTACCAGCAAGCGTAGAAAACTTAACCCCTTGAACGCGATCGCGTACACCTTCAAAGGAAAGCGAATTCACCAAATGAATGAATGGTAACTGTTCTTGGACAATTTGCTGAAACTTATCGTAGATAACCTTACGCTTAGTCTCATCTAATTCACGTGCTCCTTCAATAAAAAGACGGTCAATTTCCTTTTCCCAATCGGAAACTACCCAGTCTTTGATACGAGGTTCACCCGGTTGTGGACCTTGGTTAAACTGGTGTGAGCCTCCAGTACTGAACCATATGTTTGAGCCACTATGAGGTTCAACCCCACCTCCAGTAAACTTGCCAACGTAACACTCCCAATTTCTACTTCTCAAATTTTCTAAAACAGAATTGAAGGCTAGAGCTTGTAAATCAGCTTGAATTCCAATCTTGGCTAAATCCTGTTTTATCTGGGCTGCCATGGCTACTCTAGCTGGCTCCTCTGCTTTAACTAGCATGGTAAACCGCACTTGGTTACCTTCAGCATCAAGCAATTGACCTCTAGAGTTGTATTTAAAACCCGCTTCTAAGAGTAGTTTTTTAGCTTTTTGCGGATTATAGTCATAAACTTTTAGCCCCTTTTCTGGAGAAAGGTAATAAGGGTTATTGAGTAAAATAGGCGAATTTTGTAATTCACCGAGTCCTCGAAATATGTTAGTTTTCATTGTCTCACGGTCAATAGCATATGCAACTGCCTGCCTAAAAGCCAAAGTATTAAACCAGCGAGACTTTATAGGATTTACGATAGGTTGATTCTTAGAATTACGAGCTTTATTTAGATTAAAACTAACAAATGTTGTTGTAGGTTCTGGTCCTCCATTATAGATTTTGAATTTTCCGCGTTTTTCTTCACGCTTTAGTAAAGGAAACATCTCAGATTTCACATCTAGATCATCGAGTTGTCCAGAGCGAAAACTGATCATTTGATTATCAGTATTTTCAATAATTTCTAAAACTATACGCTCAATATAAGGCTGTTGATTTCCCTGAGCATCTTTGCGCCAATAGTATGGATTGCGGCGGAATATAACTCTCTGGCTAGGAGTATAGCTTTCCATTACGTAAGGACCATTACCAATAATTTTTCGCGCATCGGTATCAGTCCCCCAAGTCGATAAAAACCTAGGATTACCATTTCCGTCGTTAGTATGAACTGACTCACGCAAAACATGGGCTGGCAAAATAGATAATCCACCAACAAATCTCAAAAATGGTGCAAAAGGTTCTGGTACTGTAAATTCAACTCGCCGCTGATCAAGTTTTTTAATTGTTGGGAGACTACGGCTAGCACCAATTCGCAGACCATCTCTAATATCGGTAGGGATCTTTTCATTAAAGTAAAGATCCTGATAACTAAAGATTACATCATCGATAGTTAACGGTTGACCATCTGACCATTTCAGCCCTTCTTTTAGGGTAAACACAACCCGTTTTTTGTCTGGTGAAATTTCCCAAGACTCTGCTAGTGCAGGCTCCAAATCTCCAGTCAAGCCATTTTCTGTAATTAGTCCATCAAAAAGATAGCCAAAAACACTATAGGCCGATTGATTTTGTGTCAAGTTAAAGGTTGAAGGTCCACTAGGTGTCGCTATAACTAATTGAGTAACTTGAGCCGATTTTGCTTTAAATTTAGTAGGATTGCAAGCAACAACCGTAATTGCCATTACTAAACCTAGAAAGCATAGTACCAAAAAACGCCAACCCACAGGATAAATTTTAGAATATTTCATATTACAACCTATAATGTAATGTCTACGAATTAAGGACTTTTTGAACGTTCTTAAAAGAGGATTGAGAACTGATATGGAATTAATTCCGAATCCTGATTTCTTTCGTTATGCTTTATCTTTTGTATTCTTAAGTTCGTATATATTCCAAATGTATCCCGTAGGAGAAGGAAAAATTGACGTGTATTGAATGCCTTCAATAGTGTTACGCACTGCCACTAAATCGAAAGAATTTACTAGATGAATAAAAGGCAAATATTCTTGCGCAAGACGTTGTGTTTCTGCATAGATAGCTTTGCGCTTTGTCTCGTCGAATTCTCTTGACCCTTCAATGAAAAGATCCTCAATTTTTTTCTCCCACTCAGCATATTCCCAACCTTCTATAGGAGGTTGTCCTTTCGCAGGTTTTTGATTGAAGAGGTGAAAACTACCTTCTACAGCCCAGACGTTGTAACCGTCGTGTGGGTCAATATTGCCAACCACAGCTCCTATATAAGATTCCCAATCAAGGGTGTTGCTGATTTTTCCTCCAATCACATCAAAGCCAACATATTGCAAATCAAGAGTGATACCTATTGCGCCTAAATTCTGTTTGATTTTAGGAGGAACTGAGGGTCTATTACTAGCAGGGGCTAACATTGTGAAGCGTACTTGATTACCATCTGCATCTAGTAACCGGCCTTTATTATCGTACTTGAATCCTGCTTTTAGTAAAATTTCCTTAGCTTTTTCTGGATTATAATCGTAGACTTTAAGACCTTCTTTGGGTGACAAGTAGTAGGGACTTGGAACAAAAACAGGAGAGTTTTGAGTTTCACCTAAACCGCGCAAATCGTTGTCAATGATTGCTTGGCGGTTAATAGCATAGGCTACTGCCTGTCTAAAAGCAACATTGTTAAACCAGCGAGATTTAACCGGATCAACAAGAGGCTTACCGTTACGACGACCTTTATTGAGATTGAAAGCAATAAAACTTGCTCCAGAACTAGGTCCAGCATTTTTAATTGTAAAATTTCCTCGCTTTTCTTCACGCTTCAGCAATTGAAAAGTTCCAGGACCTATTTCTAATATATCTAATCCTCCAGAACGAAATTGAAGCAAAGCTGTGTTGTCAGTTGATTCTACAATTTGCCATATTACACGTTCAATATAAGGCTGTGGATTCCCTCGCGCATCTTTTCTCCAGTAGTAAGGATTTCGCCGAAATACTAAGCGCTCACTGGTTGCATAACTATCGATTGTATAAGGGCCATTAACAATAATTTTCTTAGGATCTGCATCTGTTCCCCAAGTAGAGAGAAATACTGGTCTACCATCTGATCTCTTGGTTTCTACAGCTTGGCGCAAGGCGTGTTCTGGTAGAACTGCTGTTGATGCTGCAACTAATCCTAAAAATGGTACGAATGGCTCTGGCAAAATAAATTCTACTCGGCGGCTATCAAGTTTGCGGACTTGAGGAAAAGCCTTACTCAAGCCAATACGAAGATTATCTTGGTAGTAGTTGGGAATTGCCTTGTTCATGTAGATGTCATTAAAGGAAAAAACGACATCATCAACAGTTAATGGTGCGCCATCCGACCATCTCAGATTTTCTCTCAATGTAAATACATAGTGCAGCTTATCTTCTGACAGTTCCCACGATTCAGCCAAAGCTGGTTCTATTTTCTTGGTGACTCCATTTACAGTAGCTAACGTTTCGTAGGTGAAACCAAAAATATTAGGGCTTTCTTGGCTTAGCGCGTAGTTAAATGTTTTTGGGTTACTTCCATTCGTAATCACTAATTGAGAAACTTGAGCGGCTTTGGCTTTAAAATTATTAGGATTACAGCCATTCAGACCAACCATTACCCAGAAAGCTAGTAGAGTAAAAATCCAGCCTCGTCGGAAAATTTTTCTAAAAATGCCAGAATTCATAAAACCCATTTTATTGCTCGAATAGCAAAACTACAGCGTAAGCACAAATACCTTCCTCTCTACCGACAGGACCTAATTTTTCATTTGTAGTTGCTTTAATGCCAATTTTATTTGGTTCCAACTGCAAAACACTTGCTAGCTTGTCCCGCATTTTCTCGATATGTGGTTTTAGTTTTGGACGTTCCGCTACTACTACAGAATCAATATTACCCACTTGCCAACCTTTATCGTTAATAAGTTGGTTTACTTGACTTAATAAAACTAAGCTATCTGCACCTGCCCATTGAGGATCGCTGGGCGGAAAATAATGTCCAATATCCCCTAAAGATAATGCGCCTAACATAGCATCCATAATCGCATGAGTCAGAGCATCAGCGTCACTATGTCCTAACAAACCTAATGAATGGGGAATATTGACTCCACCCAAAATTAAAGGGCGATCGCTCACCAGTTGATGTATATCGTAGCCGTTACCAATGCGAATGTTCATTTTTGTTAATTGTAAGTGAATTTGGGCATGGGGCATGGGGCATGGGGCATAGGGCATGGGGCATAGGTATTGGGGGTTTGACTAATTCCTGCTACCCTGCTCCTCTGCTCCTCTGCTCCTCTGCTCCTCTGCTCCTCTGCTCCTCTGCTCCCCCTGCTTCCCCTGCTTCCCCTGCTTCCCCTGCTCCCCTGCTCCCGTTCTCCCCCTGCTCCCTCTTAGCTATTTCCCAGCTTTCTAGTAAATCAGGGCGACGTAGGCGTGTTCTTTCAATTTGTTGTTCGTAACGCCATTTAGCAATTTCTGCGTGATTGCCTGATAATAATACTTGAGGAACTTTCCATGCACGAAAAACTGCTGGACGGGTGTACTGAGGAAAATCTAATAATCCCTCTTCAAAACTTTCTGTTTTGAGAGAATCAGCTTTTCCTACTGTTCCTGGTAGAAGACGCACCACACCATTGAGCAAAGCCATTGCTGGAATTTCTCCACCAGTAAGAATAAAATCACCTAAAGAGACTTCACGGGTCACTAAATGTTGTACCCGTTCATCGATACCTTCATAATGGCCACAAATAACAACCAATTGTTCATAATTCGTTGCTAATTCGCGTAAAAGGGGTTGATCCATTGTTTTACCTTGAGGACTCATCAAAATGACTTCTCTTCGGGGTAAAATGGGCAGAGACTCTACAGCAGCAAAAATAGGTTCTGGCTTCATTAACATTCCTACACCACCACCATAGGGTTCATCGTCTACTTTTCGGTGTTTATCGCTGGTGAAATCTCGTGGATTAACCAGATTGACTTGTGCAATCTGTTTGGTCAAGGCTTTTCCCAAAAGCCCAGAGCTTAGAACAGAGGTAAAACAGTCAGGAAATAGCGTAACTATATCAAAGCGCACAGTAATTCGTATTGGAGGACACTATTGTTAAATTGGTATGCTTGGTACAAGAACGGCCTACTTGTAAAGTAATGTATCTAAAGTTACCTTTTTTCTTGAATTTTCCTGGTTGGAGCAAAAATTTTTCTAATTACTTAATTTATGTTTAAATATTGTCACATCTACATTTAAATTAATAATCTGACAAAGTTAACAACTTCCAGGATGCATCTAGCCAACCTCAAAAAAAGCGTATCAAAATCAGCTTACCCTCCAACACTAAAGGCAACCTTTAGTTCTCCAAGCAATATTTTGCCAATCTGGAAACATTGGACAGGGAGCAACAAAGCGCTGTCGGTTGAGGAACGGCAAGGGACACTCGCTGCAGCGTCTACCGCGTCAAGCAAGAAGTTAGAGTGGTGGTGTTACCGTCGTTACCTCTCTTGGCTTCAAGAAGGGTCCTTAAAGAGGAGTCAGGAGTCAGAATTCAGAATTCAGAATTCAGGAGCAGTCTTGATCTTGGATTTTATCCAAAAAACAGTGAGGACAACAGATAGGCAGTGGCGATTTCAACTACTTTATTTAGCCGTCAGTCGCATCTTCATACCCATGCTGACTCCTGGCTCCTGGCTCCTGAATTCTTAGAGATCAGGCTACGGAAAATTGTCATCTTCGCCTGAAGTTGTTGACAGGAGAAACAAAATGCAGCAGTTAAAAGCTAAATCGCTGGAAATGAGGACACCCCAAGCAACTAAAACAGCCGTTCTGGTTATCGGAGGCGCAGAAGACAAAGTTCATGGACGTGAGATCCTACGAACTTTTTTTGGTCGTTCTGGAGGAAGTAACGCTTATATAACAATAATCCCTTCTGCTTCGCGCGAACCAAGTATTATTGGTGGTCGGTATACCCGAATTTTTGAAGAAATGGGTGCTGACAAGGTTGAAATATTGGACATTCGAGAACGTGAACAGTGTGCAACTTCCCATGCTCAAGCATCTCTAGAAGCTTGTACAGGAGTATTTTTAACAGGAGGCGACCAATTACGTTTGTGTGGCGTCCTGTCAGATACACCAGTCATGGAAATTATTAGACGACGTGTTAGAGCCGGGCAACTGACCCTAGCAGGAACTAGTGCAGGGGCAGCGGTCATGGGTCATCATATGATAGCAGGAGGTGGAAGTGGTGAATCACCGAACCGTTCTCTGGTTGATATGGCAACAGGTTTGGGATTGATACCAGAAGTTATCGTGGATCAGCACTTTCATAATCGTAATCGTATGGTACGACTCATAAGCGCGATCGCATCTCATCCTGATCGTTTAGGCATTGGTATTGATGAAGACACTTGTGCCATGTTTGAACGAGATGGCTGGCTACAAGCAATGGGTAAAGGAAGTGTGACGATTGTTGATCCAACAGAAGTAACTCACACTAACGAACCACATGTAGGAGCTACTGAACCCCTAACAATACATAATTTACGGCTACACGTCCTAAGCCATGGTGATCGTTTTCATTTATACCAACGGATTGTTTTGCCTGCGGTATACCGAATTTCCAGCTGATGGATTAAAGTAGCTAAGGTTACACTGGATTTGACCGTGTTTTTTTTCGTCTATTGAAACACAAAAAGTGAGAATAATACGATGCAAGAAGAAAAACTGTTCACAGTGAACAGTTAAACGGTCAATTCCAGTAAGAAACTAGAATTTTGGTTCCGAATCTCCATCTACCTATTCCCATGAGAATCCTTAAAATCCAGACACTGCGCGGACCCAACTATTGGAGCATTCGACGCCACAAGTTGATCGTCATGCGCCTCGATTTAGAAAACCTTGCCGAGACGCCCTCAAATGAAATCCCTGGCTTTTATGAAGGATTAGTTGATACCCTGCCTAGTCTGGAAGGGCACTACTGTTCACCTGGCTGCCATGGTGGTTTTCTGATGAGGGTACGAGAAGGCACTATGATGGGTCACATCGTAGAGCACGTGGCTTTGGAACTGCAAGACTTAGCTGGAATGAATGTAGGCTTTGGTCGTACCCGTGAAACAGGCACGCCCGGGATCTACCAGGTAGCGATCGAATATCTCAATGAGGAGGCAGGGCGATATGCTGCAAGAGCAGCGGTACGCTTGTGCCAAAGTATTGTTGATCGCGGTCGTTATCCAAAAGCAGAATTAGAGCAAGATTTGCAAGACCTGAAGGACTTATGGCGTGATGCGGCCCTAGGACCAAGTACAGAAGCTATTGTCAAAGAAGCAGAAAAAAGAGGTATTCCCTGGACATCTCTTGGTGCACGCTTTTTGATTCAGCTCGGTTATGGCGTCAACCAAAAGCGCTTGCAAGCCACTATGACGGATAATACCGGCATTTTAGGAGTGGAGCTTGCCTGCGACAAAGAAGCTACCAAACGCATCCTGGCTAATGGTGGAGTCCCAGTCCCTAAAGGTACAACAATAAACTTTTTGGACGATCTACAAGAAGCTATTGAATACGTTGGTGGTTATCCTATCGTTATCAAACCCCTTGATGGTAATCATGGACGTGGGATCACGATTGATATCAGAACCTGGGAAGAAGCTCAAACAGCATATGACGCTGCTAGACAAATCTCTCGAGCAATAATTGTGGAGCGATACTACGTTGGGCGGGACCATCGGGTACTAGTGGTAGATGGTAAAGTCGTGGCAGTTGCAGAACGCGTCCCAGCTCACGTCACTGGCAACGGTAGATCAACTATCTTTGAACTAATTGAAGAAACTAACAACGACCCGAATCGTGGTGAAGGACATGATAATGTTCTTACAAAAATTGAACTAGACCGCACCAGTTACCAATTACTAGAAAGGCAAGGTTACACTCTCAGTACCGTACTACAAAAAGGTGAAATTTGCTATTTGCGAGCAACGGCAAATTTAAGTACAGGGGGAATCGCTGTAGACCGTACAGATGAAATTCATCCAGAAAACCTTTGGCTAGCGCAGCGGGTAGTCAAAATAATCGGGTTAGATATCGCTGGGATTGATATTGTTACATCAGATATTAGCCGCCCCTTGCGAGAAGTGGATGGTGTGATTGTAGAAGTTAATGCTGCACCTGGCTTCCGGATGCATATCGCCCCTAGCATAGGTATCCCTCGTAACGTGGCTGGAGCAGTGATAGATATGCTGTTCGCTAATGAACAAGCTAGCCGTATCCCTATCTTAAGCGTGACGGGTACAAACGGCAAAACCACCACAACTCGGCTTCTAGCACACATTTTTAAACAGACTAATAAAGTAGTTGGTTATACAACAACAGACGGTACATATATTGGTGATTTCTTAGTAGAAGCAGGAGATAACACTGGTCCGCAAAGCGCCCAACTAATTCTACAAGACCCCACTGTAGAAGTAGCCGTACTGGAGACAGCCCGGGGCGGTCTTCTACGATCAGGATTGGCATTTGAATCTGCTAATGTGGGTGTAGTACTCAATGTTTCGGCTGACCACTTAGGAATAGGCGATATTGATACTATCGAACAGTTAGCTCATCTCAAGAGTATAGTCGCCGAAGCTGTATTTCCTGATGGTTATGCTGTGCTTAACGCTGATGATCCACGAGTTGCAGCAATGGCAGAAAAAACCAAAGCTAACATTGCTTACTTCACGATGAACCCAGATGCGGAATTGGTGCGAAATCACATCCAAAAGGGTGGAGTGGTAGCAGTGTATGAAAATGGCTATTTGTCAATAGTCAAAGGCGATTGGACTCACCGAATTGAACGAGCAGAAAATATTCCATTGACCATGGGTGGACGCGCGCCATTTATGATCGCTAACGCTTTAGCAGCAAGTTTAGCGGCGTTTGTACAAAATGTCTCGATTGAGCAGATCAGGGCAGGCTTGAATACTTTTCGTGCTTCAGTGAGTCAAACACCTGGACGCATGAATCTATTCAATTTAGGCAATTATCATGCTTTGGTCGATTATGCTCATAATCCAGCCAGTTACGAAGCATTAGGGGGTTTCGTCCGTAATTGGACAGGTGGTCAACGCATTGGAGTTATTGGGGGACCAGGCGATCGCCGGGATCAAGACTTTGTTACGTTGGGTAAACTGGCAGCAGAAATTTTTGATTACATTATCATCAAAGAAGATGATGATACCCGAGGACGCCAACGAGGTTCAGCGGCTGAATTGATTACCCAGGGGATCAAGCAAGTTAACGCTAACTCAACATACGAAACCATTCTCCAAGAAGCAGAAGCAATCAAAAAAGGTTTGGACATTGCCCCTGATAATAGTCTGGTGGTCATATTGCCCGAAAGCGTTAGCCGCGCCATCAAGCTAATTAAAGATCGGGGCACGGTTAAGGAGGAATTGCACCAACAAAATAGTGCGGCACCTATTGTGGACTCACCACTAGGTGTAAAGTCGTCCGTCGCAAACACAATTTAGCCCATTCTTCTTCAAAAACCCACTAACTAAATCACTACTGTTTTTCTTCTTCCGGATTACTGTCATCACTGGGATTTTTTAGTTCTTCCTTAAAACCTCGTAAGGTTTTACCCAGTGTACTCCCCAGTTCCGGAATTTTTTTGGGCCCAAAAATGAGAATTGCGACTATCGTAATTACAGCTATCTCGGGCCATCCTAATCCAAACAACATAAGCCTATTTCCTATGAACAACGACTGTTAAAAGTCTACCCTAATAGAGAGAGCAGGGATCTCGTAGCAGGGGAGCAGGAATTAGTCAAGCCGTCAATGCCCCATGCCCTATTCCCCATGCCCCATGCCCCTACTCTCCAATTGGCAACCCTAACCAATCGCTTAATTCAGATGCAAGCCATTCAAGTTCTGGTTCGGATTGGATAAGACCATTAGACCCTCCAATCTGATACTTATGTACTCCTGCCCAAATAATGAGTTGGGGTGGAACTTCAACTTTGTTACCTTCCGAATCTGTTGTAAAGGTTCTTTTGCAGTAGACTAAGTTGCTAATATCCTTCTTGAGGGCTGGAGGAACAAGATTAAATTTTAATCCCAACAACTCCCAAGTAAAAGTAATTTCCTCCTTGCTAAGGTGTAATCGTGTACTCTTGAGCCAAGAAGATAAAACCCAAGTCACCATTTGACACCCAGCTGCCCAAAAAGGAAGTGAGAATAAAGCCAAGAATATATTGGCGGGCAAAGGCGCAGCCAAAGCATTGATTGTCCAGAAAAGGGTAAACGAATTCCAAGCGATCGCAAACAAAACCAAAAATGTCATCGATCTCTGATAACCAACGGGTGGGATCACAATTTCTAGAAAATCATTATCTCTAGTGAGTCTAATTTTGCTACCAACTGGTTGAGAAACCTTGTGTGTTAATTTATAACTATGCTTGTACTTGCTCTCTCTAATTAATTGTGGTTGTTGCTTACTAAACCAAGTTTTGCCATTCCAATACCAAGCACCTCTAACCCAGCGGGTTGGAAAAATTTGATAGCTTTGTTCTAAAGCAGCTAGTGCTTGACATGCAGAACTGAAACGCTCTTCTAAAGTCGGTTCAGTCATCCATTTCAACCAGGAACTAAAGGTTGGACTAAGATTTACAGCATGCTCAAATTGGATCCTAAAGTCTTTTTGCGGTAAATCGGCGGGATGAATCCCACACGCAAGATAAATCAGTGTTGAGCCTAAACTGTAAAGATCAGAACCTGCAACAGTACGTCCGCCAAATTGCTCTGGCGGCATATAGCCATAAGTTCCCACCACAGTTATTGATCCGTCGTGAGCAGCACAAGCAGTTTGTACCGAGCCAAAATCTATTAAGTAAAGCTGACCTACACTATTCCCAGAACGATTACTCAACAAAATATTGCTAGGCTTAATATCGCGGTGAATAACGGGAGGCTGTCGTCTATGTAAATAAATGAGAATATCCAACAGTGCTTTGGCTATTTGCTTTAGTTCTACTTCACTAAAAGTACGCCCAGATTTTAAGTATTGCTCTAACGTTGGCGCGGGAATATGGGTTTGTACCAAAGCAAATCCTTTGAAGGTAGATAAATTCACCTGGAAATAGTCCAAGTAACCAGGAATAAAAGGGTATGATAAGGACTTTAAGGTTTCGGCTTCACGCTCGAATAGTTTGAGATCATCCCATTCAAAGTCACTGTTAAAAGACAGTAATTTTATAACTACCAATTCACTAGTTAATAAATCGCGAGCTAAGAGTGTCCGCCGTCCAGCCTTTTTTCCCAACTGTTGTTGTACTTTGTATCGCTCACCTAATACCTGACTATTCATTATAATTACTTATGTCTATAGCTTTTTTCCGAGTTTTGTTTACGTACAAGTCGCCAGCAAGTTTCTTCTCTGACTGCTAAATTAGGGTGTTGATTTAAGTTAGGGCTTTGCGTGGGTAAGAATTAGAAAAAGAAATCATGAGCGACTTATTAGTAGAACTCTCCTGATCCCTAACCGTGTGACTTGGGCAAACCGATATCTTTAACTATAATTATTTAATTCTATGCCCTCCCAACTTTGGCCTTATATTACCCCTGGTATTCCAGATGAATTGTTCGAGCGCTTGCCGGGAATTCCCTTAAGCAAGCGGGAAGTTCGGATGCTGTTGATTGCACAGCTACGGCTACTACCCAATTGTGTTCTTTGGGATATTGGTGCAGGGACGGGAACGATTCCGGTAGAAGCGGGGTTGTTGTGTCCGAGTGCACGGATTTTAGCTGTTGAACGAGATGACGAAGTAGCCAACCTTATCCGACGCAATTGCGATCGCTTTGAGGTCAACAACGTTGAAGTCATTGAAGGTAATGCTCCAAAATGTTTGCATGACCTGAAAGATACACCCCATCGCGTCTGTATCGAGGGAGGACGCCCTATGCAAGAAATTTTGAAAGTAGTGTGGCATTATTTAGTACCATCAGGCCGAGTTGTTGCCACAGCTGCTAATCTAGAAAGTCTGTATGCTATTTCCCAAAGCCTTGCTCAATTGCAGGCAAGAAATATCGAAGTCATACAATCAGCGGTCAACCGTTTGGAAACCCGTGGTTCTTCTCAAACCTTTACTGCTGTTAATCCCATTTTTATCCTTAGTGGTGAGAAACTAGACTAATTCATTAGATTTTAGATTCTCAATTATAAATTGAATCCAAAATCTTTTCTCCTGTCGGAGACGCTACACTTATCGCGTAGCAATGCCAACGGGATTTACGCCAGATTACTGGGCGGGGAAATCCTCTCAGTAACTGGCTCTAAAATCCAAAATATTTATATGCCTTGGTCTCGGATTTTTAGTGGAATTATTGCGATCGCCCTTGCTCTATCAGCCACTCTCTTGGGAGGTTGGTACTTTACGCTTTTGTTTGCAGTGATTATCTTTTTAGGACAACAAGAGTACTTTAATCTAGTAAGAGCCAAAGGAATGGCTCCGGCTGCCAAAACTACCATGTTCGTTAGTCAAGTCCTATTAGTGATTTGTACCTTAGATGGTAGTTTAGCTGACGCCGTGATGCCGCTAGCTGGGACATTTATTTGTTTTTATCTTCTATTTCAGCCAAAAATGGCTACAATCGCAGATATTTCTGCTTCTATACTAGGGCTATTTTATACTGGTTATTTACCAAGCTACTGGGTGCGCTTGCGTTCAATCAACGGCATAGCAATCAACAACTCACCTATTAGTGATTACTGGTTTAAAACCTGGTCAGAGATTTTACCTGCAGGACACTTTAATCCTGTTCCTCAAGGTTTAATAGCAACCTTACTCACCTTTATCTGTATTTGGGCAGCTGATATCGGTGCTTACATCATCGGCAAATTCTTTGGCAAAACCCCTTTGTCTGAAATTAGTCCTAAAAAAACTTTAGAAGGGGCGATTTTTGGGATTGTCGCCAGCGTTATTATGGCGGTAGCAGGAGCTTATTTTCTCAACTGGTCAGGAACTCCCTTCACTGGTCTAGCCTTAGGCTTGCTAATTGGCATTGCTAGTATTTTGGGTGACCTTACTGAGTCGATGCTCAAGCGGGATGCAGGCGTAAAAGATTCTGGGCAATTGATCCCTGGTCATGGAGGTATATTAGACCGTACAGATAGTTATATTTTTACAGCTCCGCTAGTTTACTACTTTGTAACACTCTTGTTACCGCTTCTGTAATCTTGCTTAGCCTCTAACTTTTGGATGTGTTCCCTAAACCTTATAGGCTGTTATATTCTTATTTGCTACAAGGCACAAACAGTTCCATTTTGACTTATCTCACGGGAGGAGCAACTCTAAGGGAAAGCGATGCCAGACGAGAAACTGCTAGGAATTGATGTAACCAAATTAGATGCTCGAAGAGCAGTTCTTGTCCAACCACCTTTGCTTGATAGTTATCAAGCAAATTGGAAGGATATTAATCTCGAGTATCACTTACAACCACCTTACGAAAGCCCAGAACATTATGCTAGCCATTACACGCTCGCGATCCGTCTTAAGAGCCAATTAGGATTAGAGCGGTGGCTTGGCGAGCGTCATAAAAGCGAGAATTGTATCGCAGGAGATGTTGTTGTCATTCCTCCCTATATTAGTCATAGGGCAGTGACAACGGAAAAATCTGAGTTTATTGCTTTGACGTTGAACGCTCGAACTGTCTCAAATGTTGCTTACGAATCAGTTGATGCTGATACGGTAGAGATTATACCACATTTTTCTAAATCTGACGCGCTGATTTATCAAATTGCGCTTGCCCTTAAGGCAGCACTAGAATCAGATGGGTCGGGTAGTCGTCTTTATGCTGAGTCGATGACAACTGCGTTATCTGCTCACCTGTTACAGCATTACTCTGGGAGAAAACACACTATCCACGAATATGAAGGCGGATTACCCAAACACAAGCTACAACAGATCATCGAGTTTATTATTGACCATCTTTCTGAAGATTTGTTACTAAAGACAATGGCTGAGGAGGTGGGCATGAGTCAGTATCACTTTGCCCGTTTATTTAAGCAGTCGACGGGGCTTTCTCCTTATCAGTATGTTATTTATTGCCGAATTGAACGTGCTAAAATCCTGCTTTTAAAAAGTCAGCTAAAAATTTCTGAAGTCTCCTCATCTGTTGGTTTTAATGACCAAAGTCAACTTACACGGCATTTCAAGCGGTTGCTGGGGGTTACGCCTAAAGAAATTCGTAAGTCGTAGCAATAATCTTCTAAAAAAGCAAAAATCACCTATACAGCAAAAATCAGTACAACATATCATATATACACGAAATATTATTCTATCATTAGATAGAAATTTAAAGTCCCTAATTCGTTTCGGCTAGTGGTGTTCTGCTTTAGCAGATGCCTAGATATAATTGCCCTCCTCAAAAACGAAGTATAGTCCTAACTCCGCTTTTTAGGAGGATTAGGGGGTATTGAAGTATAACTGAAAAATCTGACGGTTATTCCAACAGACGCCTATATGGGTAAGTGCTGCTAAGCGTTCTACCACTACGTCCTTTTCTCATTCTTGATAAGGATCGTTTATGAACAGTATTAGCGAATTGCATACTCCAGCTTTTGATGCTCGTCTAATCAGTATAAGCCCAGAAGCCCAAACACGGCTTGTCGACATTCTAAATCAAACACTTGCAACTACAGTAGATTTAAAGACTCAGGTTAAACAGGCACAATGGAACGTTACAGGTATAAATTCATACCATTTGTATGAGATCTTTGACGAGATAGCAACGGAACTAGATCTATACATCGATATGCTTGCCGAGCGAATTACACTCATTGGAGGTTTAGCGATAGGAACAGCTCGGAATGCGGTTAAGCAATCTATTCTACCTGAATATCCTCTACATATAATAGACGCGAAAGACCATGTTGTCTCCCTTGCAGAGCGTCTAGCAATCTACGGTACTTTGCTTTGGGAAAATATTGATCGCACTTCTGTAATAGGAGATGCGGATACTGCTCATCTTTACTCAGAAATTTCTTTAGTCATCGACAAGCGTTTGTGGTTTTTGGACGCACTGATTGCTAGCTCAAAACTTGATCCTAATTCTCCGCAAAATTAGTGGGCATGGGGAAATGGGCATAGGGCATAGGGAAATGGGCGATGAAAAAGCGGTATTGATTATTGCGTAATTAATTCTGTCTAAGTACCTAGAACCCCTGATATTTCCCCCGTGCGCCATGCCCCATGCCCCATGCCCCATGCCCTATGCCCCATGCCCATTTCCCTTATGGATTCACATTGATCCTTCCACGACACATTAGCTTCCCAGGAATCAGCTTTAGCTCTTGGATATTAACCTCTGACCCAAGATTTAGACGATGTTTATTCTGATTAGCTTCTAGTAGTATTACAGTATTACTTCCAATATGAATTGGTGAAATTTGTAACTCATATGCACTGAGTAATTGCAAACCCAAAGTGATGTTTAATTGTTTAATATCTTCTTGCTCTGAAGATATTGCGGTAAGTGCTACTGTATCATAGTCAAGGTTGATTTTCTGCCAGGTTATAGACCTGTATTTTTCGCTGTCGTTTGGTAAAATCGTAATAAATATATCATCTAAAGCATCTGACAATAATGAGGAAGAAAGTGAGGCTTGAAGAGCTTCCTCTTCTTGCGTAAGTTCACCAAATACTGAGACTGTTTCTAACAGCTGTAGTGGCTGACCTTTAAGTACTGAGCCAATGTTGATGCGGATATTTTCTGCAATTAGTTGAATCTGTGTAAGATGAAGACCTTTATACACTGCATTACTAGCAAAAATCGATACCCAAGGTATGCAACCAGTCAAAATTTGGCGATCGCTCGCTCTAATCTCCACTTCTAATTGAGAGATTTGGCTAACTTGAGATCTCAACCACAATTTTAGTGCTGTTGTCAGAACATTTGTAACTATACGGATTTTCTTTAAACTTCTAGTTTTATGATTTTTCTCTACCATTTAATGACTCTATTTATAAATTGTGGCTCACGTCATTAGCTTACTACAACGTAGTATTTTACAACTAAACAGTATTCAGTAGCTAATTTCAAAAAATTTAAATACGATTTATATATTCTTTATAGATGAACAGTTAAACAGGTATTAAGTAATTTTCACATGGAGGCACGTTTACAAAAAATCTTAGCTCAATGGGGTATAGCCTCACGCCGCCAAGCTGAAGAAATGATTAAGCTAGAGCGTGTACGTATTAATGGTGACTTGGCGCATTTGGGGCAAAAAGTCGATCCTGAAAAAGATATAATTACAGTAGATGGTAAGGCTGTGTCCACTACGCAGCGGCCCACTTTAATATATCTTTTACTGCATAAACCCGCTGGAGTTGTTTCAACATGTCATGATCCCCAAGGGAGACAGACTGTCCTAGATCTACTTCCAAAAGAATTGCGCTCGGCTCAAGGTGTTCATCCAGTTGGCCGGTTAGATGCAGACTCTACAGGAGCATTATTACTGACAAATGATGGTGATCTGACGTTTGGGTTAACCCATCCACGTCACAGCATACCTAAGACTTATCAAGTTTTGGTAAAAGGACATCCTTCAAACGCGGCACTACAAATGTGGCGTCAAGGTGTAGTTTTAGACGGAAGAAAAACACGACCAGCTTTAGTAGAAGTTATCCAAAGGTTTAATTCTTCTAGTTGTTTAGAAATCCTTTTAAAGGAGGGGAGAAATCGCCAAATTCGACGTGTAGCAGAATTATTAGGACATCCAGTACTCAAGTTGCATCGTTCTGCAATAGGTTCAATTCAATTACAAATTGAACCGGGAACCTATTTATCAGAAGGTGATTATCGTCACCTTAAAGACAATGAAATTAGCTTTTTACAAAAGCAAATAAAACAATAAAGAGGAGTCAGGAGACAGAATTCAGGATTCAGAATACACGACCTATAAAGGGATGGTGTTTTAAGAAAAGTTTCAAACCCTGTCTCGTCCACTCGCAGGCGAGGTTTTTACCAACATTTATTCTGACTCCTGTCTCCTGACTTCTGAATTCTGTTTGATAAAACAGATTCCTGTCAGAGACTCAGCTCACTAAGGAGTGTAACCAGACATGAGGTGGCGAATTCAGAAGGATAAGCATAAGCCAACTCCTTCTTTAGAGGAACAGCAAGCCGAAAAATTAGGAGAAATTGGTACTCAGCTTTTGACCGCGCGCTTAGAGCAGGGGTTATCATTAGAACAGATGGTTATCTTGACTAAGATCCCCCGAAGATTGTTGCAGGCAATTGAAGAAGGTAATTTAGAAGAACTTCCAGAACCAATCTATATTCAAGGTTTAATAAGACAATTTGCCGATGCACTAGGTTTTAATGGTGCAGAATTTGGCAGTACCTTTCCTATCGGGGCCGCTCCAGTAACTGTTGGAAGTGCTTGGAGAAGATCGTCCCTAGGTCAATTACGTCCTTTTCATCTTTATCTACTTTATATATTTTTGATTATCTGCTCTGTCAGTGGCTTATCTCGATTTTTGGATAATGCGACTTGGCAAACGACTAATAGTCAAAGCTATCAATTACCACTAAAAGAAACTCTATTACAATCAAAAAGCACATCAAAGCTACAGCCTGAAAATATTCAACTTGATAAATACACACTTACGAATAGCAATCATGCTGAGCAAGTTCAAATTAGTGTGACTGTAAAAGAGAAGTCGTGGATTCGGGTAGTAGCTGATGGGAAAGTAAAGTATGAAGGTGAGTTACCAGAGGGAACTCATCTAACATGGAAAGCTCAAGAACAATTAACTGTAAGAGCTGGTAACGCTGGCGGTGTCTTAGTAAGCGTCAACAAAGAACAAGCTAAGCAAATGGGTGAATCAGGGAAAATGAAAGAGCTGACAATCGCAGCAAATAATAGGTCGGGATTTTAACAAGGAGTCAGAATTCAGAATTCAGGATTCAGGAGAAGCCAGCACGTTGTGAGGGTTTCCCAGCTTAAAACATAGCCCGTCATCTACAACTAGATGGAGTTAAAATCCCATCCAGTTGATTTTGTATTCTGACTCCTGACTCCTGACTTCTGACTCCTTTGCTAACTATTTTTGTTGAGGAGCACGCCCATAAAGTGCAGTAAGAGTTTTTAGGCGATCGCTTAATTCCTTCGTCAAAGCATTTGCTTGATAAGACCAACCCCAGTTACCATCAGCTTTGCTTGGGAAATTCATTCGTGCTTCAGTATCTAATCCTAAAAGATCTTGCAATGGAATAATTGCCTGATTAGCTACAGAACTCAATGCCAAACGAATAAAATCCCAATGGATACCCTCAGGACTTACACAACCCAAATAAAGGAGCAAGTTTTCCTTCTCATAATCGGAAGCTTTATTAAACCAGCCTACACTTGTATCGTTGTCGTGTGTCCCAGTGTAGACAATAAAGTTACGCTCATAATTGAAGGGTAAAAACGGGTTTCCAGGATCAGAACCAAATGCGAACTGCAAAATTTTCATCCCTGGAAACTCAAACTTGTCTCGCAAAGCAATTACATCTGGCGTAATTTCTCCCAAATCTTCCGCCATCACTGGTAACTTGCCCAATTTTGACTTGATTGCCTCAAACAACTGTTCACCTGGAGCTTTGATCCACTCACCATTAATAGCCGTTTGTTCGCCTTTTTTAACAGCCCAGTAAGTTTCAAACCCACGGAAGTGGTCAATGCGAATCACATCTATATAATCGAGCATTGCCTCAAAACGCCCAATCCACCACTTAAAGTCTTGCTTTTGTAATTCCTCCCAGTTATAAACTGGATTACCCCACAACTGACCAGTTGCGCTAAAGTAATCTGGTGGAACTCCTGCCATCAATGCTGGTTCCCCTGTTTCTTCATCAAGGCAAAATATATCAGGGTTTGACCATACATCGGCACTATCGTGAGCTACATATATGGGAATATCGCCAACGATATGAATACCGCTCATGTTCGCATAGTTTTTTAGTTGCGACCATTGTCTGAAAAATTCATATTGGATGAACTTGTGATAAGCAATCTCATGAGCAAGTTGCTCTTTTGCTTTCTCTAATGCTTCTGGTATGCGCTTAACAAGTTCTGGCTCCCAAGTAGACCAACTTGTACTCTCATGAGTATCTTTCAGAGCCATGAATAACGCAAAATCATCTAGCCAATAAGCTTTGCTATCACAAAAACCGGCAAATTCAGTTTGCTGTAACTGATTGGCATTTTCCTGAAAATTTTTGTAGGCTTTTTTCAATAGCGGAATTTTGGTTCGCACAACCAAGTCAAAATCTACCTTTCCCTCAGGAAATTCTGGTAAATCAGCAAAGTCCTCATCAGTCAGTAAACCTTGTTCCTGAAGTTTTTCTGGACTAATTAGCAAAGGGTTTCCAGCCATTGCTGAATATGAAGCATAAGGAGAATTGCCATATCCAGTTGGTCCTATAGGTAGGACTTGCCAATATTGCTGATAGCTGTCTCTGAGAAAATCAATAAAGCGATAGGCTTCTAAGCCTAAATCCCCAATACCAAATCGGCTGGGAAAAGAGGTGGGGTGTACTAAAACACCGCTAGATCTGGGAAAAGGCATAAGTAATTTGAGCTATACCAGAAAACTAATGTAATCGAAATCTATCCCATACGGTCAATTGATTTACAATTTTAGATTCTAGTCTTGGACTATTCGACGGCTTTGGGTCAATAATCCAACATTCCCTTACGTGCTACCTTACGGTAAGCGACGCTAAGACGTCTAGAATCTAAAATTTTCAATTGTCACAATTGTATGAGTCACCGAAATCCTACGCCAACAGTTGATATCATCATCGAACTGGTCGATCATCCTCATCGACCAATAGTGTTAATTGAACGACATAACCCGCCTTTTGGTTGGGCTATTCCTGGTGGTTTTGTAGATTATGGAGAATCTGTTGAAGTAGCAGCGCAGCGAGAAGCTCTAGAAGAAACAGGGTTGCAAGTTGAATTAATTGAGCAATTTCACGTTTATTCTGACCCAAATAGGGATCCTCGTCAGCACATTATCAGTATAGTGTTTTTAGCAATAGCAAAAGGTCAGCCACAGGCGGGGGACGATGCAAAAAGCATAGGCATTTTTGAGCCTTGGTCTGTACCTAGTAATTTGTGTTTTGACCATGATAAAATTCTGCGGGATTATTGGCGGTATCAGCATTATGGGATACGTCCAAAGTTAGATTAAAACATAAAACGTAAAGGAAGAAGCATGAATCGAAAAGTTATTCGTACTGATAAAGCACCTGCACCAGTTGGACCTTATAATCAAGCGATCGCCGCCTCTGGTGAGATGATTTTTATTGCTGGGCAAATTCCTCTCCACCCAAGCCAAGGGGTGATTGTTGGGGAAGGTGATGTTACCAAGCAGACTCAGCAAGTTATGGAAAATTTAGAGGCGATTCTAACTGAAGCTGGGGCAACTTTTCAGAATGTAGTAAAAACAACTGTTTTCCTAGCTGATATGAATGATTTTGCTGCGATGAATATGGTTTATGCTAAATATTTTAGCGAAGATATAGCTCCAGCGCGTGCGTGTGTTGAAGTGTCACGTTTGCCTAAGAATGTTTTGGTAGAGATTGAATGTATTGCCGTGATTTAAAGATAATAAAAATAGTTAAACAATTATTATGATTTGTTAGATTATCTCTGATGGTAGATGATAAAAATTGGTCAAACCTGCTAGGCTAGTTTTTATAAAACGCATGCTTAAGGAAGCAAACCAATGAATCTTCTTGCTTGGATTTTGTTAGGTCTAATTGCTGGTGCGATCGCAAAGGCAATTGATCCAGCAGCTAGAGGTGGGGGAGGAATTTTGGGCACTTTGCTGCTTGGTATTGTTGGAGCCTTTGTTGGTGGAAGTTTAGCTACTTTACTAACGACGGGAAAACTAACATTTACGGCTACTACTTTCAGTATTCCCGGCATTTTGATAGCTGTTTTGGGTGCAATCATTGCTGTATTTATTTGGCACAGAATTATTGGGGGAGTAGCATAGCTTTTAGTTCGATTTGACCCCCTCCGTGCTTACGCACAGAGACGAACCCACATTAAAAACTTGCACTAACTTCTCACACATGAACTACCCCAGCACGAAAGCGCATGGGGTAGTTCACAAATATCATTTCAGCCTCTTCTGTAGATCAAAGAACTATATTAATTCCACAATATTTGCAGATCTTTCTCAATTTAAGAATAAAGCTCTTATCAAGTCATCATTACGGTGAACTTTTTTGCAGTACTTGCAACCCTTGCTTTTCCTGGGGGCTCTTATCGCTAAAATGTTTGTTTATGAGTCCTGGGACTTGCTTCGTCGCCAAACGGCTATAACGTGTCTTATCTGGCATAACTAGGTTTGGTCCAGCTTTGCAATTTTTCATACAACCAGTAGCTTTGATATTTACCTGGGAATTCAAATTGCGATCGCTTAACTCTGCTTGTAACGCCTGACAAACATCTTGAGCACCACGTTTTATACAATCAGATTTTTGACATACCAAAATAGTTGATTTTGTTGGTTTTTCTTTAACCCTACTTGAAGAAGAGACAGAAACATCAGAGCCGTGAGGCATCAAGGAAGAGGTATTTGAGGAATTTTCTAGAGCCGACTCGCGTCGAGCAGCCATCACCTTTTCAGCTATCAGTTTAACTTCACCCGTCGTTGGATTCTCCTTTTTTTCACCTATCACTTGTAGTGAAGTCCCTGGCGGTGTGCGCAAATCAAACGCAACTCGTAAATGTTTAGCGAGTTTAACGTAAAATTCACCCTCAGCAGTTGCTAAAACTAAACCTTTAAGCTTATAGCCATCTTTAATAACAAAATCGATCAATTGTCCTTCAACGCAAAACTCTGAGACTTCAGCCTTGTAAGATTTACTCATTTTTTTGCCCTATGCCCTATTTTTAGCTAATACCAACAATCTCGCACTAAAAATTGTAAATTTTTTTTAACAAAAGACTTGTATCATGCAGTGCTATTAGGCTAGTTTTCGCATTTTCTTCTGCTCAACTATCAACAGATAGCACCATACCCTTAGCTATTCCGCCAGCATTGTTCAAGGTTCCGTATCAAGTCTTGACGAGGGGTTGTTAATTGCCGCAGAACACTCCAAAGTTGAATCGCTACAGTTGAATTGCTGATCTCAACTGTTAATGGTTGGTTACTACCACATGAACATCGAATATCTAGTTCTTGCAAGCGCTGATAAACCTGCCAACGATCTGCCCAATTTACCTCAACAATCTGTTGTACCTGTGCTTGTGGAAACGAAGTATTCAAAATAATTACCCCTAGAAGTGCAAAAATATCGCAGTATTATCACGCTCTAACTTTCTGATTGCTCAGAAGCAAGTTTATCTATAGGATAGCTTAAACGCTAAATATTCTCAATAATGTCAAAAAATAATCTGTGAAGATTTACTTATTGACAAATAGTATTAAGTGTGTTTCTAGGAAATTCTTCGGATAAGTACGGCAGGGGGCTATCTTCGGCGCTTTTTAAGGTATCATCCGTGGTTCCGTAAGCTACAGCTTTAATTTTGACCACAAGAGTGTAGTGGAAGATGCAATAACAATATATGTTTTGAAGTAGTAAAAAAATTAATACGCTATGAAAACGAAAAATACGTCAACGCCAAGTGGTTAAATAAATATAAAACTTTATATAAATGTTAGAAATTTTGTTTTCTTTAGTAAGATGGTCAAAAACTTTTGCTCTTAATAAAGATTGCTTTCATCTGAAGAGTGTTAAAATGTAGAGATTCAGCAGTTGACGACTATAACTCTTACGGAGCGTGGAAAATAATGTCTGAAATGCAAACTTTGTTACGAAATTTTGGTCAAGTTTATGATAATCCTGTATTGCTTGATAACACCGTAACTGCACCAGTATGCGAAGGGTTTAATGTTGTTTTAGCTAGTTTTCAAGCATTATACTTACAATACCAAAAACATCATTTTGTTGTTGAAGGTGCTGAATTCTACTCATTACATGAATTCTTCAACGAAAGCTACAAAGAAGTACAAGAACACATCCATGAGATTGGAGAACGCCTAGATGGGTTAGGTGGTGTACCAGTTGCTACTTTCAGCAAATTAGCAGAATTATGCTGTTTTGAGGAAGAAAAAGACGGTGTATATTCTTGTCGCCAAATGGTAGAAAATGATCTCAAGGCAGAGCAAGCAGTTATTAGCTTAATTCGCCGCCAAGCTGCTCAAGCAGAGAGTTTAGGTGACAGAGGTACACGGTATTTGTACGAAAAAATTCTCCTAAAAACTGAGGAAAGAGCTTACCATTTGAGTCATTTTCTTGCTAAGGACAGCTTAACACTTGATTTTGTTTAAGCTGCTTAAAATTGATAAGCCCATCATTGAGAGTAGTCATTCTAAATAAAAAATTAGACTGGCTATTGTGCTAAATCTAACAAAAAAAATGGTAGAAAGAAATACAGTTTATCTTTCTGCCATTTTTTGTTTTTCAAATAAAAAAGAATTCAGGAGTCAGGAGTCAGAATATACTATCACCTGATGGATGGGTTTTTAAACAAAAAATTTTAAACCCTATCTCTTCCATAAGAGACGAAGTTTTAAACCAATAATCATTCTGACTCCTGAATTCTGAACACCACCTGCTTTAAGCCAGGAAACCCGTAAGAGTACAGTGGCTCCTCCTGACTACTTTATAAACACATGTGAGATTCTGCGAGTAGTTTTAGGCCAAATGCCTATAGTATTCGGGGTATCAAAATGTGCCGATTTTTTAGCAAAAATCTGAAATTTCTACAGAAAAGTCTAAAGAATTTATACAGAATTTAACGCTAGATAAATAAATGATAAGTTGTTGTAACCGAACGAGTTTAGTTGACAATATTTTATAAAAAATCTACAAAATTTTAATATATTGAGTAAATAAAAAAACAATTTTATATTTAAAATTATAAAATTGCATCAAGCTTATAGCGGTTTTCATCCATGTCAAATACACCCCAATATGCGGTGTTTATAGCTTTTTACCCATTATTCCTCATTTGACAAGCCACAACGGGAACATATTCCAAAGCCTAGTGTGTCATCAAACCTAGAAAACTTACCGATAAATGTCATGATGAATAGGTAAAGACCCTTAAAATAAACAGGATTTCTATTCTGTTACTCCAAAACAACAACTATGCCACGCCGTGAAGATATCAGGAAGATCCTGCTGCTAGGGTCTGGTCCAATAGTGATTGGACAAGCCTGTGAATTTGACTATTCTGGTACCCAAGCTTGTAAAGCGTTGCGAGAAGAAGGTTATGAGGTGGTGTTAGTCAACTCTAACCCCGCTACAATTATGACCGACCCCGAAACGGCTGATCGGACTTATATTGAGCCACTAACACCAGAATTAGTAGAAAAAGTTATTGTCAAAGAACGTCCTGATGCCCTACTTCCAACAATGGGAGGACAAACTGCCCTGAACATTGCTGTGGCTTTAGCAAAAAATGGGGCGTTAGAAAAGTATGGAGTAGAGTTGATTGGTGCTAAGCTGCCAGCGATTGAGAAAGCTGAAGACAGAAAACTTTTTAACGAAGCGATGACGCGTATAGGGGTAAATCTGTGTCCTAGTGGTACAGCCTCGTCTATAGAAGAAGCAAAGGCGATCGCCCAACGTATTGGTACCTATCCCCTAATCATTCGTCCAGCTTTCACTATGGGGGGGACTGGCGGCGGTATTTCATATAATGAAGAAGAATTTGCAGAAATGGCACAAGCAGGATTAGATGCTAGTCCTGTATCACAAATTCTTATCGACCAATCTCTACTTGGTTGGAAAGAGTACGAACTGGAAGTTATGCGAGATTTGGCAGATAACGTTGTGATTATCTGTTCTATCGAGAATCTCGATCCGATGGGTATACATACCGGAGATTCGATCACAGTCGCCCCAGCCCAAACCCTCACAGACAAAGAATACCAACGCCTGCGCGATATGGCAATTAAAATCATTCGCGAGATTGGGGTGGAAACTGGTGGTTCTAATATTCAGTTTGCTATCAACCCTGTAAATGGGGACGCGATCGTCATTGAAATGAACCCTCGCGTTTCCCGTAGTTCGGCTTTAGCTTCTAAGGCGACAGGTTTCCCCATTGCAAAAATGGCGGCAAAGCTAGCTGTTGGTTACACATTAAATGAGATCAACAACGATATCACTAAAAAAACTCCAGCTTCATTTGAGCCGACGATTGATTATGTCGTAACAAAAATCCCCCGCTTTGCTTTTGAAAAGTTCCCTGGCGCTGAACCAGTGCTAACAACACAAATGAAGTCAGTAGGCGAAGCAATGGCAATTGGGCGGACATTCAACGAGTCTTTCCAAAAAGCTTTACGTTCCCTAGAAACTGGACGCGCTGGCTGGGGTTGTGATAGCAAAGAAAAATTACCCAGTGGTGATCAAATTCGTGCCCATTTGCGGACACCAAACCCTGAGAGGATATTTGCTGTACGGCACGCCATGCAGATAGGGATGAGTGTTGAGGAAATCTACGAGTTAACAGGTATTGACCCGTGGTTTCTAGATAAGTTGCAGCAACTGCTGGATGCTGAGAAATTCTTAAAGCGGACACCATTACAGCAATTGACAAAAGCCCAGATGTATGCAGTAAAACGGCAAGGTTTTAGCGATCGCCAAATTGCCTTTGCAACCAAAACCACTGAGGACGAAGTACGGGAACACCGTAAACAACTGGGTGTCGTTCCAGTTTATAAAACTGTAGATACTTGCGCGGCTGAGTTTGAAGCATTTACCCCTTATCACTACTCTACCTACGAAGAAGAAACAGAGGTGATGCCAACAACTAAGTCGAAAGTGATGATTCTAGGAGGTGGTCCAAACCGGATTGGTCAGGGAATAGAATTTGACTATTGTTGCTGTCACGCTGCCTATGCTCTGAGAGAAGCTGGGTACGAGACAATTATGGTCAACTCTAATCCAGAGACAGTTTCTACAGATTACGACACCAGCGATCGCCTTTATTTTGAACCGTTGACCAAGGAAGATGTTTTAAACATCATCGAGGCAGAAAACCCTGTTGGAATCATTGTGCAGTTTGGTGGGCAAACCCCGCTAAAGCTGGCAATGCCATTACAAAACTTTCTAGATCAAAGACCAGAAACCTATCCTACAGTCAAAATTTGGGGTACATCTCCGGATTCTATAGATATAGCTGAAGATCGAGAGCGGTTTGAGAAAATTCTTCAACAGTTAAATATTGCCCAGCCGCCAAATGGTATTGCCCGAACCTACGAAGATGCGTTGGTTGTGGCTAAACGTATTGGTTATCCCGTCGTTGTGCGTCCTAGCTATGTTTTAGGCGGACGGGCGATGGAAATCGTCTACTCCGATGCTGAGTTAGAACGGTACATGACATTTGCTGTACAAGTCGAACCAGATCATCCGATTTTGATTGATAAGTTTTTAGAAAATGCTATTGAAGTCGATGTAGACGCGATCGCCGACCACACTGGGCGCGTAGTGATTGGTGGCATCATGGAACACATTGAACAGGCCGGTATTCACTCAGGAGACTCAGCTTGTTCTTTGCCTTCAATTTCCTTATCACCAACGGTTCTCAATCAAATTCGCACTTGGACAGTCGAATTAGCGCAGGCGCTTAATGTTGTAGGACTGATGAATATTCAGTTTGCTGTCAAAACGACAGATGGAACCGATGATTGGGGAGCAGATAATGCCTGTCCGCTCGATACCAATGCTCAAGTTTACATTTTAGAAGCCAACCCCCGCGCCTCTCGCACAGTACCTTTTGTTTCTAAAGCAACAGGTGTACCACTTGCGAAAATTGCATCGCGGATTATGGCAGGTGAAACTTTGGAAAGTATAGGCTTTACCCAAGAAGTTATACCTTCTCATATTGCCGTAAAAGAGGCCGTATTACCTTTTAGCAAATTTCCTGGTACAGACACAATTCTTGGTCCAGAAATGCGCTCCACTGGTGAAGTTATGGGGATTGACAATGACTTCGGACGTGCCTTTGCTAAAGCAGAACTGGGTGCTGGTGAGCGTTTACCTTTAGAAGGAACAGTGTTTGTGTCGATGAATAATCGGGACAAAGCTGCTGCGGTTCCTGTGGTGAAGGAATTTATGGATTTAGGCTTCTCTGTTATGGCTACCGATGGTACGCGTTCTTTTCTGCAACAACAAGGATTAGATGTTCAATTAGTGCTCAAACTTCATGAAGGTCGCCCAAACGTCTTAGATGCCATAAAAAATCATAAAATTCAGCTAATTATCAACACACCTTCTGGAGAAGAAGCCCAAAGTGATGCAAGACTTATCCGCCGTACAGCTCTAACTTACAAAATTCCCATTGTTACTACCATTGCTGGAGCAAAAGCCACTGTAGCTGCCATCCGTTCTTTGCAAAATACAACCCTGGATGTAAGAGCTATCCAAGATTACGCTTTATGAAGCCCCATAGAAAGGTCTTATAGAGCAATACGGTTCGGTTAAACATAATTTGTCGATTAGGTAGAGCTATTGCTCTACCCCCTACCCCTACCCCCTAGTTTCGGTAAATTAATTATCTCTTATCACACTGATAAAATAATCTTAGAAAGAGTTAAATTACCATAACAATTCTCAGAAAAATTCTGACTGTTATCTGCTGATATTTCTTAATCAATGAGGTTTCGGTAAATAGTTACCCTAAAATGCTCAGAAAAATATACAAAATAAAAATCCGCCAGATGGTCCATAAATTTTTATAAATGTTAAAATGAGAAATAAATAAATAATGTAACTATAGAAAAAGTGTTTGAATGAATACTCATTATCTAATCGTAGATACTAGAGGCAAAAGTAGAAAAAGCTGTAGTTTCAAGCATTCAAGGATAAAACGTAATGACAGTTAAGCTCTAACCCTTAATTTGTAGGGATGCTGAAGCTGTAAAAGTCCAAATGGGTAGCACCCCAAAAAAGCATCTATCAGTAAAAGACCATAAGTACACAACCCATCATTACCAAAGAGTAGCGCCATGAAGACCGCTCAGACAGCCACAGACTTAGTGCGGACTTATCTGCGTGAGATTGGCCGTGTGCCACTCCTAACCCACGAAGAAGAAATTTTCTATGGCAAACAGGTGCAGCGTGCAACTAGCTTGTATGAAGTGAGGGAGTATCTTACTAATCAATTAGGTCGTGAACCAACTACAAGAGAGTGGGCGGAAGAAACACACCTAGAAATAGCCGAGTTAAACGACGCGATCGCAGAAGGTGAAATTGCCAAGCGCAGAATGGTAGAAGCAAATTTGCGTCTGGTTGTGTCAGTTGCGAAAAAATACATTAAGCGGAACGTTGATTTACTCGACTTAATCCAAGAAGGTAGTATTGGGATGCAACGGGGCGTGGAAAAGTTTGACCCTACCAAAGGCTACAGATTTTCGACTTACGCTTATTGGTGGATTCGCCAAGCCATTACCCGCGCGATCGCTGAAAAAGGTCGCACCATCCGCCTACCTATTCACATAACAGAAAAATTAAATAAGATCAAAAAGGCACAGCGGCAATTATCGCAACAGCTAGGGCGTGCACCTACAGCGTCGGAATTAGGCAAAGAATTAGAACTAACTCCAAAGCAGGTAAGAGAGTATTTAGAAAAAGCTCGTGTACCCCTATCCCTAGATTTGCGACTAGGAGATAACTATGACACCGAGCTGGGAGAGATGTTAGAAGATGAAACAGCTTCTCCAGAACAGTTCGTTACGCAGTCAGCTTTATCTTACGACTTAGACTGCCTAATGGCACAACTGACTTCACAACAAAAAGAAGTTATATCCTTGCGCTTTGGTTTAATTGATGGGCAAGCACTTACTTTGGCAAGGATTGGCGAAATTTTAAATATTAGCCGTGAACGAGTGCGGCAAATCGAACGAGAGGCTTTGTCAAAACTTCGTAAATCCAAAGCTGGGATAGATGAATATTTGGCAAGTTAAGTAATTTTAGGTTATGAATGATTAGTGGTCTATTGACCACCAATCATTAACCAATCAGGCGAGAAAACACGGTCTTCTGAGGTACGGTTACACCCACCTTAGACTTAGGCCCAGACTGTTACATTACTTTATAGGAAATCAAAACATCTAATCCAGTCAACCACGCTTGACGTATTTACATTTTTACACGAAACAAACAAGCCTCTTGAGCAGCTTTAAACTTTACAAAATACTTTAGGAGCAGGTAACGTGAACAACCCATCTCATAGAGTCTCAGAATTTTTTAATAGCGAGTCAGAAAATCCTAACTTTTTGTGGCAATATGTTAAATCTCTAAGCCCAGAGACAATTACCCAGTTATCTAGACCCAGTTCTCACGAAGTTTTTCAAGTCATGGAACATAATATCATGGGTCTGTTGGGAAATCTGCCATCAGAACACTTTAACGTTAGCATCACTACCAATAGAGAAAACCTTGGTCGACTTCTCGCTTCCGCGATGATTAGTGGCTACTTCTTAAGAAACGCTGAACAAAGAATGAATTTTGAAATGGCGCTTCAAGGGACTGAAACAACCAACAACTCGGAAACGAACGAGTGATTCGAAATGTGCTGGTAACGCTTTCAACTCGTTGGATTTACCCCTGGTTAAAGTTAAGACGAAAAAAATCAATAAATACAAACTCGGCATATGGTAATCTGGTATGTCGAGTTTTGTCGCTTTTAGGCGCAACAACGAATCACCCACCATTTTTCTGACACTCCATGCACGAAACCTCTTCTGTTCCACCCCATAAAATTATTGGCGTTGCTGTAATTCGGAATAACCAAGGGCAAATTTTGATTGATCGCCGTCATCAGAAAGGAGCTATGGGCGGTTTGTGGGAATTCCCAGGAGGTAAAGTTGAGTTAGGTGAAACCGTCCAAGAGTGTATTAAACGTGAAATCAAAGAAGAGCTAGGAATAGAAATTGAAGTCGGTGAGCATCTAATAACTGTAGACCACACCTACCCTCATTTACGCGTTACCCTCACAGTGCATTACTGTTGCCATCTAACAGGTATCCCCCAACCACTAGAATGCGATGAAGTTCGCTGGGTGAATTTAGATGAACTAAAAGATTTTACTTTTCCTGAAGCAAATGTTGAAATCATCGACGCATTGCTCAAAAACGCGGCGGCTCATAAATAAAGGGGAACAGTGAAACGCACCGACTTACTCCTTTAGAAAGAAGTTATAGCAGGAATTAAATTCTAAATTCAGTATCGAAGAAGCAATTAATCAATTGCAGATGAAGATTACTGAACACTACGACGTCATAATTATCGGTACGGGAGCAGGTGGAGGAACATTAGCACATCGGCTAGCTCCTACGGGTAAAAAAATTTTGGTGTTAGAGCGAGGTAGCTTTCTCCCTAGAGAAAAAGAAAACTGGAGCGCGTTAGAAGTTTACCAAAAGGAACGCTATCACGCTGATGAGCACTGGTACGATAAGGATGGCAAAGCATTTCGTCCGCAAGTAGGCTATTGGGTAGGAGGAAACACCAAAGTTTACGATGATACAAGTACAAAAAATTCAAGCTATTAGATTAACTGTAACGAGCGCAGATCAAGCCAAGAATTTCTATACCCAAGCATTTGATTGTAAAACTGTTTCAGATCTAATATTTGAAGGACAAAATTACGGCGAAGTTGAAGGACTTCCTGGTGCAAAAATTCGGATTGTTACCTTGCTGCTTGGAAATGAACTGATCAGGCTAATAGAATATCTCAATATTAAGGGAAGGCTTATCCCAAAAGATTCACAAAGCAACGATCTCTGGTTTCAACATATCGCGATTGTTGTCAGTGATATGGATCACGCATATACGCGATTGCAATCATTTCCAATCGACCCTATTTCTACACAGCCGCAAACAATACCACCTGATAATGAAGCCTCTGCCGGTGTACGAGCCTTCAAATTCAAAGATCCTGATCGTCACAATTTAGAACTTATCTGGTTTCCACCGGATAAGGGGGGAGACAAGTGGCACCGCAATAATGATGATCGGTTGTTTCTCGGCATTGATCATAGTGCGATCGCCGTTGCTAACACTGAGGATAGCTTAAAATTTTACCATGACCTTCTAGGAATGGAAGTTAAGCAAGCTAGTCTAAACCATGGTGAAACACAAGCTCACCTGGATGGTTTATCAGAAGCTAAAGTTCGAGTAACACCACTACGACCGATTAAACCCAGTTTAGGTATTGAACTGCTGGATTATATAGTTCCTGAAAATGGTCGTCTAATACCACATGACTGGAACAGTGCTGATATTACAAACGTTGAACTTGAGCTAGTTGTAGAGGACATTGAGCAAGGGGTGGATTTGCTGCGAGAGAACAACGTCGAGGTTGTTTCGTCGGGGGTTGTAAAATTTACAGATGAATGGGCTCCTTACCGCCAAGGGTGTTTAGTTAAGGATGTGAATGGACACGCGCTCTTTTTGGTTGAGCAGTAGTGCGAGCATCTTGCTCGCTTGGTATTGTAAGGGAGCAACAAGAAAGGATTGTAATTTTACCGTATTTTGCGCTTTAGCGCAACTACGAACTACTCATCGTCGTCGTCGTCGTCGAGTTCTAAGTCGCTAGCTTCAATGCTTTGGTGCGGAATTGCTGCGATAATCGCGTCTATAACTTTAGACACAGGCAAAATCTCAAGATCCAACTCAGGATATTTTTGTCCTTTAGGTACGATCGCTCGTTTAAATCCCAATTTTGCTGCTTCTTTTAGCCGCAGTTCCATTTGCGATACTGAACGCACTTGTCCTCCTAAACCAACTTCTCCGATTAAGACAGTACCAGGATCTACAATCCGATCTCTAAAACTAGCGACGACTGCGATCGCGACTCCTAAATCCACTGCTGGTTCTTCTACATTTAACCCCCCTGCTGAAGCCACGTAAGAATCCAACTTCGACATAGGAACTCCCACTCGTTTTTCTAGAACTGCAAGAATTTGAACTAAGCGGTTGTAGTCCACGCCAGTTGTAGAACGACGAGGAGAAGCATAGCTAGTGGGACTTACTAAAGCTTGCAACTCAACAACAATCGGACGAGTGCCTTCGCAAGCGACTACGATAGCAGTACCAGGAGCTGGATCGTCTCTATTGCCTAAAAATAGCTCCGAGGGATTAGGTACCTCTCGCAATCCATTATCGACCATTTCAAAAATGCCGATTTCGTGAGTTGCGCCAAAACGGTTTTTGACTGTCCGTAATAAACGATGGGATGCAAAGCGATCGCCCTCAAAATACAGCACTGTATCAACCAAATGTTCTAACACTTTTGGTCCTGCGATCGCGCCTTCTTTCGTCACGTGCCCCACAATTAGCATTGTAATATCCTCGTGCTTTGCCACCTTCATCAAAGCTGCGGTACATTCTCGTACCTGTGCTACGGAACCAGGTGCAGAAGTCAGCGACGGAAAGAAAATTGTTTGGATACTATCAATAACTGCCACATTTGGTTTGAGGGAATCAATTTCCCGTATAATTTCTTCCAAATCTGTTTCTGGCAATACGTATAAATCTGCCCCCACACCTTCAGCTACACCTTCCACTACTTGCTGAGTCTTTTCTACTACTTCGGCAGTTCCATTCGTCAGTAGATTTAAAGATTTGCCTACTCCCAAGCGTAAAGCTCTTAATTTTACTTGTTGTCCTGACTCTTCTCCAGAAACGTACAAGATACGATATCTTTGTGCTAGTTGGTTAGATACTTGTAACAATAGAGTAGATTTACCTATTCCTGGGTCTCCTCCAATCAGAACCATAGAACCAGGAACCACTCCTCCACCAAGCACTCGATCTAGTTCTCCATAGCCCGACTCCCAACGAGTCACTTGGCGATCGCTAATTTGGTCAAATGTCAACGAAGCTCTTGGCTTAGCCGGTTTGGCGGGAGGTTTGCCATTGCTCTGTGTAGAATGCCAACTACCAACTCCCCGGCTTGGTACATCTGTCGATGACTGAATAGCAATTTGTTCTTCTAAGGAATTGTAAGTGTTGCAAGCTGGACATTTTCCAAACCATTGGGGAGATTCTGATCCACATTCATTACAAACGTAATAAGTCTTCTGCTTTGCCATTATTTATTTTTCTTATTAAATAATCTTTATGTTTCTTTAATTTTTAGACAGAATGAAATCAAGTATTAATCGTAGATGCAGGTTTTCCCAATGAAATGGTGGAATGATATCTTAATAATATGGTAGTAAAAATTAATCATGAAAAATTTTAGTTAAGGAGCGTTAAACAAATTGGAAAGTCATAAAGAAAAAATTCTGGTGGTAGATGATGAAGCCAGTATCCGCCGGATTTTAGAAACGCGCCTTTCCATGATCGGCTATGACGTGGTAACAGCAGGAGATGGTGAGGAAGCTTTAGATACTTTTCGTAAAGCTGACCCTGACTTAGTTGTTTTGGATGTAATGATGCCAAAGTTAGATGGCTATGGCGTATGCCA
The DNA here is from genome assembly GCF_017591665.1 of Aetokthonos hydrillicola CCALA 1050. Lineage (GTDB taxonomy): Bacteria > Cyanobacteriota > Cyanobacteriia > Cyanobacteriales > Nostocaceae > Aetokthonos > Aetokthonos hydrillicola. The sequence continues at coordinate 25,720 of NZ_JAAKGC010000038.1, read as the reverse complement.
AGAACTACGTAAGGAATCAGACGTCCCAATTATTATGCTAACAGCCTTGGGAGATGTTGCGGATCGTATTACTGGTTTAGAATTAGGTGCTGATGACTACGTCGTTAAACCCTTTTCACCTAAAGAACTAGAAGCCCGTATTCGCTCAGTACTTCGCCGGGTGGACAAAACCAGTGCTTCTGGTATTCCTAGCTCTGGAGTCATCCACGTTGGAAATATCAAAATTGACACAAACAAACGGCAAGTTTACAAAGGCGATGAGCGCATTCGCTTAACAGGTATGGAATTTAGCTTGCTGGAACTGTTAGTAAGCCGATCTGGAGAAGCTTTTTCTCGTTCGGAAATTTTGCAAGAAGTTTGGGGTTATACACCAGAACGTCACGTAGATACACGTGTTGTAGATGTACACATCTCCCGGCTACGAGCAAAGTTAGAGGACGACCCCAGTAACCCAGAATTAATTCTAACTGCAAGAGGTACAGGCTATCTCTTTCAACGAATTCTTGAATCAGGAGAGGAGTAGCAGGGAGCAGGGGAACAGGGGAGCAGGGGAGCAGGGGAGCAGGAGAGCAGGGGAGAAAGGTAAATTTATTCAACAAAAATTATCTGGCTTCTGATTCCTGACTTCTGACTTCTGACTCCTGACTCCTGAGTTCTGAGTTCTGACTTCTGACTTATGAATAAACCTGATACTAACCGCGTTTTGCGGCGTCTACCCATTGCGGTTGGAGGGTTGGGCGCTGTGCTTTTGCTCTTTAACCGGTTGCTAACACCAGAAATAACAGATTCCCAAGCGCGTGCAGATGCGCTGGGTGTTATCTTAAGTGCAGTCCTAATTTTAACCGGCTTAATTTGGCAGCAGGTTCAGCCGCGATTGCCTGATACTGTGGAATTAATTGGAGAGGAAGGCTTTGTTCTTGATCCTGATTTGCCAGACTTGGTAAAAACAGAACTGGCTTGGGCATCACATTTGCTTTTAACAAATACAGTGACGCGATCGCTTGTCGTTTTTTATAATGGTAAAGTTTTGTTGCGTCGGGGTATTCTGGGTGTTCAGTCTGAAGTCGTGCCAGGGCCAATTTTAAGCCGTGTCTTGGAAAAACAAAAGCCAATTTATCTAGTTGATTTGAAAGTTTATCCAGGTCGGATTGAGTTTAATTATTTACCGGATAACACTCAAGGGGTCATTTGTCAACCTATTGGTGACAAAGGAGTGCTAATTTTAGGAGCAAATGCTCCTCGTAGTTACACCAAACAAGACGAAAACTGGATTGCGGGAATTGCTGATAAATTAGCTGTTACCTTGAACGGCGGGATAACGACAAAATAAACTTTATGCAAATTCTTTACTGGTTACTGATAGCTCTAATGATTGTGGGTATTGTTGGTGCTGTAGTTCCAGCCATTCCTGGAACCAGCTTAATATTACTTGCGATCGTTATTTGGGGATTTGTTAGCGGTTCTTTTGTGGCGATCAAGATACCCTTAATTGTGACAACAATTGTTTTACTTCTGAGTATAGGAATTGATTTTTTAGCTGGGTATTTAGGTGCACAACAAGCAGGTGCCAGTAAGTGGGGACAAATTGGCGCGGGTGTCGGTTTTTTAGTAGGATTTTTAGGATTATTACCAAGTTTACCCTTTGGTGGGCCATTGCTAGGAATGTTACTAGGACCACTTTTAGGAGCAATTATTGGCGAGTTTATTTATAAAAGAAATTTACCACTAGCTTTTAAAGCAGGAATTGGAATTGTGGTAGGTACGTTAGTTGGGAATGTGATTCAAGGGATGCTCGCGATCGCGGCTTTTGGCGTTTTCGTCGCTACTACTTGGACACAGGTTTATGGTGGCTAGGAAAACAGAAATATAAATTAACCAAGCCCCTTTGGGGCGGGTGTGGGGTGTAGGCTCAAAAAGAGCGCCTGCCAAGTTCGGTTTAAAGCCGAGTGCATTGCTGCACTCAAAAATTCTTTCATCACAATACGGTTGAAACCACACCTATGAGCGGGTGGGTTTATATTTTCTCCACACCCTACACCCTACACCCTGTTCATCAATTTTTAAGCAGACAACGAAGCTAAAGCTTTTTTAGCTTCATTAGCTACGGGTTCTACTTGATCATCTGCCAAAGTCTCTAATATAGGTTTGGCATCGATACTATTTAAATTGGTTAGAGATTGTACTAGCCGATAGCGAATCTGCCAGTCTGGATTTGTGGCGAACGGAGCTAGTAAGGGAATAGCTCGTTGATCTCCTAATTCTCCTAGGGAACTAATAGCTGCAGTTTGTACCAATTCATTATCAGATGAAAGCGCTACTTGAAGTAACTCAAACCCTCGTGGATCACCCAATTCTCCTAGCGTGGCGACTATACTAAATTTCACCAACCACTCTTTACTGGTTAAATAGAGCTTTTGTAAATCGTCAAAGGCTGCACCCAGCTTCAAAGCTCCTAAGCAGTCTGCGGCTGCTGCTTGTACATCTGGCTCAGGATCATCAAGCAAGTTTCGCAATAGCTCTAACGATAAGTCTAGATTTTGTCCGCCCAAGGTATCCAATTGACTTACAGCAGAGTACCGTACACGAGCGTTGCTATCCTTGATCGCACTTTGAATCAACTCAAACCCATCGGCTGGATCTAACTGGCGTATTTGATTGACTGCGCGAAAGCGATCGCCCAAATCTTCAGAACTGAGCGATTGCTTCACAGACTCAGGGGTAATGCTCATTTATTTATCTCGCTCTGTTAAAAAAGGTAAAGGTATTTTATGAGTTGTTAAGTGTTAATTGTTCTACTAACCATTAACAACTAAGTAAGTCGGCAAGAATAATACCAACTAGGTAAAGTTTTATCAAAAAGAACTCAGGAGTCAGAATTCAGGAGTCAGAAGAATAAATATTGGTAAAAACCTCATCTACTCGTTCCTGAGATAGGGGTTGAAACTTTTCTTAATACACTAACCATAAAGGGATGGTGTATTCTGACTCCTGACTCCTGTATTCTGAATTCTTTTATAAAACAGCTTAAAACATTTGTAGTTGCCATGCGGGTACGCTAGAGCACAACTACAAACCAATGATGATTTATTTGTACCGACCTACTTAACAAGAATTACTCTTGACTGGCTGCCATTACGCGAATAACGTCACCACGAGTGAGAATACCAATAACTTGGCCCTCGCTGTCAAGTACTGGTAAGCGATGAACTTTGTGGTCTTGCATAATTTTCGCAGCTTCTTTGACAGTTTTTTCAGGGGAAATAGTAATAATAGGGTTTTTACTCATAACTTCCCCAACTGTTTGTCCTAGAGCTTTATGTAAGTCACGCTCGTAAGCAGCGGGATTTTTTAAATAAATGACACTATCAAGAAACATTATGTAAGCCGGAGGAGTGACTCCTGTTTCTTGCCACATTAAGTCTGTTTCCGAAATAATACCTACTAATTTACCAGCATCATCCACAACTGGTAACCCACTGATATGTCGTTCTGCCAAAATTTGAACGGCTTTATTTAAGGGAGTTTCAGGTTTAACGACAATCGGATCACGAGTCATTACGTCGGCAACAGTGTTAGGCATTTGCTTGGCTTTGTTTAGTATTAACCTTTCTGGGATTATTTTAGTCCAATTTCGGACACTCTAAGAACAGCCTCAGAGGTATATGTGTGGAGGAATAGCTGAGTTATTCAAACTTTGTCTGAAAAAACATTTGTAATAAATCAATACAATTGGCGATCGCCGCACCGATTCGCTATCGCTTCTGAGTAAGCAATTTTTTAAAACTGAACATGCTAAATGTCATCTAACCCCGTTAAAGTTAGGGATTGGAAAATTGTAGTACTGTTTTCGCTTCGGTTTGAAGACTTCCAGTGTACCAAAACCACCACACTTAAACGTATCCGGTACTGACGAAAATCCAAGAATAGTCTTGAACTTAATTGAGCAGAGTGCTGTTGCAGCTATTAGTTTATGAGCATTTGTTGTGGGATGAACAGCATCATAAAACAAATAATCATCTGGATTATTACATACAGACGCAATATTATTTAAATCACCTATCACACAAGGAGTCGTAACATTTTTGAAGCCAAATTCTTCTGGAGAAGCTATTACCCGATTAAATAACGAATTAATATCCACAGGAATGATATTAACACCAGTGAAAGCTGGATTTGTCCTTAAATTTGCTATACCTGTTGCTAGTGAGGAATTATAGCTTGTGCTTAGAACTGTTAATTGACTTGAAACGCCCCTTGCATATGCGAAAGGAATCTTACCTAAATCCGGCAAGTTAAATACTAGAATATTTTTAGCGCCGACCTGAGCTAGCAATGTCACTGAGTCTAATATATTCTTTACTATTTGACTGCTATCACTAAGGTTGCTAAACAAGAAATCGTTTCCACCTCCCCATACAGCATAAACAGCCTTGGGGTCAGCTTTTTGATTGCTGGTGAGTAAGGGTTGTGCAAACGCTTGAACTTGTTCCAGCACTCCTGGTAAAGGTGCATTAGGAACCACAAGGTTACCCTTACCCGAACTAGCTCCTCCAAAGGCGTAATTAATACCTTGGGTGGGAATTGTCCTAGTTTGTAAGGTACTAAATAAAGTAGGACTTAATCCTAACTGGTCTCCAACATAGTCTACCCACACTTGGCCATTTGAAAAACGTCCTTGAAAGAAAGGAGGATCTGGAGGCGTCGCTTTTGTTGGATCTGTTAATCCTCCAGTGACATTAAACGTATTACCAGTATCAGAAAGACTATCGCCAAATATATACAATTGGTCAGGATTTGTAGCGGAGGCTTTGAGTGGCGACATTAAAGAAAGAAGCAAAAATCCTGCCCCTAAAAGTTGTTTTTTCACGTTTGCTTTGTCCTGTCTTTTTATTTTTGCGCAATTTTGACAAACACAGAGGGAGCAGATACCACAAGTATTATTTTATACAGATTATGAATTTTTTGCGAAAAATAAGTTATATTGATAATCGCAATTACTTAAAGTAGAGCAACCTTTTTGTAAAATGATGCTAAAAACTTAACAACTTGGCTTACCCACTCTGATTAAGTGATCTTACCCAAATTGTGTTCTCACTAATGATTAAATTATTTTAAGTTTTTGAGAAAACTATTCAATATAGCAATCCTAGATCATTGGTACAATAATTTATTACCTACTACCTAGTGTTGATTACCTAGTACAGCGCCGCGTAAATAAGCATACCATTCAAAATCTCTGGAAAGCCTACGCTGTATTCCTAACAGAATTTTGAATTCCTCCTTGCGGTACTAGCTATATCAATTTGGCTAACGCTTTAACTTCAGGGCATCTTGAGCTGATACCCCTTCGTTTAGAGTACCGAAGTACCATAAAGTAGCAGCCGCTTCAGCGCGAGTCACCGCTTTTTTGGGTTGGAAAAGTGTTGTGTAACCAAACACCCTGCGGATGTTCGATTTTTCCCCATTCTGAAAATCTGCTAGTAGTGCTCGTAAAGCTTGAGGATCGATTTTTGCTGCATCCTGGAAACCCCAAGTTTGTTTGATTGTATCTAAGTTGGCTGAGGGTAAAGCTTGACGAGTATCGAGGGGTATTTTCCACAAAATCAACTGCTCACGAGTCAGGGGCGCATTGCTATGAAATAAAACTGCTGTAGAATTTCCAGATAAAGGGCTGGGAATTAACCCCGCCTCAGCTAAACCCTGAATTGCAGGAAAATTAGGATCTGTTTTTGGTACGTCACTAAAAGCTGGTTGAGAGCTTTCTGATGCTAAGCGTATCTGTTTAGCTGGGTTGTTAGCATACATTGCATTATTTGCAGCAACTAACCAACGAGCATATTCTTGACGGGTAAGAATTTTATCGGGTTGAAACTGAATTTTTGTAGCGTTATTACTCTTAACAGCATTTGAGTCTACAGGCAAAATACCATTAGCGACTAAGTCTTGTATGTATTGTCTAAGAGCTTGTGGTGCTTTATTAAGATCTGTAATTTCCTGATTTCCAGGTGTAGCTGTATTTTCCTTCTCAACAGTATTTATAGGGGGCGTTGGTGTTGCTTGGGTTGTTGAATCGTTTGGTGGTGATGCACTAATAGATGGGGAAGTACTAGGTTGAGAAGGAACAGTCTCGTTAGTTGTTTGGGGGCTAGAAGTTGGGGTTGTTTGGGTTATTGGAGTGGTGTTGGGTATGTGTTCAATGACAAGTTCCGTTATTGTATGTGGCTGATTTGTGGTAGAATTAGGAACTGATTTCAGTTGAATAGAAACTTTTATCTGTAAATTATTCCGCCGCGCTTCAAAAGATCCCTGTTGGTCATCAGGTGGCTGCTGCAAAATCTGCCAGTTATTTGCTTGAAACTGTTGGCGATAGAAAGTAGTAATTGAATTGCTGGGGTCAGAACTTTGCCAGCGAGTTGATACACCACTATCTGAGCCACCAGAAGGTGTAACTTCTTCCAAGGTGGCATTAGGATATAAGGGGATTTCTTTAGGAAAATCAGATGGTAACTGAACTGTTTGTGTGGTTGGTTGGTTTTGTTTAGTATTTGGCGCTTGAGTGCCAAAGGTAACTGGCTTGTCTTTTAAACTAGGATCGGCGGCTAAAGTCTGCTCAATATTTTTGGCGACTTGGCTGTTGGAACAGGCTGTTAGTGAGGTGAGTAAAACCGTTAAACTCACTAATGCGACAGATTGACTTTTATAGTGAAACACTCTTAATCACTCAAAAACGTTAATATATTGGGATTCGGTAGTTTCCAAAACACGCTTAATCAAACAATCTCCAATAGGTTTGGAAACTGTGTAGCCTTCAGTAACCGAGGAAAACCGATGGCTGTAAAAACAGCCTACCATTGAGAACAATCTGAGCAAGTCTAATAAAGTGCTTTAAAACATTGACTTCTCTATTTTAGATTTTTCCTGGTACTGTTGAGTGTTACTGTCAATTGGTTTAACGTTCCGTCTCAAGAGGGAAGCAATAGTTTTCATAGACGTTCTTTTGTTGCTGATGCTTACGACTTAGATAGTGATAAGCTTAAAGATAGCAACATAAGAGAAACGCCAGTGTTAGCCACTGGAAAAAACTTGGCGTAAATCCGCGTTTGTTAAAGTGCTTTTGCAGCTTTTCTGTGAGCGAAGTTGTGCCAATGAGGAAAGTCACTTATGAGCCAGCACCACAACGCTGGTTGAGGGGAAGGAGTGAGTTAAATCCCTTTCTAAGTTTGGACACATCTGCTCTGCGGTTCGTGCTAGGGTATCAACTGTTATCAACCGGTTGGTTCCCTATTGAGCCAATTGGTGATCAAAGCTGAAAAGTTTAAAATGAACTGTCAATTGCTTTACGACAAATCTAATGTGATTGCACTCAGGTTTAGACTCAGTCGGCAATTGCTGTACTCAGTCATTTAAAGTCCTAAGCTGATGCGCATCTAAATTTAATAATTTAGAGCCTGAACCTCTTTGCTACCTTAGACTGCCCTGTAAAACTAGATGCCGAACAGCTTATAAAGCATATAGTTTGACTTGACGTTTATATTTTTCTAAAGCGAAGATGGCATCTAGATTCTAGACTACTGAGCGCTTCCGGAGATAGCAGTCATGCAAAACTAGAGGGGAAAACTCATGTTAAGTTGAATCTCATTCTAAAAACCTTGTGGGATAGGAGCATGAAAAATCTAAAATAGATATTAAATTCAAAAAAATGTCCATTAAGACGAGCAACCGCTAGTCAAGCTTACTTTCTTTAAAGCGTCGTTGGTTTGTTACGAGTGCTGAAACAAGACTACATGCAAGTTTCTCCAGAGCAACCTATTTATTTTGAAGCTCCCCTACAATTGTTACTTTTTGTTGATGGTCGCCCGAATTCCCGACAACAAGTACAAGGTATTCAGGCTTACTTAAAACAATTGGAGGCTGAATTCAAATTTGAACTGCAAATTATTGAAGTTGCGCAACAACCGTATTTGGCGGAACACTTTAAACTGGTAGCAACGCCAGCTTTAGTCAAAATCCATCCTGAACCGAGACATGTTCTGGCTGGTAGTCATATTATTGCTGAATTAAAAGAATGTTGGCCTCATTGGCAAGCCTCTGCTGAAGCTTACATAAAATTACACAGTAGCTTGCAAGAGAGTATAGATAAAGAAGAAAATGGCCGTCTTAAGGAGCCAAGTTCGTTATTCAGTTCAATCGCTCTCTCGGCGGAAGTGATAACGCTATCAGATGAAATTTTTCGCCTGAAACAGGAAAAGGAAAAACTTCAAGAGCAGCTACAGTTTAAAGAACGAGTCATTGCTATGTTAGCCCATGACCTTCGTAATCCGCTCACTGCGATGGCGATCGCTATAGAAACCCTAGACTCGAACTATAATCTCGAAAAAGGGGAATTTGACCGCTTGACACCTGCTATGGCAGTGCATTTATTTAAACAAGCCCGGAGTCAAACTAAGATAATTGACCGAATGATTACTGGTTTGTTGCAGGTTGGTCGTACGTATAATCAAGAATTTCTCATTCAACCGCAAAAAACGCAATTAGGTAAACTTTGCTTGGAAATACTTGAGGAATTAAGCGATCAATACGCCCGGAAATCTTTAACAATTAAAAAAGATATACCTAAAGATTTACCCTATGTTTATGCGGATCCAGAACGGATACGTCAAGTTTTGATAAATTTATTGGATAATGCCATCAAATACACCCCAGAGAATGGTATTATCACTATCTGCGGACTTCACAGAACTACCCAAAAAGTCCAATTTAGCATTGGCGATACTGGCCCTGGCATCCCAGAAGATGACCGTGAGCGCATTTTTGAAAACCGGTTTCGTTTGGAGCGTGATGGAGCCGTAGATGGATATGGTATAGGTTTATGCCTATGCCAAAGGATTATTCAAGGGCACTACGGTCGAATTTGGGTAGACTCGTCTCCTGATGGCGGAGCATGGTTTCACTTCACTTTGCCAGTTTATCCCAGTTAGTTCGATATATTTATTGCCGTATTTTAACCTCAATGAAAAAGACGACTTTGCGCCGGGTTGTGCTAATTCAGTTACTAGTGTTTATAAATTTACTAGGAGCAGGAGGATGCACTTCAGGTAAACAAACTGAGAACCGAGAGAAACTGACTATTGGGGTAGTCAGTTATGGAGAAGGCGCAGTTTCTTTACAAAGGTATGAGCGCTTCAAAGACTACATGGCAACACAAACTGGAGCTGTTGTGGAGTTAGAGCCTGCGTACAACGAATTGCAAGCCATCGAGCAAATTCAACGGAAAAAGTGGGACATAGTATTTGCGCCTCCAGGTTTAGCAGCGATCGCAATTAGCAAAGCTATGTACGCCCCATTGTTCTCTTTGGAAGGATTGAGTAATAGACAACGTTCTTTACTTATAGTACGAGAGAATGACCCAATTAAAAAAATATCAGATTTAGCTAATAAGACTGTTGCTTTAGGAGAGATAGGATCTGCTGCTGGGTATTATGTTCCTTTGTACGATTTGTATGGCTTAACTCTTGCTCAAATCCGTTTTGCGTCAACTCCTAAAACTGTACTCCAGTGGATAAGTGACAAAAGTGTTGATGCCGGAGCCATGTCTGAGAATGATTTCAACCTTTATCACCAAAGTTTTCCTCAAGCAAAATTTAGAGTTTTACACACCAGTCGATGGATACCTATAGGGCTTGTATTAGTTGGACAAACTGTAGATCGCAACAGACAAGCTGAAATCGAAAAAGCAATGAAAGATGCTCCTGGTGATATTGTAGCAGATGCCGGGTACGTCCCTACGGCTAAAGCACCTAATTACAACCAATTTATTGAAATAGTAGAAAAAGTCAGACCTCTAGAGAATCAAAGCAAACAAAAGCCTGCTGTGCTGCTCATCCGTAAATCTGCTGTTACCGATACGACGACTGGGACACAAAATGACAACAGCGGATCTCGCACGCAACAATAGACTGCTTATCTCTTGCAAAACTATCTATTATTAAATTATACTTGTAATAACGCTAAAAACACTTAGAGCAAAGAAAAAGAGTTTCTGCTTGCCGTTGTGTAAAGAATTTGTTTCTAGAAGTTAAAGAAACAAAGTTTTTTTCGCTGTTCAGTTGCTTGTTTTAGGAATTCTTACTTTCTTTACTGTATAAGCATAATGGTGCCCTATAGAGTGCATTAATCTCAAAAGGCAGCCCTATATTAACTTTATGTAATTTAATCACACAAGAAAACATATTAAATTTAAAGAAACGGGGTTATCTATCGAAAACATCTCAGGAGTGCAGTTATTATATGTCTCAACAACCATTAGTAAAACCAGAAATTCAATGTGGAACTCTAATTGATAATCGCTATACCGTCCAAAAACTTCTGGGAAAAGGCGGATTAGGAAGAACGTACTTTGCCTTTGACACGCGTCGTTTCAACGAACCTTGTGTTCTTAAGGAATTTGCACCTGTTGCGGCAGGAGAGAATTTTCTCGAAAAAGCTCGAATTTTATTCAAAAGAGAAGCAAAAATTCTTCATCATTTAGAACATCCCCAAATCCCTCGCTTTTTAGCTTGTTTTGAAGGTGATGGTCGTTTATTCTTGGTTCAAGAATTTATCAACGGCAAAACTTACTCGAACTTGTTACGCGATCGCCAAACACAAGGAAAACTTTTTTCTGAACCAGAGATTATAGATTGGCTAAAAAAGCTACTACCTGTGTTGGAATATATACACCAACACAACATTATTCATCGAGATATTTCTCCTGAAAACATAATGTTACCTGACGGCAAGGATATGCCTGTACTGATAGATTTTGGTGTAGGGAAGCAAATCGCTAACATTCATGAAGGTACCGCCTTGGACAGGCTATCGCTCACTAGTAAAATGTCACTTGTCGGAAAACTGGGATATGCTCCCCGAGAGCAGATTAGCTTAGGATTTTGTTCTCCAGGCAGCGATATTTACGCTTTGGGAGTAACCGCAGTTGTATTGCTCACAGGTAGAGATCCATCTTTGCTGATAGATCAATATTCCTTAGAATGGAATTGGCAGCTCTACGCCAACGTCAGCCACGCTTTTGCGCAAATACTCGATAAGATGCTGGCAGATAGACCTAATCAACGATACGGAAAATCCCTCGATATCCTCAGAGATCTTGAGAATCTTTCGCAAACTCAAGTTTCGTACACTCAAGTAGTGTCACCATCAACATCTTTTGATTTGCCTCCCACGGTAGTAGGCGCTGAATCTAACTTTTTGCCAACAATGGCGCAGCCGCATACTCAGTATACAGCTAATACACACTTTAACCAACCAACAGCTAGAGCGCCACAACAATCATCGCTAGACTCTGTATTTGTCCAGCGTTGTCGTCAAGAGCTAGCTTACCAAATAGGACCAATAGCAGGTCTGATTATAGAAGAAATATTAGCTGAAACTCCGTATATTTCACCTTATGAATTTGTTGAATTATTAGCCAGGGAAATCCCAGAAACACAAGCAGCTTTCGAATTTAGACGCAGACTTTTCAGCCAGTAGGGTGCGCTTTGACAAAATGCTGTAGCGCACCGTATTTCAAGAATTAATATTCCGTACTTCCTGTGTTGCGTTTGATTCTTTTGATTGCCATTTCTAGGCTTAACTTCATACGTTTAAAGGCTTGGGCAAGCTTGCCAATTTCATCATTATAGAGCTGTTCAAACTCTACTTCCATATGCCCTGTGCTGACTTCCTCAGCTACCCGAGTGATCTGTTTCAGGGGACGAATAACTTGCCTATTTAAGAAAATATTAACTAAAACAATAACTGATATAAAAACGATAAATACAAGTCCTATAATCTGAACAGAAGATTGATTGGCTTTTTGAATCACCTTACTAGTTGGAAGTGAGACAATTTGAGCTGCAACAATTTCGTTCAACTTCCATCCAAATCCATTCGCCGTACCATATTGGTCAATCTGAGTTTTAGGTGCATTTTCTGGCGTGCTATGACATTTCAGACACGCTTGATCGCGTATTGCAAGTGGACGAGCAATATAGAATGTCTCGTCGCCACGATTTGAGCGAAATCCAGTCAACTCTTTTAAATCTTTGTCTTTTCTAAAACGCTCTACAAGATCTGTTTCAAAAGTATCAGCTTTATCTCTAAGATTGGTAGGATTGAGCGTTGCTTCTTTATAGAAGAAGTCACGATAATCTGATTTTTGTCGTAGAATATCGAAAACTTCCCGTGCAGAGTAAGCCGATACAGTTTGTGGTAAAAATTTGGTCTCTAGTTTATCAGTTAGTTCTGGAGTGATTTGTTTAAGAGTGTAGTCACGTACAGAAGTCATTGTATCAATCAGTGCTAAAGCTTTTGCAGCAACTTCATCACTAGCGTTTTGCCTCAGTAAATAAGATAGAGTTAATCCACTCAAGCTTAGACCGACGACAAGAATTATAGTTAGTAAAATTGTAAATTTTTGTTTTAGGTTAAGATTTTTTAACATAATTTGAGCGTTCTAAGAATAAAATAAGGTTCTTTATAACTACAACTTGGCTCTGCATACGTCCGCATTAGAAATACTGAAATCGTACTGCCTTCTAAATTTAACAAAAATTATCAATGTGATTTCAGAATCTTGAATACAATCTCAAAACGCTTCCCAAGCCTGAAATCTCGGATTTTAGGAGAGGTACCTTTTGCAGTCTACTACCTACCGCGATCCCGTGCCACAATAAATAACATAACTTGGTAACTTTGACTAATGGTTTGGAATCCTGGGCAGCAGCTGTTTGAAGGGCGCTATGTCATCGAAAGAAAATTAGGTGAAGGCGGAATAGGTATAACTTATCTTGCCAGAAACAAACAGCGTGATCTACGGGTCATTAAAACTCTTAAAGAAGAAATTCGAAATAATCCTGATTGGAAACCCTATCAGACTAAATTAAAGCAAGACTTCCGTGACGAAGCAACGCGACTGGCTGTTTGTCGCCACCCCCATATAGTCGAGATAGAAACAATCTTCGATGAGTTCAACATACCATGCATCGCAATGGAGTATGTGGAAGGGGAAGACTTAGGTAAGCGCCTGGAAAAAAAAGGACCGTTATCAGAATCAGAAGCGGTGCTTTACATTCAGCAGATTGGTGAAGCTTTGACAGTCATTCATCGTAAAGGCTTACTGCATCGAGACATTAAGCCAAGTAATATCATGATTCGCAAGGGTAAATTAGAAGCAGTACTCATTGACTTTGGTATTGCTAGAGAATTTGTACCCAACGTTGTCCAAAAACATACGGTGTACCGCACTCCCGGTTTTGCGCCTCTCGAGCAGTATGAATTAGAAGCGCCAAGGGGAGAATATATTGATGTTTACGGCCTAGCTGCCACTTTATATAGTTTAATTACTTCCAGAGTTCCCACAAGTGCATACGATAGAGCCAAGAATATTCCTCTGATTCCGCCACAACGTTTAAATCCTAAGATCAGTGACAAAGTTAATCAGGCAGTTATTCGAGGAATGGAGTTAAAATCAAACTCCCGACCCCAGTCCATACAGCAGTGGTTAGAGTTATTGAACGCCAAAAACAGCTTAATGTTATCATCTCCAATCGATCCGATAGAGACGATCAGCACTAGGCTATTACCTGCAGCAGATCCTAAAGCAGTATCACCTTTAGTAGCTCCAAAAAAACCATCGCAAAAAGCAGTGGCAAAGCAAAGCGGGGAATCAGGGACTGCACCTCGAGCAAAATCTTTGCCGGTTGTTGTGTTTCCAGAGAATTGGCGATGCGTACATACCCTCAAAGATCATTCCAACATGGTTCATACCGTTGCCACTAGTCCCAACGGGCAACTTGTTGCTAGTGGTAGCAATGACAGCACTATTAAGTTGTGGCAATTAGATACGGGGAAGTTGCTGCGTTCGCTTGGTGGTTGGTTTTCTGGTCATTCTAGTATGGTTCATACTGTTACCTTTAGCCCAGATGGACAGGTTCTGGCTAGTGGTAGTTGGGATGACACTATCAAGCTATGGCAAGTCACTACCGGTAGAGAAATTCGGACTCTCATGGCTCACTCAAACTGGGTGAACTCCTTAGTCTTCAGTCCAGATGGACAGTTACTCGCCAGCGCCGGAGCTGATAGCACGATCAAACTATGGCAAGTCAGTAGTGGTAAACAAATTCGCACTTTTAGTGGTCATTCCGACACTATTTTGTCAATAGCTTTTAGTCCTGATGGAAAGTTGTTAGCTAGTGTTAGTGCTGACTATACGATCAAGCTATGGCACGTAATTAGTGGTCAAGAGTTTCTGACTTTTGCTGGTCATTCGTTCTATGTTAATTCGATCGCTTGGAGCAACGATGGCAAAATTCTTGCTAGCGGTAGCAGTGACAAAAAGATTAAACTGTGGCAAGTAAGCAATGGTCAAGAAATCCGCACCTTCTCAGGACATTCAAATGCTGTGTCTTCCGTCACCTTCAGCCCAATTCCCCCAAGTTCACTTGAGCAACGAGAACCCAGAGGGATTTTAGCGAGCGCCAGTTGGGACCAAACTATCAAACTCTGGCAAATCAATACAGGTAAAGAAATCTGCACTCTTAGCGGTCATTCCAACTATGTAAGATCCGTTGCATTCAGTCCCGATGGGCAAACCCTTGTCAGCGGAAGTGATGACAATACTGTTAAGGTATGGCAACGGGATTAAGCAATTGCCCACAGAAGCTCAGGAGCAGGAATTAGTCAAACCCTCAATTCCCAATGCCCCATGCCCAATGCCCCATGCCTAATGCCCCATGCCCAATCCCCTCTAAGATAGACTTTTTATGTTCTCAAAATTGGGACAATAATGTCGAAACCATTAGTCGTGAACAATCAATCCTATGGGCTTTGGTATTGGTGATCTATTCTGGATTTTTCTACTTCTTTCTTCTCTGCAACCCTTATGGCAGAAACGTCAGATAGAGTTTCGTCGCTTGCGTGCCTTACAAGACTTTCAGCAACAACGTAAAAGTAGAGTCATCTTACTCATTCATCGTCAAGAGTCTATCAGTTTACTAGGAATTCCCCTATCCCGCTACATCACAATCGAAGACTCAGAACAAATTTTACGTGCAATCCGCCTCACCCCACCAGATGTACCTATAGACTTGATTTTGCACACCCCTGGTGGTTTGGTTTTAGCAACAGAACAAATTGCCAGAGCCTTAATTCGTCACCAGGCAAAAGTTACAGTCTTTGTTCCACATTATGCGATGAGTGGTGGAACAATGCTTGCCCTTGCTGCTGACGAAATTGTTATGGATGCTAACGCTGTTCTGGGACCAGTTGATCCTCAGCTTGGTAATTTTCCAGCAGCTAGTATCCTCAAAGTAATTGAAGATAAGCCGATTAGCGAAATTGATGATCAAACCCTGATTATGGGAGATCTATCCCGCAAAGCTATTCGTCAGGTACAAAACTTTGTGCGAACGCTCCTCAAGGATAATATTCCTAACGAAAAAGTTAAGCCGGAAAATATCGAAAACATCGTTGATTTCCTGACTACTGGGCGTGTTACCCACGACTACCCGATCACTGTTGAAGAAGCAACAGAAATAGGGCTGCCCATTACAGTTGGACTGCCCCATACTATTTATGATCTTATGGATTTATACCCACAACCGCAAGGCGGACGCCCGACCGTACAATATATTCCCATGCCCTACGATGACCGCCGCCCAATTCTACCTATCCCCAAGGGGAGACCATTAGAAGAAAAAACCACTCATGATTGAAGAATTCAGGAGTCAGAATTATTCTGAATTCTGACTCCTGAATCCTGAATTCTTATTTACTATTTCTTTCTCGGCTTAGTGGTAGGTTTAGCACTAGGCTTCGATGTACTGGTAGGCGATGGTGATGATGTAGCTTCAGGGGACTCTGTTGGTGTTGATGTCGTTTCAGGAGACTCGGTTGGTGTTGATGTAGCTTCAGGCGTTGATGTTTCCTCCGGTGATGCCGTTGGTGTTGGGGTTGGTGAAGCTTTGGGCTTTGTTGATGGCTTCTTAGTTGGGGTAGAGGTGGAAGCTGGAGAACTGACTAAGTTCTCAGCTTCTTTATCTAGCTTCTGCCGCAATGCTAAGTCAGCAATTCCAGTTTCTGGTAACTGATTTTTCTTCTGATACTGCTTTACTGCCAGTTGGGTTTGGGAACCATAATATTGATTTCGAGGAAGAGGAGATTTAGGTTTAAGGACCAAATTTAAGTTGGCTTGGAGAATTTCCACTATTTGTGCTGCAAATTCTTCAGTTTTTGGTCCAGCAACTCCATCAGCAGGTTTTAGCTTATACCCGGTTTGAAACTCCTTGATAGCTGCTTTTGTCTCAGCATCAGTTAGTGGTGCATTTGATACATTTACCTTATACCCTAGTCCCTGCAACACAGCACGAAATTGTCTAGGTGTATATTTCTTCACAGCAAAAGCTGTGTCGGACATGATCGCGTTAGTTGCTACAAAGCAAATAACAGCAGCTGTAGCACTTGCTCTTCCAAACCCACACCACATGGTTTAAACTCCTTTTAGTCGAATCGTCAGGATCTTGACGTTAACAGTTGCATTTTAAGTTTCTTTAACCTATTTATCTCTAATAATTAAAGATTTTTGATGATTTTAAGTGTTATGGTTTAATTTAACTATTTGGTACGTATATATAATTTCATTTTTACAACTTACTATAAGAGCACTTTCTGTTCAGGGAAGAATATAGGCTGAGAAAACTGCAAAAACATAACCTAAATCCATAGATCAGGAATGGCCAACGAGAACTCATCCAAGCAGCGTAATTTATGGTTGGAGCAATTGCTGGCAGTCGTTGCTACAATCAACTTGTTACTAGTTTTATTTGACTTAAGTTACATTCCTTGGCGAAATTTTTACTTAAGAAGGCTGCCAGGACTGACTCATGTCTATGATCAGGTAAAGGCTATCGAACCCCATCGGGAAACAGAAGCTTATCTACAGGTTGTTCATACACTATCTCATCAAGTTAGTCAAGTAGGATTGCGATCGCCTGAGGTAGCAACAACGCTGCAAACGCTCCAGGGTTTAAGCGCTGAAATGATTGACACTAACCCATTTGCAGCAGCAGGTAAAAGTGGGACGTTAGAAAAAATCAAAAATCGGATGCGCGATCGCACCCGAGAAACATCAGCAAAACGTTCTTTTGCAATTTTTTGGAGTCAGGCATATTTATTGCAGCACAATTGGAAGCAAGAAATTAATTTTTTTGACGAAAAAATAGCTCCTTTAATTGCAACGAATTATTACCGCCGCCTTGGGGAAAGCGGTCAATTTGTTGATAACTTTTGGCGTATTGATTTACCTTTTGTCATTTTATTTTCTCTAGAGTTGCTAGCACGTAGCTTATTTATTAAACGCCGCCATCCGGGCTTTAGTTGGTTCAATGCAATTTTGTGGCGCTGGTACGACTTATTTTTACTGATACCCTTTTGGCGTTGGTTACGGTTTATACCTGTTTTAATTCGGCTAGACCATGCCCATGTGATCAGTCTCCGAAGTGTCAGGCAGCAAGTACATCTGGGAATCTTATCAAATTTTGCCGAAGAAATCACTGAAATTGTTGTGGTTCGGGTAATTAACCAGATCCAAGGTTCTATTCAGCGAGGAGAGTTAATACGCTGGCTTTTTCAAAAACAGACCCAACGTCCTTATATAGATATAAATAATTTAAACGAAATAGAAGCAATAGCGAGTATATTGGCACAAACAATTGTTTACCAAGTTTTACCGCAGATCCAGCCCGAAATAACTGCTATTTTACGCCATAGTATAGAAGGTGCGCTTAGTCAATCACCAATCTACCGGAATTTGAAAACCGTACCATTAGTTGGTCAAATCCAAACCGATTTAAGCGAGCAATTGGCAGTTCAGATCGCGACAAACCTTTACAATGTTCTTGTGAGATCTATGGAAGATCCTGTTTCGGCAAAACTTTCTAGTCAGTTGGTGGAACGCTTTAGCAGTGCCTTGGGCTCTGAAATCCAGAAAAAACACGTACTCCCTGAAATTCAAAGTTTGCTTTTAGATTTCTTAGAAGAGGTGAAGCTAAACTACGTGCAGAAATTATCTGAAGAGGAAATAGCTGAGATACTAACGCAAACAGGACAATTAAAAACTCAGGTATCAATTCAACCAGTGGTTAGCAGTAAGAACTCTGCCATCTTACCTCCTGAATAAACAACCTGATTGTAATTCTCCACGATTTAGTCCTATCTTACTTTTCGCTCTAAAAGAAATGCGCTAAACTCGAATGAGAGGCGAATCTACATAGTTTCGCCGCCAAGACTTCTTGGAAGATATCCCTATCGCAGGAAGTGGGTCACCGCCCACTTTTTTTGTTGAATTATCGCATGACTCATCCTATAGTCCCACAAATTATTCAATTGGCAACACCAGTGGCAGAAAAACTGGAACTAGAAGTTGTTAACGTGGTTTTCCACACGAACCAACGTCCGCCAGTGTTACGAGTAGATATCCGTAATCCTCATCAGGATACTGGATTAGATGATTGTGAACGGATGAGCCGTGCTTTAGAAGCTTCATTAGATGCGGCGGAGATTATTCCAGATGCCTATGTATTGGAAGTATCGAGTCCTGGTATTTCACGGGAGTTGATCACTGACCGAGAGTTTATTGCTTTTAAAGGGTTTCCTGTAATCGTTTGGACTTCCCCACCTCACGACGGACAAGAACAGTGGATTGGGCAATTGATTCGTCGGGATGAGACAAAAGTTTACTTGAACCAAAAAGGTCGTTCTATCGAAATTCCTCGCACCGTAGTCACTAAGGTGCAATTTGATGAACACACCTAAGTGCTAAGAGTTAACAGCTAAAAGTTAAGAGTTAACAGCTAAGAGTTAAGAGTTGTAAATTTTAAACTCCTGACTCTTAGCTTATAACTCGTAGCTTATGCTGGCTGTTTGCGTAAAAATTAAGGAGATTGCTTATGTCAATGGTTACTTTACCAGGGTTAAAAGATTTAATTGAAAAAATTAGTCAAGAGCGTAATTTGCCTAGAATGGCAGTTCAAGCAGCTATTAGAGAAGCTTTACTGAAAGGTTACGAAAGATTTCGCCGCGCGCAAAACTTAGAGCGAAAACAATTCGATGAAGATTACTTTGACAATTTTGATGTACAACTTGATGTTGAAGAAGAAGGGTTTCGCGTTGTTGCTACTAAAACTATAGTTGAAGAAATCTTGAACAACGATCATGAGATTTCTCTTAAACAAGTTCAAGACATGGGCGGTGACGAAGCCCAATTAGGACAAGAAGTTGTGCTGGATGTAACCCCAGAACAAAGAGATTTTGGTCGTATGGCGGCGATGCAAACTAAGCAAGTTTTAGCGCAAAAACTTCGGGATCAGCAGCGCCAAATGGTGCAAGAAGAGTTTCAAGATTTAGAAGGGACTGTTTTACAAGCAAGAGTCCTGCGGTTTGAAAGGCAATCTGTGATCATGGCTGTTTCAAGTGGCTTTGGTCAGCCAGAGGTAGAAGCAGAATTACCTAAGCGCGAACAATTGCCTAATGATAATTACCGTGCAAATGCCACTTTTAAGGTGTATCTCAAAAAAGTTTCCCAAGGTCAACAACGGGGACCACAGTTGCTAGTATCTCGAGCTGATGCTGGTTTAGTAGTTTATCTGTTTGCCAACGAAGTCCCAGAAATTGAGGATGAAGTGGTACGAATTGTTGCAGTAGCACGAGAAGCTAATCCTCCATCGCGTCATGTTGGTCCTAGAACTAAGATTGCTGTTGACACTCTTGATCGGGACGTAGATCCTGTGGGTGCTTGTATTGGAGCGCGGGGATCACGCATTCAAGTGGTAGTTAACGAATTGCGTGGTGAAAAAATAGATGTTATTCGTTGGTCTCCAGATCCAGCAACATATATTGCTAATGCTCTTAGTCCTGCCCGTGTAGATGAAGTGCGCCTTATGGATACGGAGACTCGACAAACTCATGTATTGGTAGCTGATGATCAGCTAAGTTTAGCTATTGGGAAAGAAGGACAGAATGTTCGTTTAGCTGCTCGTCTTACTGGTTGGAAAATTGACATAAAAGATAAAGCTAGGTACGATTATGCAGCAGAAGATGCCAAATTCGCGGCTTCACGCGCACAATATTTACTACAACAACAAGAAGAAGAGGAAGAGGAAGAAGATGATCTTGAGCTTGAGCTTGACGATCAACTAGAGATAGATGAGCTTGATGAAGTGGATGAGTACGAAGAACCACAAATCAACGACGATGATCAGGCTGAGGAAGACGATTATCAAGCCGAGGAGATAGAAGCCTCTCACAACAAGATAGAGACAGCAACAAAGTCTTTTGAAGGTTTTCCGCCAAAGCTTAAAGCCGCTATAAATGATTTCATACAAGAAAATTCTGAAGCGGCAGACAATTTTAGAGTGTTAATTATTGAAAGTTCTTTAAACGTTTTAAAGCAGCTTCTAGAACGCTTAGTGAATCTGGATGCTAAGTATGGAACCGACTTTGCTATCGAGAAGCTAGCTGACACCCTAGAATTAGAGAATGTTAAATTACAAAATATCTTAGATTCACTGGAGGTTTGAGTATTTTAAAGACGCTGTACTTTAAAGAGCGCATCTACCATAGTAAAGTTGAAAAGGCTGTATCCCTAGCACCTAACTAACGAAAAAGTTAAATCTACACTATAAAGTAGATGACATTAAGCACCAAGAACCCGAAAATAATAAAAATGAGGATAAACTGGAGGATAAGATTTTTGAAATTTATAAACGATGAATCGGTAGAGACAGTAGTGACATTTAAATAAGACTTTTTTATAAATCTGGGCAGATTGCCAAGGAGGCAGCTACAACACCAATGAAGCCAAATCAACGACGGTGTATTAGTTGCCGTAAAGTAAGCACAAAACAAGAGTTTTGGCGGATTGTCCGCGTATTTCCGTCAGGACAGGTACAATTAGATAAGGGCATGGGTCGTTCGGCCTACATATGTCCCCAGCAGAGCTGCCTACAAGCGGCTCAAAAAAAGAATCGTCTTGGGCGATCGTTACACGCACCAGTGCCAGAAACACTGTACCAAACATTGTGGCAACGTTTAGCGATTTGCCAGTCTCCAGGGTCAGGCTAACCCTTTTGGAGCATACGCTCAAAGCAATTCTAAAAACAAACCTACTTAGAAGTACCGTATATAACGGTAATTACTAGAGAAATTGTGGCGACAGCCGAACTAATTGTGCTATCATCTCAACCTCTGTGATTGCCCTTGTAATGCAAAAATAGAAAAAGAGTGTCCAGCAATAGCTCTAAAAATATATTAAAGGGCTAAGCAATACTCCAAACAAGTTTGACTCGATTGTGTCGTGGAAGACTCAGAATCAGCAAAACCAAAAAATACAACAAAATGGCAACCTGGTAGCGCTCGTGCGCAATTTGGCGTCAACCATAATTCTCGGTGGGGATGCCAGCAATGAACCGAAACATCTCTCTTTCCTAATTGGAGGCACCGGCAAAACCGATAACGGCAACCAAACACAGTAATCAAAGGATGGAGATGTCGCAAACCAGGCAACCATCCGCTAAAACTGTAAATTAAAGGGGAAGAGTGGATGAACAACGGCAAAGTTAGAATCTACGAATTATCAAAGGAATTAAATTTGGATAACAAAGAGCTATTAGCAATTTGCGACCAGCTCAATATTGCGGTCAAGAGCCATAGCAGCACGATTACAGAATCAGAGGCAGAGCGTATCCGTTCACAAGCAGAGAAATTGGCGGCGGCAAATATGACGCCGAAAAAGGATAATGGCGGAAACAGCCATAGACCAAATTCACCACAACCGAGCGGACGTAACCAACCTGCTGCACCTAATAAACAACAAATTTTGGAGATTCGTAAACCCAAAATATTGAGAAATAATAATCACAACGCCTCAGAGGCGTCCGTCGCTACCAATAACCAACTTGCTTCTTCTGAAGTGTCTTCTTCTCCTTCACCTCCCCGACCTTTCGCGCCACCAGTCTCACCCATGAAGCCGACGGCACCAACCCGACCTGTACCCCGGAATCAGTCTGAGACCACCCAAGAACCGGCTGTCACAGACAACAATGCGGCGGAAATAACGCCTGCAACGCCTACAACGCCTACAACGCCCACAACGCCTAAGAATAAACAGCAAGAGGGCAAAGCAGCACCAGAAAAAACTGGTACACCCCATAGAGCAAGACCAGACAGACCGCAAAAACCACATCTGGCCGCTCCACCAACAAGACCAGCGTCTGAGCAATCAACTGATTCAGACGGCCAACCAAGTATTAGTGAGCGACCGATCCTGAAACGCGATCGCGAACAAACACGCGAGCAACATAAAGCAAAGGTTAGCAAGCCAAGGGATACAGAAACGTCCCAAACTCCATCACCAAGACCGGCTCGTTCTGCGGGACCGCCAGTAAAACTAGATCAGAGGGCTAATAAACCATCTGCACCAGGTCAAGGCGTTGACATGCCAAGACCAAGACCACCACGTCCAGAACAATCACCAGGAGTTGCAGCTTCTTTAAATGTTACGGCCCCGGTAAAACCAGCACCGCCAGGAACAGCAAAAACAGAGGTCCTGGATGAGGATGATATTGCTCCACCCGAAATTCTTGAACTTAAACGTCCAACACCACCTCGTCCATCTAAGACTGCTAAAAAGTGGCAAGAAGAGGAAATTGACGAAGTCAAAGAATCAGGTAAGGCTGGTAAAGGAGCTGTTAAAGGAAAACGCACTAAGCCAATCATTGAAGATGATTTACTAGAGGATGATTTCCTGGATGAAGAAGGACTGGAAATACCAGCTACAGTCCAAGTAAGTCTTTCCATCGCCCGTCCGCCTAAACCCAAAGCAGCCAAGCCTGCACAACCTACGACGACTACTGTTAGCCCAACGGCTAGAGTCAAAAAGCCAGGCACATCTCGTGACCAAAACCGTCGTCGAGAACCTGATCAAAAGCAAGAGCGTCCAGAAAAAATTGTGGTCATGGGGCCAATGACGGTCCAAGAACTGGCTGACGCTTTAGCAATTGCGGATACAGAGATTGTAAAAATTCTCTTTATCAAAGGTATGGCGGTCAGTATCACCCAAAATCTGGATGTTCCTACAATTAAGGTGATCGCCACCGATCTTGAAGTGGAAGTTGAAACCGGCGAACCAGAAGCTGAAGCACGCAAAGTCACAGAAATGATCGACTTGGCAGATCTAGAACATCTTCTCCGTCGTCCACCAGTAGTAACGATTATGGGTCACGTAGACCATGGTAAAACCACTCTGCTTGACTCGATTCGTAAAACCAAGGTGGCTGCTGGTGAAGCTGGTGGTATTACTCAGCATATTGGAGCATACCATGTAGACGTTGAACATGATGGTAAAGTTCAACAAGTCGTGTTTTTAGATACTCCCGGTCACGAAGCCTTTACTGCTATGCGGGCGCGGGGTGCACGGGTGACAGATATTGCTGTCCTAGTTGTGGCGGCTGACGATGGTGTACGTCCTCAAACAATAGAAGCAATTAGCCACGCACAAGCTGCTGAAGTGCCAATTGTTGTGGCAATTAACAAAATTGACAAAGAGGGCGCACAGCCGGATCGTGTGAAGCAAGAGCTGACTCAGTACGGTCTAACACCAGAAGAATGGGGCGGCGAAACAATTATGGTTCCCGTCAGTGCAATCAAGGGAGAAAATCTAGATACCCTCTTAGAGATGATTCTCTTGGTAGCAGAAGTGGCTGAACTTTCTGCTAACCCAGATCGATCTGCTAAAGGAACAGTAATTGAAGCACATCTGGATAAAGCAAAGGGAGCAGTTGCTACCTTACTAATCCAGAACGGTACCTTACATGTGGGCGATATGTTAGTCGCTGGCTCTGCCTTCGGTAAAGTTCGGGCGATGGTAGACGATAGAGGTAAGAGAGTAGAAGTTGCCTCTCCTTCGTTTGCAGTCGAAGTACTGGGCTTGAGCGATGTGCCAGCAGCCGGTGACGATTTTGAAGTGTTTGAAAATGAAAAACAAGCACGAGCGCTTGCAAGTGATCGTGCCGACAAACAACGTCAATCTCGCCTCATGCAAGGACGTGTTACCCTCACAACCATTTCTGCTCAAGCGCAAGAAGGCGAGTTGAAGGAACTGAACTTGATACTGAAGGCAGACGTTCAAGGTTCTGTAGAAGCTATTGTCGGATCACTCAAGCAAATTCCGCAAAACGAGGTGCAGATACGCATGTTGTTAGCGGCAGCGGGAGAAATTACCCAAACGGATATCGACTTAGCTGCAGCTAGTGGAGCCGTCATCATTGGTTTCAATACTACCTACGCTAGTGGGGCAAGACAAGCTGCTGATGAAGCTGGCGTTGACGTGCGCGAATACAATATCATCTACAAACTCTTAGAAGATATTCAAGGTGCTTTGGAAGGGCTCCTAGAACCAGAGTTGGTAGAAGAACCCCTTGGACAAGCCGAAGTACGTGCTGTATTCCCTGTGGGACGTGGAGCTGTTGCTGGTTGCTATATTCAGTCAGGCAAGCTGCTTCGCAACTGTAGGCTGCGAGTACGTCGCAGTGGTAAGGTGATTTACGAAGGTGTCCTTGATTCCCTCAAGCGTATGAAAGAAGACGCACGTGAGGTGAGTTCCGGCTATGAATGCGGTGTCGGCGTTGATAAATTCAATGAATGGCAAGACAATGACATCATCGAAGCCTTCCAAATGGTTACTAAGCGCCGCACACTCTCTATGTCTAAGTAGAAAGTGTTGATAAGAAAGAATTCAGGAGTCAGGAGTCAGGAGTCAGTATTATGAATGCTGGCTTAATGGCAAGTGAATTATGGGATTTAAATCCCCATCTCATTCCTTCTGAATTCCGAATTCTGACTCCTTCTGTAGTTATGAGTTGTTGGTGGTTGCTGTTAAATTTTAACCAACCATCAACCAACGAGTAATTATTAACAACTCTGTGAAAAACTGAGGACGGAGAAACTATGGCTCGGATTCAAGCTTCTAGTAATTCCCACTTCGCTGCTAATGCCGAAATATGGAATAGTTTAAAGTACGCGATCGCAGCCAGTTCCGGATTTCAAAGTTGGCTGTTGGAGCATCACGCTCAATTTCAAGAGCTTGAACTTGATCAGCAAGTACAGAGGTACCTGCGTGAAACTTTAGAAACTTTAGCTTATTAGTACGACAAGGCAACAATAAAAAGTCAAAATAAATAACTTCTCTGTAGATGTCGTCTTTTCGTGATACACTACTACATCTTGTTCGGCTAAATGTAGGCGAGCAAGATAATCGTTTTTTACTACTGAGTTAGCGAATACTCTCAGGTATTGTAAATTTTTATAAAGAATATAGACAAGTATTCCCATAAATAGACAAATATGGCTAAATTGAGAATATGAAATTATCACAGTACGCCGAACACATTGGAGTAAGTTACAAAACTGCTTGGCGTTGGTGGAAAGCCGGTAAACTACCTCATCCTGCTAAACAATCACCGTCAGGCACAGTATTAGTTGACTTTACACCACAAAATGAATCTCAAAAAAACTAGAACCGCAAAATTTGCTAGAGAGGGTCACATATTCAAGTAAACTAGGAAAAATAGAGAATATGTGCCAGGACTTACGCAACTGGCACAGGGGAGCGCTAAATTTTAGTACATCTGTA
>NZ_JAAKGC010000213.1 GCF_017591665.1 Aetokthonos hydrillicola CCALA 1050 | reverse complement strand
AACATCTACAACAGTTTACAACAAGTCCTGATTGCCCAAAATAAAACTGACGCAGCTTTAGAAGTTGCTGAACGTGGTCGTGCTAGAGCATTTGTTGAGTTACTTGCATCTCGTTCCAACTCGCAAATTTTGTCCGGTTCTCCAACAATTCAGCAGATTAAACAGATCGCCAAACAGCAATCAAGCACACTCGTGCAATATTCAATTATTTACGATGACTTCAAAATTTCAGGCAAACAACAATATAAAGAATCAGAACTATATATCTGGGTAATTAAACCAACAGGTGAAGTGACATTTCGTAAAACTGGCCTAAAACCGGTGTGGCAGAAATATCAAACAAATTTAGCTCAGTTAGTTACCACCAGCCGTGATTTTATCGCTGTTAGTCGCGATACAAAAATATCTTACAACCCCACTGTATCGAAAGCACAAAATCAATTCAAGTACTTACATAAATTATTAATTCAACCTATTGCTGACCTTTTACCAAAAAAAGAGGGTGACAGGGTAATCTTTATCCCGCAAAGTTCTTTATTCATGATGCCATTTCCTGCATTACAAGATGAGGAAGGGAAATACCTGATTGAAAAACACACTATGCTCACATCACCATCGATTCAAGTCTTAGGTTTAACCCGTAATTATCAACAGAAAAAAAGGAGTCAGGAGCCGTTAGTTGTGGGTAATCCGATAATGCCTTATGTATCAGCCAAAATTGGTGAACCACCAAAACAGTTACCCCCATTACCCGGTGCAGAACAAGAAGCAAGTGCGATCGCATCGTTACTGAAAACCCAACCCCTAATTGGAAAGGACGCAACCAAAGCCGCAATCTTGCAGCGTCTACCAACAGCACGAATTGCTCACTTTGCGACTCATGGGATACTGGATGATGTTCAAGGTTTGAATAGTGCCATAGCCCTTGCACCAAGCTCCTCTTCTGGTGCGCAGGTGATGAATCTAGGAAATGATGGGTTATTAACATCTCAGGAAATCCTCAATTTAAAACTCAGCGCCGAATTAGTGGTATTGAGTGCTTGCGACACAGGACGCGGACGCATCACTGGTGATGGAGTGATTGGTCTATCACGCTCATTAATTAGTGCTGGAACACCTAGCGTTATTGTATCGTTGTGGGCGATTGATGATGGTTCGACAAAATTCTTGATGACGGAGTTTTATAAAAATTTGCAACAAAAAATTGACAAAGCAACAGCGCTAAGAAGAGCGATGCTAGCAACCAAGCTTCAATATGGTCGTCCTTCCGATTGGGCTGCATTTACTTTGATAGGCCAAGCAAAGTAGTAGGCTAGTTTGTATAGCCAAAGCTAGCGATATAGCGATCGCACCCGATCGCAGTGTTCGGTTTTTAGCGATTTCGTTGTCTAACCTTGATAGAGTGAAACAAGCTCAATTCGTTCAATCGTCCTGTATGTCAACTACCCACACTTCCCTTCTCCTGCGGAGACGCGCAAGGGACGGGTAAGTGTGGGCTTGCAAAACACCTAGTAAGCGGCTAGGCTCACGGTATGCGACGCAAGAGTTGGTTAGGGCGAAGAGATTTGGTAGGGTTACACGTACAAATATTTCCCTAGTTTGTACCACTGTATTGCCCGGTCGTGAACGGGAGACAAGCCTACCAAATTGCCCGAAGGGACGAGCTAAAAGTTCAAATACAATTCGTTGGATTATCTCCATGAATCAATTAACAAGAGTGCCAGTAGTAGATGAACGCTCTAAACCATTAATGCCCACAACACCAGCTAGGGCAAGGAAGTGGATAGCATCGGGCAAAGCAATCGGAAAGCGTAATAAATTAGGCGTGTTCTACGTGCAGCTTACCGAAAAACCATCTGGCTATAAAACGCAACCAATAATTGCCGGGACAGATAGAGGAAAAGCTTTTACAGGTATTGCATTTCAGACGAAACTGGCAACTATCGCATTGTTCCACGCTTGTTTACCTGGGTTTTATAAATCCAAGAACCAAGGGTTAAAGAATCAAACTTTAGACCGTCAATCTGTAACAGGAAAGATGGACAAGAGATCCGAGTTAAGACGCACTCGTCGTGGTCAAAGAATAGACCGTTCCAAGCCTTTCAAGTTACGCAACCACAGAGAAAAACGGTTCAATAATAGACGGCATACGAAACTTCCTCCAAGTGTTTTATCTAACCGACTGATGGAACTAAGAATTCTAAGAGTTATGGCTTTAATATTGCCAATTTCAGAAATTAGAGATGAAGCTTGTGGAGGCAACACCAAGAAAAATGGTTTTGGAATTTCACCTGTAACTGTTGGTCAAGAATGGTTTAGAGCGCAAGCAGCTAAAATTGCACCCGTTGTAGAAGTTGATTCGTTGGACACAGGAAAATACCGTGACCGATTAGGACTCGTCAAAGACAAAAACAATAAATCAAAACAGACTCCACAAACCCATGCAAACGATGCTATAGCGCTAGCATGCAGCGCGTTTATAGAGTACAAAGCTTTTGTAACTACCAAGACTCACGGGCATGAATGGACTGGGGAATGTAAAGCAACGCCAGCACCATTCATTGTGTTGACTCGTCCCAAGCTGTTTCGACGTAAACTGCACCAAGAAAATTATAGTAAGGGCGGGATTCTTAAGCGGCAAGGTGGAACGGTTACACCCTTTGGGTTCCGCTCTGGTGATTATGTCGAGGTTTCTCAAAAAAGTGGAATTGTGCGCGGTTGGATTGGCGGCTTTACCAGTACCAATAAAACAAAGAATGTTTCAGTTTATGACCACAACTGGTCACGGGTTGGGCAGTTTGACCCTAGAAATGTCCGGTTACTTCAAAGGAGTTCTAAGTTATGTATTTCCCGCTCTTGAGATAGGGAATTGTGTCGCTATCCCCCTCATAACTTTAACTGCGTTAAAGATGCAGTTGGAGGATGCGACACAATTCCCCCGCCATTCCTGAGCCAGTGCGCCCTTACGGGTTTCCCGGCTTGAAGCAACTGGCGTCCCAACCACTGATCCGGAGTACCGGATTCAGTGGGGGACTCCTGACGGGTTAGTTGAATGATTTTACTTGCAGACGTCCCCATATTATGAAGAAAAGTTTGCTATCTCGATTACTCATTATTTCAGTCTTCCTCAATGGATGTCTCCAGTTTGGAGAGAACTACAGTGATACAGATGGTAAGCCCGCTCCCATTGCAGTGATCGAGAAGTGGATTGGCGCACCGTTACCTAGTAATTACTCAGATTTAAAGTATAAAATTATCAATGACACTCCTGATAAACATGTAGAAATTGCGCTCAAAGTACAAGAGATTTACTACAAACATGTGATTAAAAACTTGGTGAGAGACGAGCATTTTCTTAAAGATAAGATACTATACTTAAACAATGAGAATAGCCCTAATGCTTTTATGAAGCCTCCTTCAGCCGACACACCTGTTTGGACTTCTAAAGAAGGGTTCTATCATAAGTATATTTGGTATCAAAACTCTACACTTTATGTTTCTTATGTGGAAGGTTAGATCAAGAGCTACTAATGTCTTTTACAAATACCAATTTTCGATTTGCAAATCATTAAAATTAGCATAATCTGATATGTTATTGGTCACTAAAATTAACTGATTGACCTTGGCAATTGCAGCAATTTGACCATCTACAAAAGGGGGAGTTTTGCCAAGTTTAACTAAACGCGACCTTTCTTGGGCGTGCCATTCTGCGGCTGAATCGTCATAAGAAAACAAAGGCAGTTTTGCTTTGACTTCTTCTTGAAAGTATCGTTCTAGTTCTTGGCGCTTTCTTGATGGTGGTAATCGATTTAAACCGAATAGAAGTTCGTGCCAAACTACTGTCGCTGTTGACATTTCCCCTACATAATGCAATAACTTCGCCATGACTTTTGTGTTAGGTTTTGGCTTCATGGGTTCGGAAATTATATTACTATCTAGCAGAAATTTAATGGTCACAAATTCACCTCGCGTCCGGGGGATTTATCGCGAACATCTCCAAAAATAGCATCAACATCGATATCTAATTCGGCAATATTATGTTTCCGACGGAATTCCTCTAAATTGTCACCAAACTTGCCTTTTTCGTAATTGATTTGAGCATCAATAATTTCAATTCTTACTGCTTGACCATCGGGAATATCCAAATTTTCGGAAATTTCTAAGGTTTGACCGCGTTTAATGGCTGTGATTTGCATTTTGAAAGTCTCCCTATTTTGACAAAATTTTAACTTAACGTAGAGTGCTTAAACCAAGAGTACTACAGCATCTTCATTCTACTTATGAATTTGTATTAAAGAAAAGCGATACTAGCAACCTGCAATATGGTCGTCCCCCCGATTGGGCTGCGTTTACAAAAAAAAGGGAACGGGGAACTCTTAACAGGGAACAGGGAAAGAAAAAAACTTCAGTTGTGGGTTTAACTGGAGTTTAGACTAAATGATTGAACCGAAAAGAAAAAAAACTAGAACCGCAAAATTTGCTAGAGAGGGTCACATATTCAAGTAAACTAGGGAACACAGAGAATATGTGGTATGAAAATGGCAAGAAAAAGCCCTCAACCAAAAGCGACATCGTTTGAAGT
>NZ_JAAKGC010000212.1 GCF_017591665.1 Aetokthonos hydrillicola CCALA 1050 | reverse complement strand
AACCAAAGGTAAGATTGAAACATATTGAGATCACGAATGTTGGAGTGCGCCACATTGGGGTCTGTTAAGCAGCCACTACGGCTATGATAGTTAGGAAACAATTGAACAAGTTGATTGTGAACACTCTGGGAGATTTCGTCACACGCAGGGATCATTTCTTCGACAAGAGTTAATGTTGGTGAGCCCAACTGATGGATGGTAGCTGCTGCACTAACTCTTTGCCAGGGAATGGCAACTTGCTCTTCAATAAACTTCAAGTACGGGCTGAACAGTACTTTCTCGATCTGTGTCAGTTTCCTAAGAATCAACCTGTTAGTAAATTTCAACTGGGTTGTCATAAAGCCAAGAGTGCGCCAGTCCCTAGATACCAGAAGTTGCTCTTGATAAATGAGTAATGTTGGTTCAAGCTCATACGCTATCTGGGTAACTGCTGACTTTCCCCATGATAGTCGTGAAGAGAGTACAAATTCTGATGGACTGTCTGTAGGCAATACAGTAGTATTCAAAGATGGCTGTTGATAAAGTTGCAGGAGTTTTCTGTACACACGTGTCGCAAATTGGGTTATTTGCCTCGCCTCGCTCAAATTCAAAACATTGGGAATATAATCATGAAGGGTCTTGGTTTGTACCCAAGCCATTTGACTATTAATATTAAGTAAAGTATTTGTTAGTTTAGATACAGTCTCAGATCGCCCTTGTTCTGAGTTTGTATGCCTTAACCTGTCATAGTTGGAGGGGTTTGAATATAAATCTAGGGATGACAAGTCAGGTGCATAACGCTGAGCCCACAGGTTAAGTAATCGTTCAACTGATGAATTTTCAAAAATTTGAACAGTTTTTATCATATTTTTTCAAGTATCTGTATGGAGTTAAAGCAAATAAGATGAATCCTTAAATTTTGTGTTAACATTAGTGTTAATACCAGATCCTAAAATCAAGATATTTGAGTACTCATCAAGATAATTATTAGCAATAGTCAATCTTCTAGTATTGACAATAACATAGAAAAATACAATAAGGAAGTTCTGAGCAGTTAGAAGGCTCTATTTGAACTTTTGAAAAACTTGTCTTACAACTTCTAGAAATCTTTGTAAAGTGGGAGACGTATTGTAACATTTCCAAATTATGTTAATTGCTACTTCTGGACTTGGCTCTTCTAAGGTTTTGTAAATGACTCCAGTTCTTTGAAGGTTTTGAAGTGAGGCTGGCACAATTGCAACACCCATTTCAGCTGCAACTAGACTTACAATCGTCTGCATCTCTATCGCTTCCTGAGACACTTTTGGACTAAACCCTGCTTGTTGGCATAAACTTATAATATTGTCGTAAACTCCAGGAGCGTTTCTGCGAGGAAACAGGATAAAAGGTTCATTGCACAGAGACGATACAAACACTTGAGGTTCATGTGCAAGCCGATGTCCCTCTGGTAATGCAACTACTAACATCTCACGAAAAATGGTTTCTGTACTAAACAAAGCTTCCTCAACAGGAGGGCGAAGAAATCCAACATCGATTCTCCCTTCTCGCAGCCATTGCAGTTGCTCATTAGTGGTCAGCTCACGTAATTCCAACACTACAGATGGAACGCACTTGCGAAAGATACGTAGAATTTTTGGCAAAACATTATACGACGCAGAACTAACAAAGCCAATCACAAGTCGTCCAGCTTCACCACGACTAGTTTGTTGTGCAATTTGAATTGCTTGATCAAGCTGCTCGAGAACCCGTTTAACTTCTGTTAAAAAGACCTGTCCTGCTTCTGTGAGCTGCACCATTCTTTTAGTGCGGTGAAATAGCTCGAACCCTAATTCTAGCTCTAATTGGCGAATTTGTTGACTCAAAGGTGGTTGGGCAATGTGCAATCTCTGTGCGGCTCGTCCGAAGTGTAGCTCCTCAGCCAGCGTAACAAAGTAGCGCAGATGTCGTAGTTCCATGCAGTTTCCTGATTAATATCTTTTACATATTAATAGATGATTAAAAATATATTGGACAATCATCTGTATATTCTTTACTGTAAAGATGAAACAGTTATTCAAATGGTGCTTTTAAGTTACCCCGTACCAAGGAGATTTTTTCATGGGGCAGAATCAGTGGAATACCACCCTTTATGAGGGCAAACATTCTTTTGTTTGGGAACGCGCAGAAGATTTGTTCAAATTGCTGTCTCCCCAAGTAGGAGAGCGGATACTGGATCTTGGTTGTGGTACAGGACAGTTAACCGAAAAAATTGCTGCGGCTGGATCTGTGGCAATAGGAATTGATGCGGATAGTAGTATGGTGGAAAAAGCAAGACACAACTATCCTCATCTGCAATTTGCGGTTGCTGATGCACGAGATTTTAAGGTAGAACAACCGTGCGATGCTATCTTTTCTAATGCGGTTCTGCATTGGATTCCAGAAAGTGATGCAGTTATTCGCTCTATTTACCAAGCCCTCAAGCCCGGAGGTCGTTTTGTAGCAGAATTTGGTGGTAAAGGAAATGTCAAAGCAATTACCCAAGAACTCTTTAGTGTGCTTGAAGCAATGAACTTGACATCTTCTACAACGTTTATTCCTTGGTATTTTCCTAGCATCGGAGAGTACACAAGTTGCTTAGAAAAGCATGGATTTGAAGTGATATATGCGGCGCTGCTTGATCGCCCAACACCTCTTAGTGACGGAGATGCGGGTATGGCAAATTGGCTTGAGATGTTTGCCAATCGATTTTTCTTGGGACTTTCTGCTGAACAAAAAACAAACGTGATTCACGCTGTTGAGGATCGCTTGAAACCAATGCTTTATCAAGATGGAACTTGGATAGCAGATTACCGTAGAATCCGTGTGGTCGCTTTAAAAAGTTGATTAAATTTCCTCTAGACCGACCAAAAATTCTTTGTTGAGTGCGATAGCGAAGCGCTGCCCGAAGATAGCGCGATCGCACATGATGGCAATTCTTTACCTACTAGATGTTTTTCGTGGGTTAAGTTGTTTTTGAGGAAGGGGGACGAATCGGACTAAACTTAAGGGTAGTGGTTGCCTGCTGATGGTCTTAATATAATTTGG
Source organism: Aetokthonos hydrillicola CCALA 1050 (assembly GCF_017591665.1). Classification (GTDB taxonomy): domain Bacteria; phylum Cyanobacteriota; class Cyanobacteriia; order Cyanobacteriales; family Nostocaceae; genus Aetokthonos; species Aetokthonos hydrillicola. Next base: position 1,554 of record NZ_JAAKGC010000212.1, on the reverse strand, counting down.
GCTTAGGTTGCTCAGGTAACTTGTTTGCCCAGCAATATACACTTGGAAAAAGGCAAGACTCAAAACGTTAACATAGCGACGTGCTAAAGTCGGACTAGGACCAATTGCCTGTTCAGGAACAGGGATACCACCACTAGCATCGCTTGGTGAATCTCCAATTGTTGAGAAATGTGTAGCACCATTAATTAATGCTAAATACTTATTCTGAGTTGTTAACCAGGTAAATGGTTGAATTTGTTCTGGAAGCGCTGGAGCGACAGTATCAGCACTACCGGCAACAATCATTGTTGGGATTTTAATTTGGCTTAGACTATCTTGACCCATAATACTGCTGACAATTGGATCAATGGCGATCGCAGCCTTCACACGAGGATCTGATAGATTATATGTAGATTGTGGTAAACGTAAAGCCAAGCATTGTAGTAGAAGCGAAACGTTAAGTGAATTTCGCGAGAGCGCGCAGTTCTTTCGGAGTAGCTGAAAGTTAAGTGGTGATCCTGCTAATGCTAAAGCAGTATAACCACCAAAAGATTGACCTATTACGCCTACCTGTTGAAGATTTAGGCGTCCTCTAAATTTTGCGTTAGATCGAGACAACCGAGAGAGTTCATCTAACAGATACTTTACGTCTAATGGTCGGTCAATAAACTCCCTGGGACTGGTGACATCTTGTGCTCTACCTGCTAATAGTGCTTGCAACTGTTTTGCATCACTACCTGGATGCTCTAGAACAGCAACCCCAAAACCATAGGAAGCAAGATGTTGCGCTAAGTAAGCAAAACTTGTTCGATCAGAACCAAGTCCGTGAGAGATGACAATCACTTTTCCTGGATTGGGAGTCTGTGGTAAGTAAATATCGGAAAGAAACTTTCGCTGGCGGGATGCATCATATAATGAGATAGTTTGCTTGTCCCATTTAAAATTTCCACGTCTCACCACGTTTGCGATTGATTTATTATTCGCCACAGAGGTGCTAGCTGACTCTTGGCTAAATTCTTGATTAATCAGTGCAACTGCATCCCGCGTTTGATTGACTAAATTTTTTAATTCATTTTCAATAGCTAAGCTGCGAGATAAATCAATCGTAATAGCTGCTGAGGGGAATTTGCGTAGCACACTTAATAAAGTAAAACCGTTTGGATCAGCAGCCCCAAGAATGAGCGCTGCGCGAATTGCATAAAATCCACTTGTGTGGGTTTCTTGCTGAATAACTTCTCCAAGTTTCGCTAACAATGTCTCACCAATTGGCGTATAGAGAAATTGCGAAACCTGTACGACATTTAAAGGGATGGGAGTCAGTAAAAGTTGCCTTAGCTGAGGCAGTTTATCTTTTCCTACGTAGCCAAGATATGCAGACAATTCATCATCAGCTTTGCCTGTCTTAGCATAATTCTCAAGAGAACTAACAGAGATAGATCTCTCCAAAATCCCATATGAAAAGTTCAGTCGGGGCGCACCCAGTACCGGACGGAGAAGAAGAGCAGGCAACACCAGCCCTATGCTGAAGGATCTCAAGAGTATTTTCAGCATATTTGACCGCGCGCTCCTAAAATT
>NZ_JAAKGC010000037.1 GCF_017591665.1 Aetokthonos hydrillicola CCALA 1050 | reverse complement strand
CCCAAAGCTCCTTTACGCCCCGCTAAAACTAGGGCAATTACAAGAATTGCAATAAAAACTAATGCTTCAACAAATGCCAACAGCCCAAGACGATGGAACGCAACAGCCCAAGGATACAAAAACACAGTCTCTACATCGAAGACGACAAAGATCAGAGCAAACATGTAGTAGCGGATGTTGAACTGTATCCAGGCACCGCCAATGGGTTCCATACCTGATTCATACGTAGTACGCCTTTCTGGGTTGCGACCAGTGGGTCGCAGGAGCTTGGACGCTGAGAGAGCCAAGGCAGGCACTAGGCTACATACTATTAAAAAGCCTAGAAGGTATTCATAACCGCTAAGGACAAACACAATAAAATCTACCGCTTGAAGTGGAAATAACTTTGTTACCTTCTTTTACATTATATCGGCTTTGATTTTTTTGATCCCCAGAAAACAGAACCAGAGATTATTTGATTCGTTTTTAGTGACTATAGAAAGAACTAACAGTTATGTCATAATTTTTAACGTATCTTTAATATTTGTCCCTGACCACCATGAGCGAACCAGCTGTTGATACAACCGCATTAGACCGCTATGAGTGCCGAGTCTGCGGTTATGTCTATGAACCCGATAAAGGGGACGACAAACATAACATTGCTCCTGGAACACCTTTTGCTGAACTACCGATAACTTGGCGTTGTCCAGTTTGCAGCGCTAAGTCAACCGCTTTCACGAACATTGGTGGCGTAGGCGCGGCTTCCGGCTTTAAAGAAAATCTAGGTTATGGTTTAGGTGTCAACCAACTCACCCCAACCCAGAAGAATCTCTTGATTTTTGGCGGCTTGGTTCTCGCCTTCTTGTTCTTTATAAGTCTCTACGGTTTGCAATAAAATGCAATGGGCATTGGGCATTGGGTAATAAGCAATGGGCAATGATAAATCAAAAAATGTAATTAATTCTGTCTAACTACTGAGCATACCTTATATTCACTATGCCCCATGCCCCATGCCCCATGCCCCATGCCCCATGCCCATTGCCCCATGCCCCATGCCCCATGCCCATTGCCCCAATCCCCTTCTTTGGTAAACTTTTACTACACAATTTGACGAAATATAAAGATGTTTTCAACTGTGAGAATTTGGCAACGACTGTTTGCTGTTTTAGTAGCTGTCCTCCTGTGCGTAGGTTGTAGTAAGGTTCCCTCCACAACGTTTAATCCTTGGGAAGTTATTTCTCTGCCAACAGATGCGAAACTGTTGGATATTGCCTTTACTGATAACCCTAAGCATGGCTATTTAGTGGGTAGCAGCGCCACTATTTTGGAAACTCAAGATGGTGGAGAAACTTGGCAACCTGTAAAGTTACAACTCGATGACCAAAGGTACCGCTTTAACACGGTAAGTTTTGCCAACAATGAAGGGTGGATAGCTGGAGAACCTTCTGTGCTACTACACAGCACTGATGAAGGTCATTCTTGGTCACGTATTCTCCTCAGTGCAAAACTTCCTGGTAATCCCATTAGTGTTTTGGCATTAGGAGACAAAACAGCAGAGATGGCTACTGATGTGGGAGCCATCTATAAAACCACAGATGGTGGTCAAACTTGGAAAGCCCAAGTAGAAGAAGCTGTTGGTGTTGTTCGTAATATGGAACGCTCTGCTGACGGCAAATATGTTGCTGTTTCAGCTAAGGGTAATTTCTATTCGACTTGGGAACCAGGAGAAAATTCTTGGAAACCCCATAACCGCAATAGTTCCCGACGAGTCGAAAATATGGGATTTACTCAAAATGGGCGAATGTGGATGCTAGCGCGTGGAGGACAAATACAGTTTACCGATCCAGCCAAGCCTAGTGAGTGGCTGAAAACTGAATATCCAGAACTTTCTACAAGTTGGGGTTTGCTTGATTTGGCTTACCGCACTCCTGAAGAAATTTGGGTAAGTGGTGGTAGTGGTAATTTGCTGTTGAGTGTTGATGGTGGTAAAACCTGGGAAAAAGACCGTGATGTTGAAGGAGTTCCCGGTAATTTATATAAAATTGTTTTCTTATCTCCAGAAAAAGGTTTTATTATCGGTGATCACGGCGTTTTGCTGAAATATCAACCAACAGTTGCAGCTGCTTCTAAGTCAGAGGAAGCTTAACGTGATTCATAGATGAGTATTAATACTCATTTATGAGAAACAGGTTGCAACTTGTAACTCTTTCTAAACTTTGTAGGATAATAAACTCATTAACAATTGTTGCCAAGGGAGGGATCTAAATGTCAGGTACTACTGGAGAGCGTCCATTTAGTGACATTATTACTAGTATTCGTTACTGGGTGATTCACAGTATCACCATTCCAGCATTGTTTATTGCTGGTTGGTTATTTGTCAGCACAGGTTTGGCATACGACGTGTTTGGCACACCTCGCCCCAACGAGTATTACACACAAACAAGGCAGGAATTGCCAATTTTGAATAACCGTTTTGAAGCAAAACAACAAGTTGAACAATTTACTAAGTAAAAGTAGTTTGAAATCATGACTAGCGGAAATAACATCAATCAACCAGTTACTTATCCAATTTTTACAGTTCGTTGGCTTGCAGTTCACACCCTGGCTGTACCTACTGTGTTCTTCTTGGGCGCGATCGCCGCAATGCAATTTATTCAACGCTAGGAGCAAATCATGGAAAGAAGTCCCAATCCCAATAAGCAGCCTGTTGAACTCAACCGGACTTCGCTTTACCTAGGATTACTACTCGTTTTCGTTCTCGGTATTTTGTTTTCCAGTTACTTCTTTAACTAGTAGCTGTCATACATGGCTATAGATTTGGGTAAGTTCTACCTTACCCAAGGTTTTGCAAGCACATTTGCAATTGTTAATTAACCTACGTAAATAATTTTCTTGTTAAAGGAGGATAAAACTGTGTCTGGAAGTGGAAGAATTCCCCTGTGGATCGTGGCTACAATCGCTGGGTTAGGTGTGATTACCGTTGTAGGTATTTTCTTTTATGGAGCTTATGCCGGAATTGGTTCCTCCATATAATGCTAGCTTGATCCACATATAATCAGAAAAAACCGCCTATCTCTATGAGATAGGCGGTTTTTTTGGGAATTGAGGCTTAGGAATTTCTAACCCTCAACACCTAAACCGTATACCCTGACATCTTCTTACTAGCCAATATTGTCACTTTCTATGTACAAAAATAGAAAAGAGAAGGTCAAAATTGGCAAAATCCAAGTGACTATGGGAACGAAGATAGACTGTAAAAATGAAGCTGCCATAGTTAAATATTCCTATTAAATCACAGCACAATTGAAACCCCGTCTCTTCAGAGCGAGGTACTGAAAACGCTAGTCCGTCTTACATCCCATTCTCAAGAAGAAGGGAAGTTACGGCTCTTTTGCTAAAAAGAGCTTACTGCAAATTCTGTGTCTTTTTCTAAATTGTTTCATATTTTTAACACAGACAAATTTTTTTGGAAAAAATTTAAGCTTTCTAGATGCTCAGGAACAGTTCATCTACAGGTGATTTTAGTAAATCAGGTGGAATGACAGTCCTATGTATACTGGCTTTATGGCTTTCTTGTTTGGTTACCATATCTACTGCGATCGCCTCAACACGAATTTCCAAACAGCCGAAAGGAACGTTGATGTGAGTTATTACTTCCAACTTCCCCTCATAGTTAGGTAGTAAATTTTTCAATAAACGAGGAGCATCAAGTAACCACCGTGTTTGGCAATCCTCAACCCATAACTTCACAGCAACTTGAGAGCGATTACCTGGGATCTGCACAATTACCCTAATAGATTTTCCAGCAATCAACTCACCTTCTGGTATATGTAGTTGTGGAATTGCCAATGGTTCTGTTATGGGTGGTAAATCTGAAACTGATTTTTGTTCTTGTTTTGAGGTCTGTTTTTTGAGAATATCAGTTTCCGCTTCGATATATGTATCATATACTACAATTTCCTGAGCCAAAGCCGGAGAAGGTTTACTGACATACTTCGGAGTGGGAACTTCAGCAATTACTGTGGTGGGGGATGTCATAGATGATTGATCTATAAGACTAAACGACAACTCATCTATTAAATCCGTTAAGCTAGTAATGATATCTGCTGGTATAGGTTCCTCCCACTCTTTTTCAGAGAGCGCTTCATTTTCGGAAACTTCTTGTACCTGTTCTTCAAAGAGATGTTCGCTGCTAATAACTTTGTCTTCGTTATCTTCAAGAGGTTGAGGTGAGGAGTGTCCTTGAGTGTGTACCCATTTTTTAATTAAAGGAGATAAGTAAGTATTACCGACGGCTACTGATTCATTATGTGAGGGAACAAATTCCTCTCCAAACGAGTCTTTCTGGTAAGGGATATCTTCATAATCAGCTTCAATCGTGTTTGTATATTGTAAGCCAAACGCCTCTTGGTGATGATCTGGTTCGACTTGTACTCGTCTCAAGTATGGAAAGGTAGTGCTTATGCTTGTTCTTCTATTGGCTGGGAGTATAGCTGGTACATTAATTTTGTAGATGTTCTGTTTAGGAAGCTGAGGTAGTTGAGGGGAAGCTGGTGTTTTATCGATCTGTCGCCCAACAAGTTGTGGCGGTAAGGATTTTTTTGGAGATGTTGCCAGAAGGTTAGGCTCAGTTTTTTTTACAGTTTTTACGAGATTAAAAAGCTCCAACTTTATTGGTGCAGATGGTTTTGCTTCTTGATGTGACGCAGGCTCGTCTTCCAGGTTATCGACAACGTCTGGCTCAGTGGTTTGTGTCGCAGTGGTGATTGCTAGCAATTCTGCTACATTTGCAGTAATTGTAAAGGATTGATGCGCTAAAACTCTTGGTTCACCCGCAGTTACAAATGAACCATATAAGGTGATATCAGCCAAAATTAGCTTAGATTTGCATTCAGATGGAATTTCAATGGGGACTTGAATGGAAAATGGCAGGAATTCTTCTGGTAATGGTTGTCGCTCTTGGGCTAGGATTTCTGAGGTATCAGGAGAAGAGAGTTGTATTTTTAACTCACCATTGTAAACTCTTTCGCAGTTTGGTCTGTCGTCGAGAACATAATTTATTTGTTCAGGCTCCACACGCCCATTAACAGTGAGAGTTTCTCCCCAGCTAGTAATATAAGTTTCTTGTTCTAAGGTTAGCAATAGTGGTAGCGCAATAACTGGTAGAGAATCTTCAAGCGAAATTTCCTCTTCTAGTAGTGGTTCACTGGGAGGTAACGCTAATGAAACCAAACTTTTTAAAATTTCTTCTGCTGTATCGGCTTTGAGCCAGACTGGGGAGACAGGATCGTCAATGACTACTTGATCGTCGCATTCTATGACAGGGTTCAACCCCTCGCTAGATAAGGGTGGTGCTGGTTGTCCCCATGTGTTTTTTTGAGCTAAAGATAAGTTAGGCAAAACTACTAGGCAGATGCTGTATTGCCATGATTTACGGAGATTATCTGATATCAAATCACCACAGCATTGTAACTCCCAAATTCCCGCCTTAAGGTAGGTATAGGGAATTACTACCATTAGCCCATCTTCGGTAGTACGACGCGATCGCTTTTGAATCCGCCTCTTTGGGGGAACTTCTAGAGTTGACGAGTAAATTACCCGCACTTCCACATTAATATTGGGGAGACCAGAGCGAGTTACAATTCTATACATCCCCTCAATAATTTCCACTTTTGGCGATTCTAAGGAATGCCAAGAGCGATCGCCTTGTTTCTGTATCAGAAATTGCCAGTTTTCCATTGTGCGTGATGCCCAAGACCGAACACCTTGGTAATATTTGGATTACCTTGTTTGCCAGTTTACCCCATAACAAAATATGTTGGGAGCATGGGAGGAAGAGAGTCAGCAATGAGGTGTGATCTTAATCATTGATGACTCGTAAATGCACACGATATTGTCGATAACAATCAAATCTACATTGCTGCGCTAAATGGCAGACTCGGTGTTTTTTTGAAGGAATGAGGCTCAGATTGATCTTATAGGTGAACTATTGCAACAGGATAACCTAATTGACAATCAGGGCGCAAAACTCCCCAAAAACTGTTGTGTTTGATGTCTTTACCTAGTAAAGATTTCAACGTTAAACAGATTACCATAACACATAAAGCGCAGAATATTTGGCTAAACGAACAGAACAAGGGAATCTGACAACGATACTGTTTGAGAATTGTTGATTCGAGTAGTCAACAGCCCTATTTAAGCAGGAGCAAAAGCTCCAGGCGGAATAGGCACATATTGAGGGCTTGCTAAGCAGATTCCCTGTCTGTACCATACACCCTCGACCTCGAAAACCTCGAATTGAGTTGTGAGGATTGCCCAAGTTCTCTCGTTTAGCCCTCCCGAATAAGTCCAGGTGAATCGGTTCGAGATGCTTAGCCGTCGTTCCAGTTCTACTAAATCTTCAGGGAGCCAAAACCGATTCATTACTCGTTGAGTGGCAATCTCAGGCGGAGTCTCCAGCATGTCAGACATTGGTTGGTTAACAATGATTTGCTTGTTATCACTTTGCCTAACAATACTCACTGGAAGCTCATTTTCAGCAGCTGCAACCATTCGGCGCAATAACTCTACTGGTAAATTCAACTGGCTTGAAAAAACTGTACCATTGAAAGGTAAGAGGCGTTCGGCAGTCAATGCCACGCTGGATAAAGGATGGGAATTCATCCACCCATAAAACTCGATTGGTTGCTTACAGCGTCTCCATCCGATCTGGACTTTACCATTAATTTTTGCGGCGGTTTCGCTTAGAGCATAACCGTAATCTTGGGCAAGATCTGCGGCATGTTGCTTGCTAGGGGCAAGGATAGAAACCCCTTCGTATGATATTTTATAGTTCCAACCGGGTTGGTTTAAAACTTTCAGAATGCTCACACTCATCTTTTTGTTACATTTTCCGAATCATTACGTAAGAAATTAACGGGTTTCTGAAAAATTGGTCTTTTTCTCAGATCACCAAATAAAAAGCGTTTAAGGGAAAACGTCCCTTTATAGGTAGCAAACCCTCAAAGAGAGACACTTGTATTTGTTTGTGCCTCAATCACACTTAGATATGGTGATTTTTTGTTTAATTAAACCAGCATTTGTGGCTGGAAGGGCTACTTGCGTAGGGTTTTAAGGACTTGTAAGTAATCTGTTTTGTTGGTTTAGTTTACATTGGACTGGAAAATGTTAAACCTCTTGCTATGTGACAATTAGCACGGCACAATGAAGAAATTATGAGAGGAGCATCGCACTAACTACGGAAAATACCTTTTGTTTGGTATTTTACTGAGGGTGCGCTGTGGTTTTATTGTATTGGTTTGAAAGACAAATCAAACTCAATCTTTTACTGTTGTTAAATACAGGCATAAGCAGTTTTTCTTATGACTGAAGGGAGAATTATAACAGAACATATAGAGTCGTTACTAGTAGTTGACAAAGAAGACATGAAAGATAACCCGGTCAGAATTCTTACCCTACAAGCGTTTCAAGAAAAATGAGTGTCGAAGAGAAACAACTGACTGACCCCCGACACCCTCTGAATTATTTTAGGCTTAGCTTTATTTTTGCTTATACCATATTTATATGAAGCTCCATATATTGACCCCCGGCTAAGTTCCCCTTACCAAGGGGGGACTACAGGGGGGTAAAAATAATATGCAGCTTCACAAAAAATTGGTATAATGTATAATCTTGAAAACCTACTTTATGGAAGGTCTCGAATAATTAGCCGAATATATTTTTGTTGGTAAAATCAATGAAACGCGGCAATTAGTTACCGCGTTCCAATTTGTTGATTTTTAAATGCTTTTGCCTTTTGTTCAAGTTGAACGAACACCATATCGGCTGCGATAATATGCCAAAATTTGCTCTACGCGTTGCCGACTTTGTGGCACAGACTTTGGTGTATGTTCAATCCACAAGCCAGCGATTTGACTTTGATTATAATCAAATGACTCAGAAGACTGAGGAATTAAACCCACTTCTACTCCTTCCACCTGCTGCAAATGAGCAGCTATCTCTCGATACACAGCTAAAGGTAAGTCAGTAAATTCTATTTTTTGTCTTGTCTCCATATTTTTAAGTTGCTCCGGGTAAAGCAGATGATGGTTTTGAGTTTAAAGGTGCTTCCCCTACCATTTTCGCAACTTCAATACCATATTGTTCCAAAATAACAGTTGGTTCTGAACCTTCATTCATTTCAATACGTTTAATCAGCAAGCCACTTGCTAGTCGTTGTCCTGCCTGTACGTATCGGCTTGTTGGTTCAGTTGGTACTTTAATAATAGCTTGAGGTTCTTGACCTACTAGTACCACACCTGTAACCAGAACTGCTTTTGCTAACTCCGGTTGCGGAGGTGGAGGTAAGACTGAGACAAGAGTCTGGTTAGGAATTACCTGAGGTAATACTTTAGGCAAAACTGGTCGAGTTAAATTAGTTCTAAGGTTTAACTTTGGTTTTACTCGAGTCAAAGGGCTCTTAGTCTTGCTGATTTTGATCGCGGGGGAGATGGCAACAGTCTTATTTATTTGGCGTTTTTCAACCACTCTAGGAGTAGGCAAATTTTTAGTTTTTTCTACTACTGTAGTATTTGCGATACTTAGAGGATACGGTCCTATAATTTGTGCAAAAGGATCAGCACGTCCTTTTGATACCACACCTATACGTTCTGTAGGATTCGTCGGTTGAATTAAACCAGCACTCCCAACAGTAGATGATGGAGTCTTTTTGGCAGGCACCACTGGATTATTAAACGGTAGAGTTGCACCTTTTTTAATTGTTGTTGGGGTGTTAGTCAGTGTAGGATTGCTTGATTGTTGTTCTCCTTCCGACGAACATCCAACAATTGCTAAAGCTAAAATGGCTGCAACTACAATTTTTGAATTTCTGCCCATTAGCTGTTCTCAAGAGCCATAGAAAAACTTGGTTACCGAAATCTACCTTCTGAAATTTCTGTCAAAGGTGAAATCTGATACCGTTATAACTCAAGATTTTTAGATTTCCAAGGTTTTTCTAAATACTACTGAAACTGAGTTAAACAAGGAATCACGATCCAGAATTCCGAATTCAGAATATCTCTCTCAAAATCAGGACTTACGCAATTTAAACCCTACGACATTCCGCTAAATCCAGCATTCATACTGACTCCTGACTCCTGACTCCTGACTTCTTTCTCTTAATTTTCTGCTGCAACCATTAAATTTTTCAACAAGTCCAGTCCTTTTTTTACTCGGCGAGAAACCGTAACAACACTGATACCTAATTGTTCAGCGACTTGTTTTTGCGTTAAATCATGCAAAAACACAAACTCTAAGACTTCGCGTGTGCATTTTTCTACCTGCACCAGTGCTTGTTGTACGCGAATTTGGTCTTCTTGCGCTAGTTGAAAGCTGCGGTAACGGTGATCTGGAACCAAATCTCCTAGAGAAATAGAACCTTCTTCCCCATCATTTACAGGCATATCTAAACTTAAAGGAGAGCGATTAATCCATGCTAGTTTAATTTCTTGCCACTCATCTAGCGAAACTTCCAGTGCGGCTGCTAATTCTGAATCTGTTGGTTGACGATTGTATTTTTCACGTAAAGAACGAGAAACTGCTATTGCTTGTTGTTGCAGGGCTAACCAGCGTCGAGGAATTCGGACTGTTACACCTTTATCTCTAAGGTAGTGTTGAATTTCTCCACGTATGTAAGGAATTGCAAAAGAGCTGAAGGCATAACCCTTAGAAATTTCAAATTTTTCAATAGCTCTAATTAAACCTATGCACCCAACTTGAAGCAAATCCTCGTAACTTTCGTGGCATTGATTTATCCAATAATGCGTTTCTTTTCTGACAAGTCCAAAATTAAGTTGTACCAGTTGATTGCGAACATCTGCTGAGCGCGATTGCTGGTATGTTCGCAATAGCTGCCAAGTTTCATGCTTCAGGTCATCGGCAATTGTGGTAGGCATAGCACCCCATTAATTCATTAATTAATCAAACAAATATTTAAAAAATTGCCTTTTTATCAAGCTATTATTGTTTATAGATACTCGGTTTTTACTGAGCATTTATTAGTTAGCACAGCACTGCTATAGGAGATTTTTCAATTTCCTACAGAGATGACACTCATTTATGGCGCACAAACTTTCAATACGCGAATACCTGCCATAAATGGATTGAGTACATAGCCTAATTCAAATAAGCAGTTGGGGATATTTTGTTGCTTCGTGGGCGTTGGTTTGAACTGTAGCTTTGAAAAACTACCTAAAACAAAAATAGGAAATTTTTACCCGAAACTAGAACCGAAATTGTACGGAAATAAAATATTTTATACTTAAAGTTAAGTTATAGCTATAAAAAGGAGTCAGGAGTCAGAATTCAGGAGTCAGAATTCAATAAACAGAATGCACCAACCATAAAGGGATGGTGTTTAAAAAATCCTTCAACTCCTCTTTCGTCAATCAGGGATGAGGTTTTAAACAAATATTTATTCTGACTCCTGAACGCCACATTCCTACGGAGGGAAACCCTCCCGCAGAAGTGGCTCCTCCTGACTCCTGAATTCTTGTTCATAAATAACCCCCTCCTTCCTAATTCAGTAGATAAGGAAGGAAGGGGGACGTATAACCGTAAATGTTAATCATTTACGATAGTTAAGAAAATTTAAGCATCAGCTGGTTGAACTCGAGCGTAAAACAGACCACGAATCCTAACTTCTTCTGGTTCTTCAGCACCTAAATCAGTATCTGAGGGCTGTTCACTTTCAAAAGTACCCGCAATTTCACCAGTAGAACCATCAATTTTTGCGATTTGTAAGGAAATTTTGCCATTTAGAACTTGAGCACGCTTAACGTTGGCACGAGTAAGTTCTTTGTCGTCGGCTTGTGCAGGGAGAGCTACCGCGTTGTCGTAACCTGTTACAACACCACGACCTTTAGGATCTAGGAAAGCAGCACCTCTATAGGAGGGGACTTTAAAACTGCCTTGAAAGTCTGTTGAGGTGTTAAGGCTAGTTAAGTTAGGTTGTGTTCTAGCCACTAAATTTTTGATTGTAAACAGTAAAGCTACTCGCTCACCCCCGGGCAGTTGTACAGTTATAGGCTGGAAATCGAAACCATCTTTTTCCTCAAAAGTCAAGCTGCCATCTGCATTTACCTTAAGATCTCCTTGAACCTGATCCAAAGAGTAGGTACGACGAGTCAACAACTTACCTGCGATAAATTCTGGTGCTTGTCGTTTATTTGTAGGTTCTTCTTTTACAAAGAAATTGGTTGGCTCTAAGCAAAGTTCTTTTAAGGTATAGGACTTGCCAGGATCAATCGGAATAGAGCCACGGCTTGTTTCTGCCAGTAGTGGGCATTTGTTAGCTAAGCCAGTTCCTCTAATTTGATCGTAGGTGAGAGCCGTCGTTGTTCCTGTACTAGCTTCGGACGGTCCCTCAGTACAAGCAGCTAGAAAGCTTAAACAAAAAGCCAAGAATCCAACAATTAAAGCGCGATACCTCATGGTCAACCTCAATTTCAAAAATTAATATCTAAGTTGTAAAACTCTGAAGCTGTGATGTCTCTTGACAAGTCACCCAATAGGTGTCTACGGCAAAAGTAGCCGTTCAAACTTCTCTCTGTGCTAAATGTACTTCAATGTCTCCCTTTGTTAAAGCTTACAGCTAAACGCGTTGGGTGCTGACTGTAGTAATTAGGGAAGTCAGCCAGATCATACGATTTTTTTTAACTCAAAATCAAAATATCTATCAAAATAATACGTTGTTGGGCATGGGGCATGGGGCATTGGGCATTGGGCATGGGGCATTGGGCAATTGCAACCCAAGAGTGGGTTGGATTCGAGCGCTGGTTTGAATTAAACTGCCCCCACTAACCGGATTTATCCTTTGGTTTACCTTATGGCTACATGAAACCCAAAAATCTCCGGTAAATTTGAGGTGACCTCAATTTACAAGAATAGGGAGCTATGAGCAACGTTAGAAATATTGACTCAGAGAATTTGTCTTATAAACTGCAAGCGATCGCCTCCGTAGTCGATGATGCTGTGCAAGATTGTCAGGGTGATGTTATCGCCCTTTTGGCTATATTACGAAAGTTAGAACAGTTACACCAACAGATCCGAGATGGAGCGTTCCAAAAAAGTTTGCCTGACAACCGTCAAGGACTCTACACACTTCTTAAAGATATGGAATCTCTCGGAGGCTGGCCTTATATTGAACGAATGAGGCTACAAGCCTTTTTAGCATTTTTACAGCAAGAAATGTTGGAATAACTATAGGGTATTGGGTACTGGGGATTGGGTATTGGGGATTGGGTATTGGGGACTGGGGACTGGGGACTGGGGACTTCTTCCCCTGCTCCTCTGCTCCCCCGGCTCAGTAACTTTTGACTTTTGAATGAGTGACTTTTGACTTCCCCACAGGGGCTGCTCCCTCTTAGTTACAAAGAGAGCGATCGCGCTGGTCAACATTGCGATTAGATTGAAGATAATCTCTCACCCAGTTACAACCACGACTAAGCAAGTTATGTAAATCTAAATTCCACAAAATTATTGTCTTATCATCACTAGCTGATGCTAATGTTTGACCATCTGGGCTAAAACTGACACTCAGTACAGGTGCACGATGCCCATTGAGAGTTTTGATCAATTTGCCATCATGACTCCAAAGCTTAACCGTACTATCCCAACTGGCGGCAGCTAAAACTTCCCCGTTAGGACTAAAGTTAACGGCGTTGACACTATCGCTATATCCTTTAAGCAAAGTTTTCAACAACGTGCCATCCCATCGCCATAGCTTTACAGTATTATCCCAACTAGCAGAAGCCATTAATTTATCAGTTGGACTAAAGCTTACACCTAATACCCAACTCTCATGAGGTGAAAAAGTTTTTAACAAAGTACCATCTCGTCGCCAAAGTTTTACAGTCTGATCATCGCTGGCGGAGGCTAGAAGCTGACTATCAGAAGTGAAACTCACGCTATTCACCCAACCTTGGTGTCCATTAAGAGTTTTTAATAACTTACCTTCACGATTCCACAATTTCACCGTTTTATCTTTACTCGCTGATGCCAACAACTGCCCATCAGGACTAAAACTGACACTCATCACACTACCGCTATGCCCACTCAGCGTTTTGAGAAACAACCCATCACGCCGCCAAAGTTTTAAGGTTTTGTCATAGCTTCCCGAAACAAACATCTGTCCCAGAGGATCAAAACTAACGCTTGCTACTCTATCTGTATGTCCAAGTAAAGTTTTGTAAAGTCGTGTTTCTACGCCACTAGTATTGCTGTATCTTTGCCAAAGTTTTAGAGTGCGATCGCGACTCCCTGAAACTAATATTTTCCCATCAGGACTCCAGGCAACACTCAAAACCCTGTCTTCATGACCTTTCAAAATAGAGAGTTTTGGAGGATCTAAACGCCAAAGTTTAACGCTTTTATCATAGCTTCCGGATGCCAACAGTTTGTTATCTGGGCTAAAAGCTACGCTAGCAATAGCATCATTGTGACCTTTGAAAGTTCTGTAAGGGCGGTTTTCTAAGGAGTTTCTTTCACTGATATTCCAAAGGCTGATCTTTTTGTCATCGCCTGCGGTAGCTAAATTCTGCCCATTAGTGCTAAAGCTCAAACTCCAAACGGTACCACTATGCTGTAAGGTTCTCACCAGACGAAAGACAAAGCCATTTTTACTGCTCTTAAGTTCTTCCCGCCGCCAAAGTTTTACTGTTTTGTCTCTACTACCAGTTGCTAGCATTTGACCATCAGGGCTAAAAGCCACATAAGTTACGCCACTCGAGTGCCCTAACAAAGTCTGTGCTAAAGTACCGTCCCGTCGCCAAATTTTTACTGTTTGATCTTCACTTGCTGAAGCGAGAAATTGACTATCAGGGCTAAAGTTTACCCAGTTAACCCAGCCAGTATGTCCTCGTAGTACTTTTAGCCGATTACCATTGCTACTCCAGAGCTTGACGCTAGCATCTTTACCACCAGAAGCTAGTAACTTACCATCAGGACTGAAATTAACGCTATAAACCCAATCTCCGTGTCCTTCTATGGTTTTATATGACCATGGATCAAATTCAGCGTTTATAGAGTCTCTATGCCAGAGTCGGATTGTTTTATCCAGACTAGCAGAAGCTAGTAACTTACCATCAGGACTGAAACTCACGCTTGTAACAGCATCGCTATGACCATTAAGGGTTTGGAGTAAACCTCCATCGGAACGCCAAAGTTTTACTGTCCGATCTGTACTCCCTGATGCTAATAGTTGATTATCAGGGCTGAAACTCACACCCCACACAATATCATGATGCCCTTCCAAACGGTTGATTTCCGCTACGCCATAAACAGCTTGC
Organism: Aetokthonos hydrillicola CCALA 1050; assembly: GCF_017591665.1. GTDB lineage: Bacteria > Cyanobacteriota > Cyanobacteriia > Cyanobacteriales > Nostocaceae > Aetokthonos > Aetokthonos hydrillicola. Next base: position 54,853 of record NZ_JAAKGC010000037.1, on the reverse strand, counting down.
TGTAGCGCTGTAACTACCCGCATTCGAGTCTCTGGCTGAACTGTATTTGTTTGTTTGAGTAACCGAAATGCTCGTAAACTTTCCAATAAAGCATCAAACTCTTTGTTTGAAGCAAATAAGGCTTCACTAGCAGCTGTAAGCCCACTAATTTTTAAGTTAGTTTCACTACGTTCAGCTCTTATAGTTTGAACAACAGCGGCTTGTTTTTGTACATTAGCTTGCCACCATAATGCTCCTATTGTCGCTACCATTGTCGCTAAAACTATACCTGTTAAACGTGCTTCTCGCAAGCGCCGCTGCAAAACCAAATACAGTTGTTCTTGAGAAAGCTTTTGTGCTACTTCAGCTCTATTTTTTTCAATTTGGACTTTTTTAAATTCGGCTACTATACAGTAATTGTTTTTTTGGCGTATTGGTTCAACTAAATAATCATGCACTAACTGGTAACGCTCTCCCGACTCTTCTAAAACTCGCACCACTAAACCACTACCCACCATAATTTCTAAAATCATATCTAATGCAGATGATGAGAAAGTTTCCCTCTCCCCTAATTCTGCTTTTGTTTTGAGCGGTCGAGTGCCTTTTTCATCAGTTAACTCAAAGAGTAATTTCCAACCGAGTTCTTGGTTTTCTTCTCCACAATCTTTAATAGCTTCTTCAAGCCAACGTTTTACTAATTTTTGGGAGCCACCACAACTTTTATATTCTTCAAGAGTAGTAATTTTTTCTACTTGTAATTGAACACCTACTATTTGCAATTCAATTGGATGTACTTCATCAAGTTCCCCAGCTAAATCTATGACTAGTTGATTAATAAGTTCATTTTCGGCTTTGTAGTGAGAGCGTTGAGTTAGATTATGAATAATTTCTATAGCATCTTGAGTGGAGAACTTTCCTAAGTAATAGCGAATATCTTTATCAAGAATATTTTTATTTATCACTCCTATATCATAAGTGTGTTCGATTTTCTCGTTACTTAGTCGCTCAAACTCTAATAAGTAATGTAAATAATCTTCTCGTAAGCACAAAATAATTTTTACAAATGGAATGTTTAAGCAAGCGCTCAATAGCTTATAAAATTCTATTCTGAGATTTATATCTGTGTTGACAAAGAAAAATTCTTCAATTTGATCAAAAATTAAAATAATTGTATAATTACGCTCAGATAATAAACGTAATTTTTCTAAAATATTCGAACACGATATCTGTGAAATAAGAGAGATATCTGTTTGTGCGATCGCGTGATTTAAACTACAGAACAAACCGGTAAGCCAATCCGTATAAATAGACAAAAACACCGTCAAAGGCAGGCGATCGCCAATGACTTTTTGTTTTAAGGCTGGTACTAAACCAGCTTTGAGAGTTGAGCTTTTGCCTACCCCACTAGGACCATGAACAACCGTAAGTTTGCAGTCAGCACGAGATATTCTTTCTATTAATCGATTAACATCTTGCTGTCTTCCTGAATTTATAATTTCTTGCGCAACTTCAACACTACATGGTGAGATTTGCACCCCACAAATTGGGTTAATTCTATAGCGTTGTGGCTGTAATTGGCTAGCTCCAATGAATGCACGAAAGCCATACTGATGTTCTATTTGAATTTTTTCTTGTTTGAGGTTGAACGCTTCTAGATAGTCACGATGCGCAAAAAAGTAAAGCGATCGCAACTCTTCTAAAATCTCTATATATAAGCATGGTTCGTATTGAGGTTCACACACAACCTTTGCCCATTCTAGATGATTGATAGCTTCCTCTGGATCACCTAAATGTCTTTGTGCGCGCCCAAGTAGTAGAAGATACCAAGCTTCTTGCTGTCGCGAAACTTCTGGAGTGTCCTCTGCGATCGCAAGCGCTGCGTTAGCTAATTTATCAGCTTCCAACCAATCACAACAAGATGCAGCCACTGTTGCCAAAAAACCATAATCTTGAGCAATTTGAGCCTTTGTTCCATAAGTTTTATGCAGTTCCAATGACTCTTGAGCCAATTTTTGTAAGTCTTCCCAAGCTTGTAAACGTTGTAGCATTTCACAAACGGCTAAAATAAATTTGGCAACTAAATCTTTTCTTTGAGATGCTTCTAATACCTCTAAGCATTCTCTAAAGAAAGATAACGCTTTTTGCCAGTAGCCTTTATTAAGCTCTGGGTATAAGTCTGCCATCCGGCGATAACATAGCCCTAGGTGAAATAGCACTACAGCCTCTCTTAAAAGATGAGCCGATGAGGTTTCTACCTGGTGCTGCCAAAAATCAAGGCTTCTTTGATAATGGGACAAAGCATTGTCTATTTGATCATTTGCGTGATGAATTTGTGCTAACACAAATTCAATACAAGCTTCTAATTCCGGTTCTAATTTAATACCATATAAACGAAGTAAATCATTACGGGCTAATTCAATTTCCCAGTGTTGAGATGATTTAGGATCTAAATCTAGGGCTGCATTAGATAAAAATCTTTGAGCACCCACCTCTAAAACTTTAGCAAATAGAAGTTCTGTTTCATGTCTTATCATAGCCACTAAATCTTCTGGTTCCATTTCAAATCTGATGGTGGTTGCAGCCCAACTTTTAAAATCGGGTGCCACCCTAGAAAGCAATGTTGCGACCTGATCTTTGAGCCAGAAAACTAATGGAAATTGAAAACTTTCAGCATAGATATCTCTTACTTGATTAACATTAATAATTTGGTCTTCAAGATTGATGATTGACTCTAGACCAAAAATCATTACAGCTGAAGGTTGAGAATCCGTAGCCAGATTTGGATTATCGTCAAAGAGTTCTTTGATAATGGTCGTATGTAGAGCAGTTGTTGATGGTGAAAGAACAAGTTCGTGTAAATTCGTATCCTTAGACAAAGAGTGAATATCAACTAATATTTCCTCTCGTAATCTCTCATAGTTACACCGAACAAAAATTAGGGAAAATTGCCCTTTTGATAAAGCAATTGCCCGCAGCAATGTTTGCAAAGACCGCTGATTTTCTGTTGATATTTCTGCTATAACATGACACTCTTTCATAATTAGAAACTACGGAAAATCAAAAGAAAGTATTATGGGTTTGGTGATAGAAATTGGGCTATTAGGGTTTATGAAAAATTTTTCTGTCACTTATTCCCTAATTTTCTTCAAGAGTTAATAATCAACAGCTTTTGGTATTTTGCTATTGATTATTGACTCGTGCAGCTATTATTTTATGAGTTGCTGCTGCCAAGCTTGAACTTTTTCTGTTTCTGCTAATGCTGGACTAATACCGAACCACCGTCCGGAAGGATCGCGGTATTCAAATACAAACATACTTCTTAATAGGCTCTGGTATTCAGACTCGCCTTTAATGCTTTGCTGAATGACAACTTCATATAACAATTGCCACTCTTGTTCATCAATTGCTAATAACAAATCATCGCGATAATCCTGAATTACAGCTTCTAAACAATGCCGTGAAAAAGGTGGATCTTGCCTTTGTAAGCAGCTGTAAAGTAATCCTAATAAATTACGGATGTGACCACCACTAACTCGACATAGTCTATCTAAAGTTTCGGGTTTATCAAATAACTCTGTGATTAATTCTAGTCTTGCATTCCAAGGAATTTCTGGAAAGGCTCTTGCCATTACTAGTTGGCGTAACAAAAACATCCCAGGTTCGTAGTCATTACCATCTCTTTGTCGTACGAGTACCATCGGCAAAACTTTAGGTGCAATACCACCTCCTAAACGGTTTTTTAGTGTTTCGTACTCGTTAGAGAAAATTAAGGCGAGAGGAATTGTATAAACAACATGGCATTTCAGGCGACGTAACTGTTCACCACGGTCAATAAAGAGATATTCTGGTTGCGATCGCCCAGATGCTAAAGGACGCATATCGACTCTATCCAAGTTATCTATAATAACAACCAGTCCTTTTTGACCCCTAGCCTTTAAACGTTCAATAGCTTTGTCTAATATCTCTTCGTTAATGGCTTGTAAAATACTATTTGTCCGAGGTTCCAAATATTGTCTTAATTGAGTCCGTAACTGCGGACTATCTTTGGTTTTTGCAGTAAGTTTAGCAATACCTAAAGATAATTCTACTTGTCCTGATAACTCAATAGGAGTTTGCAAAAAATCCCCAATTTCTCTAAAGAGATTAGCAAAGTAACCAGGTTTAATTTTGATATCAATTGCTTCTAAGCTAACACTCACTTGGCGGGCTACGCTCAATAGAATATCGCTAACATCGATATCCGCCATATCCAAGTCTTGACTTGACTCAAAATAAACCACATGAAACCCAGCTATCTCTAATTCTGTCTTTAGCCGTTGCAACTCCGTTGACTTACCGCAGCCAATATGACCTGTAAATAACTGGCAAGTTGGGTCATCCGGGGAAATACGGGTAATAGTTCGTTGCAATTCTTCAACTATTTTGCAACCACGTACCTCAGAGAAATCTATGTAGTACTGCCGATCAAACGCGTCACCCATAACTATTGTTTTACTAGGGTTACAGGCTTTGAAAAAGCGTGACAAGTTCAGTGTTGTTCTCATGTAAGTTATAATGCCAATTATTTGTATAAATAGATACAAATAATCTCTCCCTAAATATCTAGACACATGATTCAAGGCAGAAGTTGTACCTTTGAAAGCATAGTGCTGGAGATTTACTAGCAGAGCCTAGATCTTACGGGGATTGGGGATTGGGGATTGGGTACTGGGTACTGGGTACTGGGTACTGGGTACTGGGAAAGAATGTGTTTCTCAGCAACTAATCGTTTATACCCAATCCTGGAGCGCGCAGTCCTCAAAGACTTGCTGCGGGCTCCTATCGCTTAATCCTAAGCGCGACCGGTCGTTACTTTCCTAAAACCACCGTTCAACAGATACAATGAGCTACTCTATGAGACTATCTTCCTTTTAATAAACACCCGTATGATGGTAGAGATTGTATTGTCGTTGATTTAAGTTAGCTTGTCCTTTTTACAGCAACTGTCAGGCTTTTGGCAATCTAGTTTTTACTGAACCTTAGATGAATTTTATAGGGCTTTCCATTGTTGACCAAAAAAAGCTACCAGACGCTAAAATTCTTAGTCTGCCGCAGAGTAGTTTCTAGGACAGTGACTGACTTCAGCACTTTGGTCAAGAGCTACGTAATAGTGACCTACTATTATGTGAATTTTTTGTCAATACTCTAGGAGTATATATGGGATTATTAATTTTTCGCAATCACTAGCAAAAAATTTTATTTGATCAAATGTCCTCAATATTACCTCTTGCCTCAAAAATCAGCTACATTAGTGGTTGTTAATTCTTCGGAAAAAGGAAAATATTTAGTATGACAGTTTTCACGGAAAAAATGTTTCGAGTTGAACTCGTATTTGCATATTAGGATTGGTTTGTCAAGAAGTATGGCAAACAATTCCTGATTTAGGATTGGGGATCAGTGACTCTGTATTGGTTCCGATTTTGAAATTTTTGTGTTCAAGACAGTCTACTTAATTTTTCAGTCTTCGTGCTGATTTGACTCACCGAAGTCTTACTAGTAGCACTTTTAAAATAGGGCGATTATAGGACTAATAGGACTGCTATAGTTGCTATAAAGTTTTATGAAATGTGAAAAAAATTCCAAAAAAAGAGGCTATACCTAGCCAAGCGCGTTTACTTAGGTCATTTTAATAGTACGAGTGTAACAAATACTTGGGCTCAAAGTGTGAAAGGGGTTTGAATGGCTGGCATCATATCAGTTTCCAGTAAAAAATTAGAAGGACGGCGTAAGAGATTACGTAAAAGGCGACAGTTAAAAATTATTCAAGCTACCTGGCGAACAATAGCAATTAGTAGTCTGGCAAGTGGGCTTCTGTGGCTAGCAGTTCAGCCGATTTGGGTGGTAACAGACTCTCACGACGTTGTGATTTCGGGTAACCAATTACTCTCTGATGAAGCGGTTCAGTCACTACTGGTACTATCTTATCCCCAGTCTTTATTGAGAATTCAACCATCTCGCCTGGCTGAATCTCTTAAAAATCAACCTATGATTGAACAAGCGTATGTCAGTCGCCGCCTGTTTCCTCCTGGGTTAATAGTTCAAATTAAGGAACGAGTACCTGTAGCGATCGCACTCGACAAGCGCTCTAGATCCTTAGTCGGCTCAGATGCAAACCCCAGCAGTAGTTCTGTTCCTTCTGGAGCGAAACCACTCTTACCGACTCGTACAACGGAAGAGCAAGCAGGCGTTGATGATTCCTCTGCATCTGATGGGAAAACCCCAAAAAATAAGTCCAGCCAGACACTTGCTTTGGCTAGTGCGGGAGAGTCATCCGCAGCCACTAAGTTAGTCAATCCTCCTTCTTCTAATAAAGAGCATCCAAACGAGACTTCTTCACAAACCAGTCTGTTGACTGAAACTTCTAAAGAGCAAAAAAATAGTGACACTCACAAGAAAACAGGAGTTGTAGGGTTAATAGACTCCAGTGGAGTTTGGATGCCTTTAGAAAAATTCACATTATTACATTCGAGTGTACGGTTACCCGATTTAAAGGTTATTGGGTTACCAGAACAATACCGCCCCTATTGGAGTGAACTTTATCAGGCTTTGAGTCAAAGTTCGGTAAAAGTTATGGAAATTGATTGGCAAGATCCTACAAATTTAATTTTGAAAACAGAACTAGGAACGGTACACCTGGGAACACCAAGCTTCCATTTATCCGAAAAAATCAGGGTAATGGCACAAATGCGTCATCTACCTGTACAACTCAATCTCAGTCAGATAGAGTATATTGATTTGAAAAACCCAGAATATCCTCTAGTACAAATGAACCAGAAAAAACAAAGTAGTCCTCAACCTCGCTAAAAACAATTGGCATGCTTAATTTATGCAAAACTCGAAGTTAATAAAGAAGTCTTATGCTGATCGATATATTTTATGATTTTTGGATTTCCGGCAATCTATATAAACATCGGCACTAACTTCTAATTAGAATGGGGGGATAATCGTAAAATTTGATATTGCTATGAAAAGCTGCTGTTTTTGTTACCATCGCATCTTATTGATAGATGCAAAATGTTAGATAATCGAATTCATGGCATTTTTGCTGAAAAAGCTTGTTTGCCTAACTAAAATTTGACTGGACGTAACGCCTGGTGTTCAAGTTGAGTTTGTACGTATTTTATCGTAAGAATACTGCTTGAGGGGCTATGAGGGCGTCTTTTAGACAGATAGTTGATGAGCAAAACCAAGCCATTTTGCAAAAATCTACTTTTTTGTGAAGGTAGAATATTGCTGCAATAGAGTACAGGAGATGCTCTGAGAAAAAGAAACTATTGTGTGAATGCCCATTTTATGAGGCTAGTCACTAAAATAGTATTTCTCATACCCAACTAAAAAGTATAAGAGTCAGCCAAACAGCCTATTGATCAGGACTTTCACAACCCTGACAAAGGAACCTATACCAACACAACAGGTATTAATATTGATAGTAAAAAACTAACACTTAAAATAGTAGTAAGCTTTTTTACAAGTATAATTGACTAGGATCAACAAAACGAGGGCAATGAGATACTAAAGGTTTAATGAGCAAAATCAACAAAATAGTAGTCAATATATTAATATCTTGTGGAAGTTATACAGGTTAATTTCAGGCAAATATAGCTATACTTCTTGAGACTTGGCTGTAGGAGCAGTTACCATTGGGGCTTATCCTATAGCAAACTTTCGCCCTTACCATCCCCAAAAGGGTGGCAATAAAAAGGACAAGACATAAAAGTGCCATAGACTGTGGCAGCGTCAAACTATAGTTGATTCTTAGGTGAATAACACCTTAAAAAGTCGTTTATCTACCTTTCACAAACGCAATGACACTTGAGAATAACCAAGGGCTTACTTATAAAAATTCCCAGTCTCCAGGACAACCAGGAATCTCACTGGCTATCAATACCACTAATCCTTTTAATAATTCTGGGCTAAACTTTGGCCAAAGCCACGACAGTAAGAAAACTCCTAGCGAGGACACCCGCATTGGCGATATTGTTCCCGGACGAGTTGCTAATATCAAGGTGATTGGTGTAGGTGGCGGCGGTGGAAATGCTGTCAACCGGATGATCGCTTCAGATGTGACTAATGTGGAGTTTTGGACAATCAACACTGATGCTCAAGCTCTTACCTTAGCCTCAGCTACTAGCCGATTACAAATTGGACAAAAGCTGACGCGCGGTTTGGGAGCAGGTGGAAACCCTGCTATTGGTCAAAAAGCTGCTGAAGAATCACGAGATGAGATTGCTACAGCTTTAGAGGGTGCGGATTTAGTCTTTATTACTGCTGGTATGGGAGGTGGAACTGGTACTGGTGCAGCGCCAATTGTTGCGGAAGTCGCCAAAGAAATGGGAGCACTTACTGTTGGTGTAGTGACTCGTCCATTTATATTTGAAGGACGCCGTCGCACTAGCCAAGCTGAGCAAGGAATCGAAGCTTTAAAAAGTAGAGTAGATACACTAATTATCATTCCTAATAATAAGCTGTTAGAGGTGATCCCTGAGCAAACGCCTGTCCAAGAAGCATTTCGTTATGCAGATGATGTACTGCGTCAAGGGGTACAAGGTATATCTGATATCATCACAATTCCTGGATTGGTAAACGTTGACTTTGCTGATGTTAGAGCTGTGATGGCTGACGCGGGATCAGCATTGATGGGGATCGGTATTGGTTCAGGAAAATCAAGAGCAAGAGAAGCGGCGATCGCAGCCATTTCTTCTCCACTACTTGAAAGTTCTATTGAAGGAGCTAGAGGTGTTGTATTTAACATTACCGGTGGTAGTGATCTCACCTTACATGAAGTGAATGCTGCAGCAGAAACAATATATGAAGTTGTTGATCCCAACGCCAATATTATTTTTGGAGCAGTTATTGATGACAGACTTCAAGGAGAGGTGAGAATCACTGTCATTGCTACTGGATTTACAGGTGATATGCAAGTCCCACAACAGCAAAGTGCTGTCAATAACCGAGTAGTATCACCACCACCTACAACAAGACGACCAATACAACAACAACAACAACAGACAGTTAATCCACAAACAGTTAATCCGCCAACATCCATTCCAGAGCCTAAAGAAAAACCAGGATTGGATATTCCTGAGTTTTTGCAAAGACGGCGTACACCCCCACGCAATTAGGCAACTTCGGATTGAATTTTAAGTTCCTACAACCTACCAATTTCAATACTTTACCAAAATCCCAACGATCTTATTCGGTTCATATTCCTGAGTTATGTACTAGACGAAACTCGTTAGTACCCTGTTCAAACCGAATTGATTTCGCTATATGGTACTGGTGTAATTTCCGATTTGTTTGTAACAAAATAAGATTACCAGGGTGTTAAGGAAATTACATAGATCAATAGGAGATAAGAAAAACGAAACAATCCTTACTGACTGAACCTTGCAGACTACAAAACTAACTTTGTATTTAATTTTTGCTTTGTGCTGACTGCTCGACCCATTTAATAACTTGATGACCGAGGTAAGTGCCATCGAGCCGATCTATTTCACGAATACCAGTAGGAGTGGTGACGTTGACTTCAGTAAGGTAACCTCCAATAACATCTATACCAACGAAAATTAGACCGTCTTTACGTAATGTTTCGGCTAGTTGGGCGCAAATGTCCAATTCTCTCGGAGTGATTTGAGTTTGGGCTACTGTGCCACCAGTCGCCATGTTGTTACGAAATTCACCCTTCGCAGAAAGCCGGTTAAGCGCACCTATTGGTTCGCCATTGAGTAAAATAATCCGCTTGTCTCCCTCTTTTGCTTCTGGTAAAAAGGTTTGTACCATGACGGGTACTTGACCTTGAAGCGTACTAAGTTCGATGATCGAGTTGAAGTTCCGATCATTTGGTTCTAAGAATAGGATGCCTTCTCCTCCTTTGTTTCCTAAAGGTTTGAGTATTGCTGAGCCTTTAGCTTCAACAAATTGCCTGATAAACTCCTTCTTTGCGGTTACGATAGTTTCTGGAATTGCTTTAGTAAATTGAAGGGCATACATTTTTTCGTTTGCTGCCCGAATGCCACGAGGGCTGTTAATCACTAAGGTTTTATTTTGGTCTATATAGTCCAGAATGTAAGTCGCGTATAGGTAAGGGACTGTTACTGGTGGATCTATTCGCATGAATACAGCATCCATTGTTTCTAGGCAAACGGGGGCGTGATCGCTCAACTTGTACCATGGATTCGCTGCTACGTAGCGTCCCTCAACCAGCTGTACTGGTACAAGTTCTAACCGTTCTAATACCGCCCAAGCTTTGCCTTCGACGACACTTAGGAGATTTGCTTGAGTCACCCAAATTTCGTGTCCCAGAGTTTGTGCTGCTTCCAGCAAGGCGATACTCGTATCGTGACACGGATCAAGCTGATGGATGGGATCAATGATAAAAGCGAGTTTCAAGTATTATGCCTCCATATCCTAATAATGGTCAGGTTACTCAAATGAATAGAATACAGGAGTCAGGAGTCAGAAGTCAGAATTGATGACATTAGGATTTCAACTTTCATTATTCATGCACTAGTCACACAGGATTTCTACTGACTCCTGTATTCTTTCTTCTATACCCTTAAAAGTCTACACGCTATGAGTAGATTGTAATAAATCATCTAGTTTTCCCTGAGCATCTAAGGCGTGGATATCATCACAACCACCAACATGACGATCATTAATAAAAATTTGGGGCACAGAGCGTCTTCCGTTTGCCCTTTGAGCCATTTTATTTCTTGCTACTTCGTCCCCGTCAATACTATACTCTGTGAAATTTACCTCCTTGTTTGTCAATAAATTTTTAGCACGAATGCAAAACGGGCAAGTTCTCCAAGTATAAATTTCTACTTTTGCAGCCATAACGGTCTCAACTTCATTTATCTTTCTTAATTTTAAATGTTGAAATTGGCCGTCGGTGCTTTATCCCCGCTTCTGGTTCATTTTTTCAAATTAGTAAGCCTATTGATTGGAATCAATATAAGCTCTATACTGATTTTAGTGTAAAAAAATACATTTATTTTCAACAGAAAAAGTATTTTATTACACTTCTGTGTTACGATTATGAGTAAGGCATTCGGTTGTTAGTCTACAATTAGGATTGACAGAATAATCAACCAAATGCGGTTTCCATACTAGTTATGTTTAGTTGCACTAGTTGCGTAATAACCTGATAATATTTCAGAAAGAATACTATCAGCCTCAGGAATAACACTGATAGTATTTTAAACAACCTGAAAATTTTATAGGTATTTCCAACTATACATATTGGTTTAGGATCCAATTTTGGAATAATAAACATAGGGGCGAACAGCCGTTCGCCCCTAAAGAATCTAGTGAAACCAATAAAGAATCGTTGTGTTTACTCGCAAGAGGTAGCGTATTCTATCAACTGAGCAAGACGCTGACGTAAGGTTTCTAATCCTAAACGTTTGCTTGCTGAGATAAACACTGCCAAAGGAAACTCTTCCTGCGCTAAAGCTAAGGCATCGCTATTAACTTGATCAATCTTGTTAAAAACAACCAGCGCTGGACCAGGAGTCACAGGCATTTGGGCTAAAATTTCCCTAACTGCACGAATATGACTTAACCAAGCTGGATGTGAGAGATCCACCAGATGTATTAAAGCATCTGCTTCTGTAACTTCCTCTAAGGTAGCGCGAAAGGCATCCATTAAAGATGCAGGCAGTTCATGAATAAACCCCACTGTATCTGTAAGTAGAATTTCTTGAGGTTCATCATTCGTCGCGTGAGGAATTACCAGACGGCGGGTGGTAGGATCAAGCGTTGCGAATAGTTGGTCAGCGGTGTAAACTTCGGCGTTAGTTAGAGCATTCAGTAAGGTAGATTTACCAGCATTGGTATAACCGACCAAAGCTACAGAAGGAACCTCTTGATGTTGTCGCCGTTGTCGCAAGCGATCGCGATGTGCCTGAAGTTGGTTTACTTCTTGTTGTAAACGGGCGATACGACGCCCAATGGCACGACGCTCGGTTTCTAGTTTAGTTTCACCAGGACCTCGTGTACCAATACCACCACCCAGCCTAGACATTGCTTGACCTCTACCAGTGAGTCGTGGTAGCATGTACTCTAGCTGTGCTAGCTCGACCTGTAATTTACCAGCACGAGACTGAGCGCGTTGAGCAAAGATATCCAAAATGACTTCGGTGCGATCAACCACTCGAACGCCAATTTGAGATTCTAAATTACGGATTTGCGCAGGTGAGAGGTCGTGATCGAAGACAACAAGATTTACTCCTAACGTCTGGGCAACGAGGGCGATTTCTTGAACCTTGCCTTCACCTACTAGTGTTTGAGGATGAATGCGCGATCGCTTCTGCCTCATCATCTGCAAAACCTCTCCCCCCGCAGTATCCACCAACCGCCCCAATTCTTCCAAGGTGTCTTGAAATTGTTGAGGAGTCATATTATCGGTCTGTACACCGACAATTAGAACACGATCTTGGTCAGTGTCTACTTCTTGAGCAACAAACTCCCGGCGGAATTCTGCCTCTAGTGCTTCCACTAAATCAATCAAGTCTTGCTGTGAGAGCATATCTAGGCTCATAGGCGGTGATACGCTCCAGCTTGGGGAAGGGACGTTGTTATCTTGTTCTTTAGCCCCGTTGTTACTGGAGAAATTATCGGAAACTTTTTTAGTGGCAGGACTAGCGATTAAGTCACGAGAGTCTTGCGGTGTAAGATGAGCTAAATAAGCTTCTTTTACATACCCAGTAGCGCCACCACCTCGGCGCTGAAATCCTGAACCAGTAACATTGAGCATCACTAAGGCGTCTAGCCGTTGCATAGCCATAGCCGTCAGCGCCACTTCATTAGGTGGTTCTGGCTTTAAATGAGTGGCTATACAACGAATACCACTGAGTCGTTCTGCACCGTAACGAGGCAGTTCCAGTGGTGGTATTTGCGTCTGGCGAGGTGTACCTACGCCAACACGGATCACTTGTCCACGTCGGTTGATGTAGGCACATACAGGCTGATTGATTTCAGAACTGATTGCTGCCAAACGCTGTGAAAACTCAGGCGTAGTGATGCGATCGCCTGGTATGCGTTGGTGGTACAGCCGCTGTAGTTGTTTGAGCTGGCTGGACTTGAAACCTTGGAGATTACCAAAGATAGTCTCTATAGGCGTATACGACCAGTAAAATGGTCCCCCGAATCCATCTCTTCCTATTTTACATCACAGTACTTCGTGTCTCAATATTTCTTAGGATCGGTCAGGTAGTGGTAATACTACAAGGTAAAAAAATCTCGTGCCGTAAGCTTCTTACTTAATTTTTCATCGTAGCTTTATTTTCGGTGGCTTCTACTATTATAGTAATTTATACTCATCACGTACTACAGTTTCTTCTTGTTTGGGATTATAGCTGCTATGCTTGACGCTCGTAAGGGAGAAGCAATGCTAGAAAATAAGAAAGCGTTGAATTTCTTAGGGTAAATCATGAAAACCTTTACAGCTTACATTGAGTGGGATAGTGAAACAAAATTATATGTTGGTATCATTCCCGGTATTCCTGGCGCTCATACTCAGGGAGCTACCTTAGACGAACTCCAAGCAAACCTTCAAGAAGTTTTGGAGTTGTGTTTAGAGGAGTACAAAGACTCAATTGAAGATTTGCCTCAGTTTGTAGGATTGCAACAGATTCAAGTAGCAGTATGAGCCGCCTTCCTATTGTTAACTTTAAGACTATGGAAAAGGTACTTCTGCATCTGGGTTTTGAACAAGCGCGACAGAAAGGAAGTCATGTCTTTTACAAGCACCCAGATGGTAGAACTACTACAGTACCGAATCATTCAGGGAGAGATATTGCACGTCCACTAATCAGAGAAATTCTCCGAGAAATTGAGCTAACAATTGAGGACTTTCAAGCAGTGTTGGAAGATTTATAACGAGCAGAGGTTTTATGAACAAGGAATTTGAGAACGAAATGGAAGATGAGTTACTTTCTGAGTATGACTTTGCTCAGATGGAAGGGGGTGTGAGAGGAAAGTATCTTGAGCGATATCGTGCAGGGACAAACCTAGTGCTTTTAGATCCAGATGTCGCCCAAGCTTTCCCTGATGATGCATCAGTGAACCAAGCGCTAAGGATGTTAATTCAGGTTGCACAACGCTACCAACCTAACAATTCCGCAACAAATGCTCTGTAGTGAATTTTCTTTTCCTGCAAGGTTTGAGGATTGTTTCTACCTCACAAAGGTTTAAGTTCGGCTATATGAGCGTGTTGGTGTAGAGCGCAGTAGGCGATCGCTCTTTTTATCATCCCATTATTCTAACATCAACTCATCCGTTACTAACTTACTTGGTAGCTGTTCCTGAATCAGTGATTGAAATCGTTCATCTTCTCGAATAATGTCAAAATCTGAGTCACTCTTTGCCATCTCTTGGTATTCGCTAGCATTGAGATTAATTGCTTGTTGAAGATTTTCAATAGCCCGTTCAATATTACCTTGAATAGCATAACAACAAGCTTTATTATACCAAGCTTTGTGGTAGTCTGGTTGAATTTTGAGAGCTTGGTCGTAACAGGAGATAGCCTCCTCATATCGTCCTAAATCATCCAACGCAATGCCTTTGTTGCTCCAAGCTTTGTGGTCGTCTGGTTGAATTTTGAGAGCTTGGTCGTAATAGGAAATAGCTTCCTCATATCGTCCTAAATTCCTCAGTGCATTACCTTTGTTGTTCCAAGCGTAGTTGTAGTCTGGTTGAATTTTGAGAGCTTGGTCATAACAGGAGATAGCTTCCTTATATCGTCCTAAACTCCTCAGTGCATTACCTTTGTTGTTCCAAGCGTAGTAGTGGTCTGGTTGAATTTTGAGAGCTTGGTCATAACAGGAGATAGCTTCCTCATATCGTCCTAAATCATCGAGTACAATGCCTTTGTTGTTCCAAGCATAGTAGTAGTCTGGTTGAATTTTCAGAGCTTGGTCGTAATAGGAGATAGCTTCCTCATATCGTCCTAAATTCCTCAGTGCATTACCTTTGTTGTTCCAAGCGTAGTTGTAGTCTGGTTGAATTTTCAGAGCTTGGTCATAACAGGAGATTGCTTCCTCATATCGTCCTAAATCATCGAGTACAAAGCCTTTGTTGTTCCAAGCGTAGTAGTGGTCTGGTTGAATTTTCAGAGCTTGGTCATAACAGGAGATAGCTTCCTCATATCGTCCTAAATCATTGAGTACAATACCTTTGTTGTTCCAAGCGTAGTAGTGGTCTGGTTGAATTTTCAGAGCTTGGTCGTGACAGGAGATTGCTTCTAAATAATCTTGTCCAGCAGCAAGTACATTTCCTAGTTCTGAGTATAAATTCGCTAGATCACGATCGCTCTTATGCTCTTCTGCTATTAGCTCTTGAATTTTTACTATTTTTTTATTTCTTTCTTCAGTAGTTAGCATTTTGTATTTCTGAGAGTCTCCTTCCTGAAGAATGCGCAATGATTCTTGTTCTAGGCTTTCTCTATTTGTAGGAAATTCAAAAACTCCAGACCGCCAGTCGAAAAAATCAGGAGCGCGTTGTATTAGATATTTAATAGCAAATAAAGGCAATATAAAAACAAAGCATATATTATTAAATGTTTCTCTAAACCTTTCCCGTTGTTGATTAAGATTAATTAAAACAGGGGGTACTCCCTTCCAGCTATAAAAGTAAATATCTTTAGCACTCCAACCAGCTAGCTTTTTTACTTCTTCATATTTATAAAATGAGCACTCTAATCCTTCGATAAATAGTATGTCTATCTTATTTTTTAGATATAATTTGTCAATTAAATAATTATAAAAATTATCTACTGGTTCGTTTAATTTTAAAAGATCAATGTTTTTATCAGGGATATCTTGTTTGATTTGCGCAATTAACTCCTTACCCTGAGATGGAGAACAGCGAATAAATATCAAGCCAAAGTTTTCTGTCAGTTTAAGAGTGCGAACTAAGGCTTGATATTCCTCTTCTATTTCTGGTGGTACATCTTTATCCCAATTAGTTAATTCTAGTTTCATAAGCTGTTGCTTATTTAATTTGTGTATGAGAAGTAGAATTGTAGGTTGGGTAGAGCGACAGCGAAACCCAACAGATCCCCATAAATGTTGGGTTTCGTCCCTCAACCCAACCTACGTTAAACTTATTTTGAGATACTTTTTTCAAAAAAAAAGATGCCCTTTGTAAACTATCTTTATTCATGAATATTATCTTATTAGTTTTTACTTTTGAAGTTGTTTAAAAGCATCCTGAAATTCTTTAATTCCTTTGATTACGGGATGAATATCATACCAACATTCGCTTTCTCCTTCTGCATTCAAGTAGCGATATTCCAAGATACAGCGATTAAATAATAAGCCTCGGTATAGAGGATCATTTTCTATTTGCTTAGAACTATGTACTTTTGCTAGTGCTTGCCATTCATTGGCATAAACAGTATTCCGGTAGGTATTTCGTAAGTCACTAACTGAGCGTTGTAAGGCTCGGGTGGGAATGGGCAAAGTATCAGTGTACTTAATTGCTTCCTTCATTAATAATAATAAATTGCGCACATGACCGCCACTCATGAGACATAGTTTCTCTAAATCCTCGCGCTGCTGAAACATTTCTACAATAGAGCGATTTTGATCAATTAAACTCAAACGTTTTTGCAGCACTTCTGTAACTTTATTAATTCCTCGCTGGTAGGGTTGATTGTCTGGTGTTTGCACCATAATCATTGGTAATACTTGAGGATTACCATAAGTATTTGCTACATCTGCTGCTCGATTAGAATACAGGATAGAAATTGGTACTGTGTAAACTAAATGGCAATTTAAGCTTTTGAGTTGGTCACTACGATCTAGAAAAATTTGATCGTGATTGGTGCGTCCATCTTCTTGTGGAATAGGCACAATTCGATCTAAGTTATCTGCAATTATAACTAGTTGAGAATATCCAGAGGGTAAGTTATTTGTTGCATCTTTAATAAATTCATTTAACGCAGCAATTAAAGTTAAGGTGTGTGGGTTAACTCGTTCACGAATTTTGTGGCGTAGAGTGGGTTCAGTTCTTAAACTAGCTGTGATTTTGGCGAATTGAGCGATTTGAGCTTCTACAGTTAATTTTTCTAAAGATACGTTAGTTAATGCTAAGTCTTTTAGTTCTTGCCATCGTTCTTTTAACCAGTTTAGTAAAGGTGCTGGATTAGCGTTATCTTTTAACGCTTCTAATAAGCGTCGTGTACAAGCAAGAAGAACATCCGTATATTGCGCGTCTTCTGGCTCAATATCTTCTTCATCAGCTGCAAAATAGACAACAAAGCATTCTTGTTTATCTAAATAATCCTGAAGGCGCAATAGTTCCGTTGATTTCCCTGCACCACGATGACCAGCATATAGTTGACAAGTCACCCTATCTGATAGCAATATTTCTTTGCCTATTCCTACCAATATATCGCCATCTCCACGCACATCATTACAATTCACATACGCTGGATCTCCTGCGGGTAAAGGTCGAAATGGGTCAAAGACGTTGTATAAGCGTTTTAAAAAGGCAAAATCTTGCACCATAAATTAAAGGTAATAGGGAAGAGGAAATAGGTGTCAAGCTCTGACAACAGTAATAGAACGTCCATTTCTCGTAGTTGTAACTTGAGTTGTCAACCGTTCTTCTAGAGGTAGAGCGTTACTACGTCGATCAAAAATAACTAACCAACCAAAATTTACTCCTAATCGTGCCAAATAGGAATCTAACTGCTCTAGACCCGTCGAATAGGGGTCTTTTCTCCTATCACGCCAAACTTTTAATTCAATTCCTAATGTTATCTTTCCATATCTAAGACACAAATCCATGCGTACGCGCAGCGGCGGCTTCCGCATCGCGCCCAATAGCATATTCCCGTAATTGTCGTAAAATCGAAATCAATGCTTGATCCTGTAAGGAATCAATTTCATCAATAAATAAAACTAGCGGTCTTGGTGAAGCTTGCGCCCAAGCCTGTAAACTTGATCGAATTCTTTGTCCTATTTCCCCGTATTGCCAAACAGGTGGTTGTAAGTCTTCTGGTAAACGAACAGCGATCGCCTCTCGCCAAGCACCAAGAATTGCCAATTCTGCTGTTCCAGGCTCTTGACTGAACGGTGCTCCCACTTCAACAGATACCATAACTGCCGCATAGCGTCCACTACAAGTCAGTTGTTCTGCTAGCGCTAGCATTGCAGTGCTTTTACCAGTTTGGCGAGGTGCATGAATTACAAAATAGTTACGTTGTTCAATCAGTCGTTCTAAATCAGGCAATCGACTGGTTGGCGACAGCATGTAGTGAATATCAGGTTGACAGGGACCTGCGGTATTGAACCAACGAGACATATAAATCAGCTGCGCTATGGTTTGAGCGTAAACTTATAACTATCGATTGTAGATTTCCTCTCGGCTGAGTCGATCACTCACTTGAACTGGATTTTCAGTCAATTCATCAATTATGTCTTTTTTTTGCAATGATTTTTTCTTAACTAATTTTTGCAAATCCACCGACAACCAACTCTCGTACTGTGGGTACACAGGCAATCTTGGCACTAATTCCCATCCAGCCGGTTGTAAAATTTCTCTCAACAACTGCTCATTAGGATGAGGATAATCGGGATTGACTTCATCTTTTGGTGAAATTCCGCCTAAGTCTCGCGCACCAGCTTCTAGACAAGCAAGTAACCATTGATCATCTTTAACTAAATTCGGCGGAATTTGGATGGTAATATCTTGTGGGAGAATTCGACGTGCCTTAAAAATGACTTCTGGTAATTGATGAGGATTAAAAGGTGGTGCGTTTAAGGTTTGCTGGCTTCCTGGACTGTGGGGTTGAAGGATAACTTCTTGAATATGGTGATAACGTTGATGGATCTGGGATATAGCTTCTAGTGTTTCCCACCAATCATCTTCCGTTTCGCCAATCCCTAATAGTAAGCCAGTCGTGAACGGGATTTTTAATTCTCCAGCCCACTGTAATTGTTGCGATCGCACTTCTGGTAGTTTGCTTGGTGAGTGACGATGCACTGTTTTTAGCAATTTTGGCGTTAACTGTTCCAGCATCAACCCCATAGAAACATTAACATTCTTCAGCCGTTGCATTTCCTCAAAACTCAGTGGTCCAGCATTTGTGTGTGGTAAAAACCCCATTGAAAGCGCCAATTCACACAAGTCGTAAATTCGCTGAAACCACGCCTGACGCTCTGGAGAATTAGGATGAACTTCACCACTGAGTATCAATATTTCACAGATATTTTGACTTTGAAGTGGCTTTAAAAGCTCTTCTGCTGCTGAAAGTGTCAGCCACGGACTTTTCCCCGGATCTGTACGAAAGTTACAGTAAGTACAACGATTAAAGCACTCGTAAGTGGGAACTATCGTGTAAGCAGGGCTATAGGTGACAATTCTTGACATGGAAGATTAATTAGAAATCGGATCTATTGCTATTCAAGCTGTTCTTTCACAGTTGAGAGAGATTTTCGTTTCAACTGGCCAAAAGTTCAGTAACATAGATACTGACGAGTATATTGCCTCACTATCATGGGTAACACCTTTGGTCATCTGTTTCGTATCACCACTTTTGGAGAGTCTCATGGTGGTGGTGTAGGCGTTATCATCGATGGTTGTCCTCCACGACTGGAAATTTCGGCTGAGGAAATCCAAGTGGAGTTAGATAGAAGGCGTCCAGGACAAAGTAAGATTACAACTCCTCGCAAGGAAGCAGACGCATGTGAGATTTTGTCTGGGGTGTTTGAGGGAAAAACTCTAGGAACACCGATCTCAATTCTGGTAAGGAATAAAGATACTCGTTCCCAAGATTATGATGAGATGGAACAAAAGTATCGTCCTTCTCATGCAGATGCAACTTACGATGCAAAATATGGCATTCGCAACTGGCAAGGTGGTGGGAGATCTTCAGCGAGAGAGACAATTGGAAGAGTAGCCGCAGGTGCGATCGCCAAAAAAATTCTTTATCAAGTTGCCAATGTTGAAATCATCGGTTACGTTAAACGGATCAAAGATTTAGAAGGGATTGTTGATCCGAATACTGTAACTTTAGAGGAAGTAGAAAGCAATATTGTCCGTTGTCCTGATACTGAAAGTGCAGAACGGATGATTGAATTAATTGAGAAAATTGGCAGACAGGGTGATTCGGTTGGTGGTGTAGTAGAGTGCGTAGCGCGAAATGTACCGAAAGGCTTGGGTGCTCCAGTATTTGATAAATTAGAAGCAGATATTGCCAAAGCTGTGATGTCTCTACCTGCAAGTAAAGGTTTTGAAATTGGTTCGGGTTTTGGAGGGACGCTGCTTACTGGTATTGAGCATAACGACGAGTTTTATATTGACGATGCGGGGGAAATTCGCACTTTAACTAATCGTTCTGGCGGAATTCAAGGCGGAATTTCCAACGGTGAAAATATCATATTGCGTGTTGCATTTAAGCCCACAGCAACTATTAGAAAAGAACAAAAGACAGTAACTCGCGAAGGTGAAGAGACGCTTTTAGCAGCCAAAGGACGACACGATCCTTGTGTGTTACCTCGTGCAGTACCAATGGTTGAGGCGATGGTGGCGCTAGTACTATGTGACCATTTGTTAAGGCATTATGGCCAATGTAAAGTACTGTGATACAATTTATACCAAATAAGCATCTAGTCATCAGGTAATCTTCCGACGCTTGTCTCAAAACGTTTGACAGGAAGCGCTACAGCTACTGAGCGATCGCGTCTGAATATAATTTCACCAATCAGCAATTCAACAAGAACCACCACTTCGTTGATAACTAAGATCTAAAACACGCTGTTTTTCGGAAAAATCGCAAAAGCTGTTGAAGAATTACTCAAGCAGAAACGCGAATTCTCGTTTTTAGCGAACTCCTTAAAGAAGGAGTCATAATTCATTCTGACTCCTGACTCCTGACTCCTGAATTCTTTTATCCACACTTATCTAGAAAAGGATTATGTGCTAATGACTGATTCTGTGATAACGCCTAGCCTGGCTAGTACTTTTGCTTTCTCTCAAGGAGAATTAATCTTCTCGAATTTCAGTAAACCCTTTTCAATAATTGAAAAACAGAATCACGGTGACGCTTTTCCTACATCCAGCGGTGGTGTTGTAGCAGCTCAAAATCTTCATGCAGTTATAAACGTCACAGATAAACCACCATCAGCATCTACTTCTGCCGTAAGTCAAGCGTTTGGCAATAGTAGAGACTATACAGGAGGTGCAAAGACTATAGCTACAATCATAGCTAACTTTGATATAGAGGCAGGAAAAATCTTTTCGTTTCAGTTCTCGACGACTCTAGACTTACAAACAAAAATACATGATCAAAAAATAGAGAAATCCCACGTATCTGGAGATATTTCATTTAGATTATTTGATACGACTGATATACCCAAACAAAATCTTCAGAATTTTCTTTCCTCATTGTTATCTGATAACGCAACTTCCAGCATAAAAAAGAGTCCATTAGACTTCTTTATTCTCAATGGAAATTTAATTACTATAGGTAATAATGATTCTATTAAATACGAAAAAAGCCCAAACATTCTCCTAAATAATGGAGAAAAGAAGTTTAATGTTGGAGGAATACAAGAAGCTGCTAAAGTTTCTTATAAGGGTTCTTTTCAACGAGCCTTTGCTAAAGAAACCAATTTAACTTTAATAGCCTTGCGGAGGAGCGAAGCTGGAGTTGCAGCATCTAAAAACCCAATTATATAGCAGTCACTGAATCCAAGATTTTCAACGCTTTCTGAAACTCTTGCTTAAACCACCAAGGTGAACTACCCACAGTGCCGCAAGCGGTCACAGTGGGCTTCTGACACCCTGAAAAGGGCTATCAGAACTTCCTTCGAGGTACTAGCTTTCGCAGTAGAAATAACTACTTTCCCTTTCCGGCTTTTTATTGTGGGGAACAGTCCCAGCCCCACACGCTTTATGTTAATGGATGCATTCACATCACGGTCAACATAAAGCAATTCTTGAAGGTCAAAATAAGTCCTGATTGAACAATCGGTGAAAACAAGTTCATCCCGATAGCACAATAACTGTGAAGTGTAAGCAGGATTTACCTTTACTACAGATGCTCCAGCTTTTGAGGCTATGTAGTCCAGTGTAGTAAAGAATTGACCAAAACCAGCATCCAACCAAGATTTATTTAACCCTGATTTGGCGCTTTGTCCATTTGAAAGAAACTTTCCTGACTCGTCCTTTTTGGTTTTATTGCGCTTGGTAAGACCGCGTAAATTTAAGTCTTCATGAAAGAAAACTTTCTTCCCAGTACGCACCAATTTATGAGCAGTTTTATAAGCGTGGTCTTTACGGGAACGCGCGATACGTTGATGTTCCCGTGCTTCCCTTTTTGCTAGCCTCCGACGGTTAGCACTACCCCTTTTCTTAGTTGCCTTACGCTTAGAAACCTTGGCTAGTCTACTTTGAGACTTACGGAAAGATTTAAGAGAGGGTAGCTTTTCACCCTCTGAGGTTGCCAGGTAATCAGCCTCATGGAGTACCGCATCCATGCCCAAAGAATTGTCCCAAGTAGGGGTGATTTCGTCAGGGTTAAATACTGGTACTGTTGGATCTTCGAG
This sequence comes from Aetokthonos hydrillicola CCALA 1050, assembly GCF_017591665.1. Lineage (GTDB taxonomy): Bacteria > Cyanobacteriota > Cyanobacteriia > Cyanobacteriales > Nostocaceae > Aetokthonos > Aetokthonos hydrillicola. Next base: position 32,276 of record NZ_JAAKGC010000037.1, on the reverse strand, counting down.
ACAAATAGTTGTGTACCAACCATCTGCTTTACGGGTTAAAAGAATATTTTTGAAGGTGAAACCATTGGGTAAGGGTCGATGTAGTCTTACTTTCAGCCATCCCTTGAGCTTTGAAATTGACAGGAATAACCAGTATGACTCTACTCGTTCAACGGTTACAGCAGAAGCCTCAATTTTCATGGTGCGGAAACTAACCGTGTTTTTGAATCTAGGTTTACCGCTTTTCTTTCCGTTACCGTCACCAAGAATGAACCTATCAAACGCTTTTTTAACTCTGTCTGAGACATCTTGCAAGGTTTGAGATGGTACAGATTTAAAATCCAGTAACTCGCCAGAATGACGAACTTTGATTAAGTCTTTTTTGAGTTCTGGTAACAGCTTTTTCTGGCTGTAAAAATCTGGATTGTCTCTCAGACTTGGAGGAGCAACAGAGCAAGAAATTAAGCAGTATTCTCCTTGAGGAAGAATTACATAATTTCTGTTTAATTCCCACCAATTAAATCGATCTCCTAGCTGCCAGTTGTACCAGTACCGGCAAATTCTTAACCATTCGTTAAGTTCTAGTTTTTGATTGGTGTCTGGGTAAGCTCTGTATTGGTAATTTAGCAGCGTAAGAATCACCTCCCTTGTTTTGTTAACTGTATCTATGATAGCATAAGTGTGGGATAGATAGGGGTACAAAATGAAAAATAAAGAGTTAAAGATTCGGATATCAGAGCGTAGATTAAATAAGGTACGCTTATATGCTGCATGGAAGGATAAAACTATGACTCAAGTCATGGAAGAATGTATTGATGGATTACCCATGCCAGAGCTTGGCAATTCCTCAACCACCTCACTCCCTGGTTGAGTTGCAGTCAACTATGGTCGGAGGCGGTTTCGTCATTGCCCCAAAATTCATCCCACAAGTCAATCCGGAGTACCGGATTCAGATGTGGGGCTTCTTTTGGATCAAGCTAAATCCTCTTTAGATATAGAACTAAGCTGTTGCGCATTTAATTTGTATATAGGACAATATGCAATACTGCTCGGTTAAGCCAAAAGTTGAAGTCGAATGTAGGTTGGGTTGAGGAACGAAACCCAACATTGACAAGGGTTTATTGGGTTTCGCTAACGCTCTACCCAACCTACGATTTTCCTTAACCGAGCAGTATTGGGACAATATGGTTGAGTTAAAGCCTAAAACCTAAAATTGCGTAGGTTGGGGAGCCAGTTCTGCAGGAGGGTCTCCCTCCGTAGGAATCTGGCGTTTGAGGGACGAAACCCAACATTTTTAGGATTTCGTTGGGTTTCGCTGACGCTCTACCCAACCTACCACTACCACTCACCTTAACTGAATTTCTTCAGCCTCAGTGCGCGATCGCTACCTAATCTTTTACGCAGTTGTTAACCAGATTTTTGCAAGTCGGTAATACTGCAATCAAATCGAATTTTTCTCCCAAACAACCCCACAAAAACTCTACCATTTTCAAGTATCTCTAGTACGATTACCCTCTCATCTCTGTACTTTATTTGTTCGCTACCTCGATATAAAAAGCCATCACCTTTTTTAATCTCTGGGGCAACCTTTTCTACCTGTGCTTGCAAATACTCAGTACATTCTTTCTGTGCTGCGTTAAACACACTATTTTCTAATACATCTGTACTAAATGCTGGAATTGTTAGCTTTTGTACTGGATTAGCTTCAAAATATTGGGTTAGAGCTTGCTCTAGGATTTGTCTAGGAGATAAATTATCTTCTTGTTGCTTCGCTTCAATCTGTAACCCGATGGTTTCAGATACTCTTGGGAGCTTATATTCTCTGGGTTTGCCATCTGTTGTATTAGCAGCGCCAGTATATATCCAAGGGCTTTCGGGTTGTTTGGGTAGTCTATGCTCTTTAATGATATCTTCGGCTAATTCTATGCTGCACTCGTCTAATTGTGCGATCGCCTCCAATGCAGCAGCGTTTTTAGGTCGTGCTAATTTCTTAAGTGTAGGGACATCTAATTCTTCTGCTACGGGAGGTTTCAGGGATGCTGCTGCTTCTTGTGCTTTCACCACTTGGTTGATTACTGGTAAAGACATTCCTAGCTCGCGAACCCAAGCAGCAAACTTTTTCCCAAGTTCTTCTTTATATTGCGACGCTTTCTCGCCAATCGCTTTTTGCAGGTCATCTACTGCTTTGTAGAGGAACGTTAGTACTTGTTCTGGTTCCATTGCACTCTCTAGTTGAGAGAGGAGGTCGGTGAATAATGTGGGGGAGTTGCAGTCTAGTGTGATTTGTGTCATAATATCCGAAGATATTTGTATTTACTGGGTCACCACATAGGATTGCTATTCCTGGTGGTGATTTTTCCCAGCTCAGATTATAATACCAGTAAAACTACAGATAATCAAGTATGACTAACAAAACTTTACATAATCCTCCAAAACAAGAATACCTTCAATTTTTGATGTCGAAGGAAGAAAAAGCTAAGCTAAAAGAAATAGCTGCAAGCAAAGGTGTAAGTGCTGCTGAAGCTCTCAGACAATTGATCAATGCCTATGAAATCCCTTTAAGTGATAAATTGAAGTATAAATCTAGACTGTCTGAATGTTACGTTTCTTTAGATGAAGAAGATCAACTATTATTAGGTTAGAGATCAATTCCAAACCTCTACAACGGAAATGATTATTCAGCCTCACCAATAAAAACAAATGCTGCCCAATCGCTACGATTAGGGTATTTCTTCATAGTTGCTAGCATCGCTTGTCGCAGCGCGTGTGCTTTATCACGGTTGTGTTGTAACTGACGATAAAACTCTGGCATCAGAAATGCAGTTGATTGATCCGGTACTCGCCACAAGGAAACAACAAGACTTGGTACACCAGCAGTTATAAACGCCCAGTGAATAGACCCGAAATAATCCTTGCACCGCATTACAGCAATTGCTCAGCATATTTTGCTAACCAAAACTGCAAAGCATTTTCGTCAATCTCCCCAGAGGCTAAACTCTCCATCACTAATACTATTTCCGGCTCCGGTGCATTGAAACTATAAGCATTCAAACCCAAAAAAACATACATCGCCATAAAAGCTGTACGCTTATTGCCATCTATAAAGGGATGATTTTTACACAAAGCAAAGCCATAAGCCGCCGCCAATTCGAAGAGCGAAGCCTCCGGCTGATAAGAAAATTTATGCCGGGGACGGGCTAAACTCGCTTCTAATAACGCAGGATCTCTCACCCCAGATAAACCGCCATATTGAGAAATTAAATCTTCATGGATAGAAAGCACCATCTGTTGTGTTAGCCAAGTTGGCTGATTCACTTAGCGAGTTCCTTCAACGCGTGACGAAACTTCTGGCTACCTTCCCGATAAATGACCATCGCTTTCTCAAACTCAGGGTCATAAGGACTAAGCTGGAGTCCATGTTCTGTTTCCGTCACAAATAAGGTATCCCCTTCGGAAAGGTTGAGTTTTTCTAACAACTCCTTAGAAAATGTCACCCCTACTGAATTACCAATTTTGCGTAACTTTACGGTCTGGATCATGAAACTTTCCACTATGTAATTACGAGTGTGACTACGATCTTAACCTTAAATTCCTAATATCTTGCGATCGCACAGCAGTTCTCGTCCGAATTTCAAACTTGTCTCACCTAGCAGCACGTCGGATAACTTCTTCTATTTCCCGAATTTCTTGATCTAGACGTAGACCATGAGGGATTGGTGTTATGATTAATACTTTCTGTTGCACCAGATCAACTCCTGCTAAACGATTTAGTCAGCTTCACCAATAAAAACAAAAGCAGCCCAATCGCTAGGATTAGGGTATTTTTTCATAGTTGATAGCATCGCTTGTCGGAGTGCATGTGCTTTATCACGGTTGTGTTGTAACTGACGATAAAACTCTGGCATCAGAAATGCAGTTGATTGGTCTGGTACTCGCCACAACGAAACAACAATACTTGGTACACCAGCAGTAATAAACGCTCTTGGTAAACCTATCACACCATCTCCTGTTATCCTACCCCAGCCTGTATCGCAGGCACTTAGTACCACTAAAGAAGCATTTAGTTTCAGCTTTAATACTTCATTCGCACTGAGCAAACCATCATCACCTTTTGAAGGTGCAAGTGCTACTTTTCCTGGGATTATTTGTGCATCTCCTAAATCATCCAGCAAGCCGTGGGTAGCCAAGTGAATAATTCTTGCCTTTTGCATCCGTTGTTTGACAATAGCTAAAGTTGCTTGTTTCCCTGTGAGTGCTTGTGTTTTTAACAGTTGGGCAATAGTATTAGCTTCCTTTTGTGCGCCTGGTAGTGCTTCTAGAGGTTGTGGTGGCTCTCCAATTCTGGGGGGTACTTTGGGCATAGTGGGATTACCAACTATGAGAGCATCCCCTAGAGATTTTTCAACAGTAGATGATGGGGGTTGTAATTTGAGTTTTTGTTGATGGATTAATTCGAGGACTTGGATGGATGGGGCAATTGAGATAGTATGTTTCTCAATCAGGAAATTCCCCTTCTGGTCTTGGAGAGCAGCAAATGGAACCAGAAAAAGGGACTCATGGGGAATGAAGATGACGCTAGAGTCAGGGTTGGTGGGTAGTTGTTTTTCAATAGGTTGAATCAGCAATTGGTACATTTGCTGCAAGCAATTGTTTCCCCGACAGCTTAAAGGACGTGCTTGCGGAATAGTGCTATTAGTCTTTCTCCGAGTAGAACAAGTCTTATCAACATCGACTAAGCCTTTAATCTCCGTATCACCAACACCTCGACCTTCTGCCTGGGCTGATGCTGCAACCCGTGTATCTTCTGCTGCGTGCGCCAAACTCGTGTTTTTAATAGTCTTTTTAATGTCAACTTTCTCGAAAGTAACGTCCCCAGTGGGTTTGACGACCCAAATATACAAGTCATCTCTAGCAACGGAGTATTCCACCAAAGTAGAGTTTTGCTGTTTGGCGATTTGTTGGATTTGCTCAAGACTAGGTGGAACTGGTTTATTAGAGAGTTGTTGACGTTGAGTAAGTAATTCTATCAAGGCTTTAGCGCGACCACGTTCGGCAATCAACAGTGCCTCTTGTGTCCGATTTTGGGCAACTAAGGCTTTTTGCAGCAGACGATAGGAAATAGCTTGTGTTTCAAACATCGAGACTTTAAAAGCATCGTTACTGCCTAAGTCTTTCCGGAGAGATTCGAACACTGCTATTGCTTCGCGGAGATTTTCTTCAGATGCTTTTGGGTGGCCAGAATCAAGATGAGCCAGTCCTATATTATTTAGAGAATTAGCCTGCCCTACTCTGTCCCCGATCTTCCTGACAATTTCCAATTGTTTGGTGTGGTAATCTATTGCCCGTTGGTAGTCTCCTGATGAATAGTAAGCATTTCCCAAATTGCCAAGAGAATTAGCCTCGCGTGCGCTATCCCCAATATCGCTTGCAATTGTCAAACTTTGTTTATGATATTCTATCGCTTGTTCGTATTGTCTTAAGCTATCATAAGCTAGTCCCAAATTGCCAAGAGAAGCAGCCTCCGTAAATTTGTCCTTAATATCCCTTGCAATTGTCAAACTTTGGTTGTGATATTCTATCGCTCCTTCGTGGTGTCCTAGATTATCGCAAGCCAGTCCTAAATTGCCAAGAGAAGCAGCCTGTCCTGGTTTATTCCTCATATTCCTTGAAATTTCCAAACTTTTGCTATAAAAGTCTATAGCCTGTTTGTAGCTTCCTAGTGCATAGTAAGCCGCTCCGAGATTGCTAAAAGATTTTGCCCTCCGTGATCCATCCCCAATATCCGTTGCAATTTTCAAACTTTGGTTATGAAACTCTATAGCCTGTTTGTAGTTTCCTAAATTATCGTAATCCACTCCCAGGTTGATAAGAGATTTCGTTTCCTGTTGTCTGTCCCCAATCGCCCTTGCAATTGTCAAACTTTGGCTATGGTATTCTATCGCTTGTTTGTATTTTCTTAAATTATCGTAAGCCAGTCCCAGATTACCAAGAGATTTTGCCTCCTGTTGTCTATCCACAATCGCCCTGACAATTGGCAGTTGTTGGTTGTAGTAATATATAGCTTGTTTGTAGTTTCCTAAATTATCGTAAGCCAGTCCCAGATTACCAAGAGATTTTGCCTCCTGTTGTCTGTCCCTAATCTCCCTTGCAATACCTAAGGCTCGTTTGTAATGACTGACTGCTTGGTGTAGGTTTCTTGTGTTTTGGTATGCTAAACCCAAATTGATGAGGGACTTAGCTTGGGTGGAGTACTCGCGCGTCGCCTGAGCAATTATTACTGCTTTTTGACAGGATTGCAATGCTGCTTGAAAGTCATTCTTTTTCAGATCTGCCCTACACAAATCCAACAGACGATCTGATTCGTTTTTGTTATTTTCTGTGCTTTGAGCTAATACCCTCGTAACTGGGGAAAGCGTCAGCAAATAAGAAATAAAAAAAGCTGTACTACTAGCAAATAAAGCTATCAAAGTTGCGAGTCTTATACTTTTCATTTGCATAATAGTCCTCAAGCTAATTGCTCCTGCTATTTTCATTGGAATTAGGTAGGGAATAAGTCACCCAAGTCTGTGGAACAGGAACATTTGAGGGCGGATGTATTAATAATCGCAACACATTATCCCACTCTGCTTTTATCTGTGTATTTTGTGGTTCGTTATACCGAAGTTCTGCCAGAGTTGTCAGGGTTTCATACCACAAATTAGCCTCAGTATAGACTGATACATGGTTTTTGGCCGATGCTGTTTTCAACTGATTATTTAAAGTGGGGCTCACAGGAATCAGCTTTAGCGTACCCTTAAGTACAGCATCATTCGCACGATTTTGAGGATTGCAAATTGCAGAAAAATTCCAACGATACTCGTTACCTTGCTGAAGCAGACGTACTGTCTCTGGAAGCTTTAAGTTAATAATCCCTGGCTGCTGGTTGAGAACAAAAATTGTCGAATAAACATCTTTGCCTTGGCTATTAATAAGGGTAAACTCTGCATTCAGTCCTGAATAAGGAACATAAAACCAAAATGTGGGACGTTCACTAATTGTCTGCTCAGTAAACGGAATTCCTTCTGCAGTTGAAGGTACTAAAGCGATAATATCTTTATCTAAATTAGAACAGGGACCACGTACTGCTCCCCCTCTTTGACGACCTGTAGGTGTTCCTCCAGGACGAGTACCAAAGAAAAAACGTTTAATTTTTTCAAATAAAACTAATCTGTTTTGTGATTGTTCTGCTTGAACTGGTAAAAAACTGAATAATACATGAGCAAATAGCAAGACAACAATAGAAGCGAGTATTGCTTTTTGAGTAGCAGATATGTTTTTATTCATGGTTTATTACCTTATATTTTTTGGAGGAAATCGGTAAAAACGAGTTATATAAATAGCAGTAAAACTAGTGCCTATAAAAGCTATAATTGGTGGAACTAGAGGTATCCAAAGACTACAGATCCAGAGGCAGATAAAACAAATAATACATATACATAGCACTAAAATTACAAAGCAGAGGGCTATTGGTAAAATCTTCAATCCTCGCCAATAGTAAGCAAGAAAACCACCTGCTAACGCCCAACCCCAAATCCAGATAATTTCTACACCCTGTGGCAAAACACTCAAGAGCGATCGCCTATCAAGTACAGCACTGATAATTTGACTGATCATGTGTCCATGAACAGTAACACCATTGACTGTACCATAAGGTGTAGTCCAATGGTCTGGCGTTCCCTGCTGCTGAGCGTCACTCCCGATCAATACAATTTTGTCTCGTACATCCTCATCACGAAATCGCTTATTTAAAATATCTTCCACTGTTAGCTCTTGGGCGATCTTCCCAGAACTAGTGGCGCGATAATTTAGCAATATCTGATAACCACGATTATCTACATCCTGATACCCTCCGCTAAAGGGTTGTAATGGCTGAAAGACAACACCATCAAGCTCTAAGTCATTTCCAGATTGGAAGGGATCTTGATAATGACTTCTTTTTCCTAGTTCTTGTTGTAAATAGCGACGCGCTAGCAGTAAGCTAAAAGACTGTTGTGTAAGACAAGTAGTTCCAGCTATCCGAGCTTGAAGCATCAGATGGCGACGTACTACACCATCTGTATCGGATACAAAATCACTGAAACCAATATTTTCGGGAAAGACTTCTTTTGGCGGCTCTGGGGATGAATTGCTTTGCTCCTCGATAGCTGGTGTTTTGCAGACAGCAAAAACGTTCTTTTGTTGTAACCGCTTTAATAAATCAGGTACATTAGGATCTGCCGAAAAGGGGCGATATAAATCTAACCCAATCAGTCTTGGCTTATGCTCCTCTAAAGTTGCTAACAAGCTGTTAAGAGAAGGATCTCGTAAAGAACCTTTTCCCCTCTCTCCCCTTTTATCTTGATCTAGAATATCTTTATCAGTAATTTTTACGATTAGCAGACGCTTATCCATCCCTTCATCAGGTCTAGTTTGCATCAGATTGTCAAAGAACTTTAACTCTATCGACTGAAAGACAGCAAAAAACCGTAGCCCTATTAATGTACCCGTTACGCCTAAACTCACCATTAAAATTTTGCGTAAACTAGAACGATTGGGCAAGACTGGGTGTACTTCCTTAACGACTTCTGTTGATGTAGGATGAGATATTATATTCTCTGACTGTTGCGGGATTGCTTCGCTTAAGTGCTGTATTTCTACTGGATCTGTTGCAGTTGAGTTGCTGGGTTCAGTATTGTAATTGTTGTTTAGTTTAGAGAGAATTTTTTCTAGCTTAGGTGCATATTCTCCTCCGCGAAAATCGGGCTTTAGCACCTGACAAAGTTTATAAATCGAGTTGTTTAATTTTCTTTGCTGTAACTGATCAATCAGTTCTATTGCAAAATCACTTTCCGGAATTGTCGATATATTAATTATATGACTCGGATCAAAGCCAATTTCTATACATAATGATCTTCGTCGTTCTGGCGCAGCACGGCTACTGTTTTGTAAAAGTTGTCTGAGGGTTTCTATATCGGCATCATCCAGGTCTTCCAGAGACATAATAAACTGGTGAAAACTTATTTTATAAATTTAAGCTACTAACAATTGAGTTTAGCAATAATCGCTCCTAACTTAGAACTATATCCTCCTCCTTTGAAATCAGACTCTAGTTTTTTACAAAGTTTACAAATCGCTGTTTCTAATCTTCTTTTGTGCAACAGGTCAATAAGTTCTACTGCAAAGTCATTTTCTGCTAACAGTGAGATTGAAGTTAGTTCTCCTGGTTTAACTCCAATTTCTATACTCAATGCTCTTCGTCTTTCTGGTGCAGCGCGTCCACTTAATTGTAAAAGTTCCGTTAGAATTTCTATGTCAACATCATTAAGTTCCTGCTTGGCTTTAGCAGCAGAACTTATCTGTGAATTAACTACGGATGTTGATTGGTTTAACATTTTAATTTTAATGAGAACTGGAATTTCTCCCTCGGAAATGTCTTCTAGCTGAATGGCAACTAAGCCTTCCTGAAATGCTCTTTCAAAGATATCTATATTATTATCTGGGATCTCGTAGCCTAAAGCATCATAAAAACCTTGTGCGAATGCGATCGCTAGTTTATCTTTCATCTCCCGGTTCATGCCGATCGCATAATTAATGTACTGACCAATAGCTTCGGCTGACTTAGCTGAATGACAAGCATTGAGCAGCACACACGTTACGTAATTCGCATGTAACTTAAACAGTTGCGCTAACCCTTCCCCTGAAAGAGGTTTATCATTTCCAGCTTCATCCTCTAATAACAAACTGCCATCCTTTAACCCGTGTCCGCAGAAATGAACTATTTGGGGGCGTTCTTCTGCGATCGCTCTGCGTATATCGTGCGATCGTACAGCAGTTCTCGTCCGAATTTCAAACTTGTCTCGCCTAGCAGCACGTCGGATAGCTTCTTCTATTTCCCGCATTTCTTGATCCAGGCGTAGACCATGAGGGATTGCTGCTAAGATTAATACTTTCTGTTGCACCAGTTCAACTCCTGCTAAACGATTTAGTCAGCTTCACCAATAAAAACAAATGCAGCCCAATCGCTAGGATTAGGATACTTCTTCATTGTTGCTAGCATCGCCTGCCGGAGTGCACGTGCTTTATCATGGTTGTGTTGTAGCTGACGATAAAACTCTGGCATCAGAAATGCTGTTGACTTATCTCCCACTTGCCACAACGAAACAACAATATTTGGTACACCAGCGGTAATAAACGCTCTTGGCAAACCAATCACACCATCTCCTGTTATCCTACCCCATCCTGTATCACAGGCACTCAGTACTACTAACGAAGCCTTCAGATCCAGGTTTAATACGTCATTTGCACTGAGGAAACCATCATCTCCATTTGAGGGTGCAAGTGCCACTTTTCCTGGGATTTGTACATCTTTTAAATCATCGAGTAAGCCATGGGTAGCCAAGTGAATAATTCTTGCCTTTTGCATCCGTTGTTTGACCACAGCTAAAGTTGCTTGTTTGCCTGTCAGTGCTTGAGTTTTTAACAACTCGGCAATCATCTCGGCTTCTTTTTGTGACCATAGTAACGGTTTTAGTTTAGGCATCATGGGATTCCCAACTATTAGAGCATCCCTAAGTGAGTTCTCAGCAGCAGATGCTGAAGATTGTAATTTGAGTGCTTGTTGGTGGATTAAATCGAGAACTTGAATGGATGGGGCAATTGAGATAGTATGTTTTTCTATCAGGAAATTGTGATTCTGGTCTTGGAGAGCAGCAAACGGAACTAGAAAAAGGGATTCATGGGGAATGAAGATTACACGAGAGTCGGGGTTGGTGGGTAGTTGTTTTTCAATTGGTTGAATGAGCAATTTGTACATTTGCTGCAAACAATAGTTTTCCCGACAGCTTAAAGTAGGTATTTTAGGGGTCGGGCTATAAGTCCTGCTTAGGGTAGAACGAGTTTTGTCAACTAAGCCTGAGAGCAGATCATGAGCAGCACCTCGACCTTCTGCCGAATTCGCTGCTGTAACCCGTGTATCTTCTGCTGCTTTACCCAGATTAATTTTTTTAATGTCAACTTTCTCGAAAGAGATCTCGCCAGTTGGTTTGACCACCCAGATATACAAGTCATCCCAAGCAATGGAGTATTCTACCAAAGTAGCGTTTTGCTGTTCGGCGATTTGTTGGATTTGCTCAAGACTTGGCGGAAGTAATGTACTAGAAAGTTGTTGGCGCGTAGCAAGTAGTTCTATTAACGCTTGGGCGCGACCGCGTTCGGCAATTAACAGTGCTTCTGGTTGACGTTTTTGTGCAACTAAGGCTTGTTGCAGGAGACGATAGGAACGAGCTTGTGCTTCAAAGATGGAGATTTTAAAAGCATCGTTACGACCCAAGTCTTTCCGGATTAATTCATATACTGCAATTGCTGTGCGGAGATTTTCCTCAGCAACTTTTGGGTTACCAGAACGGAGATGGGCTAGTCCTAGATTATTGAGAGAAATTGCCTCGAATTGTCGATCGCCTATCGCCTTTGCAATTGCCCAACCTTGGAAGTGGAAATATATTGCCCGTTTGTAGTCTCCTAATGAATTGTAAGCCAGTCCCAGATTGCCAAGAGAACGAGCCTCCCCTTCTCTATTCCCAATAGCCCTTTTGATTACCAAACTTTGGTTGTGGTAATCTATGGCTTTTTTGTAGTCTCCTAATGAATTGTAAGCCAGTCCCAGATTGCCAAGAGAACGAGCCTCCCCTTCTCTATTCCCAATAGCCCTTTTGATTACCAAACTTTGGTTGTGGTAATCTATGGCTTTTTTGTAGTCTCCTAAGTAACGGTAAGCCACTCCCAGATTGCCAAGAGAACTCGCCTCCCATTCTCTATCTCCAATAGCCCTTGCAATTTCCAAACTTTCGCCGTGGTAATATATCGCCCGTTTGTAGTCTCCTAATAATTGGTAAGTATTACCCAGATTGCCTAGAGATTTCGCCTCCCCTTCTCTATTCCCAATAGCCCTTGCCATTTCCAAATTTTGGGAGTGGTAATATATCGCCCGTTTGTAGTCTCCTAATGATTGGTAAGCATTACCCAGATTGCCTAGAGATTTTGCCTCCCCTTCTCTATTCCCAATAGCCCTTGCAATTTTCAAACTTTGAGAGTGGTAATATATCGCCCGTTTGTAGTCTCCTAATAATTGGTAAGCGAGTCCCAGATTATTTAAAGCACCTCCCTCTCCCTTTTGGTCTTCGATGCTTTGGTAAATTTTTAATGCTTGCTCAAAGGAGACTTTAGCCTTTGTTGTGTCTCCTAATTTGTAGGCAACTTCTCCCAAGTTTAGTAACACTTTACTTTCCAACGCTCGCTCTTTGATTGCTTGTGCAACGGCTAAAGCTTCTTCATAATTGCTGAGTGCTTGTTGAAGGTTTCCTGTATTTTGATATGCTAAACCCAAATTGCTAAGGGACTTAGCTTGGGTAGAGCGATCGCCCGTCGCCTGAGCCGTCACTGCTGCTTGTTGACACGACTGCAAAGCTGCTTGAAGCTGATTCTTGTTGATATTTTCTCTACACAAATCTAACAGCCGTACTGCTTCTGAAGTTTTAGTTTCTGTGCTTTGAGCTAACACCCTCTGGATGGGAGACAGCATCAGCAAATTGGAATTCAAAGACGTTACACTACTAGCAATCAGAGCTATCAGTGTAGCAATGCTTATGCTTTTCAATTTCATTATTTCAGCAGATTAAAAACCCAATATCATCATGCCATTTAAGGGTAAGACTGTTTTTTTGTTTACAATCTTTTTATAATCACCGTGATTCTCACAAACTTGTAGCAGTTACCCACTGTACAAAATAGAGATCATGTGTATTAACGGATAATAGTTGTTTCCAACTTGTAAGGAATTCATCCGTGTAACGTATGAAAAACTCCCATTAGAGGAAAACTCCTCGCTTGAGACTCTGGTAGATAACTTATCTATATCCTATCAAGATGTTTGCAATAACTTTACAAAAAAAGTCCGCAGCATCACTTAAAATTAATGATTAAGAATGTAGTTATTATCTTTTTTTGGGTGCAAAAAAAGACAACAGCGTACTTTATGGAATAGCGGAATGCTTTTCTGTAGAACCTGCAAGAGTCGTTGGAAAAATACTTAGACTCAATAATGCTGTTAGTACGTTGTTAGTTGCACCTACCACAGCACACAGCTAATTGAGTGAATATATATAAGAAAGGTTCCATGAAACGATTTGCTAAGAGGTTTTTGCTACTAGTTAGTCCATTACTAGCTACTTCTGCACTCCTGACTTCACCTAGTCAGGCTGCAACTTTTTCTTCTTCCCAAGGAGCATTAGATCTTTTCGACTTCACTGAAAACTTTTCGACAACCGAGAGCCAAAATTTGGGTAACGTATCTGCTGTTGCTAATGGCGGAATCGTGAATGCTCAAAATATTAAAGCTGTTGCAAATATTACACCGAACCCATTAGAAGTTTTTACATCTGCTACAAGTGTAGCTAATGGTGACAGCAAAGATTATTTCGGAACAGCAGACGCAACAGCTAAAATTATTGGGAATTTCAATGTAGACCCAGGAAAAGTCTTTTCTTTTAACTTTGCATCTGCTTTAGATCTAGAAACACAAATAGATAACCCACCCGCAGAAAACGCCAGCGCATCAGGGAAGCTTTCTTTCTTCTTATTAGATACAACTAACGTACCGCAAAACAACCTGCAAAACTTCCTTGCTGACTTGTTATCAAGCCCAAGTAACAGCATTCCAAACAATGCCCTAGATTTCTTTTCTCTATCCGGAAATCTAAATACTCAAGGTGGCGGCGATTTTATCACAAGCCAAAAAAGCCAAAACGTTACCTTTACCACTGAAGATAAAGATTTTAGTTTTGGTGGAACGCAAGAATTTGCGACAGATTTTATTGAGGGTTCTTTACAACGTTCTTTTGACCGCAAAGCAAATTTAACTTTAGTCGCGGTAAGAAGTACTCAGTCTAGAGTAGTAGCACCAGAACCTTCGTTGAATTTTGCACTAGTCTTATTTATTGGGTCACTTGTTTTTGCTGCCAAACACAGACGTAGGGGGCATATAAAAGTTGGGGGAGAGCTACTAGAAGAAAGTTACGGGCATAAGATAATTGAGTAATTATGCTCAAAGATAAATTAAGTAAAATCTTTCATGCGTCGGGATTCAATCTTTTACAAACTCTTTCAACAATCTCCCATTCTGCTATTTGAATTATTGACAAATCCGCCGAGTAATGCAAATGCTTATCGATTTGATTCTGTCGCTGTCAAAGAACCAAAATTTGAGATTGATGGTGTGTTTCTTCCACCAGAAAATGAAGGTGCAGGAGTTGTATATTTCTGTGAAGTGCAGTTCCAAAAAGATGAAAAGCTCTATGAAAGAGTATTTGCAGAATCCTCTTTATATTTCTACCGAAACCGTGACAGATTCAGCGATTGGGAAGCGGTAATAATTTACCCATCCCACAGTATCGAACAAAGTGATATTCATCCTCATCGGAATCAACTCAATGGAGACCAAGTACATCGGATATATTTGGATGAATTGGGAGATATTCGCTCTTTACCTATATGGGTCGCATTGATGGTGTTAACTACGGTAGAGGATGAATTTGCACCACAGGAAGCGAGGTATTTGCTTGAGCGTTCTGCTGTTGAGGCGAATGAAGGAGTAAGTCGCGCCATAATGGAGATGGTGACGACAATAATGGTGTACAAGTTTGAGCAATTAACTCGAACGGAGGTAGAACAAATGTTAGGAATTACACTCAAGGAAACAAGAGTTTACAGGGAAATTAAGGAAGAAGGACTGCAAGAAGGAGAACAAAGAGAGCGATCGCTTGTTGTGCGTCAACTAACTCGACGGGTAGGGGAATTACCGCAAGATGTGCGATCGCGCATCGAAACTCTGTCTTTGGAACAATTAGAAAATCTTGGGGAAGCGTTACTCGACTTTCAAGCAATGGCTGATTTAGATGTTTGGTTTAGCCAGGAAGGTGTTTAGATAGTCTCTTTCATCAATGCTTTTGACGAAACGAAAGCAACGCAAAATCAATCCTTGGATCTAAAGGCACCGAAAAGGTACTCGAAATGCCTGGAAACTCTCATTGTCTGGAATTATCAAGATTGAGGCGCTATTACAGCGCTTTTTAAGTATATGAGGTACAGGGGTAGGAGGCAAATAGTTATCCCCAATTACAATAAATAGTAGCCTGTGAAACTGTCTACCATTTACGGGCTATAACAGAATGAGGAAAAACAAAAATGGCACAAGCTCTACCAAAACCCGTAACTGTTAAAGAATTCGCGACATGGTATCCCGTAAATTCAGAACGTCGCTATGAACTACATAACGGAGTAATCGTAGAAATGCCTTTGCCAATCGGTGAACATGAAGAGATAGTTGGTTTTTTGGTAGAAGAGATTGTAGCAGAATACCGGCGCTTAAAGCTGCCGTACTTTATCCCCAAAACGGTTTTTGTTCAACCACCTCTAAGCGAATCAGCTTATTCCCCAGACATATTGCTATTAAATCGACCTAACTTAGTCAATGAATCTATTTGGAAAAAAGAATCAATTATTACTTTAGTTGAGTCTATACCTTTAGTAGTTGAAGTAGTAAGTAGTAACTGGCGTGATGACTATCACAAAAAATATGCTGACTATGAGGAGATGGGAATACCAGAATATTGGATCGTGGATTATGCTGCTAAAGGTGCTAGAGAGTTTATCGGTAACCCTAAACAACCTACTATTTTGATTTGCTCTTTAGAAGACAATGAGTACCGTGTTAATAAATTCAGAGGAAACGAGCGCATCGAATCACCAACATTCCCTGAATTGAACTTAACTGCACAACAAATTTTTAAAGCTGGAAATAGCGCAAATCATTAAGATGTCGAATTGTAGTAGCCTGAAAATTAAAAGGCTGAGTATTGATACCAATTTATTGTGAAGTTACACATTATTTTTACCCCTCCTAACCTGCCCTTGGAAAGGGGAGGAAAGAAGAGGGTCGGGATTCTTATGCGTCCTCATACAAAAACCGTATGAGCAATTATACTTATATCGATTGTAGGAAGTAATTTTGTAGAAATGTATGCCAAGGTGATTAGACACTGTTCTAAAATAACCTCATGGCTAAACGATCGCGAAACGCTGCGGCAAAGTCCCGAACACAAAAAGACTTAGAACAACATCAAGACATGCGAGTTGCTGCTATCAGCAAAATCTGGGGGCTGACAGTTGGTATCGTCGCTGTGAGTATCCCAGTCTCAATTGCTAATGAAACTGGTGTAGTTATCCCAATAGCTGCTATTGGTGGTGCTTCTCTAAGTAGCGTTGCTATTTGGCGATCTGATGACCAAAAATCAAAAAATAGACATTTGCAGCAGCGCCAAATAGAGCTTTTAGAACAGCGAATTGCTAACCTCGAAACCATTATCGGTAGTAATGACTTAGATTTGGAAAGGAAAATTCAACAACTAAAGTTACCTGACAATAAAACTTAACATTACCTACTTTTTATTTGAGTGAGAAATCTGGTAAATTAAAAAGTTTTATTAAGAAAATAACTAAATATCCAAAAACTGTAATTCCTACTAATTACTGCTGAAATCTGCTTTTTTATGCAATAATAAAATTACCTTGAATCGACAATTTAATTTATCCTTCTACCAAAGGAAAGATTTAAATTGTAAAGTCATATTACAATTATTTTAAAAATCTTTAGAAATTATCTAAAGCTCAAACATAGCTCTAACGTAGAACCTAAGGAGATGCTAGAGGAGAATTATGATAAATAACATTCAAAAGTATCGGTTTGTCTGTACCCTTACTTTTGGTGATATATACGGTCAAATAATTGTTTGGCTGATTACTATCACCATAAGTTTAGCGTCAGCTTTGGCGTTGATGGGTGCTAAACAACCAGTGTACGCTTTGGCAGCAGTCGGACTTATCGTTTTGCTATCACTACCTTTCTTGCTTTTTGCCTTCGTCACAACTTTGTTAAATCACATTGAATTGTCTCCTGTACAACCAGGAACAAAGATGGAACCAATCCCTGGTAATGTATCCCAGCAACAACCTGTTCAATCACCTAGTTAAATTATTAGTGCTTAGCGGGTTTCTAAAATAATTAACAACCAAAATCCCTGTCTGGTGGCAGGGATTTTTTGCATAAAAATGCTTTTCTCACAACATCTTTTTACAAAAATTTATCAGATAGAATTCAGGAGTCAGGAGTCAGGAGTCAGGAGTCAGGAGTCAGAATGAATAAGCTGTTCAGTATCTAGTTTGACAGGGTTGTCTAAGACAGCGAAGGCGTCCAGGCTCTAAAATATCAAATTTAGATGCACGTCAGCTTACTGGGTTAAAAACGGATCCCTTGTGGACGAGAAAGGAATTGAAACTTTTCTTAAAACACCCTACCTCTATGGGTGGTGCATTCTGAACGCCACATTCCTACGCTGGTAAACCCAGATGCATTTATTGGCTCCTCCTGTCTCCTGAATTCTGACTCCTGACTCCTTTTTACAATTGTTAGTAACTATGCTAGAACATGATGTAATTATTATTGGTGGCGGATTGGCTGGATGTCGCGCCGCGTTAGAAATTGCTCGGACTGACGCTAACTTGAATGTGGCTGTGGTAGCTAAAACTCACCCAATTCGTTCTCACTCGGTAGCAGCTCAAGGTGGTATTGCAGCAACCTTGAAAAATGTTGATTCTACTGATACTTGGGAAGCCCATGCTTTTGATACAGTCAAAGGTTCCGATTATTTAGCAGACCAAGATGCAGTCGAAATTCTCACTCGTGAAGCCCCAGATGTGGTGATTGATCTAGAACATATGGGCGTTTTGTTCTCACGGTTAGCCGATGGTCGCATTGCTCAGCGCGCTTTTGGTGGACATTCTCACAATCGCACATGCTACGCGGCTGATAAAACTGGTCATGCGATTTTGCATGAATTGGTGAATAACCTCCAACGTCATGGTGTGCATGTTTATCAAGAATGGTACGTGATGCGCTTGATTCTAGAAGAAGGTCAGGCAAAAGGTGTTGTTATGTACCATATCTTAGATGGGCAAATAGAAGTCGTGCGCGCTAAAGCAGTGATGTTTGCTACTGGTGGTTATGGTAGGGTATATAACACCACATCTAATGATTATGCTTCTACTGGTGATGGTCTGGCAATGACTGCTATGGCTGGTTTGCCTTTAGAGGATATGGAATTTGTCCAATTTCATCCTACGGGACTTTACCCGGTAGGGGTGCTGATTTCAGAAGCAGTGCGGGGAGAAGGAGCATATTTGATCAACTCTGAAGGCGATCGCTTTATGGCAACATATGCTGCTAGTCGCATGGAACTTGCTCCACGTGATATCACTTCAAGAGCGATCGCCTACGAAATTCGCGCTGGGCGTGGTATTCATCCCGATGGTAGTGCTGGTGGTCCATTTGTCTACCTCGATCTTAGACACATGGGTAAAGAAAAAATTATGAGCCGCGTTCCCTTTTGCTGGGAAGAAGCCCATCGTCTAGTAGGTATAGACGCTGTGACTCAGCCGATGCCAGTACGCCCTACAATTCACTATTGTATGGGTGGTATACCTGTTAATACCAATGGTCAAGTGCGTAGTAGTGACGATGGTTTAGTTGACGCGTTCTTTGCTGCTGGTGAAACTTCTTGTGTTTCGGTACATGGTGCAAACCGTCTGGGCAGCAATTCTTTGTTAGAATGCGTTGTTTATGGACGGAGAACCGGTGCTGCGATCGCGCAATTTGTACAAAACCGCAAACTACCAATTGTCGATCATCAACACTACATTACTGAAGCTCAGCAACAAATACAAGCCTTGCTAGAACAGCAAGGACAATATCGCATTCATCAAATTCGTGAAGCATTCCAAGATTGCATGACTCAGTACTGCGGTGTTTTCCGGACTGAGGAATTAATGCAAGAAGGTTGGCAAAAATTGGAAGAATTACAAAAGCAATATTCACAAGTCTATTTAGATGATAAGGGCGATTGCTGGAATACAGAAATTGTAGAAGCTTTAGAACTGCAAAGTTTGATGGTAGTTGGTCGTACAATTTTAGCCTCAGCCATAAATCGCCAAGAAAGTCGCGGTGCGCATTTCCGTGAGGATTATCCAGGGCGCGACGATACTAACTTCCTCAAACACACAATGGCGTATTATTCACCAGCCGGGATTGATATCCAATACCGCCCAGTAGCAATTACTATGTTTGAGCCACAAGAACGGAAGTATTAAAACAGTTATCAGTTATCAGCCAAGAATCATGTGTTTATTTTTGGGTTTAAGCCTTCTACTATACGCCTTGATCACTGATAACTGTTTACTGTTCACTGATAACCCCTGCTCCCTCATTTCTTGGGGGTACTATCCGGTGACGATGCAGGCGAGGTTGGGGTTGTAGGTTCAGATGCAGCTTTGTTGATTTCGTCTTTGTACTGAGTTGGTGCTAATAATGCAGCTTTGTTAAATAGAGGCTGTGCCTCGTTTGTTTTACCCTGTTTCTTGAAAAGCATAGCTTTTGCTAAAACGGGACGAAAATCTTGAGCGTCGCTTTTGATTGCTTGGTCGTAAACTGTAAGAGCTTGATTGTAGCGTTTCTCAGATGCATAAACGTTACCTAAGAGAACTTGTACTGCGATCGCGTCCACACTTCCTGGCTGAATTTTATTTGCTTTGGGTGCAGTGGAATAAAGCGTCTCTTGTAGCAAGCCAATTGCTGCTTGTGGGCGTTTTTCCTGTAACAGAAGAGCAACCATTCCTTGCAAAGCTTTGATATCCCCTGGTTTTGTTTGTAGAATTGAGCGGTATGCAGCAGCAGCTCCTTCCTTGTCGCCAATTCCTAATTTAGCCTGGGCAAGTAGTACTGTGTATTGTGTATTCCCTGGATTCAGTTTTGCCAGCTTTTCTAGGGGTTCAATGACTGACCTCATGTCAGTCTTGTTTTGCCTAAGTAGTAGTAACCTTATCTGTAATAAGCTTTTGAGTGCAGCTTGATTTTCTGGTTCCCGTTGCAAAACCAGTTCTAAACCCCGTGCTTCGTCTTCAAGTTTTGATTGACTTTGTACGTTACTTTGTTTTTGCTCTGAAACTGGCTTATTCAGTGCTTCAATGATAGGAATCATGGAAACACCAAAAAAAACTATAACTGCCAGCACCAATATAATTCTAACTATCCACCGGGTGCGAGGTTCAGACACAAAACCTTCCTTATCTGTACTCTAATGAAAAAGTTTATTACAAAAATCAAGAAACCTAAAATTTTGAAAAACTTTACGGAATCCTCTGTAATGTTTGTGAATTTTATAACAAATAGCCATGCCGCGCGCATTTTTGAGTGATGACTTTAAAAGGAACAGCCGAAATTATTGCTTTAGGATGCTTCCCAAACTACTGTAAAGGCGCTAAATTACACATTTAATATGTGTATACGAAATTTGAGGCAGCGCCTTACTCTTATAGAGTTAAGGAAGTAGTTCGTTGCTCTGGCTTTCAAAGTTATAGCAACTGCCGTGAACTATCTTCGCACCTCTAGTATCACATAGAGCGTTCCCAAGTGACTATCTTGAAAGGAAATATACTTACAAGGGTCGCACAAACGCTCTTTCCAGTTGCCTTTGTTAAATCCCACAATGGGATGTGTCTCCGCCGCAGGGAGTTTTTATGAATTCCGACCTAATGCCGTCTTCTGAATCGTCCAACACTTCTGCTTCACATGAAGAGGCGCAACTTAACAATGTTGCTCCTAATGAACAACCAACAGCCGAATCTCAACAAGAGAATTTGTCAGTTTTATCTGATGAAACTGGTGATGATGCAAACTTGGTGAATCGACAGCAACCAATTCCGCCTCCTAGTGAACCAATGCAGTACCGTGCTATTGGGTTAGTAAGAGGTCGATATCTTGCCAGTAACGACCAATTCACTCAAGGTACACTGTTAACTACAGATGGTACACTACTCGACGCCGTCCTTCTTGGGCGGATTATGAGTTTAGTTAAGAATCACTTGGATCTTGAACAAGAACATCTGTGGGTAGTTTATCCTCGCACTAGACAAGAAAATGATAAATTACACATCCAAATTGTAGGAGTTTGGGAACCAGAAAACCTCGCTAAACAATCTCCAGAAGAAAATGAGGAAAATCCTCCATCTGTTGACCAAACAGACAATAATGACTCTGTAGAGACACTCGTTCCCTCGACAGAAGTTCCAGATGGTGGTTTTTCTGTGCGCGGGGAAGTGGTTTACCAATCCTTTGAAAATGAAAACTTGGTGATTAAAATCAAGCAAGCTGCTCGCAAACAAACTGATAAAGCCAAGTATTTCAAGTTAAAACTTAAAGGTCAGCTACAAACTAAAGCAGTAGGAAAGTTTTGGGACTTTCAAATTAAACGAGAAGCTGACGCTTTGGTGATCCAACACGGTGAAGTGATCGCCGAGTTACCCAAAAAACGAAGACCACCTATGAAGAGAGGACCAGGAGGAGGAGGAGGTCGTCGTCCTGGTGGGAAGAAACCTTTCCCCAAACGCACAGGAGAAACCCCGCGTCCTATTCGCAAAACAGGGGATGCAGCCGCTCCAGCCTCTCCAGTCCCACGCCCCGTACCCAAAGGCCCCACTCCTAAGCCAATTAAGCGCACAAAACCACCCCAGGAGTAAGAGAGCAGGGGGGGCAGGGGGAGCAGGGGGAGCACAGGAGCAGACGAGAGAATAATACCCAATGCCCAATGCCCAATGCCCCATGCCCCATGCCCCATGCCCCATGCCCATCTAAAATTCAGTCCAGCGGTCTTGAGGGAGGAAAGACCGCTCCATTGGGATTTGTGCTACAGGCTCTGTTAAAGTAAATTTGCCGGATTCGATCCATTCTTTCAGTAAGAGTGCCACTTGCCGAGAAAGAAACATACTAGCAAGTGGTGCAACACGCACTGTTTTGCCTTCAATAGTGATACGTCTGGACTTGAGTTGGGCGTAACTGACTAACCCAAAGGTAGGACGGACGCGACGGGGAATTGAAAAATCGACGATTGGTGCTACCAAGTCTTTATCTTGGATTGCACATCGGGCTACAACTTCTTCTTCTAACACGGGTAGCGGTACGCCTACTCCTAACATCAAAGAGGGACCGTAACTTTTGAAGTAACAGCCCCGTACCCAACGAGAATCCATCTGCTTAGCATCACCAATTAAAGCTAAAGTCGCCGCAGGACCTATTGGCGTACGGTTGGGTAAACGCTTTTGTAAGGGGAAGTGTTGAGTTCCTTCCCAGGCTACATAGCCAATACCACCACCTAAAAAAATCTTTGTGCCGATTCCAACGAGTTGCAGATCTGGGTCGTTGAGTAGCGGTGAAATAGCACCAGGGTTAGAATAAACAGCGTTGCCCAAACGTGGTTGTAATGGACCAAGGTATGTGTGGAGTGGGCGATCGCCTCCATTCACTCCAACAATAAAGTTTTGGTAAAGATTTCGCGGGTTAAATAAGTAAAACTGATTGATGGTTTCGCTTGTAATAGTAGTTTCAAAGCTTGTTCTAGGATAACAATCTGTCGCTTGTCCTTGCGCTCTTACATGTATAGGTTTACCTGCTATCAAATCTTCAATAACATGACCACCACCACGTTCTCGGACTTCTTCACCGTCCATTTGTTCTATCGCGCAGCTAGCGCCTAAATATAAGTCTACTGCCCCAAAACCAGAGTATGCTGGCACTCCATCTAACCAACATCGGCGAATTTTTATCGGAGGATCAGTGTGTCCTAGGTTAATAATTGCACCACTAGACTCCATTGGCTCAAAGGTGCCGGTGGTTATAACATCAACTTCTTTGGCAGCTTTGGTAACACCAATTTCTATAACTCGTGCTTTTATTTGTTCTATGGTCAAAACTACAGCACGATTACAACTGATTTTGTCGTTGATTTCCGCAATTGTTCGCATTGCTTTAAGATAGCGGATTCATATCTCTATTAGGGATGCTTGCCAAGTAGTTACTGAAATCAGTATAGTCTTTGAAATTAAAAAGCATATAACTCAAGTCGTCTAGCTGGCTTCTAGATAGGCTACAAATACGCTGTTCAACTTCAGGCTCAATGATACCAAATTTGCGAGTGAGTAGCCGCAAAACCAAAGCTTCCTCTCCTTGTTGATAGTTGTCTTGAGTGCTGACCGATTCTTGCATTGTTTTCAGGAGAAACTGCTTATGAGGAATATATGTCTAAACTGATCATTAAACCAGTTTCGCTGTGAAAATCCAACCACGCGTCAACCATTGTATAGCGGATACTCTTGCTCGAGCCATGAAAGCAGTTCCTCGCGCTCTAGTGGTGTACAGTTGTAAGAAACTGCTACGTAGGCACCGAGATCTGAACACTGCGTCCTTATTCCAATCCCACGAATAGGCGTCGTGATTTCCCTACACCCTACCCCCTTTGAAAAGTTGGAAACGATTATTATCCGTTAATGTACATAATGTCTACTTTGCTTGCGGTTGCTCATTTAACGGATCTTCAACAGAATTGTCTTGTTGTGAATCATCAGAAACAATGACAAACTCAGTTTTTGTTTTAGATTGACTATCCCATTTATCCAAAACATCTTTAATTAAAACTTCTTGGAACCAAATCTTTGCTACTACGGTAAGGGGTAAAGCCAAGAACAATCCTAAAAAACCAAAAAATGTGACGAAAAATAGCTGGGCGATTAAGGTTACGGCTGGTAGCAGTGAGACTTGATGCGCCATGACGAAGGGCGTGATGAAATTACCCTCAGTCTGCTGAATAACAAAGTATAGAGCCAATACAGCGAGGGATTTCCAAGGACTATCTAAAAGCGCGATCGCCATCGCTGGTATGACGCTAATTGTTGGACCTAGGTTGGGAATCAAGTTCATAAACCCAGCCAAAACAGCTAAAGCTAAAGCTGAGGGAATACGCAAAACTGACAGGCCAATTAAACTCATCAATCCTACTGCACTCATAGCAATAAGAGCACCTGTGATCCACCCCTCCAACGACATTTCGCATTGATCCAAAATTCCATCAACCCGTCGCCGATAAAATGAGGGAAACAAGCGTATAAATACACGCCGGTACGATTGTGGGTCAGCTAATAACATTCCAGTCCAAACTAGCACCAGCAAAACCTTGAGGACAAATTCCAAAGAGCCAGAAACAAAGGCGAAAGAGCTTCCTAATGCTCGATTTATCAACGGCTGTGCTTGTTTGCTCAAGCTCTCAATATCAGGTATGTAAGGAGTTAATTGGCGTGGAACATGAGCTTCTATTTGGTCAAGCCAATGATTCAAGCGCTCTAACCCTTTAGGAACCCGATAGGTTAGTTCTTGGAATTGAGCAGCAAAAGGCGGTACAATCAGCCAGAAAAAACCAACCACTACAATAACAAACAAGCCTACTGACAGCAGGACTGCTAATCCACGCTTAAGACCTGACCGTTGGAAACTTCTAGCTAACCTATTTAAGGTAGTCGCTAATACAACTGCGGCAAACATTAATAAAAGTACTTCCCTAATTTGCCACAGAATGTAGATGGAAAGTACAATGGCTATTAAGCCAATCCATTGACCTAAATTCAAATCCTAACTCCTGGCTGTTAGCACGCAGATATTTTTTCTAATGCAGCTAGGTTAGCTGATTTTAGCTGGTTCCGTCTCATAACACTTTGGACTGGGTACTGGGTATTAGGGACTGGGGACTGGGGACTGGGTATTGGGAGGAATTGAGATGGGGATTTTACAGAGCCCTATTCCTGGGATTGGGAACTGGGATCTTCCCCAATACCCAATTACGGAGCGCCCATTCCAAGGCGACAGAAGTGCGCCTTTATTCGGAGACTGCTGGGCGCGACCTGTTAAAAATTAATAAATCTTCATGACTTGACTTTTTTGTCGATTTATGGTTATAGGTTTGTTTGGTGTCGCTGAAATCTCCATCCAAGAGCGATCGCCATCACAGTTGTTGGCAATAAGACAATAATCAAAGCACTTGTTGGTGTCGCTGGAATAGATAGACTCGGCCCAATGTACTTAATTAAGAACGGGATTCCAGTCGAAAGAAGAAACACTTTCAGAATAAATCCAAGTTGATTTTCCATGGTTTGTACGGCAATACACATTCTTTTAGTAGGGTAGGTACGAAATTTGGTGCTATGCCCTGATTTCTAGAATAGGTGAAGAACACAGAAGTCACCGAAGAAGAACTCAGGAGTCAGAATTCAGAATTCAGAATTGAATTCTTGAAACTGGTCGAAGAATTAGAGGCTGAAGCTCGTCCGATTTTAGTCGTGGAGATAGAAAAAAACAATTCATGGGTCTTCTGACTCCTGACTGCTGACTTCTGACTCCTTCTCACGCATTCGCTCTGTCTACACAACCAACAATAATAAAAAATGCCTGTTGAAACTAATAACAACAAAAAGCAAATTAAACCGCCTGGAATCAGGCAGTTTGGAGGCAGCCTGCTAATTTTGCTGACCTTTCTTTTACTTCTTAATTTTATCGTTCCTAGCTTTCTGGGTAACCGTTTACCACAAATTCCTTATAGCGACTTTATCACGGCGGTTCAAGCTGGTAAAGTTACTCGAGCAGTTGTAGGTGGCGATCGCATTGAGTACGCTGTCAAAACTCAAACTCCAGAGGGCAAACCTGAAGAACAAGTATTCGCTACTACACCAGTAGCAATTGACCTCGAGTTACCTAAGATTCTCCGTGACAATAATGTAGAGTTTGCTGCGCCACCCCCCAATGAAAACGGCTGGATTGGCACTCTACTGAGTTGGGTTGCACCACCATTAATTTTCTTTGGGATTTGGGGCTTTTTAATCAATCGTCAAGGTGGTGGACCAGCTGCACTTACAGTAGGTAAAAGCAAGGCTCGTATCTACTCTGAGGGCAGCACAGGTGTTAAATTTACTGATGTTGCTGGTGTAGATGAAGCCAAAGCCGAACTTGAAGAGATCGTCGATTTCCTCAAAAATGCAGATAAGTACACCCGTCTAGGAGCCAAAATACCTAAAGGTGTTTTGCTGGTGGGACCACCAGGTACAGGTAAAACACTCTTAGCAAAAGCCATTGCTGGTGAAGCGAGTGTTCCCTTTTTCAGCATTTCTGGTTCAGAATTTATCGAACTATTTGTTGGTGTGGGTGCAGCCCGCGTCCGGGATATGTTTGATCAAGCCAAAAAACAAGCTCCCTGCATCGTCTTTATTGATGAATTAGACGCACTGGGTAAATCTCGTGGTGGCGCTGGTCAAATCATGGGTGGTAACGATGAGCGTGAACAAACCCTCAACCAGCTACTCACAGAAATGGATGGCTTTGATGCTAACACAGGCGTAATTATCATTGCTGCAACAAACCGTCCAGAAGTCCTCGACCCCGCCTTACGTCGTCCTGGTCGCTTTGACCGTCAAGTGGTTGTGGATCGTCCTGATAAAATCGGTCGTGAAGCAATTCTCAAAGTTCATGCTAGAAACGTCAAATTGTCTGACGATGTTGATCTGGGAATAATTGCCACTCGCACACCTGGATTCGCTGGAGCAGATTTAGCAAATCTTGTCAATGAAGCTGCTCTTCTTGCTGCACGGCAAAATCGTCAAGCAGTCATCACAGCAGATTTTAACGAAGCCATTGAGCGTCTTGTCGCGGGTTTAGAAAAACGCTCTCGTGTACTTAATGAAAGAGAGAAAAAGACTGTTGCTTATCACGAAGTCGGTCACGCGATCGTTGGTGCTTTGATGCCTGGTGCTGGTAAAGTAGAAAAAATATCTGTTGTACCTCGTGGTGTAGGTGCTTTAGGTTATACAATCCAAATGCCTGAAGAAGACCGCTTTTTAATGATCGAAGATGAAATTCGCGGTCGTATTGCGACTTTATTAGGTGGGCGTTCGGCAGAAGAAATTATCTTTGGTAAAGTATCCACTGGCGCAAGTGACGATATTCAAAAAGCCACTGACTTAGCCGAACGCACTATTACCCTTTATGGTATGAGTGATCAATTAGGTCCGGTAGCATTTGAGAAAACTCAACAAGAGTTTCTTGACGTTTACAGCAATCCACGCCGTCCGGTTAGTCCTAAAGTAGCTGAGGAAATTGACCGAGAGGTGAAGCAAATAGTAGATAATGCTCACCAAATTGCTTTGGCTATTCTTAATCAAAACCGAGACTTGCTGGAACAAACTGCTCAAGATCTCTTACAGAAAGAAATTCTTGAAGGCGCGAAATTGCGAGAATATCTTGCTAATGTCAAAGCACCTGCTGAACTTGAAGAATGGTTACGAACTGGTAATTTATCTCAAGAATTACCATTAATTCCAAGAATGCTGGTTTAGCGCTCACAAAAAATCTCCCTGCAGACTATTGAGCTAGTGGGGAGATTTTTTATCCCAGTGTTAACCAGCTAAAAACTTGTTCTGCGGTGAGTTCCATCTCGATACCACTAAGTATTGGTAACTGAGCACCGCCTCTATAGAATTCTACCCGTTGACCAGGAAAAATAGCCAGAACACTCTCTTCTTCTGAGTCAATTAGCCATCCTAGTTCAGTACCTGCTCGTGAGCAATGCAACAGGTTCTCAAGCACTTTGGTTTGTCTCTGATCTGGTGAAAGAATCTCAATTGCCCAATCGGGGTGAATTTCAAAGCGGTTAATGATTCTACCTGATGGATTTAATGGAATTCTGCCCCATCCAAATACAGCAACGTCAGGGATGATTGAATTGTTTCCAAATGTGCAACGTAGCTCTGGAAAAGCCATAGCAATCTTTTGGCTTTTAGTTACTCCATTAATAATTTCACAGAGGGTAGTTTGAAGCAGACTATGTTCACCTTGTGGCATTGGTTTTTGAATAATTTCTCCAGTAATATACTCGGAAGCAGGTTTAGTTTCAGGCTGTTGCAAAAACTCTTCTAAACTGAGCTTCGGTTTGATAGATGTACTCATAGATCTATTACCGCTGGTTAACTTTTGTGCCAAATTTTAATAGTTTTATCTAAGCTCCCACTCACCAAGATTTCTCCTGAAGAGGTAAATGCTAATGCTGTTACTGTATTAGTGTGACCTGTAAAAGTACCTAGCAGTTCGCCTGTCTCTACATGCCACAGCTTAATAGTTTTATCTAAACTACCACTGGCGATAATTTGTCCATCTGGACTTAGGGCGATCGCATACACTCCATCTGCATGTCCCGTGAGGGTGTGCATCAATTCACCTGTTTCTAAGTGCCAAGTTTTGATCGTTTTATCTCGACTACCACTGACCAGAATTTTCCCATCTGGGCTTACAGCTAAGGAACGAACAATGTGAGAATGACCGCTAAACGAGTGTAGCAACTCTGGTAGTGCTAAATTGGTGAATCCTTTTTGCCATAAGATACGCCACACTTTGATTTTACGGTAACTGCCTGTGACTAAAATTTGTCCATTTGGACTAAAAGCCAAAGCATGAGGAGCAGTGTCATCTAACGATAAGGCGATCGCTACCCGACGTTGGATTAAATCCCAAAACATAATTTTTCTGTCGTCGCCCCCAGTTGCTAACATATGTCCATCTGGAGTGAAAGCAACGCAGCGCACCATTCCATTATGTTTATGGAGAATATCGATTAAATCTAGCGCGCCTACGTGCCAAATCTTAATTGTAGAGTCTGCTCCTCCGCTTACTAAAGTCTGTCCATCAGGACTGAAAGCAAGAGAATTTAATTCATCTACGACTCCAGTTAAAGTCCAAGGATACTCTGATAATGTACCTATTAATTCTCCCTTAGTTAAGTCCCATAGCTTCGTCTCTCCACGACTACCACTAGCAACCAAAGGTAAAGTTTCTCCTCCGTTGTTTATCCCTGGACTGAAAGCAAGACAGTTAATTCCTCTATTGTGCCCTTGTAAAGTCTGCCAACATTCCCAGTCCCCTACGATCCTTTTTAGTGGATGGTCTGGCGACAATGTTTGAATTGTTTCTGCCATTACCACCTTATGTACTGAGGATGTATTTTTTTTATTAACTAGTGATGTTAAATACCAAAACAATCCCCCCGCATAAAACAACTTACTTGGAGTAATGTAAAATTTTGGTTCAGTAAATTCAATTTTATCTGTTGGTAAAAAACCGGTAATAACTGCTTGTTTTTCGTAACCTCTTTTACCCTTAAATGGATAAAATAAACATAAAAAAATTAATATCTGGTGATTGTTTAAATCTTCTTGATTAACTGACCAGGTAATTTTGTTTTTCTTGAGACTGGTAAAGCTTTCTCCATCTACTGCGCAAACTTGAATACTAACTTTCGGGTTATCTATAAGTAAGTAAGTAAATTTGCTTTCACTGCGTAAGTTTCCCTCATCATCTAACTTAATATTGCTTAATGTATCTTGAGAAACTTTTTGCACCAGTGTACCCCAGCATTGAGTCATCACACATTCAACAATTTGCTCACGCAAAAGATAATTTTCTACTTGTTGTTGAAAGTATTGGGGAAAGGATATTACGGAATCAAAAGAATCAGGGTAATCAGGCGGTGTTGGGGGAGGATTTTTGGCAACAATCTCTGCTTTTTGATGGGCAATTTCCAAAAGTTTTGTCAACGTTTCGCCCCAAAACACCATTACTTCGCTGTAACAACTTTTAACTTGACTTTCCAGCAAAGATATGGTCAATTTATTCGTCTTTGTTTTCTTCAGTCGTTGAAGGAAATCAGCTTGTTGAGTGTTTAGTAAGCTAATCCAATCCATTTTGAATTTAAGAGGGAGCAGGGAGCAAGAGGAGCACAGGAGCAGAGGGAGCAGGGGGAGCAGGGGAAGCAGGGCAGGGAAAGAATAAAGTTCCCAGTCCCCAATCCCCAATCCCCAGTCCCCAGTCCCCAATCCCTACTTATCGTAAACAGCGAATTGCTTCTAAAAGACCTCTAGCTTTATTTAAAGTTTCTTCATATTCTCTTTGTGGTTCAGAGTCAGCGACTAAACCAGCACCTGCTTGTACGCTTAATATCTTGTTTTGCAAAACCATTGTCCGAATCGTTATGGCACTATTCAATTGTCCTTCAAAATCGTAATATCCATAAACACCAGAATATACTCCTCT
The DNA here is from genome assembly GCF_017591665.1 of Aetokthonos hydrillicola CCALA 1050. Taxonomy (GTDB): domain Bacteria; phylum Cyanobacteriota; class Cyanobacteriia; order Cyanobacteriales; family Nostocaceae; genus Aetokthonos; species Aetokthonos hydrillicola. The sequence continues at coordinate 2,167 of NZ_JAAKGC010000037.1, read as the reverse complement.
GCGACAAGGTTCTAGCTCGTGGATAATTTCCATTGCACGAATCTTGGGTGCACCGCTTACCGTACCTGCTGGAAAACAAGCTTTAAGTAAATCCCATGCATTTTTACCTGGTGCTAATTTGCCTATAACATTACTCACGATGTGCATGACATGGGAGTAACGTTCAATTACCATCAATTCATCAACTTTCACCGTACCACTTTGGCAAACCCGCCCCAAATCATTGCGTCCTAAATCAACCAGCATAACGTGTTCAGCAACTTCTTTCGGATCGTCGAGCAAATCGAGAGCAAGTGCTGCATCTTCTTGGTAAGTTTTTCCTCGTCGGCGTGTGCCAGCAATTGGGCGTACTGTTGCAATTATCCCGGAATCTGGATCTCGTTCTGCTTTGACCATCACTTCAGGACTAGAACCGATTATTTGCCAATCATAGAAGTGAAAGTATGCCATGTAAGGGGAAGGATTAATCTGGCGCAAGGAACGGTAAAGGGCAAAAGGTGAACCTTTATATTCTGTTGTTAAACGTTGAGAAAGAACAACTTGAAAAATATCTCCGGCTTTGATGTAATCCTTAGCTTTTTGGACGCTCGCACAAAACTCTGCTTCGGTAAAGTTACTCTTATACTCCTCTAATGTTGCAGTTCTCTTATTTTGTGGTGTCCACTCTAATAAAGTATTTTCCGGTGATAAAGGTATAGATAATTTGCTCACCATTTGGGTAACGCGATCGCACGCTTGCTGATACGCAGTACTCAAATTCTGTTGCTCACGCAAATCAGCATAAGCAATTGCCCAAATTTTCCGTTTCACTTGGTCAAAAACCAACAAGTGATCCACCTGCATCCACAACCCATCAGGAAGATTTCTCTCATCGGGTGGATGAATAGGTACACGCGGTTCTATCCACTCAATCAATTCATAACCCCAAAACCCAAATAATCCACCGATTCCTGGTGGTAATTGAGGTAACTTTACTGGCAGATAAGGTTCCAAACAGTTAGCTAAAGCTGTAAAGGGGTTTCCTTCAAATACAACTTGGGAACCGTCACGATTTGTTTGAGTAGTACGATTACCCCTTGCTTCTAAAATCCACAGTGGATCGCAACCAAGTAAGCTATAACGCCCTAGTTTTTCCCCACCTTCTACCGATTCCAACAAAAAGCTATATGGTCGACCAGCACAAACTTTATACCAAGCAGATACAGGTGTCTCTAAGTCGGCTATCCATTCCTGATACACCGGCACAAAATTGCCATGGGAAGCTAATTCGGAAAATTCGGAAAATTCGGGAAAAATCATAATTTTTTTGAATGACAGACTTAGAGACGCGATATATCGCGTCTCTAGGCAATCGATTAACTACTAATTACTTAGTTAAGGAGCATCATATGTGGCTACGCCACTGAATTTAACCTTTGATTGGCTGGGGTTTTGACCAATTCTACGGTCGTTGTAACGCACTTTCTCCCGACCAGGATTAACCTTTTCAGGGAAGACACCATCAGCTGGGTGAATGTACTGAATTTCTCCGTTAGGATAAATCCGGTAAATCTTATAGTCTGTGATTTTTTGTTTCCGGAGTTGCTGACCGCCAAGAAAGATAGCATACTCTTTACGAGCTAAGTACAGCAGGTTTTGCCCTTGACGTGCAAGTGCAGTACCACCAGTAGGCAATTCGATGTAGTGATCCTTGGGTGCAGTCCAAGTGATAGCGTACTTCTCTTCTCTCTCTGCTTTTGTCAGTAAGCCACCTGTGCTGCCGCCAAATATTGGAGTTTGTCCAGAAAGTGTTTCTGCCATAAGGTTTCTCTCTCAAGGTTTTTACGGCATAGTAACACTGCTTGCAGTCTTATATTGCGATTACGTCATAGTCTGTAACAGTTGGTTATGGGGCATGGGGCATGGGGCATGGGGCATAGGGCATGGGGCATGGGGCATAGGGCATGGGGCATGGGGCATGTGGCATCTGGTAACTTGCAACTTTTGACTTGTGACTTGTGACTTGTGACTTTTGACTGCTACCTTGTGACTGTTAACTGTGACGTAGTCTCTGCTCACTGGTTCTTGTTCCCTGGTGTTTGCTCACTTGTGACTGGTCACTGTTTACTTTATACTTTTCACTTGATCTCGCGCACAGCTTCCAGTCCCGGACACCCAGCGTCGAGGC
>NZ_JAAKGC010000211.1:2362-4624 GCF_017591665.1 Aetokthonos hydrillicola CCALA 1050 | reverse complement strand
AAGACGCTCCAACCAACCGAAGATCAACGTATCATTCTTTATGATGTTACCTGGGAACAATACGAGCAACTTTCTGATATGTTTGTTGATGAGTTTCCTCGTATGACTTATTTAGAAGGAACGCTAGAAATTATAATGACTACCTTTCCAGAACATGAACGCCTCAAAAAAATAATTGCCAGATTACTAGAGGCTTATGCAGAGGAAAAAGATATTAATCTTAATGGTTATGGTAGTACTACCTTCCGTAAGCAAGCCGCTAAAAAAGGTGCAGAACCAGATGAATGCTACTGTCTTGGAGAACTTCATGAAGTCCCAGATATTGCTATAGAGATTGTTATAACAAGTGGGGGTATTGACAAACTAGAGGTTTATCGAGGTTTGGGTGTAAAAGAAGTTTGGTTTTGGAAAAACCAGCAATTTAATTTCTATTATTTATCAGAGATTGACGGCAAATACACCCAAAGTTCTAACAGTAAATTAATACCAAATTTAGACCCTGTTTTGTTAGCTAGTTTTGTCAATGAAACTAATCAGACACAGGCGGTTAAACTGTATCGAAAAGCATTGCAAAATCAAAATCGTTAACTGATGACTGATGACTGATGACTGATGAATGGGGAGCATCCCAAATGTGTAAATTTATTTTATTTTGTAGTGCGGGCATCTTGCCCGCTTCTGAAATAAACTTGGGAGCAAGATGCTCCCACTACCGTTTTTTTGTAAAATGGGGATGCTCCCGATCAATGAGGATTGTTAACTGTCAATTGCTGAAGTATTATGTATAACTATAATCCGTTAGAATGCCTACCTTCGTCAGCAGAATTACCAGATTCAGATGATACTCCTGTGGATAGCGAACTGCAAATATCGCTTCCCAATTTATTGTTAGCCATGTTAGCTGAAATCTGGCAAAGCAGGGATGATTGGTTTTTCGGCATTAACATGGGAATTTATTATACACCAAGTAAACCTCCCATAGTTCCTGATGGTTTTTTGAGTTTAGGGGTAGAACGTTTTGTTGGTGAAAATGGACGTTCTAGCTATGTTTTGTGGGAAGAAGAGAGTATTCCACCAAATTTAGCTTTAGAAGTTGTTTCTCAAACTTACAACGGGGAATACGAACAAAAAAAAATTGATTATGCAGAATTAGGCATTTTATATTACATTATTTACGCACCAACACGGCTACGTCGCAAGCGCCAACGTTTGGAAGTTTATCGCTTAGTCAATGGTCAATACATTTTACAACCAGGCGATAAAGTTTGGATGCCAGAAATTGGTTTAGGTATTGGAAGAGAACGAGGAATTTATCAAGGTATCACGCGGGAATGGCTGTTTTGGTGTGACGAACAGGGTAATAGATACCCGACACCAGAAGAAATAAAAGCTGAACAACAGGAACAACTGGAGCAAAGCCAACAAGAGTTAGAACAAACTCAGCAACAACTTCAAGAACTTTTAAGTAAATTACAACAAAGAGGAATTGATCCAAATACACTTTAATAATTTTTGATTAAATAAAATAAACCTTGTTTATCTTGAAAATTGAAGTGGTGCTGGTATCTCATTTCTCTGAACCGTTGTAAGTCAAGACATGCTATGATTAGTAAATTATAGTCTTTTAACTAAAATTGGCCAGCAATGAGTTAAAAATCTTGTAACTATAGCAAAGTTACTATAAAAATTAAAAGCTTATGACAACAAACAATATTAGGCAGCAAATATTAGAACATCTAGAAACATTACCTGGGGAACAGGTGAAAACTCTTCTGTTAACATGGCTGACTAGTTCATCTGGGGATTTAGAGGATTTTGAACAGTTACTAACAAATCAACCTACTGAAAATAGAGAAGAATCATTTGATTACGGCGAGATAGACACAGGATTGAATTTTCAAACTCTTACTGAAGCAGAGATGATTCGCCAAAGCCAATCTGCTCTCGAAGCTTACCTTCATAAAGGTTCAGGAGTATCCCACGAGCGCGTACGCGAATGGGTAGAAAATTTGGGAACCGATACTGAACGCCCATGTCCCAGATAGTTTGGACGGAAAGTGCAATTAATGACTTAAATCGTCATTATGATTTTATTAAACTTAATAATCCTGATGCAGCTTCCCGTGCAGTACAAGCAATTGTTTCTTCAGGCGAAAGTTTACAGCAGAATCCTCGTCGAGGAACGATTATAGATGAAATTGCAGGGCTGTGAAACCTTTTAGTTTATTTTGGTAACAATGGCTTTATAATCCCTTACGTTAT
>NZ_JAAKGC010000211.1:0-2352 GCF_017591665.1 Aetokthonos hydrillicola CCALA 1050 | reverse complement strand
ATGTTGTTATTTTACGTATTTATCATGGTAGGGAAAATCGGCCTCGTTAGTATTAGAGCGATATGCCAAAAATTTTACGCGAATACCCTTGGAAAATTAGCTACACCAGCAACACTCATAATACAATTGCCGATTTCTACATCCCTGCTTTAGAATGTACCATGCAATATGACCGCAAAGCAGGTTTTTTTAGCAGTGCCATTTTGAGTAAAGTCGCTCGTGGGTTAGGTGCAATGCTGCACAATGAGGGGCGAATGCGGTTAATTATGGGCTGTCAGTTTAGTCCACAAGATTTACAAGCAATTCAACAAGGGTATGCACTACGAGATGCATTGCTAAATCGTCTAGATGCTGACTTAAAACCGCCTGAAAACTTTGCCCAACTCAAGCATTTTGAAATTCTTAGCTGGTTAATTCAAAATCAATATCTTGATATTAAAATTGCTATTCCTCTTCAAGAAAATGGACTACCAGAAGATACTACACAGCAACTAGACCCACGGCATATATTCCATGAAAAAGTTGGCATTTTTACTGATGCCAATAATGATAAGTTAGCATTTAGCGGTTCAAATAATGAATCTATCGCTGGTTGGGAGAGAAATGTAGAATCTTTTCACGTTTATTGTTCTTGGGAAGGAGGAAGAGAACTAGATAGAGTTGATGAAGAAGTTAGCCGATTTGAACAACTTTGGTATGATGTCTCTCCTAACGTACGAGTATTTGAAATTCCTGAAGCAGTACAGAAAAAGCTATTGCGCTACACCCCCGCTACGAAACCTAATTGGAATGCTCAAGCCGAATTCGACACCCGACCTTTAACAAAAGAATTAAACCTCACCCATCTTGAAACTTCCAGTAGTGCGGGCATCTTGCCCGCTACTACCAACACAGAGCAACATACTCCCACTACTTTTAAAAACTATGATTCTCAAAATACCTCTGGTTTAACTCAACCAGAAGTAAAACCAACACTAAAATCAGATTATTTGGGTATTTCTACAGAACAAAGAGAAAAAGAAAAACTAGCATTTACTCAACTTGCTAATATTTATCAACACCCTGGTTGTTTAGATTTTTGTCTAAAATCAATTCCTATTAAACCTTGGCCACACCAAATTAAAATTCTGCGTCGTGTTGCTCAAAATTTTCCTCAAAGTTTTCTCATTGCTGACGAAGTTGGTTTAGGAAAAACAATTGAAACTGGGTTAATTTTGCGCTATCTTTTATTGTCCAAAAAGGTAAAGCGTGTACTAATTTTAGCACCTGCTAGCGTTCAACCCCAATGGCAAGAAGAACTACGGGAAAAGTTTAATTTACATTTTTTGAGTTACACATCTACAGAATTTAAAGACCCCTACAAACAAACTATCCCAGCAGCAGCTAACCCTTGGAACACTCAAGATTTAATCCTCGCTTCTTCTCATTTAGTGCGCAGAACTGAGAGAATGCACCAGCTATTAGAAGCAGAATCATGGGATTTAGTAGTACTAGATGAAGCGCATCATGCACGGCGTAAAAGTCCCCAAGACCGTAAGGAAACGCCCAATCGTCTATTAGAGTTAATGACGCAGCTGAAGGAGAAAACTAAATCTTTGATTCTTCTATCAGCAACTCCTATGCAAATTGATGCTATAGAAGTTTTCGATTTGTTAAATCTCCTAGACTTACAAGGACATTGGAGCTACGGCGATAACTTTTGCCATTATTTTGCTTCCCTGCAAGGTGCTCTAAAGCAGCAAGTTATTGATTTTTGGCAAGTTATGTCTAGCGATTATTTTCAGCGTGGTGGACAGCCTTGCTCTAGATTAGAACAGTTTTTGAGCAAGAGCGATCGCATTCTTGCTTACAAAATGCAGGATATTTGGCAGAAGGGTAAGAAAATCTCCAATCACAAACAACTCTTAGCAGATGAAGATTTCATCACGACTTCCCGTCAATATTTGACAGTAAACACTCCCTTAAAAGATTTGATGTTCCGCCATACCCGCGACACTCTTCGACAATACTACCGTCGAGGACTGTTAGAAAGGGATATTCCTACTAGAGTTGTGCAGGATAACGCCATTACGCTAGAACTACAACGGGAAGTACCCCTTTATGTAGCTGTCAGCGACTATGTACGTCACTTTTATCGACTAGCGCAAAAAGATAAGCGTTCTTGTTTAGGTTTTTTGATGACCCTTTACCGCAAGCGCTTAACCAGTTCATTTTATGCTATTAAGTCATCCCTGCAACGCCGTTTGGATTATTTGTTAACTCAACAGGGAAGCGTTTTAAGTGATGATGATTTAGTGGATGTCGATAATGAGGATGATGCCATAATTGCGGGGCTGGAATCTTTCTTTGAAC
>NZ_JAAKGC010000210.1 GCF_017591665.1 Aetokthonos hydrillicola CCALA 1050 | reverse complement strand
TTAAAGTCAACGGATGTGCAGCTTGTACTTCATTGTCTCGGTAAGCCCCTAACAAAAGTAGATAGCTGTTATTCTGCATCAGAAGTTTAATTAACTGTAAAGAAGCTGAATCTGCCCACTGTAAATCATCTAGAAAGATGACCAACGGATGTTCTTTTGTTGTAAAGACTGCAATAAATTTTGAGAACAATAAATTAAAGCGGTTTTGTGCAGCGGTTCCAGATAGTTCCAGCGCTGGAGGTTGCTTACCAATAATTTGTTCTAGTTCTGGAATTACCTCAATCAAAACTTGTCCATTGTCGCCTACAGCTTCAATAATTTTGGTTTTCCATTCTGCTAATTGCGTGTCGGATTCCCACAGCAATTGCCCCATCAAATCTCGTAAGGTTTGTACAAAGGCGGATAGGGGTATATTGCGATTAAACTGGTCAAATTTACCTTTTATGAAATATCCTTGCTGACGGGTAATCGGCTTGTGTATTTCATTGACTACCACTGTTTTTCCAATCCCGGAAAATCCTGCCACCAGCATCATTTCAGAATTGCCATTGGCAACGCGCTCAAAAGCTGCAAGCAAGGTTGCAACTTCTGTTGCTCGCCCATAGAGTTTTTCGGGGATTAGAAAACGATTGGTTATATCACGCTGGGCAACTTCAAAATCAATAATTTTGCTAGTTTCTTTTAGTTGATATAAACAATTTTCTAAATCATACCTTAGTCCCAAAATACTTTGATATCTATCTTCAGCATTTTTTGCCATTAACTTCATCACAATATCGGAGATCACTTGTGGAATCTCTTCCCTGTTTCCCAATGATGCGGGCATTTTAGCAAGATGACAATGTACTAACTCCATTGGATCATCAGACGTAAATGGTAGTTTTCCGGTTAATAATTCATAAAATGTCACACCTAAAGAATAAAAATCACTGCGGTAATCTATTCCTCGATTCATCCTTCCTGTTTGTTCAGGAGACATATAAGCGAGGGTTCCTTCTAAAATATTTGGACTTTTAATTTCTTGAGTTTCTTTAAGCAATAGAGAGGCGATATTAAAATCTATCATCAACCTAATTTGCTTGGTTTGCGGACGAATTAGTATATTTACGGGTTTAATATCTTTGTGGATAATGAGGTTTTGATGTAAATTTTGGAGAATGTGAGTTAATTGAATAGCGATCGCTAAAAATTCGACAAGTGATAAGGTACTGGCTTTAAAATATTCTTGTAAAGAAATTTCCCCCGCATCTTCCATGACTAAAAAATAACCGTTCCCATAAGCTTCTAATGATAAAGGACGGATGATACCGGGAATATTGAGATTTTTGCTAATCGTATATTGGTTGCGAAATAGCATTAATTCCTTGAAGCTGGGAGATTCCGAGGTCAAAATTTTAATGACTACTGCAAGTCTATCTTTCTCTCGAATAGCTCTATATGTTCTAGTTCTGGAGTCAGCAGATAGTTGAGAGCTAATTCGATATGCAGGGATAGCGGGTATGTAGCTTGAAGTTTTCATTTATACTTACCTCATGATGGAAGCTGATTTTCCTTCTTAAAGCTAGTATTCCCAGAGGTCATCTTAGTTTTTAGTCATTATATTCCAAAGGAGTACAAACTCTTTTTTGCATATTCAGCATCATTGCTGAGGTTTAGAAGCATATAGATGTCATAAAAAGGAGTCAGGAGACAGAATACAGGAGTCAGAATGCACCCTTCTCCTGTCGGAGACGATTCTCCTGACTCCCGAATTCTTCTTCATAAATAAATTATGTATCCAACCCTTACCCCTGTCTGATGCATGGGAGAGGGTTCATCTGAAATCCGTAAATCTGCTGTCGCAAATCATGTCTTTGAAATGTTTTTCTGTCAGGTATCACTTTTTCGCAACTAAAGTGTATTTCTAGTCAAGCTCAAAGCTTTGTAATTTTTCTATTTAGGAGTTAATTTCGATGTACGGTCTAGTTAACAAAGCAATTCAAGACATGATTTGTAAGTACCATAGTGAAGAGATCTGGGAAACTATCAAGCAAAAGGCTGGACTTGAAGATATTGATTTTTTTATTGGGATGGATGGTTATTCTGACGACGTTACCTATCGTTTAGTCGAAGCCGCTTGTGAGGTACTAAATATGCAAGCGGATGAGATATTGCAAGCCTTTGGAGAATACTGGGTGACCTATACTGCAGAAGAAGGCTATGGAGATTTGTTAGCCAGCGCTGGAAACTCCCTACCAGAATTTCTAGACAACCTCGATCAATTGCATGCTCGTGTTGGCTTAAGTTTACCTGAACTCCGTCCTCCGTCGTTCGGGTGTGAACACACAAGCGAAAAGTCTATGAAACTTAACTACCAATCGACTCGCCAAGGATTGTCTCCAATGGTAATCGGGTTACTGCATGGGTTGGGGAAACGGTTTCAAACAAAAGTAAATGTTACTCAAACTAGCTTTCGTCAGCAAGGTGCTTCTCACGACATCTTCTCCATAGCGTACGACGATTCTTGTGAGAACTATGACACATGAGAGACCTACTATACTAAAGCAATTCACTCTTGCTCCGAACCAATTTGCACAATTGTTTCCCTTCCATTTGGTTATAGATAGAGAAATGAAAATTGTCCAAGTGGGTGAGGTTATCCAGGGCATTTTTCAGCCTATTGAACTTTTGGATAGTTACCTAGAAGAACATTTTCAGATTAATCGTCCTAAATGTTCAGCAACCTTTGAAGATATTTCTCAACAAATGCAATCGCTGTTTCTGCTGCAATCTCATCATAAAGAAATGCAGCTAAAAGGACAGATGTTGTATTTGGAAGAACCTGATCATCTACTATTTCTTGGTTCTCCTTGGATTACCGATATTGCCGATCTCAAAAAACTAGATCTGAAAGTCAATGATTTTCCTTTATGGGATTCTATTTCAGATTATTTGTTTTTGTTGCAAACTAAGAATGCAGCTCTTGCAGATGCTAAAAAATTAAACACAAAACTAACATCTCAGCGAACGGAATTAAGAGTCACAGCTTCACGATTAAGAACACTGATTGAGAGTTTACACCAAGGTATTTTACTAGAGGATGAAAACCGACAAATCGTTCTTGCAAACCAGCAATTCTGCTATGAGTTTAATATTCCCTTTGCTCCAGAAGCTTTACAGGGGATGGATTACGTAAAAATAGCTGAAGCTGGTAAACAGATATTTGCTAGACCAGATGAATTTATTCGCCATCAGGATGAGCTTCTTAGTCAGAGTCAAACAGTTTTCCATGAAGAGTGGGAACTGATTGATGGGCGTACTTTTGAGCAAAACTACATACCCATTGTAGTTGATAATAAATTTTATGGTCATCTGTGGAAATATCAGGACATAACCTTACAGAAACAGTCTGAGAAAATCCTTCGATCAAGTGAAGAACAGTTAAAACTGGCATTAGATGCAGTAGAGGAAGGGCTTTGGGATTGGAATTTGGTAACTGGCGAAGTTTATCGTAGCCCACACTGGTTCACAATGTTGGGTTATGAGCCCGATGAACTGGGAAATGATCTTAAAGTGAGAAATCAGTTGGTTCATCCAGAGGATCGACGCTTAATCCAACAAAGGCTCAAGGAGCACTTTAAGGGTAATACTCCTTTTTATGAAGCGGAAGTACGTTTGTTAGCGAAATCAGGAGAATGGAGGTGGATTTTAGATCGGGGTAAGTTGGTGAGCCGTAATTCTCGAGGAAAACCTTTGAGAATGGTGGGAACACATCTGGATATTACAGAACGAAAAAAGGCAGAACAAGCACTACAGAAGCAATATCAACAGGCAGTACTTTTCAAGCAAATTACTGAAGAAATTCGGAAGTCTTTACAATTAGAAAAAATTCTTCAAACAACAGTCACAGAAGTTCAACAAATTTTGCAGGCTGATCGCGTTCTGATCTTTCAAATTAATTCTGATGGTTCTGGTAGAGTTGTTCAAGAGGCAGTTGTTCCAGGATGGTCAGCTACACTAAACAAGGATATTTATGATTGTTGTATTAAGAAAGGATATCTTGACTTTTATCGTCAAGGGAATATTACAGTAATTTCTGATCTGGCGCAAGCAGGATTTAGACCTTGTTACATTGACTTTTTAGAGCAGTTTCAGGTCAAAGCCAACTTAGTTGTACCAATTTTAGTACGCGACGATTTGTGGGGGTTATTAATTGCTCATCAGTGCGATCGCCCAAGACTTTGGAGTGAATTCGAATTAGATCTCCTAAAACACTTAGCAGATCAAATGGGTATTGCCTTAAACCAAGCACAGCTGCTAGCTCAGGAAACACGTCAAGCTCATCTTTTAGCGCAGCAAAATCAAGAGCTTAGCTTTGCCAAGCAAGCAGCAGAAGCAGCCAATATTGCTAAGAGTAATTTCCTCGCCGTCATGAGCCATGAAATTCGCACCCCTATGAATGCGATTATGGGGATGACTGGACTACTCTTAGACACTCCACTTAAGCCGGAACAACTTGATTATGTGGAAACTATCCGTAATAGTAGCGATGCATTGTTAACGATCATCAATGATATTCTCGACTTTTCTAAAATTGAGAGTGGTAAGTTAGAGTTAGAAGAACAGCTTTTTGACTTGCAGGTGTGTGTTGAGGAAGCCTTGGATTTGCTCGCATCTCAGGCAGCTTCAAAAGGTGTTGAACTGATGTACCAGATTGAATCACACACACCCACTCAGATTATTGGTGACATTACCCGTGTCCGTCAAATTCTCTGGAATT
>NZ_JAAKGC010000209.1 GCF_017591665.1 Aetokthonos hydrillicola CCALA 1050 | reverse complement strand
CTACCGTCTGTTTTTTGCGGGACAAGGGATCTCTTTAATTGGGAGTTGGATGACGCAGCTTGCTACCATTTGGTTAGTTTATCGCTTAACCGATTCTCCAGTCTTGCTAGGGCTTGTAGGATTTACTAGTCAAATTCCTAGCTTTTTTCTGGCTCCTTTTGGTGGGATATTTGTGGATCGGTTTTCTCGCCAGCGTACTTTAATTGGTACGCAGATACTAGCAATGATTCAGTCATTAGCGCTAGCAGTCTTAGCACTAACAGGGGTCATTCATATTTGGCATATCATTGTCTTAAGCTTGTTTCAGGGATTTATTAATGCCTTTGATGCTCCAGCACGACAAGCATTTGTCCCAGAGTTAGTAGAACAGCGAGAAGATTTAGCTAATGCGATCGCCGTCAACTCTACAATGTTTAATGGTGCGCGATTAATTGGTCCAGCGATTGGTGGATTGTTAATTGCTATAGTTGGTCCAGGATATTGTTTTTTAATTGATGGCCTTTCATACATCGCTGTCATTATCGCTTTACAAGCGATGAAAATCAAGCCAAGAGAAAACAGATTTACTCACGCTAATCCCTTGGAAAGCATAAAAGAAGGATTTCAGTATGCTTTTGGTTTTGCACCAATTCGTTCAATACTATTACTCTCAGCCTTAGTAAGCTTTTTCGGCATGCAATACACGGTTTTAGTACCAATTTTTGCAGAAAAAATTCTGCAAGGTAGTGCAGATACCCTAGGATTTTTAATGGGAGCGTCAGGAGTTGGCGCATTAACCGGTGGGATATATTTAGCGACACGCAAAACAGTGGTAGGGCTTGGTAAACTAATAGCACTAGGACCTGGTATTCTAGGACTTGGACTTATAGGTTTTGCTTTATCTCGCTCTTTGCCATTGTCTTTATTCACAATGTTATTTGTCGGCTTTGGCACAATTATACAAGTTGCTGCTGGCAATACAGTTTTGCAGACGATTGTCGAAGAGGATAAGCGTGGACGGGTGATGAGCTTATATACAATGTCATTTTTAGGTACGATACCCATTGGTAATTTATTAGGAGGCGCGTTAGCAACCCATATCACCGCGCCTAATACCTTAATTATTGATGGAATCGTTTGTATGTTAGGGTCATTAATTTTTATCAGACAATTGCCTGTTTTAAGGCAATTGGTCCGCCCAATTTATATTCAGCAAGGTATCATAACACAAACTCGCTAAACGTTAAAAGATTGAGTGGCTACTTTATCAGTTTTTGCAGCCATAATAAAATCATTGCGATGTAGCCCATGAATGGAGTGAGTCCACCAACTCACCTTTACTTTGCCCCATTCTGTTAGCAATGCTGGATGATGTCCTGCCTCCTCTGCAATCTCACCAACGCTGTTCGTAAACGCTAATGCCGTTTTAAAGTCCTTAAAATTGTAAGTCCTTTCCAGACGAGGCTCTCCATCTATATTTAAGATTTCCCAGTCTGGAATTTGGGGCTTAAGTTCTTTAATTTCTACCTCTGTAACTTGCGGTGTATCGTTGTTACATACACCACATTTTTCCTGTGCCAAATCAGTCATAGCAATCTCCTCGGTCGTTAAAGGTTAGGCGGATATTTTTTCTTCTCTGTCCAGAGAAAGAAGTATAATTTAATAAAAATTAATAGATTGTAATCAATAATAAAAAAAATTTTGATCAGTTGCAATGATATCACCTTGGCAATCTCCACTTCCACTAGGAGAATATAAAATGAGTCCAGTGGTTATCTAATTTTGATGATATCCTCTCGATTGATAGAGGCGATCGCGCTGCATCGGAGGGTATTAGATAATAGTGGAAAGGAAATTTTTATTTTTTTGTCTCATTTAGATCCGCGTGATTATACCCAATTAACAAGCAGCAATTCATCACAGTCGCGGGTCTATAGGTTCACTCTCGAGAGCCAAAATCCCGAAAACGCATTCATGAACTCGACGCAGGGGAGCATGATTAACAAATCGCTCTAATGCTTCAATACCTAAAGCAAACTCACGCATAGCGAGCGATCGCTTCAACGTCAGTCCACGTTGGCGCAAACGTTCGAGATTTTCTGGTGTTGAGTATTCAGGACCATAAATAATCCGCAAATATTCCTGTCCACGGCATTTAATAGCAGGTTGTATGTTGCCGTGACTGCCTTTAACAATGAATTGTATAGGCTTAGTGACCATACCTTCACCCCCAGCTTCAGTAAGTTCTTCCCACCAGCGAACCCCGTCTGCTTGAGAGTGTAAATCTGTCAAATCTATAACCTTGTAAGTAGTGTTCAGAAATAATTCAGGGTCATACTGGGCTATTTTTGCAGCTTGTTCCATATGCCAGCAATGGTCTTTATCAGTATGGACAGATCCCTCAGTTGCCAGTATATGGAAAGGAGCGAGCTTAAAGTCAGAAAGATTATTAACAGACCAACAGTAGCGACGATAGGCACTAATGTACTGAGTTGCCATCTTTGCACGTTGTTGGTAGTGATTGAGTAGAGTGCTGACTTCAATGTTGCGATCGCTTGCTTGCTTTAGTAAACTAACAGCATCAGTCAAACCAAGGCGTGACGCTACGCCGACAGCTGCATACTGTTGACGCAACAAACCCTGAGCTTTTGCTGACTAAGGCATAAGTTCGCAATCTAAACAAACCCAGTCAGTATTAAATCTTTGCCAAAAGCCACTATCGGAAAGAGCAGCATTTACCCGGTTTAAAAATTCTACCTCTAATGTAGGATCAAAAAATCGCCTTCCGGTACGAGTGTAGCAGATACCAATACCCTCTTGTTCCCCCACACCAAAGCATCTTTGGGCAGCTTCTAAATCTCTACAAACAATAACCACTGCCCGTGAACCCATATGCTTTTCTTCGCATATAAGCTTAGTCACTCCATGATTATAATAGTAGGCGAAAGCTTGCTGAGGATGTTCCAGAAATCCTGTTTCTTGGGATGTTTTTACTGGGGACATCGTAGGAGGTAAATAGATCAGCCATTTAGGGTTAGCAGCAAAACGACTCATGACTTCCAAAGCTGCGATCGCATTTTCCGCTGGAATTGTCACACTAGGCATGAGGCGGGTATTAATGATGCGCTTGCCAAGTACATCTTCAATATTAAGTACATCATCAAGTTCCTGTTGCGCTGTCAGGGGGTTTTTCATTCCCTGAATTGGTCGAACGGGTTCGCAGTAAACACGAGCCGCCGGAACACTCACCAGTTCCTTTTCTGGATAACGCAAAGCAGTGAGTTTTCCCCCAAAGACACAGCCAGTGTCAATATCAATAGTATTATTGAGCCATTCAGCATCCACAACAGGAGTGTGCCCGTAGACAACCATTGCTTTGCCGCGATACTCTGCTGCCCAATTATAGCGAATAGGTAAGCCAAACTCATCAATCTCACCAGTCGTTTCACCATATAACGCAAACTCCCTCACAGCAGCAGATCCTCGTCCCTGCATCTCTTGCCTTAATCCTGCATGAGCAACCACTAGCCGTCCTTCATCTAGAACGTAGTGACTGACGAGACAATCCAGAAAGTCTTTAAGTTGTTTGGTATAAGATTCCCGTATTGCATCCGGTAAACCATCAATCTCCCCCAAAGTTTGGGCTAGACCATGGTTTACCTTAACATTTTTGCCACGTAGTTTCCGCAAAAGCTTGTTTTCGTGGTTACCAGGAACACAGATAGCTGTACCTGCTGCAACCATGTTTCGTACTAAGTTAACAGTATCTAATATACGGGGACCTCGATCTACCAAATCACCTAAAAAAACCGCTTTACGTCCCTGTGGGTGGTGGTATGTGGGAGTGGGAAATGAGCGGGAGATTTGGTAGTCTAACTTTTGTAGTAGTGTTTCCAGTTCGTCGCAACAACCGTGGATATCGCCAATAATATCAAATGGACCGTGTTCGTGTTTAAGGTTGTTCCAAAGAGGTTGACGTTCAATTTCAACAGCTTCTACCTCTTCTAAAGAGTTGAGGGTGTAAACGTAGCGGAAGCCTTCACGTTCTAGATTTCGCAAAGAACGCCTCAGAAACTGAGTGTGACGCCGTACCACATGAGAACCAAATTGACGATTAGAACGTTGTTGGTTACGTTCTTGGCACAGTTGTTCTGGCAAATTAAGGACAATAGCCACAGGAAAGCAATGATACTGACGTGCGATCGCGACTAATTGTCTGCGATCTTCTTGCTGGACGTTGGTAGCATCTATTACCGTCAGTTTTCCTGTGGCTAGTCGTTTAGCAGCAATGAAGTGTAGAACCTCAAAAGCATCATTGGAAGCAGATTGGTTATTTTCCTCATCAGACACCAACCCACGACAAAAGTCTGAAGAAAGGATCTCAAAAGGCTGAAAATGGGTGCTAGCAAAAGTCGATTTCCCAGAACCGGATGCACCGATTAACACTACCAAAGAAAGTTCCGGAAGAGTTAGTTTCATAGCGATTTGTTGATTTCAGGAGTTACAAAACAATGGGCATTGGGGATTGGGGACTGGGGAGTAAGTGTTACTTGTAAAAATCCCTGCTCCCCGATTTTTGACTTTTGACTTTTGAACGCCAGGTGCTTCAAGCCGGGGAACCCGTCCAACGCACTGGCTCCTTTTGACTTCCCCAACGGGGCTACTCCCTCTGAAATACCCCCATCTGCGTAGGTGAGCCAACTTCTAGATCGTCCTCTCCTATTGGTTGAATTTTCACTGTGTAGTTGAAGCGTTCTGCAACTCGATTTGCCCAGTTTTGAAACTCT
>NZ_JAAKGC010000208.1 GCF_017591665.1 Aetokthonos hydrillicola CCALA 1050 | reverse complement strand
CCCGGCAATCTTATGGTTCCAATGCATCAAAAAAGAATGCGATCGCTTCACGAAATAATGAGTATTACAGCCTCCGTTGCGGCAATCTTATGGTTCCAGTCGCGGCAATATTATGGGTTAACCGACAGCCTTGTTTGCGGTTTGAAGCGTTCTTGTTTGCAGTTTCTTACAGGTACCAGACTGCACGATACAGTCTACGTCATCACCATCGAGTTCCAAAAGATGTGTGCGAAGTGCATCCTCAGTGATCTCGGCGATCGATATTGCTGTGGGGCAAAGGAGTCCCTTGAGACGGACAACCTCAACCCCGATATCGCTGAAGAAGCGACAGACCATTTCGTTAACCACAGGCTGATAAGGGGTAATGACCGCAATCTTGTTTACTTTAAATGCTTCGAGAGCTGCCTTAAATGCTGAGGCACCTGTAGCGACTTTGAGGTTAGTATAATCTTCGAGTCGTCTGACGAACGCCCTATTCCCCTCGATTCCTCCCGAAAAACTCTCAGCACTTATTCCCATGATCAAGTAGTCGATACCTGCCGTCATTACCCGATCAATCGCAAAAAAAATTTCCTCGTCTACCTGCTTGAGAAGATGCATCATCTTTTCGTTACTACTTAAGTCCTGATCTCGAATATGAATCCGCGACATATGAGATGTCACACCCCGTACGGCCATCGCGTGAAACTCAGGTTCGACGATTGTGTTCGTGCTTGGCGCAAGTACCCCGAATTTCTTTCGCCATCCTAACGTGTCTGTCATAGTGAAATTTTCAGCTCATCTATGAGGTTTTATATCATTGTTATAAGAGCAATTTGTCAAATACAGATACAGGTATTCAAATGAACAAGAACATCCCTCAAGGACGCAAACACGTAGAAACTGAAGAGTCACTCAACTCAGTTATCAACTTTCCACAAGTACCTTTTGAGGTCAAAAACTTTGTTACTGGTAAACACGCTACTGCTCAAGTTCTATCCGTAAACGAAGGAACCGGTGAATCTACACAGCGAGTAATCTTGAAAGGGGGTTGGACAGCACCTGTTGGTCACTTTACTACGGATGTGGAAATTTTTGTGTTAACGGGTGTACTTTGCCAGGGTGGGTTTTTACTACGCAAGCTCAGTTACTCTTTCATCCCAGCTGGCATACCCACTGGTCCTTGGAAAACTGAAGAAGACACAATTCTTTTATGGATGCCAGATGCTACTCCCACTTACATAACAAAAGACTACACAGATGTTGAGCAAACCCCAGAAAGTTCTGTATATCATGCGAATATGCAGACCCATGAGCGGATGACTGAGTATGTTCCATTGCAAGAACTCCACGCAATGAAATGGGAGAACACAACCTTTTTACCTCCTGGTTCATCTCGTAAAAGCTTGTATACCAATAAAAAAACCGGACGCGCCACCTGGGTTCTCGGTCTAGTGCCTATGTGGATAGAAGGTAACTTCTATGCTGGTCATCCTACTACAGAGGAAGCATATGTCATTTGTGGAGATGTGCTTGGACATTGGTCTATGAGCGATGATCCTTTTAATAGACGGTATACAGCAATGTGTAAAGATGGTTATTACTGGCGACCCGCACACATTCCACACGGACCGTTCTGGACAGAAAGTGGAGCACTACTTTTGTTTCGTACTAATGACCGCTTAGACTGTTATTGGATACTGCATAACCCAGATATTACTCAGCAAGATCAGTCACGTCTGGAAGCTGCACTTGATCAGTAACTTCCAAACAAAAGAACTAATTTGTAGGAAGTATATGTAAGAGGCACGCGATCGCCTACTAAATCTTTTCTACACTAACAAGCTAAAAGTTACCGTTGATCCAACTAAATTTATAAAAATCGAATCCATTCCTGATGCTGTCGAATATTTACTCAGTGGCAAAAATTGCGGTAAAGTGGTGGTCAGGTTTTGATTTGCGGATTCTGTGCAGAGTCTTATTTTGAATTTTGAATTTTGAATTTTGAATTGTTTTGTCATTTTGTAGTGCGGGCAGGATGCCCGCTTCTGTAATAAAGTAGGGAGCTTTACGGCTCCCACTACAGTCTTTTTGCAAAATTGGGATGCTCCCCGTTCTAATGTACATTGACAGTCATAGTATATTTTAAAATGCCGTTACCACTGCTTTGCTGAGAAACATTGGTATCAGGACCATTAAGTTCTACACTGACTGAAGAAGATGCAGGAGCATAGCGAGCAGAAATTGCTACTGTCTGTTTCCCAACTGATAGTAAAGGAGATAAATTAATCTTTTCTCGACTACCGTGAATATGTTTCACGACTTTACCATTAACAGTAATCTCACCTGTTAACTGATTACCTGAAGCATTAATGCTCAGAATGTGAGGTTTTTTGAGATTAGCTGCATTGAGATCAAAAGAGTCGTGTTGGGATCCAGAGGAAGATGAGTAGCTAGTGTTCTGGCTACTGGTAAAGCTACCTTGAGATCCTGATGATTGACTGGATTGCTGATTACTTGACGTGTAACTGCTCATTTCGCTACCAGTGTCTGATTTAACAAAAGAACCTTGGCTGCTGTTGGTAAACCTGTGAGTGCACCCTGTGGTTATAGAGGTAAGCATTGCTATACCACAAGCGAAAAACAGTAGAGTTCTCATGGCTTTTTTCGTTAGCAGCAGGTACGGTAATTAACCACCTGCTGAGTTTTTTGAACTTGTACCTTGACAAAGGGAACATCTTAACTAAAGCAACTATACCGAATTTCCCTAAATGAGAAATTCGGAAAAGCTGGAGTTTTTGACCTCGCCTTATCTAGTACTATTCTATTTCTTATGAAACGGAAAGTTTGGATTTTTTGACGGATCGTACACATGCACAGGAACGTGTACCTTAATAGGAATATTTGGAGTGTTCACACCAGTAGAACTTTTGGGATCTCCATCTGCAAATTGGCTGCTGTTGCGGCTCTGTACACAGTTAGCAGAATGACAAACTTGGTTGCCTACAGTGGTCACGTTTCCACCACTGCCATTACGACAATTTGGTCCAAAGTTCTGATTGGTGTTATTGCTTTGGTTTCCTCTCCGATTACCGTCCACCGCTACTTGAGTGCTGACGTCAACTGCAACACATCCTGCCATTGCAGGGTGAGTGACGGAAGAAATAATTATGGGAGATACTGCTGAAAGCGAGAATAAACCTAAAGAAAGTAATTTGAATTTCATGGCTGATTACTGACAAGATTTTGTTGTTGTAGAACTGTAAGTATGATTAACTGAGTCGCCGTATCTATTAGTACGGTTACTTTGGTGGCTGTAAGTACTGCCACTACACTGAGAGTACTGATAGTAGCGAGGAGATTTTAAACTCCTAAGTAGGATTTGATTTCGTACCCTTGACGTAGGTACAATCAAGTTATTATTGGTAGTGCTAGGAGAGTTAGAGCGAATTTTGACGTTACCATCGTCAGTAACCGTTACCCTAGAGTTGGTACCTTGAATATCAACGTCGTTACCCGCAGAAGCAATTCCAGCAGGTAATGCAATTAGCAAAGAGAGTACTAGTAATGAAATAGATTGTCTGGCAGGCATGGCTTTATTCCTCTGTTAATAGAAAATGCTCGATTTTTATTTTTTTAGTTTAGGAAATCGGCAACCTCGTCAACTCCTCACTTGTGGCTCACCACGGCACTGCTCTAACAGACACATTCAATTTTCTGTAAGCTGATAGCTTAATAGCAGTGGCGACGACCCACAGCAATTTGAGTTTGTCTGTTCAACTGGCTGGCATTTTGGTCAACAAGACTGCCGTTGACCGCAAGCCCGTTTTGGTTGATCAATTGAGCAGACCCTTGAGATTGGGCTGCATTGCAACCGCGACCAGCTCGATTTTGATATTGAATGCTTGTCTGGTTAGCGTGTTGATTAACTCGGCTACCAGAACCAACAGCAGTAGCGCTCTGATTAAGCTCTTGCTGACTACCCTGATCGCCAGCAAAAGCAGCAGATGGTACTAAGATCAGAGCCGCAGCTAATAAACCGAATGAGTAAGTTTTGTTGACCATTATTTTAGACCTTATAAGTTGGATTGTGTGAAGAGAACACTCAGTAATGTTATTGAGAGTTGATTAATTGATAAGATTAGTAGCTATAGCTGCTAACTTGAGTTACTTGGTGTTGGTAGTTTACAGTGTCGTTATCTTGAGTGTTCACAGAACTTTCTATAACAGAACTACTTTGGCTAGTAGACTGATAAGAATTTTGTGACAAAAAATTATAGGGTGTGATGTAGCTATAGTAATATGGTAGACAACTGCTGAGGATTTTTTGGACCTGCTGCTGGATGCTGGTAGAACTAACACCTTGTACACTAATACTACCGTCATTAACGGTAGCGTTTTGCTCACTTACCTGTATATTGGTTTGAGATTGAGATTTTTCACCAGCAAAAGCTGCAGTCGGTACCATCATTAATCCAGCAGCTAACAAACCAAAAGTAATTGATTTCTTCAACATATTTTTAGACCTGATTGTTTTTGCTGTAGAAATCAAGCTGGCGTCGCTAAAATTATTGAAGATGCAGCAACGCCTGTCGGCTCGATTAGTAGTACCCTGAGTCTGAACTACTTTTAGTAGCGATGTAAGCGATTCTTACGAATATCGGAATTTTGTACTTGGTGGTTTACACTGTTGCTGGTTTGAGCATTAACAGAACCATTGTCAGCAGCACCGTTTTGACCAGTTGCTTGGTCAGAGCTTTGGGATTGGGAAGCACCTGGTGTACCTACA
>NZ_JAAKGC010000036.1 GCF_017591665.1 Aetokthonos hydrillicola CCALA 1050 | reverse complement strand
GCTCGAAGTCGCCACCGAGATAAGCTACTTCTGCAGCCGAACTGTATAGTGCCAGACTTAATTCATACTGACGTTCCCAACCGGTTACAGATAAAAGATCGATGCCTACACTAAAAAAATCAAGGGCTGTGGTGTAAGCTGTAGCAGCTTTAGCTTTTTCCCCTGCTTCCCAGTTCAACTGCGCTAGGGTATCTCGCTCTTGTTGCTCGCTAATCAGTCCTTTGCCAATATTCAACTGAGCAACAATTTCAAATAGTTTTTCCTGTCTTTCTGCTAAACTTGTTTCCTTCAATAAAAGTTGTCCGATTTGGAAATGAGTAGTTTGCTTTTGCTCTTCAGGAATAAGAGAATAAGCTGCTTGCTGGACGCGATCGTGCAAGAATTTATAAGGAACGGCAATCTCACCACTGCTATCAATGTTGTCTAGCTCATTCGATTGGAAGAACTTGTAAGTTTCACTAATGGGGAGAATCAACCCTTCCTGTAACGCCCTCCATAGATCGGTCGCCGTGTCAATAGATGATTTTCCAGAGACAGTGACTAACGTTTTCAAATCGAATTGGTTGCCAATACAAGCTGCAAGTTTCAAAACCTCCTGCGTCTCCACCGGAAGTTTCACAAGCTGCAAATTCATGAATCCCACATTCCGCACTTCAAAATGTATTGCAAAGTAATATATAATAACTGTTTGACACGAGTAAATAAAAATACTCAGCAAAGCCTAAGTAAGTCGGCATGAAGCGGTTGTGTGAAAATAAAGCTGATAAAGAGGCGATAAATACTTCTTCGGGATGGCGCTAAGTGGTGAAACATAGAACTGATATGGGTTTTGGAGTATAGACAATCCCAGGGCAAGCAACCGCTAACATGAGCAGGACTTACGCAACTGGCAGAGGCGATCGCGCTCATTTTAGTACATTTGTATTGTATGAAGGACGCAACTGGCACAGCGAGATCGCTAAAGCCTGACTTTTCCCGTTAAGTCGTGAAACCTAGAAATGATAAGGGTTTTAGAGTATAGGACAATTATCAACAAGCAACCTTTAATGAGAATAATCGACAAGACAATAGGACTTTGGGACTGGGATTATAGTAAGCGATTGGGCTTAAGCCCACTGCCCAAAGGGCAATCGCACGGGATGAAAAGATAACAGGAAAAGTCAAGAAGTTGTTAGTTTCAAGCTTTTTAGAAAGCTAAATAGACATCGCTTTATGAAGAAGAACTCAGAACACATCCGTCAGAATTGAGCTTGGGAATTCTGTGCGAGTGGGTGATGAGTATAGGTAAAAACCTCGTCCAAGAGTGGAAGTGGGTCGGAGTTGAAACTTTTCTTAAAACACCATCCCTTTATGGGCGGTGTATTCTGAGTTCTGAATTCTCTTTTATTGTGTCAACTTACTTGGACAGGACTTGTGAGACAATCAAAAAAACTAAAAAATATGTTAGAGGTAAAAAAATGTCTCCAACGTCAAAAGCAGAAATTAAAAATATTGATCATTTAGGGATAGTTGCTGGGCTAATTGATGAAATCGGAATAGTTGAAACAATAAACTCAAAATTAGGAATAGATTCTCGAGAGAAAATATCAGCAGGAATAATAGTCAAATCTGTTCTAATAAATGGATTAGGCTTTGTAGCAAGACCTATGTATTTGTTTAGTCAGTTTTTTGAAGATAAAGCAATCGAAATTTTGTTGGGAGAAGGAGTAAAAAGAGATTATATAAATGACGATAAAATAGGAAGAGTCATGGAAAAATTATATCAACACGGATTAAACAATCTATTTGTAGAAATTGTATTATTTGTGATAAAAAAATTTAAGATAGAGACAAAATATTCCCATTTAGATGCTACATCATTTCATCTACATGGAAAATATAAAAGTGAAGAGAATAATGATAAAGAGGAAGAAATAACTAGAGAGAGACCAATAATTATAACCAAAGGATATTCTCGAGATCATAGACCTGATTTAAAACAATGTGTTTTAGATTTAATAACAAGTAGTGATGGAGATATACCATTATTAATGAGAGTAGGAGATGGAAACGAAGCGGATAAAGCCGTATTCGGAAAAATATTGGTTGAGTTTAAAAAGCAAATAAATTTTGACAATATTATGGTCTGCGATAGTGCATTATATAGTCAAGAAAATATCCAATTAATCGAGCATCTAAAATGGATAAGTAGAGTACCGATGACAATAAAAAGAGCTAAGGAATTAGTCCAATCAGTAGAGATAGAAGATATAGAGATAACTTCAGAAGAAAGAAAAAAAAGAGCAGCCCTAAATTTAGAAGGATACAAGTGGAAAGAAGAAATAGTAACTTACGGTGGAATTAAACAAATTTGGCTAATAGTAGAAAGTCAAAAAAGAAGAGAGAGTGATTTAGAAAAGCTAGAGAAAAAACTAAAGAAAGAAAAAGATAAAGCTGAAAAATTGCTCAAGGAAATAAAAAAAGAAGATTTTGAAACTCCAGAACAAGCTCGATATAAACTAAAAGGAATTAATAAAACTCTGAAGATGTTTGAAGTCAAAGAAGTTAAAGTTGTTGAAAGTGTATCAAAAGCTGAGGAGACTATTTATAAAATAGAAGGAGTGGTTTATGAAAAATCAGAAGAGATAGAAATACAAAGAAAAGAAGCCGGAAGATTTATTTTAGCAACTAATTTAGTTGACGAGAAGAAGTTAGAGCCAGAAGAAATTATCACAAATTATAAAAATCAACAGTCTTGTGAAAGAGGATTTAGGTTTCTCAAAGATCCTTTATTTTTTGCTGATAGCTTCTTTGTAGAGAATCCTGAAAGAATAGAGACGATGTTATTTTTAATGGCTCTGTGTTTGTTAGTTTATAATCTTGGTCAAAGAGAACTTAGAAATAGCTTAAAAAGAGCCAAAGTGGGAATCAAAAATCAACTAGGAAAATTAACACTCACCCCTACATTAAGATGGGTATTTCAATGCTTTCAAGGAATTCATATTTTGACTTTAAATGGTGTTCATCAAATTATTAATTTAACAGAGGAGCGAAACTTTACTTTAAATAATCTGCCTTCATCTTGCCGGAAATATTATTTACTTTCTTAATCTAAACAACGTCTGTATATTAGATAACAATTTATCACTATCCGAAGGAATAGTTATTGTTCCTCAAATTTATAGTGCCTATACAACCTATTTTATCAGTTAAATATTTTATGTTTAATTATTTTTCTTGAAAAGAAAATCAGTTCGTTATTCTTTTGTTAATTATCCTGACTTTCTTACTTTTATCTATTTTGTAACTCATCCGTATTTCAAATTGAAGTGCGGAATGTGGGATGAATTCAAGGACATCATCGGACAATGCTAACTGCCGCACTGAAACCATGTCACATTGCCAGTAACCTAGTTCTGGCTGAAACTGAATCCAACACTCTTCATGCAGAGCTTTGAGAAATTGAGTCGTGAAAAAGGGATTCCCTTTGGTTTTCCGATACACCCATTGCGTCAGTGGACGAGCTAGTTCTTTGGTACAACTGAGGGTGTCTGCAACCAATTGATTGATCGTCATTTCCTCTAAGGGTTCCAGAGTCATCGTATCGACCGTAGCTTGGCTTTTATAAATCTGTGAGAGAGTCAGCATTAGGGGATGAGCGGGAGACACTTCATGATCTCGATAGGCACCTAGAATGAGTAAATATCCTGAACTTGCTTCCGTCATCAGTACTTTCAGCAAGTTTAGGGAAGCCGAATCTGCCCATTGCAAGTCGTCCAGGAACATCACTAGGGGATGCTCAGGGGTTGAGAATACCTGAATGAATTTCTGAAATAGTAAGTTGAAGCGATTTTGGGCAGCGCTACTGGAAATTTCCTGTGGTGACGGCTGTTCCCCGATAATCCTTTCTAGTTCAGGAATTACATCCATAATTACTTGTCCATTTTCGCCCACTGCCGTCAGAATTTTGGCTTGCCATGCTGCTAGTTGAGCATCGCTCTCACTGAGGAGTTGTCTCATCAAGTCACGAAACGCTTGTACAAAAGCAGAAAATGGAATATTACGCCCAAACTGATCGTACTTACCTTTGATAAAGTAGCCCCGTTGCCGAACAATAGGCTTATGGATTTCATTGACAACTGCTGTTTTTCCAATACCGGAAAAACCTGCTACCAGAATCATTTCAGTTGCACCCAGGCTAACTCTTTCGAATGCTTGTAGTAGAATTTCTACTTTGGCTTCTCGTCCGTAAAGTTTATCTGGTATGATGAAGCGATCGCACACATCTCGTTGAGCAATTGGGAAATCTTCTATTTTCCCTGTTTCCTTAAGGTCAACCAAGCACTTTTCTAAATCATGTTTCAGCCCCAGTGCGCTTTGATAGCGGTCTGACGCGTTTTTTGCCATGAGTTTGCTAACAATTTTTGATATGACAAATGGAACGGCTGGATTAACTTCATGTACCAATGGTGCTGTTTTCGCAATGTGACAATGTACCAACTCCATTGCATCCTCTGACTGAAATGGTAATCCTTTTGTCAATAATTCGTAAAAAGTTACACCCAAAGAATAAAAATCTGTGCGATAGTCAATCCCGCGATTCATTCTGCCTGTTTGTTCTGGGGAAATATAAGCAAGTGTCCCTTCTAATATATTGGGACTAATTAGGGTTTGAGTTTCCCGTGGCAGCAGGGAAGCTATACTAAAGTCTATTAATTTTACTTGTTTAGTTTCTGGGTTAATTAAAATATTTCCAGATTTAATATCCTTATGAATTATTTTATTAATAATCAGAAAATCTAATGTATTGCTTAACGCGATCGCAATTTGTAAAAATTCACGTAGAGATGTGGCATCATTCTTGCTGGCGAAATAATCCTTGAGAGAAATTCCCCCAAAGTCTTCCATCACTAACGCATACCCGTTTTGGTAGTCTTCCAAGCTATAAGTTTGAATGATTCCAGGATAATTGAGATTCTTGACAATGATGTATTGATTACGAAATTGTGTTACTTCACTAAAACTCGGATAAGGATTCTTCAAAAGTTTAATAACTACAGATAATGAGTCAGTCTTCCTAACTCCACGATAAACCACTGTTCTTTGACCATTATAAAGCTGTTCTCTCAGGTGATATCCGGCAACATTTACGGAACTCATCATCCCACTATCTCTTCAAATCAAATTTTCTGGATTTAGTGTTCCCAAATTTTGTTAAACGAAACACATCTGCTACAGAGAATCCACTTATTACCAGGAGTATCCCATTTGTTAAAAAATCATATTATTTTTGTCAATTAGAGATTATACTGAAATGTTAGAAAGCAAAAAAGTATCAAATTAGTTTACATACTGATATTCTAGGGCAAGAATGAATTATCGGTATCAAAATTAGGCGTTAGAGTGCAGGCGGTTTCCGCATCGCTAACTCAGAAAAGGGGTTTCCAATCCCATTTTTTTTTGACACAATTGTAAGCACAATTGCTTATTGACAAATAATGAATAACCTTAACTTGTGACCAATGCCGTCTTCACAAGGAAATAGATCGATAGGCAACATTGAACTCGGGTCACGTGCAACTAGACCCGTATTTCTCACAAGATTGCAGAAAAGAAGGGTCAAAAGCTAGCAAAATAGTGTAAAAATTACTATTCCCAGAGATAGCACCTATCCTAGGGAAGAAATCATAAGTTTGTGGATATTATTCATTTTAAAAAATCCCAGTAATTTTGACATTGAAAAGTATTTTATATACCTTTTATAAACTCTGCTTTTACTTTGAAATCTTCGTAGGGTGTCAGAAATTTGGTAATGTGGAATTATAACCGTAGCAATGGAATCGACAGGAGTTTATTGAATACCACTGTTTCAAATACTAGAGACCAAACAGTTTGAAATCAAGCTTGTAAATGCTCATTATATTAAAACAGTGCCAGGACGAAAAAGCGATATACTTAAATGTCAATGAATACAGCAATTACACACCTACATCTTATTATCAGCTTCGTTTCGACCTAATGATCAAGCATATGTACTACTTAGCTATTAAGAAATGCGGGTTAAGCTGAATTTTTACTAGACAAATTCATTGATACGCTCTAATATAAAATTAAATTCTTTAGGCAGGTGTATAAGGGTAAGTCAATTTTTGAAAATGAATTGATCTGATTTCTAAAAATCCTTATGGTAGGATATGTTATTCCATCAAATTAGTCACTTTATTTCAAACAATACCGCACACACAAGAGAAGATTCGAGTACCTCGTATCATAGCAAGTAACATGATTTTGCAAGTCAGTTTCTAATTATCAATTAAGTTGCTACATTAGACCTCTTGCAAAAGCCTTATGTGTGTGGGACAAGTAGGTTAGCAATTCATAAATTTCATGTCAATAGCCGAATAACGAAAAAGAAGTCCACAGGTGGTGAACTAACTTGTTTAGATAAAAAGAGCAATCAAGAATTACCGAAAACCTGAGTTTTGGGTGAACACATCAATCCAAAAATAAAAATATTTAAAACTTTATTTGACCATTATCTCTATCGTCAAAAAAGATTTTGTTTGAGATTTAATCTCATAGTTGGTTTATACAACTATGAGCTTTGTTTCTCCAAAATTGAATGTGCTTAACTGAATTTTGCAAGAGGTCTATTCTCAGTAAACACAAGTTTTTTTTGCTGGAACCGCACTTTGAAATAGGTGATTTATCACTTCAAGTTTAATCGGGATTAGAGGTGGAACTTTTTATGATTGATTGCATTGTGATTGGCGCAGGACCTGGTGGTCTAGTTTGCACAAAAGAACTACTCGAACAAGGAGTACGCGATATTGTCTGTTTAGAGCAATCGTCTCGTATTGGTGGTGTTTTTACCAATACTTACGATAATTTGGTGTTAACTTCCTCTGCTACATTTAGTATGTTTTCAGACTTCTGGATTGGCGATGGAAATCAGCACAAGTTCTGGACTAAAGAGGAAGCACTTGATTATTGGAAGAGATATGCGGAATATTTTGGTGTTCTCAAACACATTCGTTTTAACTCTGAAGTAGTCTCAGTAGCATCAGAAATTAGTGAGGGCTGGCAAGTTCAGCTAGCATCTGGAGAGACTTTATACTCAAAACGAGTAGCACTAGCAATTGGGAACAATACTGTCCCTGATTATCCAGATTGGAAGGATTTATTAACTGACATTGAGTACTCTCATTCAAAAGAGTATCGTAATGCTGATAAATTTGTCGGCAAAAATGTTTTATTAGTTGGAGGGGGAGAGTCTGGTTCTGATATAGCCTTAGAAGTATCCCGCGTAGCAAATAAAACTTGGGTCAGCTTGCGTAACTCAACAGGCTGGGTGGCTCCTCGAAATAGAGGTGTATACGCCGCAGATATTTCTACCCATCGAGGAGTGTGGGGTCTTCCTCGTGATTACGGAGCAACTTTAAGCCAAGCTATTTATAAAGCTGAGTTAAGCCAGAAAGATCCAGTTCATAATGCAGTAGTTGAACTTAATAAGAAGATTAAGGCTAAAAAGGGCGTTTGGGGAATTTATGGAACCAAAACTTTCTCCCTGCCCAAAGCAATTGTGCATCACAGTTGTAAAGTTGTTGGTGAGATAGTAAAAGTGGCAGACGGAGGGAAGACATTACAAACTGCAGAGGGGGAATGCCTACAAAACATTGATGCTGTAGTCTTTTCTACTGGCTATAAAAACTACGTGTCTTTCCTTCCAGAGAATCTCCGGGCAACTGACCCCCGTAGTCTATATAAACATATGTTCCATCTAAAGTATCGAGACAGGATCGTATGGATTGGTTCAGCACGTCCTAATTTCGGCAGCCAGTTTCCCATTATGGAAATGCAGGCGCGTTTGTTTGCGATGATTTGCACGGGAGAACGAACACTTCCTACTCCCGCAGAAATGGAGCGAGTTACCTGTGTTGATCGAGCTATCTATTTAGAACAGTTTGAGCATAATGCCCATCGATTACGTAGCTTGGTGGATTATCCTCGGTACATGAATGATCTGGCTGCTTTGATAGGGTGCGAGCCGCCACTATGGGAGTACTTTTTTTCGCACCCCCATATCTGGCTGCGGATCGTATACGGTGCAATGCAG
This sequence comes from Aetokthonos hydrillicola CCALA 1050, assembly GCF_017591665.1. Classification (GTDB taxonomy): domain Bacteria; phylum Cyanobacteriota; class Cyanobacteriia; order Cyanobacteriales; family Nostocaceae; genus Aetokthonos; species Aetokthonos hydrillicola. The sequence goes on along the minus strand of NZ_JAAKGC010000036.1, from coordinate 62,457 downwards.
TCAACTCAGTTTCGATTGCGAGGTCCAGGCAACAAGGAATCCTTGGCACGAGATCTGCTAATCAAACTACCCGTGAGTAAACCTACTCATATCGTTAAAGCAGGTCTAAAAGGACGTTTGATTTATGGCTTCAAGCGTCTAATTCCAAAATTTGACTTTGTTTAACTAGAATCATTAAGTTGGAATTGATAAAAGGGGTGTAAACACGTAATCGCAGGTAACACAACGAAAACGCTTATGGTTTAAGCCATCGGCTAAGATTTGAAAACCGTATTGTTGAAGTTCTTTTGATTTACAGTTAGGGCATTTGAGAAACGAAGTGTTCTTTTCTACTTTTGTACGGTTCTGTTTTTGTTTCTGCGGTTTGTGTTGGTTCCCATCTGTTGACTGTTGAGTGTTTTGCTTTGTCGGATCAGGAAGCACATTCAAATATAAGGCACTAGAATCATCGTGATGAGCATGAAGGTATCTGCTGGTGGTAGAAATGGAACTATGACCAAGAGTATTTTGCACTAAATGCAGTGGTGCACCCCTAGAGAGGGAATGGATTGCATGGGCGTGTCTCAACCAATGAGGAGAAACCTTTTTGTTAATACCCGCAGCTTTAGCAGCCTTTGCTACAATGCGATTTACCTGGGATTGGTCAAGGGATGTGCCAAGACTATCTTTTTCTCTAGACGTAAATACAGGATCAGAGGATAGAGCATTGTTTCTCAGTTTACAGAGCTTTTGCCACACGGGTTCTGGTAAAAGGATGATTCTGGTTTTTTCGCCTTTACCAAAAATAGCCAATTGTCCACCAGGCTTTTTAGGAGATAAATCCTTCCAACGCAGCGAACATAATTCATTCACCCGTAAGCCAGCAGTGTAGAGCAACAACCGTCAGCAATTTGCTGTAATTGTTCTGCTGTAATTTGTCCTGCGATCGCCAATTCATCGTTAATTTTCCTAATGGTACTCATCGAACTCCTCTCCCAACTAATTAAGTTATGAGTTCAAGAAAGAAATCTTTCCTGAACTCATAACTTAAGCATGGGTTGACCGTCCACTCCTCCAAAACTCAAGACTCCTTCTCATCAGAAATATCACCTTCAAAAGGTTGAACTCCTGTTTTTGGATAGTCATCATCACTTGGACGAAAAATTCTAGCAACTGCGCCTGATACAAAACCAATTACACCCTGAACAACTTGTTGAATTGATTCAATCATCTTATTCACAAATTTTGTCTCCTTAAGATTAAAGCTACTATTCTTTAACTGAGCGAAACATGACGGGATCAGTTATCAGTTGTTAGAGCCCAAAAAATGTTTGATAACTGTTTACTGTTCACTGATAACTGTTAGTAGATTTTTCCAGTTCTGTTGCTGCACGACTATGCATCGTCTGTTGTATATGCTCCTCATGTTGGCGCGATTCAGCCATTGCTTCCCGAGCTTTTTCTTGTATGGTTAAATCAACTTTAACCACGTTAGAATTAGCTTCCTGTATTTTCGGTAAGGTTAGAGTTAAAAGACCATTCTTAAATTCAGCCTCGACTTGATCTTGTTTGACTGATACAGGTAACGGTACAATCCGTTGGAATTTACCATAACGAAACTCAGAACGGACAAAGCCTTTATCTTCGGTACGTTTTTCCTCCTCATGTTCTCCAGCAATTGAAACTGCATTTTGGCTAACTTGAACATCAAGGTTTTTTGCACTTACCCCTGGAACTTCTGCTTTGAAAATGATATTGGCATCAGTTTCTTCCAGTTCAATAGCTGGCATCCAGGTAACGTTTTCTTTTTTAGAGAATAAACTTTCGCTATGCCTAGTATGGATTAACTCGTCAAACAAACGATTCATTTGTTGACGCATTTGGTCGAGTTCTCGTAAAGGTTGCCAAGGAATTAGAGACATATTAGCTTCCTCTCTTAAGACTTGTTGCAACTGCAGGTTCGAGCCGATCAACCCCCTAAGTAGAATTACTACTTGAAATTGGCTCCAACTTCAATATAAAAGAAAAATCTGAGGAACTTGTGAGGAAGACACCAGAAGCCTGTATCTAGTAGCCTGATGGAGTAGTTTGACTCATGCCTAAAAAACATCTCCTGAAACCCTTAATTTCCGTTGATGTTATTTTTGAGCATTTTTTAGAAGATAAAATTGGTTGTTGTCCATTTGTGAGTTGAGAGCCTTCTTAAGCCTAACAAGCTGATATCACGCGACGATTTTTGCGATCGATTAACCAACCCAGCCTAACTTTTGCTGCTATATATTCGTTGACTACATTGTTCAGGTTAATAGTAATGGCAGTCATCGAAGTTTTGTGAAAGCTGCTTGACTAATATTTTAGCCTAAGTTAACTACCTAGGTTTTCACCACAGCGTCAAGTGCTTCCTCACAAGTTCCTCAAATTATCTTTGTATAACTAAAGGTGTTAGACCTAACAAGCCGGTTATTGGACTGCATCCTGCTCAAACAACTCCAGATGTCAAAGGATAAACGAGTCAATGGTAGAAACATTTGCCAATCAAAAAACCACCAACCAAGGATCCAAAGATCAAGCCTTAGTATTGCTATTGGATGAAGTTGGAATTGCAGACATTCCCTTAGTGGGTGGCAAAAACGCCTCTTTAGGGGAAATGATTCAGCAGCTTGTGCCTAAAGGGATAAAAGTCCCTACAGGGTTTGCTACCACTGCTTATGCATACCGCTATTTTATCCAAACAGCAGGGTTAGAAGCAAAACTAAGAGAAATTTTTGCTTCTTTAGATGTTGACGATGTTAACAATCTACAGCAGTGTGGCAAACAAGCTAGGCTACTAATGCTTCAAACTCCTTTTCCTCAAGATTTACAGGACGCGATCGCCACTGCATACCAAGCTTTGTGCGAGGAGTACGGGGACAACACTGATGTTGCCGTTCGTTCCAGCGCTACAGCCGAAGATTTACCCGATGCTAGCTTTGCTGGACAGCAAGAAACCTACTTAAACGTTCACGGTTTACAAGCAGTACTGGAAGCTTGCCACAAGTGCTTTGCTTCAATTTTTACAGACCGCGCTATTTCTTACCGTCAAATCAAGGGCTTCGACCATTTTAACATTGCCCTATCTGTGGGCGTACAAAAAATGGTACGTTCTGACTTAGCATCTTCTGGAGTCCTGTTTTCCATCGACACAGAAACAGGTTTCAAAGATACTGTGTTAATTACTGCTGCCTACGGTTTGGGTGAAAACGTGGTTCAAGGAGCAGTTAACCCTGATGAGTACTTAGTATTCAAACCTACTCTCAAACAAGGACACCGCCCAATCTTAGCAAAACGCTTGGGTACGAAAGAAATTAAGATGGTGTATGACTTGGGTGGTTCTAAATTGACCAAAAATGTTTCTGTTTCCCAAGAGGAACGGAATGCATTTGCCCTTAATGACGAAGAGATTTTGCAACTTGCACAGTGGGCTTGTTTAATTGAAGAACACTACTCCCAAGTACGTGGAGACTATACACCAATGGATATTGAATGGGCAAAAAACGGCATAACTGATGAGCTGTTTATTGTCCAAGCACGTCCAGAAACAGTCCAATCCCAGAAGGTAAAAAATGTCTTACGTAGCTACCAGCTAAAAGAAAAGGGTGAGGTGCTAGTCACTGGTCGCAGTGTAGGTGAAATGATTGGGCAAGGTAAAGCCAATATAATTCTGGATATACATCAAATCAACCAGTTCCAACCAGGAGACGTGTTGGTAACTAATCGTACAGATCCAGACTGGGAACCAATCATGAAAAAGGCTAGTGCTATTGTCACCAATGCTGGTGGTCGCACTTGTCATTCAGCAATTGTTGCACGAGAATTGGGTATTCCAGCAATAGTGGGTTGTGGTAACGCTACTACAGCAATCAAACCAGGTCAGGAAATTACTGTTTCTTGTGCAGAAGGTGAAACCGGTAAAGTTTATTCAGGTTTACTACCTTTTGAGGTGCATGATACGAGCTTAGAACAATTGCCTCATACCCGCACACAAATTATGATGAATTTGGGCAACCCGGAAGAAGCATTCGGTTTGAGTGCACTTCCCAATGATGGGGTAGGGTTAGCACGGATGGAATTTATTATTGCAAACCACATTAAAGCACATCCGTTGGCACTATTACATTATAATGAGCTAGAAGATGAACTTGCTAAATACAAAATTGCCGAAATAACTCCTCAATACGAAGATAAAGCACAATTCTTTGTTGATAAATTGGCGCAAGGTATTGGTACGATCGCGGCTGCGTTTTATCCCAAACCTGTGATTGTACGTCTTAGTGACTTTAAGAGCAATGAGTATGCTAACTTATTGGGTGGGAAACAATTTGAACCCAAAGAAGAAAACCCAATGATCGGTTGGCGGGGTGCGTCTCGTTACTATGATAACCGCTACCGTGAAGGTTTTGCCCTAGAGTGCCAAGCTATGAAGCGGGTACGAGATGAGATGGGTTTAACTAATGTTATTTTGATGGTTCCATTCTGCCGTACTCCAGAAGAAGGTCTTCGCGTAGTAGCGGAGATGGCGAAACATGGTTTGGTGCAAGGAGAAAATGGTTTGCAAGTTTATGTGATGTGTGAGTTACCCAGCAACGTGCAACTTGCAGATGAATTTTGTCAAGTGTTTGACGGTTTCTCTATTGGATCTAATGACTTGACACAGTTAACTTTGGGACTAGACCGAGATTCCGAGTTAGTAGCGCATTTGTTTGATGAACGTAATCAAGCTGTGAAACGAATGATCGCAAAGGCAATTTCCACTGTGAAATTGCATGGACGAAAAATAGGTATTTGTGGTCAAGCACCGAGCGATTACCCAGAGTTTGCACGATTCTTGGTTGAACAGGGAATTGATTCCATTAGTCTCAATCCTGATTCGGTGTTAAAGACTTTGCTAGAAATTGCTGCTGTAGAACAACAATGATCAAAACCCACACCTAATATTAGAAATGAATAGGGTGTAGGGACAACCTACTTAAAACCCTATGCCCTATGCCCCATGCCCCATGCCCCTTGTTGTCTTGTCTAAATGCACAAACTAGATGTGGAACATCTTAGTTAACCTCTGTTGAGATTTTGGGAACAATAATGTTATCAACTACAAGAACATTTTGAGCAAAGGAAGCAAAAATGCTTAAGATTGTCGTTGCTCATAGTGAAGATCCAGATTCTCAAACTGCTATTGAGGAGGTTTTAGAGCAATCTGTTAGGGACTTAGCAGATATGGTGCCTAAAGCAGGTATTTTATTTGCAGCCATTGATTTTCAGCATACCCTTATCCTGAAAGAAATTGACAGAGTATTTCCAGGACTTAATTTGATTGGTTGCACCACTGATGGTGAGATCTCGTCTGTGGTAGGTTTTCAACAAGACTCTCTAACGCTAATGCTGTTTTGCTCTGATACTGTAGAAATCAATATCGGAGTAGGATATGGAGTGCGTGAAAACCCTATTGACGCAGCTTACCAAGCCGTGCAACATGCAATAGAAAATAGCAGTAGTGCAGCCAAATTGTGTATTCCTCTACCAGCCAGCTACATAGGAAATGGTTTATCTACCAGTGGTGAGTCGATTCTCAAGGGACTGAAGCTAGCCTTGAATTCAAATGTACCAATAGTTGGTGGTACAGCGGGAGATCAGTATAGGTTTACAAAAACCTATCAATTTTTTAGAACAGAAGTTCTCACAAATGCTTTACCAATTCTGATCTTTAGTGGAGATATCTTATTTTCTCATGGAATTGCTTGTGGTTGGGAACCAATTGGAGCCAAGGGTACTGTGACCAAAGTTGATGAAACCGTGGTTTATGAAATTGATCATAAACCAGCTATAGAGTTTTATCAGCGTTATTTGGGGGAACATCCGCCGACAATGGAACACCCGTTAGCTGTATATCAAAAAGATAGCGATCGCTACTATATGCGGGTACCCTATAGTTGTGACATAGAAATCGGTAGTGTTAGCTTTTTGGGGGATGTTCCGGAGCAAGCAATGGTTAGGGTTACAGATATTAGTCGGGATGAGGTAGTTGCTGCATCTGAAACTTCATTAAAGATAGCTTTACAAAACTATCCTGGAAAGGAACCAAAAGCAGCTTTATTGTTCTCTTGTTGCTGTCGTCGTTGGCTGTTGGGTACTAGAGCGAAAGAGGAGTATGAGCTTGTCAGAAATGCTCTTTCCGAAGAAGTGCCGATTTGTGGATTTTATACTTACGGAGAATTTTCCCCGCTAGAACCACATGGCTCAACTTATTATCATCAAGAAACCTTTGTCACTTTGCTTCTAGGAACAGACTAGAATCTTATGGAACCCACACACTACGACAGCAAAATCAAACAGTTGGAAAAAACCATTCGGATTCTGAGTAAAAAACTAGAGCGGGCACAAACTAATCTACAACAACTCGAACAAACTAGTGAGATAAGAGAATCTGTTCTAAAAGGGACAATTAGAGAGTTACAACAGTCGCAAATTGCCCTTCAAAAGCATAGTGATGAGCTAGAAACTGCACTGACAAACCTTAAAAATTTGCAGGCAAAACTGGTTGAATCTGAAAAAATGTCGGCGCTAGGAATTCTCGTTGCTGGAATTGCTCACGAAATTAATAATTCTGTTAACTTTATCTCAGGAAACTTAATTTATGCGAATAACTATTTTCAAGATTTGCTAAGATTGATAAAACTTTATCAGTACTATTATCCTGAATCAGTTCCAGCTATTCAAAAAGAAATAAAGAAGATTGAGCTTGATTTTCTCGTTGAAGATTCAGAACATCTGTTTCATTCAATGGATACAGGGGTACAAAAAATTTGTCAAATTGTTGGATCCTTACGAAACTTTTCTCGCTTAGATGAAGCTGAGTTTAAAAATACTGATATTCATCAAGGAATAGAGAGTACACTGGTCATTTTAAATAGTCGACTAAAACCAACATGCAAATGTCCACAAGGTATTCAAGTTATTCGGAATTATGGAAATTTACCGTTAATAGAGTGTTATCCTGGACAACTCAATCAGGTTTTCATGAACATACTCATTAATGCAATTGATGCTTTGGAAGAGAAGCTAGAAAAGCAGGGATTTATTGTGAATGATGAACCAGTAATTCCTACTATTAATATTTTTACTGAGATATTAAACAATAACCAAATTATAATTCGTATTATTGATAACGGGCCGGGAATCGATGATAGAATACGTTCAAAATTATTTGACCCATTTTTTACAACCAAAGATGTTGGAAAAGGAACTGGGTTAGGTTTATCTATTAGTTACAAAATCGTTGTAGAACTGCATGGTGGTCAATTGGAGTGTTACTCTACACCTGGTTTAGGTGCAGAATTTGTTATTCAAATTCCCACTTATCGGCAATCACGGGTTCAGTCTTATGCAACGCCAGCTAATGAGTTCTGAGACGAATCCCCTCTAAAAGAGGAACCTGCCATCGTGCTGGGCGGGCTGGACGGTACCGTTCAACTACAAGGATCAAGCCTGTTGCGATCGCCACCATCAGCATCGAGTATACGTGTACAGTAGCCAAGGGTAAGAGCATGAGTGCCCAGCAGGCTCCTACGCACCACAAACCGTTAGCCATCCCGTAACGGAGACAGTCCCAATTTGCTGCTAGTCCGAAGGGAGAAAGGCGAGGTGTCCAATGACAGTGGTTTAGGCAAGCCTGCTTCCACGGTGTTGTTTGCCACGCGATCGCCAGTGCCAATGCGACGAAAAGCGTAGGAAACCAACTAAAAATCCAAAGCAGGAGCGTGAACAACATTAACACGACGCCAGCCATCATCCAGATGGTGATATAACCAGCTAGGAACAAAACAACTGCAAGCCAACGACGGCGAGGCAAGCTGCGTACCCATAGGTGGCGAATCGGATCAGCTAGCAGTGGGGTCATCATGGCAACCAACATAATCAGCCAAGACCACCCCACCATGACCAGCAAATTAGAATGTAGGAGGGTATGTAGAGCCTGGCTGCTCTGGCTATACCCGTTGCCTTGAATCGCCATGAGAAATTCTGGCATCCCTTGAGCGTGTCCTTCCTGTAACATCACCACCCAACCAAAAAGGGTGACTGTGATCAGCACTGGTAAAGGTGGTTCCGCAAGAGCCGATAAATATGCGCCTAGCCGCATGACTACTTTCCCACCTTATTGCCGCTCGCGATAGACGCTCACCCTTTCCACCGTCACGTTCTCATCGGGTGTCAGATCATCGCGGGAGAAGAACTCCACCTTGAGGTGTGGCACGTTAGCACCCCCTGCAAGATGAAGTGCGTCAACAATATGGGTGATGTCCAACACTTCAGTGACTCCTAGACCCCCATGAGGCTGGTCGATCTGTGATGCCTTGCACACGCCGAACAGGGCGATAGTTCCAGCACGCAGATCGGGATGATCAGTTGGGTTAGCGCCGCTTGGTAGATTGATATAAACATCAATCACTGCACCGTCTTCAGCACTGCGGATATTTTCAATATTTAGGAAGATGCGGTCTGGTTGTTGTTGTTCTACTGAGCGCTCAGAAGATTCAAAAGCGGTGAAACTTCTTTCCACTTTCCTCATCATCGTGTTGTCGAGATCAACCTGCGTCGATGCTCTTCGTCCTGTTAATGCCATCTTGTTACTGTTAGCACCAAGCATTTCTACACTTGTTTGCTGGTCTACACTTCTTTCCTGGTTTTCCATATTGGAACTCCTTGCCGATTCAAAAGGTGATCCAAGCGTGCGAAGTCTGTTGCCAATTGCAGTAGCACCTTCTAACGGATCTGATATGTCATCATACTCGTAATTCAGATTCGTTCCCGATGTCTGCAATACATCCGAAGGGGTATACTCCCAAGCTTGGCCATCAGTCAACGGTACAACGAACTTCCGTTCAAGGGGACCATTCAACCAATTATTTGTCCTAGGATTTTGATGAATGGGGTCACGGCGCAGCCAAACCTCCCAAAGTCGGTCAATATTGGCGTGATGAAGCCAGAATATAGGATCAAGAGCCGCTGTGTCTGGGTTAGTCATTAGGCCGCGCGAGATTGTACCGGTCGGGGATATTAGACGACCACCAATACGCACATGGACAATATTGTGTGGGGTGCTCTCTAAGCCACCATTGGTAGTACCACTATGGGAAAATCTAGTTTGTGGTCCACCGAAACCGAGGACGGCTCTACTCTGAGAGCTGAATGTGGTGATTTGCAAGGCAGTTGTAACGTCCACATCATCTGGCTGTAGTTTGATCGGGAAGGAACCAATTCCATAGCGCTGTTCTACAAAAAGGGGATTAGGGCTCCCGTCGGGCATAGTCTGACTGGCAAATGCTGGGGGAAGTTCCAGCGCATCGGTTTGTGTCGTGTCACTGTAGTTCCAGTAGGGTAGAGCCCAATCTGACGGGCCACCAGCCTTGATAATAGCATCACGCAAAATCGCCTCTAGTGATGCCAGATACCCTCGGTGCCATGGCAAGAAGTACCAGCTCTGGTGCTGGCATTGGTTCCAGTATCTGCTTTGTACTGACTGTGGTGGTAGCTGTTCACCATTGATTAGGTAGCCGTAGTTCCTCCATATTTGGGTATTAATGCCATGTATCGCCGCCAGGAATCGCCAGCTCGTGGGATCGGCGATTGCCCGCTGCTTCAAGTTACCTACTCCCTTGGCGTACCAGAAAAGAATCGGATCGCTAAGATCCCCTCCTGCTGCCCATGCGCTTTTCCTGACGAAAACCATGACACTCCTTGTTACTTTTGTCGAATGGTGAACTGTTTTTTCTGGTAAATACTGCTGATAACAGGAGCTAATTGCTGACAGAACCATTGTCTTGACACTACAAGAACGTATTTGATCAGCAATGTACTAGCCTATACCGCATATACGAGTATAGCTCGATTTTATCGTTGTGCAACTCAAGACACTAGCTCATATAGTACCACCTTCTGTAACAATCAGGATGGCTCTGTTCACCCGTACCCCTGCGCTTAAGCAAGCTACGCGTAGCGTCTCCGATAGGAGAAGGCATCGCAAATTTCTAATGTACGTTTCTTGTAACAGGCCTAATGGAGAGCAGGGTAAACGCATTAAAATCAAAGCAAGGCAGGCAGGGGAAGCAGGGGGGGGCGATCGCAAAACAATAAATCAAGTTTCTCAAAACTGCATAAGTTGTTTTGACTTGGATCTATTTATATAGTTTGGGCTGAGCAAATCAATTTCTGCATATCAGCGTTCAAAAATAGTTTTTTTTCGGACAGATGCCCCACTTGACCTTTCAGTACAGTACGAATGTTACAAATTATCTCGATACATCAGCAGTTCTCGCAAGCCTGCACAATTGCTTGGGGGCTTGCCCATTTGTAAAAATGGAACATATCAAAAGTAAAAAGCAAGGTTTTGATACCGTGTTAATTGCTAATCATATTGAGAAAGCTTCTTTTCTGCATTGTGAAGTAGCATTGTTTGTGGGTAGACCTGCAACAGTACTTAACAGATTGCAGCAAGATTTATTGCGAATTTTACGAGAATCAGCTTTTAGGTGTCCGCTTCCTTGCTGGATTTCTGTAGAGTTAAGAGAAATACCGACCAGTGGTTTAGTAGCTGAAATTGTTCATCCTGAACAGTAGTAAGTTACTTGGAACGGGACGACTCATATTAATTCAGCCATGGCTCTTCGGAGACAATTTTTAAGGCTTAATTTGGGGGAGGATTGCTTTGTAAATCATCAGATTTACGAAGGATAAATAAGCTCTCGTCCCCTCCACGCCCAATTCTTAAGGTTTCATCCAAGTAGGTAATATCGAGGGTGGCAACTCTACCACGAGGATTGTTCGCATTTTGAACTTTAAATGGGTTAAGTTGAGGGGTGACAATGCCAGCAATTTTCTCAATCGATAAGTAGCGTTTGTCAAAATAAACATTGAGCCGTTTGTCTGGTTGAGCCTGAGAATTTTCTTTGGCAGCTTCGAAGGTAGCTGTTACCTTGACGTATCCTGATACTAATCCAAGAGGATGTTTAACATTAGCTAGATTGAAAAACGTATTATCGGCAATATTAATGACCTGATAAACTTTACCTACCTTTAAACCTAATGGTAATTTTGATAAGGAACGGATTTCTCTAGCGGTTGAGTATAGCAGTTGCCAAGTCCCTTGAAGTAAAGAAGGAGCAACTCTCAAAGGATAAAGATTAGGATTGACGCCTTCAAGTTCTTGAGTCAATTGCTCAATTTCTTCGGCTTGAGTGTTGTCTATTTTTAAATCGGTAATAGGAGATCCATCACGCTCAGATTGAATCGAATCAATCGAAGCAAGTAATTTTTCTTTAACTGCCAATGGATTGTTCAAGGCTTATTTTTTAGTTCTTCAGCTTTTACTTTGATTTTATAACATCGCTCGAATATATCTAGCATAGTACAAAGGTCATTCAGAATCATTCCGTGTTTCCCAATGAAATAGTCTGGGTAACTGGGACACATCTAAGGCATAGTTCGCAGTCCACAGTACAATTTCTAACAACAATAGATTTCGTACCCATATCAGTTCAGGTTCATACCCCACAAGATTCAATCCCTCATAAAGCTGCCAGATACGGTAAGGCAAATATACATAAGGAACCATTACCCAAGTCACAGAGTGAAATTGCTTTAATGTCACACTTTCTGATAAAATTTGTAATCCTAGCATGACAAAGTACCAAACCAGTACAGTCAACACGCTGTGGTATCCCCATAAGACACCCCACAACAGCATAACAACTAGCGGCAGCAAAATTCCTCCCACCTGTACGGTACCAAACCAAATTTTATACCACCCTGGTAGTGGTTCAGGAAGATACATAGGCTTGGTGTGTCGATTTACCCAGCCTACAACCACAGTAAACAATGTGGCAAGTATGAAAAATAGCAGGTTTTCTAAGAACAGGTGGATCACTTGGTCTTATCTGATATTTTTAACCCAGACATTCTAGACAAGCTAAAAAGCTGTATACGGCATTCTTGGAAACCAAGAAAGGTGGTATCCCACAAAGACTTGAGTAGACTCAAGTCTCTTAAATTATGATTCAATATTTGCTGGAACCAATGGTTACACTAGCTCAAAATCATGAATCCCCTAGTATTGTAGCACAAAATCAATAATCTTATCGGGAAAGGCAGACGGCATTTATGGACTCGTTCTCATCAAAATTAATGGGTAGAAACCCCGTCCTTGTAGGACGGCTTTATATTTTTTTGTTTACCACTACTGCCTTGGGCTTACTTAACTCGGTGTACTATTGTGTTGTACTTTCAACGGGACAATTACCGTTTCAAATTGTTCAGCCTGTACACATAATGGTTTTGCTCAAAAGAGCCTCCCATTGCTGGGGTGATGTTAGCCTTGCCAAAGTTAGAGGGCGGTACTTTCCAAGCAGCACTGGCTTAACCCGGTAAACCTGTTTAACCACTTGGTTCTAGAGCTACAAACTGGCTGCGCATCTGTAGGTAGGAGCTTAAACGCTTCCCTTTAACGTAGTGCGCTCTTGCACTTAAGCGGGTCAGCTATCCCTAAAGATTAAGGCACGTTCGCCTCCGGCGTCTCCCCTTGGGAGAAGCCCCGTCCTTCAGGTCGGGGTGCTGACGCTCCTTTAGCGCTGAGGCTTTATAAACTGTGCTACTGCAAAATCTTTATTGATAATGCTTGGTTCGGACTTGTAAAGTGCGCAATGCCTTGCGCCCCTACAGGTAGACGCTCGCTAGACTCTCATATCATATCTTATATTTTTTGTCAATCCGTAACTTCTAGAAAGATCTTCATCAAAATAGGTATGTATTTGCTATATACTATCATCGTATAGTAAAAAAGCCTTGTACTCTCTATCACCAGAAGCCTTTTTTCTGTAGCTCACCTGTAGATCTGAACGATAAGTTCATAATCTACTCAAACCCAATCAGTAATTTTACCTGAGCTAGTCTCCCACAGAAATTTATTCAATATCACGAGAGGTTTGTTAATGTTAGGTGCAACGTTATCAGATGTTTACAAGTTTGTAACAGTCGAAGAATATTTTAACTACATCAAAAACTGGCAAACTTTAAAAAAAGTTTCTTCTCATCAATTTAACGACAAAGAACAAACGCTGGTGCTTGAGTTTCAAAACAGCGATGGCAGTATCTGTGCAATGCTGCTTCAGTTCATTCAAAATGACACATTCCGGGTTCGTTTCAACCCCAAAAAACAGGCAAAAGATTACACCAATAACAATACTCGTGCGCTAGTCCAGGACACGTTCACACAGCTAAAAAGCGAAGCGCAGCAGGGAGATCAACAGTTCAGCATATCGTACCAAGACAAAGGTACGGGCTGCGAACTAACTACGAAAAAGCAAGAGAATGATGAAGCTGTCATGAAAGTGATTGTTACCAACGATCCATTCAAGATCGAGGTGATCAATTGTGAACCTGACGGTAGCAACTTTAAAGTTTGGGAAACATCACTACCTGGCATACTATACACACCGAACGGGAATGAGGACTATGCCATTATCCAATCTGTAAAAAATCGGGCAACCTCTAAGTTTATCGGCTTTGGTGAACAAGGTGGTAAGTCACTGTGTCGCAATAACGAGCAACTAAACTATTTCAATTTCGATAACATGCGGTACCGTCAGGTTTATAACTATGGTCCGTTAGATGGACGGGAACCGATGTATCACTCTGAACCCTTCTTCATTGAATTTAACGGCGTTCCTGAAAAAGATTGCGTCACTGGCATATATGTTGACAATCGGGGTCAAGTCCTGATGGATATTGGCTTTTACAACTCCACCCGCTATATGATCGGTACGCGCTTCGGTGACCTTGACTATTATTTCTTCATGGCAGACGATCCAGCTGAGCTAATAGAGAGCTTTACTGGGATTGTCGGACGCTCAAGGTTGAAACCGCGCTATGCCTTAGGATATCACCAAGGATGCTATGGATATGAAGATCGGGGCGCTCTAGAATGGACTGTTCGCAAGCATCGCGACTACCAAATTCCCCTCGACGGTTTGCACGTGGATGTAGACGTACAGAATAAATACCACACCTTCACGATTGATACAAACAAATTTCCCGATCCCAAAGGGATGTTTGCTTATTTAAAAGACCAGGGTGTCAAATGCAGCACAAACATTACCCCAATCATTAGCCGCAACGAACCCCACTACACAACTTATACAGAAGGTCTAGATAAGGGCTACTTTGTAAAAGATAAGCGCTTCTTCGGCGATCTCAATATGAACAACCCAGAAGACCTGAATAAGGGGTATAGCTATCAGAATTTCGATCCTCCTGGGCAAAGAAGTGTTTTCTTTGCATACGACCCAGAGAACAACGCCAATACAGGCAATCCTTATATCGGGGAAGTCTACTATGGAAATGACCGAATTACGGGACAGGAAATGGGTACCCCCGGTCACTACCCTGATTTCGGACGGCAAGAGGTACGTGATTGGTGGGGTAAGCAATATCAATATCTCTTCGATATGGGCCTGGAAATGGTTTGGCAAGACATGACAACACCTGCGATCCGTTCCCGTCGTGGAGATATGCGCGGCTTTCCATTCCGATTGCTGATTACTGACGATTCTATTTCAGGAGAAACTCCTAAACTGACGCCGGCTATTAAGGTGTGGAATTTGTATTCGTACAATCTTCACAAAGCCACGTACAATGGACTCAACAAACTTGTCTACTCAGACCAGTCGGATAAACCAGGACAGCGACGCACGGATCGTAACTTCATTGTCGGACGCGGTAGTTTCACTGGTGCGCACCGTTTTGCTGCGTTGTGGACGGGCGACAATTCTTCTACCTGGGATTTCCTCAAAATGAACGTAGCCCAAGTCTTGTCCCTTGGTATGACTGGTGTTACGATCTGTGGGCAAGATATCGGTGGCTTTGAACAAGAAAACGATGAGCAACGCTGGGTGGGACCAGAACTTCTAATCCGCTGGGTTGCTGCGGGAGCTTTTTTACCCTGGTTCCGCAACCACTACATGCGCAAAGGGCGCAAAGAGTTCCAAGAAATCTTCATGTATGAAGAATGGTTTAAGCAATTTCGGGGTGGTCAGCTACCGGAACCACAAGATTTGTACCGCGCAGTTGTACCTAGTTGCAAGTATTTTATCGAATTGCGGTATAGACTCCTCCAAGTTTTCTATGATGCCATGTTTGAGAACATATTTAATGGGTTGCCCATCTGCCGACCCCTGTTTCTCAACGATCCACAAGACAAGGCGCTTTACAATGACAAAATCTCCTTCCTTAACGACCAGTTCTTTGTTCGTGATGATATTCTTGTCGCTCCAGTTCTAGATCCGCGGTCAAAACTGACAAAACTTGCTCGATTGATAACCGGGCAAGAGGAATTGGAAAGGTTGTAGATTAGGAATCAACAAGTCAACAACTTACTTGTTGTTGTTATCTAGTGGGACTAACCTATATAAGGTCTGGTCATTAGGTAGTTTAATAATCTGATTATTAGATGATAGAGTATCCGTTGCTGTACTTTTAGCAGTACTTTTGACACTGTCAATAGCATCCGTTGCTGCATCTTTAACAACATCTACCGTACTTTTTACAGTTTCGTTCATACCATTAGCTGCACCTTTGACACTATCCGCTGTCTTTTTTACTGTTTGGTTAACATCGGTAGCTGTACTATTAACAGTCTCTCCAACATCTTTTATAGTTTCGTTCACACCATTAGCTACTGTTTGGACAGCATCACCTACACCTTTGGCGGTTCGGCTAAAATTCTCGGATGCACCCTTTACCTTATCTCCGACGTTTTTGACAGTCTGATTAATCTTTTGAGCAGTTCCTTTAATTAATAAAGCTCCTGCAATTCCGCCTACCGTAGCACCAATAAGCCCGCCTAGGAAAACTTTATATAGCTCGTTCTTTGTTTCTTTAGGTTCTGTATCATCAGATTGCTCTGTCGATAAATCAATATCACCAAGTCGATTTATAGTTATCTCATCATCGTCTTGATCCACAAATTGCTGGTTACTGTTCATACTCATCGTCTCCGTTTTAGTAAAAAAATTAATTTTTAAGAGGTTAACTACAGTAGTCCTAATTGATTTCTGAACTGAAGAGCTAATACTGTTAACATATCGAAGAATTTGTTCATAACTCAAATAGGATTGCTATAACCGAAATTTGATATTTAATACCAAGTTGCTTTCTGTGCAACCTGGTATTAATTTCAAGAATGCGATTTCTAATCAACTTTTACAGTTTGATTGATTTCTTCTAATATTCTCCTTTATTTATCTTTTAGCTTTGTCGGCTGTGAAGCATACGTACTTGTGGTTGCATTGTCAGTTGTATTCTTAACAGCGTCAGCACCAGATTGCACGGTAGAGTTAGCACTTTGGGCTGTATCTTTAACAGCGTCAGCACCAGATTGCACGGTAGAGTTAGCACTTTGGGCTGTATCTTTAACAGCGTCAGCACCAGATTGCACGGCAGAATTAGTACTCTCGGCAGTATTTTGTAATGCGTTAGCTGCACCTACTACAGTTTGCTTAGCTACATCAGCAACACCAGCGGCTGTATTTTGTGCTAAATCTGCTCCAGCTTCCACAGCTTGGCTTACACTCTCGGCGGTACTCTGTACTGCATCCAACGTTCCCTCAGCAACACCTTTTACCGTGTCAACTGCACCACCAATGACACTTTCTGTAGTACCTTCAGCGACACTCTTGATCGCGTCTCCTAATCCTTTTCCTGTTAGAGCAAGACCTTCACCTATAGTCTTAGCGGCTTCTCCTAAACCTTTTGTAGCCATATTAAAGCCTAGACCTATTCTTCTACCAGCTAAAGTGGCAAGAACTGACCCCACACTAGCGCCAATCAGTCCACCAATAATTGCCCTACTTACAGCGTTCTTTCTGTCTTGGTCTGATATGTTGGGTTGATTGGGAATTTTGGAAGTATTCTCGTCCACATCCCTCCCTCTGGTTACATTTACATCAGTCCCAGCATAAGGTTGATTGGCACTCGGACGGTTTGCATCTTCTGGTCTGGACACTTCTCTACGGATGTTTGTGTCTATATAATCGGTTGATTGTGGCTCAATATACACGCGGTTAGCATTTTCACGCTGTAGATCTGAAGTCTGCTTACTCTGAACCATGTCAATGATCTCCTTGTTGTAAAAATTTATTACTGAAGCAAAAACAATACATCGCTATTCGCCATAATACGAACCGTGTCGATTTAATAAGTCGCCATAGGGGTCGTGGAAATTTTATCCACCGACTTATTGGGTAGAATCGGCTTGAAATTTAGATGTTAAGTGTAAAACGCGACCCAAAGGGGTGTCTCTTTGCGAGACGTTGGGGGAGTGAGTGATCTCTTCGCAGCACTCGCCTATGGAAGAAACTACGCCCTTCTGAGTAGCCCAGATCCTAGGCATTAAGGTAGTTCCTCTCTTGTAAGGCACGACGGGTACCTCCTCCTCCTGTCGGAGACGCTAAAAGCGTAGCGTGTCCAAGGGACTTATAGGTCGGGATGCAATATGGCTAAACTGACTCGCCTTTTGGAACGCTGCCTCACCGTTTTTATACTTTCTATTTATAATCAGATTCCTGTTTGGCGGCGCGTTTTACATTCTTGTTTGTCGTTTTTGTGTGGATTAATGCGTCGTCTTAGCTAGTTGGGCAAACATTACCTGCTGTCCGTTATCATCAGCGCGATCGCCTTAGGGGTCTTCACTTGCTGGACGGACGTGGCGATCGCCTAACTGAACATCTTGTGCTTTGTTGTACTCTGCAATTAAATCCTTTTAACTGAAAGTTAACTTGTGAGTTGTCTTCTTCAGCTTAAAGTACACTTGAACAGAAACTAATCCGCCAAAAGTTGTATTTAAAATCCTAATACCTCTTACATTTGCGCTCTATTTCTAGCATTTTCAAAACTGGTCTTTCGCACCAGAACTCCAAACCTTTATAACGAGTGATTATATCAAATATAAGTTTATGTACATAAAACTTAATTTAGTATGTTTAAACTAGATTTTTTACTAAAAGCTGCTTCAATAAGCTATTTTTACAAAAACGAAAATATGTCGATGGAGCAATAGAAAAAATCAATTCCAAGCTAAATCTTGAGGCGATAGTTTTTAGTGATTTCTCTTGATTACTTCCAACCGTCCACGGGTAGAGATTGTACTTAAATTTTGGTTTCAAAGCTTTGTTAACATCAAAAACACATTCTACTGAAACAGCACTTTAGCGCATCAAGATATCGGCTAGTGCATTTTTTGTGTTTATCAACACAGAGATTCTTTACTCAGAATCAGACTTTTGGACTAGTCTTAAAGAACAGCAAAATTATGACAGAGAAGTAAAACAAACTTTTTTTCAAGCGAACACTACGTTTACGATATATTTTCTTCAGCGAACCGAATACTTTATATTTATAGTTCTAATAGGTTTTTACTTCAACCAATATTACAACTTAGCATTCTAAAATACAGGTGAACAATGCAATTGTCAAGGATTATACACAATCAATTATTGCATGTATAAACATTAACTATAATTTTCGATTGTTCAACGTAAATTGCATTAGTTTCCCAAATATGTGTTTTTCAATACATCTTTATGTTTCACAGATTAGCGTTTATTATTTATCTAGCGATTAACCTACAACTTACTGGTTAATAAATCGCTGCAAAGATATTCATCTCATGTTGAGACTGAGTATCTAAGGTAGTTTTTGTCACACAATCTTCTCTAAAGGTTTTACAAAAATGGCAGCTACACAATTCACAATTCAAGCAAGTCAGTATTACTTAAACTCAACATCGAAGAATTTATTTCCCACAAATATTGAACTCAATGAGGGAGATTTATTGAAAATAAACTCTCAAGGTATATCGCCAATATCATCAGGGTCTTATAAATATGACAAGAACACTAACAACCTTGATTTTGAATTTCCGGTCGGGAGTTTAGTTGGAACTCTAGACAACGGCAATAGCTTTTTTCCAGTAGCACAACATTTAGAACTCATGTTCTTAGATAACAGCAAAGGTAAGCTTTCGCTTGTTTTCTGGGGTGTTGATGCGACTACTAACATTAGTTCTGTAGCTGTAACAATAGAGGTTCAACAGAACAAAGCTTTCAGTGATTTACAGGCAACTGATGCAATTGATAGCGCCCTACTTAAAGATAGATTTTCATTTGCAGTTCATGCATATGCAAACTCTATGGCCAGAAGAACAAGCCCTGGTTACGGCGGTGATTACCAAGGACCAGAACCTTTTTTAGACACAGGTATTCAATTACAACCAGGAGATTTGCTTAAAATTGATGCATCTCCTAAAGATTTATGGTCTCCAGACGGGGGATTTTTTACTAATGCTAATGCGATCGCGGTAGCTGGGAATCGGGGTTATGATCGCGTAACTTCTAAAGGACAATATTACAGAATAAGCAGTTTAATTGGTACCTTAGACGAGGGTAAAACCTTTTTTCCAGTGGGAACTCATTTAGAAATGACAGTTCTCAAGGCAGGTAGCCTCTCTCTTCTCTACTGGGATGTAGATTGGGGAAATAACTATGGTTTTATCAAAGCATTTGTCCAAATCATTCGCAACGGAAAAATTCTCACTTCGCTAGACATAAAAACGGTTACATCAATTGTGAATGGCAGTTCTAGTGGCACCGCAAATGATTACTCCAACCTAGACTGTTCAACAAATCTACCCAAGTTAAACGCAAATTTAAAGTCTGCTTTGATTTCTTCCAAATAGGTAAATTGGTCATTGATATTCAGGAAAAATTTATCTGCAAATTTTCTGTAAATTCACTGACTCAAATCAGTGACGTAAAATCGAAAAAACTTCAAGGATAAAATCATGGCAACAGTAGCAATTGAAAAAAAGCAATTCACATTTGACTCAAGTAAATATAACTCAAATCAAACTCTATTCAAGATATCAGACACAGATATTGCTCGAATCAAAGCAGGGGACTTAATCATTGTTGATGTCTTAGGTGGAAATCCTTACGGTGTATATGAAGGCACGCATCGCCTTAATCCCTTTTACCAATCAGCAGAAAATGTTGCTAATAACTATTATTATGATTTTCCTTTCGGAAGCCTAGTTGGTACTTTAGACAATGGCAAGACCTTTTTTCCAATAGGAAACCATTTAGAACTCACAGTATTACAACAAGATGGTAATCTTTCTCTGGTCTTCTGGGGCAATGATACCAGTACAAACACTAACTCGGTTACTCTAACTGTAGAAGTTCAAAGGCAAAAGGACTTAGAACAATTTAATATTCCTGTAGAAGTCAGTAATTATATTTTTTCCGACAGATGGCAGTTTGACGTTGATGCAAAAGCTAACGCTATATATCCAAAACTTGGTGTATCCCCTCTTTTAAAGACAGGTCTGTGTTTACAACCAGGAGACGTAATAACTGTTGATGTACATCCTCTGGATTTTTGGTCTTTAGGAGTGGGAGATTCAAATCTGAACTTCACTACTAATGGTAGAAGATCAGATGGAACTTTCTGGGCTGATTTAAACATATTAAATCACATCTTTAAGTTTGGTAGTCTAGTTGGTACTTTAGACGGTGGCAAGACCTTCTTTCAAGTAGGAACTCATTTGCAAATGACATCTCTCAATACCGGTAACTTTGCTCTTGCCTGCTGGGATAGTAGTCCAGATAATAATCAAGGTTTAGTGAGAGCATATATCAAAGTAGTCCGTAATGGGATAACTATCACTCAGCCAAGCAACGCCATTCGCCAAAATATAAATTTAGGTCAGTTCTCAAATTTACCAGAGTTAAGTACAAAAATCCCGTTTGACCCGAATACATGCATTTGGGCGAAAGCAAACTGTAAGATCCCACCATCTTTAGTTGGGGATCCTAGTGGTGTCATTGTCACTGAGCCCGATAAAGTCTATAAGCTTCAGATAACAGTTGACCCTGGAACTGCTAGTTATAAAAATACCTTTGGTCTATTCCCCGTTAATGCTGATGGAAGCGTTGCTGGTGTCAAACCAGGCGATCCTAGCTATGCAGAAACTGCGGTGAGGAATCGGGTTAAGTTACCAAATTACAATGAGATATCACTTAAGCAAACATTTGCATCCGAACTCACCGGTGGAACTAACTATGAGATTTTCCTGATTTCCAATGGAACCCCAGATGATTTCTTAACACAAGATCCGAAAAATCAAACAACAGTACCTCCTAAGGCTTACTTTAGAATTACGGCAGCCAACCCTGATAAGGTATCCCATGTCAAATATTTGTCATCCGATAAATTTGGCTTTGAGGATCTTTACGGTGGAGGAGATCAAAACTTTAACGATCTCATAGTCCAGCTAACAGTTACTTCCGTTGAAAGTACTACTTCATCTAGTACCCCAGCACAGACTAATACCACTGTGACAGAAAATGACTGTCCGCTTTATCCACTCTGTAAATTGTCTCAATTAAATAATTAATGAAGAAGCAATACTATTTGCTAACTGGGCTTACCACAGTATCCACGATGCCATTGTTCCTTTTCGGCACGTGGTAGCTGGAAGCCCATTGTCATGGTTGATACAACTGCCTGATTCTGTCGAAATTCTTTGTTCAACAGCACAAGAAACTGGTAAAATAGTTACAGAATGTTCAGCTACCTGTATTAACTATAAAGACTTTGAAACTAAGAAAATCCGACGCTCATTTTCTTGCCAGTTTCATAGTCTAGCTCTTGAGGAGGGCGGGCGAGTGGACAGCACTGTTAAAAATCTAGCACAGCGCTGACTGCCCGCTAATATTTAATTATTTTCGGCGTTATTTCCAACATAAATACCTGTAGACTTAGCCACTTGCACAAGCTCACCGTAAGGATCTACAAGTAACGGACTTTTAGCAACAACCTCTTCTATAGGAACAGCGACAACTTGCCCATTTTTCCAGCCTATCATATTACCATATTTTCCTTTAGCGACTAAATCAACTGCCGCTTTACCGAAAATTGTTGCTGTCAGGCGATCCAGCGCCGATGGAATGCCACCACGCTGGATATGCCCTAAAATAGAAACTCTCATGTCCATTTTCTTGACACTACAAGAATCTATTTGGTCAGCAATGTACTGACCTATACTGCAAGCACGACCATGGCTCGATTCTGTCGTCGTGGAACTCGAACTATTTGCTGCTATAGTAGCACCTTCTGCAACAACGATGATCGCAAATTTTCGGTGCCAGCGAACGCGCAGTTCTACCAAATGCTTGCATATATCTATGATTGAATAGGGGATTTCAGGAATCAAAATCACATCTGCACCACCCGCAATACCAGAATGCAGTGCTAAGTGACCTGATGTGCGCCCCATAACTTCGACAATCATCACACGATCATGACTTGCAGCCGTAAAAGTGAGACGATTCAGAGCATCTACTACAGTATTAACAGCAGTATCAAACCCAATGACTCGTTCTGTCAATGCAATATCATTATCAATAGTCTTCGGTATCCCAACTATATTCCAATTGCCTTGAGACGCAAGCTCATGAAGAATACCAAGACTACCATCACCACCAATGACAATTAGTGCATCTAACTCTAAAGCTTCATAACTAGCAAGAAGTTCACTAGCAGAAGCTAAAGTATCTCCTTTATTAATGCTTCCCAAAATCGTACCACCCATACTCAGTAACGGATCTATACCTTGCAAATCCATCCCGTGCATACTGAGTTTCATTGCCTTACGCTCTAATAAACCTTGAGTGGCGTAAGGAATACCTAACACCTCCCAATCGTAGGTGAGTGTTGCATGGCTAACAACTGCTCGAATAATACAGTTTAGCCCTGGACAGTCACCGCCACTTGTAAGAATGCCAATCCTTTTTTTGTTGCCCATAAATTGTTTTTTAATAAGAATTCAGGAGTCAGGAGTCAGGAGCCAGAAGTTAGGAGATAGGAGTGAGTATGAAAGAAGGTGCGACTACTGGATGAAAAAAAGAGCATAATTCTCCATACAATAGATTCTGACTCCTGTATTCTGAATTCTGACTCCTTTTCATAATTAGCCAAAGAAGTGCGATGGTTCATAAACTTGCTGCCAATCACCTTTGTAACTTTGAAGCGATCGCATATACTGCGCGCGTTCAAACTCACTAGGGTTAGGACAACTTTTCTGACTCATGCTTCCCTGAAGTAGGCGTACAGAGTCATATTCGTTTTTCTCCATCCATTCCCGCATTTCTCGCTCAATTACCTGGAGATGATCAATGCCATGTCGTAGTAACACAGAACAAAGCATGGTAACATTTGCACCAGCCATGAGCATTTTCAACACATCATGCCCTTTATGAATGCCACTAGTAGCAGCTAGACTCGCATTGATGCGACTATATAGGATTGCCAACCAACGCATAGGTAACCGCATTGCTTGCGGTGTACTCAAAATTATATTTGGTTGCACCTCTAAATTGTCAAGGTTAATATCTGGTTGGTAAAATCGATTGAACAGTACCAAAGCATCCGCCCCTGCATCGTCCAAACGTTTTGCCATATTTGCCATGTTCGTGAAAAACGGACTCACTTTCACTGCTACAGGAATAGTTACTGCTGCTTTAACTCCACGAAGAATGTCAATATATGTCTCCTCAATCTCGGTACTTGTCTGTTCCATATCTGTAGGAACATAATAGATATTTAATTCCAACGCTGAAGCTCCCGCTTGCTGAATCAGTTTAGCGAAGTCGATCCACCCACCTAGCGAAGAACCATTCAAACTACCAATAATCGGGATTCCTACCTTTTCCTTTGCCTTAGCGATATGATTTAGGTATTCTTCTGGTCCCACATGGAAACTTGCTGGCTCTGGGAAATAGGTAAGGGCTTCAGGGTAACTTTCTGTACCATGGGTCAAATGATGATGTAGTTCGTAGCGTTCATGGGTTAACTGTTCTTCAAACACTGAATGCATCACTACCGCAGCAGCACCAGCGTCTTCCATCCGCTTGATATTGTCAATTTCTTCAGAAAGAGGCGATGCAGAAGGCACAAGTGGCGACCGCAATGTCATCCCCATATAATCTGTAGTCAGATCCATAACAACCCCTTTTTCAGTTATCAGTTATCAGTTATCAGCTATCAGTTATTCAGCTATTCAGTTATCAGTTTTTACAGCCCAAAGAACGTTTGATAACTGTTTACTGTTCACTGACAACTGAAAAAGACTGTTTACTGTTCACTGATAACTGTTGAAATTTGTTGCGCTGCTAAATATTGATACATTGCAAAGCGGGTATTCACATCCTGTTGAGCTTCTTTCAGTAAATGCTTCGCTGCTTCTGGGTTGCTCTTAGTCAACATTTTGAAGCGGTTCTCTATATACATCGATTGCTCTACGGGTAATTTCGGTGAACGCGAATCAAGCTGTAGTGGATTTTGCCCTTGCTTAGTTCTGTCTGGGTTATACCGATACAATAGCCATCGACCTGAATCTACAGCAGCTTTTTGATTATGCATCGCCGTACTCATGTTAATTCCATGAGCAATGCAATGGCTGTAAGCGATAATTAACGATGTACCAGGGTAAGCTTCAGCTTCTAAGAATGCCTTAAGAGTGTGTTCATCCCGTGCGCCCATTGCTACGCTAGCAACATAAACATTGCCGTAAGTCATCGCAATTAAACCCAAGTCTTTTTTACTAGCAGGTTTACCACCAGCAGCAAATTTAGCTACAGCAGCTTTTGGAGTCGATTTCGACATTTGCCCGCCCGTATTGGAATATACCTCGGTATCAAGTACAAGGATATTAACATTACGACCACTTGCTAAAACGTGATCTAACCCACCAAAGCCGATATCATAAGCCCAGCCATCACCGCCAATAATCCAGACGCTCTTTTTCACCAAATAATCGGCAATACTCAAGAGTTGTTTTGCTTTTGCGGTAACTTGTGAACTATTATCTACCAATAAACCATGTAAGCGTTGTTTAAGTAAAGCAACTCGTTCGCGTGCTTCCCAAATATCAGCTTCATCTTTTTGCTCAGAAGAGAGGATACTATTTACAAGTTCCTCACCCACCTCTAGTGCTAATTCTTTGAGCAATTGACCAGCAAATTCTGCTTGTTTATCAATAGAAATACGGAAACCTAAGCCGAATTCAGCGTTATCTTCAAACAGGGAATTAGACCAAGCAGGACCACGTCCTGAAGCATCGTATGTCCAAGGCGTTGTAGGTAAATTACCACCGTAGATCGAAGAACAGCCAGTGGCGTTAGCAACAATCATGCGATCGCCAAACAACTGCGAAGCCAACTTAATATACGGTGTCTCCCCACAACCAGCGCAAGCCCCAGAAAATTCAAACAATGGTTCTTGCATCTGTTGCTGGTTAATCCGCTCAAGCTTCAGTTCTCGTCGATCTGGATTAGGAATATTCAAGAAGAAATCCCAATTTTCTCGCTCTTGTTCGCGTAAGGGCAATTGTGGTTTCATATTAATTGCCTTAAGACGTGGTTCCGCTTTATTCTTAGCAGGACAAACATCTACGCAAATTGCGCAACCCGTACAATCTTCTGCTGCGACTTGGATAGTGAATTTCAACGATTTCCAATCATGGTCTTTAGCGTTGACGCTCTTGAAACTTACAGGTGCATTATCTAGTTCGCTTGGTTCGTAAACTTTGCTACGAATAACACTGTGAGGACATACCATCACACACTTACCGCACTGAACACAAACATCCGGATCCCAAACTGGAATTTCCTGAGCAATGTTGCGTTTCTCCCATTTTGATGTACCAGTGGGATAAGTGCCATCTACCGGCAAAGCACTCACAGGTAATTCGTCACCCTCACGAGCAATTATTTTCCCTAGTACATCCCGTACAAAATCTGGGGCGCTGTCGATTAATTGAGGTTTTTTGGTTTCTACCGTCAAATTTTCTATCGTCTTCGGTACCTGCACTTCATACAAATTATCTAATGTTGTATCAACTGCATTAATATTCATTTGTACGATTTCATCACCCTTCTTGCCGTAAGTTTTCCGAATCGATTTCTTAATTTGCTCAATCGATTCCTCTCGTGGCAATACATTTGATAAGGCGAAGAAACAAACTTGCATAATTGTGTTTATTCGTCCTGCCATTCCAGCTTGGCGAGCAACCCTGTAGGCGTTTATGACATAAAATTTCAGATGCTTTTTAATAATTTGTTCCTGTATAGAGGATGGCAATTTATCCCATGTTTCATCCTTATCATAGGGACAATTCAGTAAAAAAGTTCCACCTGGCACAACGTCTTTGAGGATAGGAAATTTTTCTAAAAAGTCCCATTGGTGACAACCCACAAAGTTAGCTTTGGTGATTAAATATGTAGAGTGGATTGGTGTGGAGCCAAACCGCAGGTGAGAGACAGTGACAGAACCAGATTTTTTGGAATCGTATACAAAATAGCCTTGAGCGTAATTGTCTGTTTCTTCTCCAATAATCTTGATAGAGTTTTTGTTTGCTCCTACAGTGCCATCTGAACCTAGTCCATAGAAAATCGCTCGTACTATGTTGTCTGGTTCAATGCTAAATTCAGGATCGTAATTTAAGCTAGTGTGGGTGATATCGTCGTTAATGCCGACGGTGAAATGATTTTTTGGTTCAGCAAGGGTGAGGTTATCGAAGACGGCTTTAATCATTGCTGGAGTGAATTCTTTTGAAGATAAGCCGTAACGACCACCAACAATTGTAGGACGGGGAGATTTTTTGTCCCAAGCTTCATGAATCCCAGTCACAACGTCGGAATACAAAGGTTCACCCAATGCGCCGGGTTCTTTAGTACGGTCTAGAACTGCTATAGTACGAGTTGTTTCTGGCAATGCTTCAACAAATCGTTTCGCATCAAATGGGCGATATAGCCTCACTTTTACAACACCAACTTTTTCACCACAGGTATTGAGGTAATCTACTGTTTCTTGCGCTGCTTCGCAACCGGAACCCATCAATATAACGATTCGTTCAGCAGCCGGATCGCCATAATATTCAAATAATTTGTATTGTCGCCCAGTTATCTCAGCAAATTCGTCCATCACCTTCTGCGTGATTTCTGGGCAAGTAATATAGTAAGGATTAACTGTTTCCCTGGCTTGGAAGTAAACATCAGGGTTTTGTGCTGTACCGCGTAAAACGGGTTTATCGGGAGTGAGTGCGCGTGAGCGATGAGCAAACACTAATTCATCAGGAATAAATGCTTGCAAGTCTTCCTGTGTTAAAAGTTCTACTTTGGAAACTTCGTGGGAAGTACGAAAGCCGTCAAAAAAGTGTAGGAAAGGTATGCGTGATTCTAAGCTTACCCGTGTTGATATTAAACCAAAATCGTGTCCTTCTTGAACTGATGCAGCACACAGCATTGCAAAACCTGTACTACGCGCCGCCATCACGTCACTGTGATCCCCAAAAATCGAAAGCCCTTGGGCTGCGAGCGATCGCGCAGCAACATGAAAAACTGTAGGTGTAAGTTCTCCCGCAATTTTGTACATGTTTGGGAGCATTAATAGTAATCCCTGGGATGCTGTGAAAGTCGTTGTCAACGAGCCAGTTTGCAAAGCGCCATGTACCGCACCAGCAACACCTCCTTCACTCTGCAGTTGTACAACAGAAGGAACACTACCCCAAATATTTGGTTTTCCTTCACAAGCCCAAGCATCAGCCAACTCAGCCATGGGAGATGAAGGAGTAATGGGATAAATAGCAATAACTTCATTCAGCCTATAGACAACATGAGCAACAGCCTCATTACCGTCTATTGTTGCAAAGGTTCTTTTTTTCATAGTAACTACTTTCCGCAAGATATCCCGGTTTGAGCGTACCTTACACAAGAGGTGCTTTTGGTCAGATCTAGGATAACCTCATAGATCTAACAACGTCCGGGCTGGCAACATAATTAAACCTGTGCTTAGCTGTATTATTCCGATTGTGTTGACAGAAGGGATTTTTCAATCTCCTCTGTCTCAATATTTACCACAACAATTTGAGGAACTTGTGAGGATGAGGGGGAACAGTCCCTTTGGGGAAGTCAAAAGTCAAAAGTAGAGCGATAGCGAAACCCAACAAATTTCCCACTTAATACGGTTCGGATAAGTATATGGATTTTTGTTATTCTCAAAGCCCTCACCCCCAGCCCCTCTCCCAAAGTTGGGAGAGGGGAGAAATGGTTAAATGGTTTTAGCTCCCCTTCTCCCAAGCTTGGGAGAAGGGGTTAGGGGATGAGGGCTTTGCATTGACTGTTTCCTTCCTCGTCAGGACGCTTCCTATTCCTGCTGTTGAAGATTGGCTAACTCTTCAGTTAAAGTCTCTTCAAGCGCAACTATTACCGCGTGGGGATCAGCAGCTTCCTTCATCATTTCAGCTTCTGGGTCATAGCGATCCTTGACATTCGGGAGATCCTGACGTAATTCCTCGACTAAAGCAATTAGCTTTGCAATTTTTTGTTCAGAAAGTAAGTTCAATTGTAAGCTTAACTGTGCTCGTTGTTCTGCGAGCTTTTCTTGGCGATTTTGCTTGATCAGTACCCCTGTTGTCATCAGCAATGAGCCGATGGTTAGCGAAAATTGCAGCCAGGAAAACGGAGGCGGGTCAAATCGCAGTAAACCAAAACGCCTTGGCAAAATATTTGGTGTAATCCATAGGATAATCACTAGTAGGATGCTGTAGAGGAAAGATGGACGACCGAAAAAACTAGTCACCACTTCTACTAACTTCTGGTGTTTGGGTACATCTTTTTCGTGGCGTGCGTGTAAGGCTATAATCGCTTCAATATTTTGACTGATAGGTTCTGGTAGTGGGGCTGTAGGCAAAATAGTCTTCCGGTGCTTTTCTGGTAATTCTTGGAACGATTGTTCAAAATCCAATTTGCTGCTAGCTTTCATTATCTATATCACCCCTTAATAATATTTTAATATTCACTTACACATTTTCATATACAATCAGAAAGAATTTGCGTTTTGTTACAAAATTACTTTCCTTTAATTATGTACCAAATTAAAAAACCACTAAAAAAAGCTGAACCACAAGTCGAACAAGATCTGTCAGATGATTTGCCATTAGAATCAGAATTAGAGCCAGTATTTACACCAATCTCGCAAACATCAATATTCGGCCCACCAATTCAGACGGTGGCTAATAGTGGTTGGGAAATTTCAAAACTACTGAAAGAATTGCGTCTCGACGATTTTTAAGCAGGGTTTACTCCCTTGCGAGTCCTAATTACAATAACCCGTGATTGTTCATGGGTTAACCATGCAAATCCGGAAATTTTGTGTGCGAATAAATTTCTAAAAGTTTACAACGACGGCTTGTCCTTCACAATAGCTTAAAACCGGCAGCATAATCATAATTTTTAACCAAAATTGTGCAAAAATTCTGTTGTAGGGGCGAACGGCGTTCGCCCTTAGGATTCCGAACAGACCATCATCTGTTAACACACGATCGCCACAAGCAAAGCTATTGGGTAAAGAGGAAATAACAGTAGAATCCTTGTACCTGTCGCAAAAGTTTTTAGCCTGCTGAATTTCTTGATATAGAACCAATTGTGTTTTTCGTTAAAAACCCGGAAAATATTCTACAGCATCTGTATCAAGATGTACGTGGAGTTTACCTTACAGGAGCTATGGCAGAAGACTACTCCGGGCAAAATCTTAGAGGGCGATCGTTTCGAGGGAAAAACCTTGAGGGGGCAAACTTTAGTGATGCAGATATCAGGAGCGCTGATTTTAGCGGCGCTAGCCTTAGAGGTGCAAATTTCAGTCATGCTAAGGCTGGATTGCAAAGGCGATGGGCTATTCTCTTGGTGCTTGTTTCGTGCGTGCTAATGGCTCTAGCAGGAATTCTTTCAGCTTTTACTGGCGCTCTTGTGGCATTCCTAGTGTTTAGCACAGAGCAAAATGACAAGTTAGCATATCAAATTGCAGGCTGGGCTACTATAGTCCTATTAATTATCTTCCTTTTCATTACAATTCGTCAAGGAATACAACAGGGTTTTGGAGCCGTAGCTGGAGCCGGAGCCGGAGCCTTAGCCTTAGCCGGAGCCTTAGCCGGAGCCTTAGCCGGAGCCGTAGCCGGAGCCGGAACCGTAGCCTTAGCCTTAGCCGGAGCCGGAGCCGTAGCCTTAGCCGGAGCCGTAGCCTTAGCCGGAGCCGTAGCCTTAGCCGGAGCCGTAGCCTTAGCCGGAACCGTAGCCTTAGCCGGAGCCTTAGCCGGAGCCGGAGCCTTAGCCTTAGCCGTAGCCGGAGCCGGAGCCGGAGCCGGAGCCGTAGCCGTAGCCGTAGCCGTAGCCGTAGCCTTAGTATTATCTAGCATATATATCAGCTGGCGTGCATTGAAGGGAGATCCAAAACACGCTCTGATTCGCGATATCGGTATTGCTTTCGCAGCTTTTAAAGGAACAAGCTTTCGCAGTGCAGATTTGACTGATGCTAATTTCACAGAAGCCACACTCAAAAGTACAGATTTTAGAAAAGCTAATCTGACTCTTGCCTATTGGTTCAATGCGCAAAAACTTGACCGTGTTCGTTATGGTACAACTTATCTTAAAAATGCTTTACTTCGTCAAGTATTAGTGACAGGACTGGGAGAAAAACAGATTTTTGACCAACAGAGTTTACGCGGTGTTAACTTACAAAAAGCTAATTTAAAAGATGCTAGCTTCATTGCAGCTGATTTGAGTGAATCTAATTTACAAGATGCGGATTTATCAAGAGCCAAGCTTGTACAAACTCAGCTTGACAAAACTGATTTAACTGGTGCTACTCTGACTGGTGCTTATATCGAAGAATGGAATATCAGCACTGATACTAAACTGCATGGGATTAAGTGCGATTATATTTTCATGCGCCTACCACCGGAGAAAAGACCAAACTTTTTAGCTTTACCACCCGAAGAAAAACTTGACGAGAACCCACGACGCAAACCAGATGACTGGAATAAAGACTTTGAAGATGGTGAATTTGCTGACTTTATCGCACCACTGGTACAAACCCTTGATTTATATCATAACAAAGTCGTTGACCCTCGTTTTATTGCAATAGCTTTTCAGGAGTTGAAAGAAGCACACCCAGAAGCCGATCTAGAAATTATCTCTATTGAGAAGAAGGGCAAGAATAGAGACAAGACACACATTAAAGCTGAAACTTCCCCTCAAGCTGATGTCTCTACTTTACACGCTGATTATTTCTCTAATTTAGAGTATTTACAATCATTACCTCCAGAAGCGCAGCAAGTACTTTTAGCAGAACGCGCTGAAATGATCAAACTGCTTGCTGGACTTTTAGGAAGCAGTAGTAAAGCAAATCCAGAAATTTCTATTGTTACCAATAACTCTCTAAATCAAGAGAATGAGCCTCGTAATATTAATATAGATGAAGGGAATTATAATGAGGATATCAAAAGAAATTATATTCAAGGAGACGCTTCAAATGAGTAAAAATTGGTGGGAGCATCCCAAATGTGTAAATTCATTTCATTTTGTAGTGCGGGCATCTTGACCGCTATTAATAAAGTAGGGAGAAAGATGCTCCCACTACCATCTTTTTTGCAAAATTCGGATGCTCGTACTAAAGATCAATACGGCTCAGTTAAGGTTAGTGGTAGGTTGGGTTGAACGAAGTGAAACCCAACAAAATCCTAAAAATGTTGGGTTTCGTCCCTCAACCCAACCTACGTGATTTTAGGCTTTAAGTTTTAACTACCGTCTTTTTTGCAAAATTCGGATGCTCCTACTAAAGATGATATTTTTTTATGAAAAAAGTCCTGATTCTCTCGGCTAATCCCAAGAACACGAACCAGCTTCGTCTAGATGAAGAAGTGCGGGAAATTGAATTGGCTTTAGAACGTTCTAGAAGTAGAGAAGAGTTTCAAATTATTACCAAATGGGCTGTGAGGATTAATGATTTACGTCGTGCTTTGTTAGACTTTGAACCACAGATAGTACATTTTTCAGGACATGGTATCGGTACTGCAAATACACGGCTGAATAATCATCAAGAACAAAGGAGTCAGCGTGAAACTGTTGGTCTAGACTCTGCGCCTAGTGGCATAATTTTAGAAGATGATTTTGGACAGGAGCAACTGGTTGAAACAAAAGCAATAAAAGAACTGTTTGAGCTATTTAAAGATAGTACTGACTGTATTTTGCTGAACGCCTGCTATTCGGAAACTCAAGCAGAAGCTATTTACCAACATATTGACTGTGTTATTGGCATGAACCGCGCTATCCCTGATGGTACTGCTGTTAAGTTCTCTGTAGGGTTTTATGATGCTATTGGTGCTGGTAGGAATTATGCAGATGCTTTTAAATTTGGTTGTAATAACATTAACCTGAATAATATTCCTGATGATCTAATTCCTGTTATTAAAGTCCGAAATTTTTCTAAAACTTTCTTTGTACCTCATTCAAAGAAGAGAAAAGCAAATATGAGTGGTGATGGGCATACGATACACATCCGTAAGGGTAATTACAACGAACGTATTGAAGGTAACTACATACAAGGTAATTACTATGCTGGGGGTGGAAAACAAAGCCTCACCCAAGTAGCAGCTGAAATTCAGCAATTGCTCAAGCAGTTAGAACAATCTAATCCCAGCGATACAACTCTTGGGAAGATGACAATTGCAACTCTTGCAATCCAACACATCGAAAATGAACACACTCTCAAAAAACGGGTGAGCAGTGCGTTAAAAGCAGGTGGTGTTCAAGCTTTAGCACAACTGCTTAATCATCCTGCTGCTAGTTTTGTGATTGCTGCTTTAGAAGATTGGCAGCAAACTAAAACTAAAGAGCGCTAGGCGAGTATAAATGTGGTAGTAATTTAAAATCGTTATGGGCGTAGCCTATAACTTCCCAAAATGAAAATAGCGAACGGTAAAACTCTTCCTTTAATGGAGCGATCGCCAGTTGCTCGCGCAAACTTCACAACTTTTTTTTAAATCTACAAGAAGAAAGTGTTGTATCGAGACAATTTGAGGGAAATATAAGCTTGATAACAATTTTCCTACTAAATCCTGTGTAAGAACTATGAGGCTGGCGAACAATACCCACACAAATCCGTTACCCGTCCTCTCTGGCTATGAAATTGTAGAACAACTTTATGCGGGTAATCGGACAATAGTTTATCGAGCAGTGGAAGAGTTAAGCCAGCGTCCTGTAGTGATTAAATTGCTGCAACAGGATTATCCCAGCTTCTATGACTTATTACGTTTTCGCAACCAATACACGATCGCTAAAAATCTTAATCTTCCTGGTGTGATTCGTCCCGATTGTCTCTTACCCTATGGCAATGGCTATGCACTGGTAATGGAGGATTTTGGCGGTATAGCCTTATCAGAATATATCCAAGCTCATACATTAAAATTATTAGATTCCTTGGCGATCGCCCTCCAACTATCTGAAATTCTACATGACCTTTATCAAAATCGGGTAATTCATAAAGACATTAAACCCGCAAATATCCTGATTCACCCAGAGTCGAAACAAGTTAAACTGACTGACTTCAGCATTGCCTCACTTTTACCGAAAGAAAATGGTGAAATAAAACACCCAAATGTCTTAGAAGGAACATTAGCCTACATTGCACCAGAGCAAACTGGGCGAATGAATCGGGGTATTGACTACCGTACAGACTTTTACAGTTTAGGGGTGACACTGTTTGAATTGTTTACAGGAGAGTTACCCTTTGCTTCAGATGATCCCTTAGAACTGGTACATAACCACATTGCCAAGCCTGCACCCACGGTAGATGAACTTAACCCAGAGATACCACAAGCGATCGCCCAAATTGTTGCTAAATTAATGTGCAAAAATGCGGAAGAGCGCTATCAAAGTGCCTTGGGTTTGAAGTATGATCTGGCAGTTTGCGTAGAACAATTGCAGAAAACAGGTAAGATAGAGTCATTTGTAATTGGGCAACGAGATATTTGCGACCGCTTCACTATCCCAGAAAAACTCTATGGAAGAGAAGCAGAAGTCCAAACACTTTTGAATGCTTTTATACGAGTCAGTAACGGTACCTCAGAATTACTCCTAGTAGCTGGCTTCTCTGGGATTGGTAAAACGGCGGTTGTGAATGAAGTTCATAAACCCATTGTGCGGCAGCGGGGGTATTTCATTAAAGGTAAGTTTGACCAGTACAATCGTAACATCCCTTTCTCTGCCTTTCTCCAAGTATTTCGGGATTTAATAGGACAGTTGCTGTCTGAATCTGATGTCGATCTGCAAGGTTGGAAAGCCAGTATTCTTGAGGCTTTGGGAGACAACGCCCAAGTAATTATTGATGTCATCCCCGAATTAGAACGCATCATTGGCAAACAACCACCCGCCGCAGAACTATCAGGTACAGCAGCGCAGAATCGCTTTAATTTGCTGTTCCAGAAATTTACTCAAGTCTTTACCACAAAAGAACATCCCCTGGTGATGTTTTTAGATGACTTGCAATGGGCAGATTCAGCATCTTTAAAGTTGATGCAGTTGTTGATGAGTGAGAAAGAACAGGGGTATTTGCTACTAATAGGAGCCTATCGCGATAACGAAGTCTTTCCGGCTCATCCGTTCATGCTAACCTTAAATGAGGTCAGCAAGGCAGGAACCACGGTAAATACAATTACCCTAGCACCTTTAAGTAAAACCAGCCTGAATCAGTTAGTGGCAGATATGCTCAAATGTTCTGAGGTATTGGCGCAACCTCTAGCAGAGTTAGTGTATCAAAAAACCCAAGGAAATCCCTTTTTTGCTACGCAATTTCTGAAAACTCTGCATCAGGATCAATTCATTACCTTTAATACTCAGGTTGGACATTGGCAATGTGATATTACTCAGGTACGCGAAGCCGCATTAACTGATGATGTGGTGGAGTTTATGGCTAAGCAGTTGCAAAAATTACCTAATGAGATTCAAAATATCCTGAAACTGGCAGCATGTATCGGTAATCAATTTGACTTGAATACTCTTGCCATCGTCTCTGAACAATCGTCCCAGCAGGTGGCGAATGATCTGTGGAAAGGATTACAGGAAGGATTAATTTTACCGATCAGTGAAACCTACAAGTTTTTTCAAGGGCATGATTTAAATGATAGCGATCGCGCTGATGCAATTACCGTTGGTTACAAATTCCTTCATGATCGTGTCCAGCAAGCTGCTTATTCCCTCATTCCAGACGAGCAGAAACAGGTTTTTCATCTCACCATTGGTCGTCACTTATTAAACCATACATCTGCTGAACAACTAGAGGAGCAAATTTTCGATATCGTCACCCAATTGAATATTGGGTGTGTGCTGATAACCGATACAGTAGAGCAAGCAAGGCTCATAGAACTGAACTTAAAAGCCGGACGTAAAGCGATCGCCACCACCGCCTACGACACTGCAACCTACTGCTTACAATATGCCTGGAATTTGCTACCAGCTGATAGCTGGCAAACCCAGTACGATCTAGCATTAGCCTGCTATAGCAGCGCAGCTGAAGCTGCCTATCTGAGTACAGATCTGGCGCGTATGGAAGCATTAGGGGAAATTGTCCTCCAACAAGCTCGCAACTTGTTAGATACTGCCAAAGTCTATGAAATCAAAATCGATGCTTACACTAGCCAAGGTGAATTTACAAAAGCTGTAACCACAGGTTTGAACTTTCTTCAATCTTTTGGCATTGAATTTCCCAGTCAGCCTAATAAACAAGATTTTGCAGATTTTCTTCAACAAACCCAGCACCAATTGGCAGGGCGTTCTACAGATGAGCTGTTAACCTTGCCTGTGATGAGTTCACCCCAGTTCCAAGCACTTCTGCGAATGTTAGCCCAGATTAGTGGAGCTACCTACTTAGCATCTCCAGCCCTTTATCCCTTGATTTGCTGCAAGCAGGTGCAGCTATCAGTCACCCACGGTAATATTCCTGCCTCAAGCTTTGGATATGTTGTTTATGGATTATTACTTTGTGGTGTAGTTGGTGATATCAAAACAGGCTATGAGTTTGGTCAACTCGCTTTACAGTTAGTAGATAAATTCAATAACCAGGAATATGCTGCTAAAGTTTTATATATGACCAGCAAGTTCACTGTTCACTGGTTAAAAAATGCGGCGACGACGTTACAGCCGTTACAAGAAGCCTATACCCTAGGACTAAAACTTGGCGATCTTGCTTTTGCTGGCTATTCTGGATATACCGATCTACCTGTGAAACTGATTCAGTATGTCAAGAACACTCAGCAAGTTGTGATGATTGACAATCTCAAAACTAATTTACCCGTCATAGATGAATATCTCACCCGTAAACAACCCAAGAGTTTGTTATGCTTGCCAATTATTAACCACGGACAGTTAATCGGTATTGTGTCTTTAAAAAATTCCTCAACTAGTGGGGTATTCACTGGCGATCGCATCCTGATACTTAACTTCCTGTGCACCCAGGCGGCTATCTCTCTGGAAAATGCCCAGCTTTATCAAAAAGCACGAACTTATGCCCAACAATTAGAAAAATCACAATTGCAAATAGTCCAAAGTGAAAAAATGGCTTCCTTGGGTAACTTAGTAGCAGGTGTTGCCCACGAAATCAATAACCCCATTGGCTTCCTCCATGGTAGTATCAGCAATGCCCAAGAATATGTGCAGGATTTACTCGACTATATAGCCCTTTATCAGCAATATCATCCCGACGCTGCCGCACCTGTGCAAAAAAAAGCACAAGATATTGATTTAGAATATCTACGTGACGATTTACCAGAGTTAGTTAATTCCATGCAGCGTGCAAGCGATCGCATCACGTCTATCAGCAATAGCTTGCGTACATTCTCCCGTGCTGATACCGAGTATAAAGTCAGTGCTGATCTCCACGAAGGGATCGACAGCACGCTGTTAATCTTGAAATATCGCCTCAAAGCTAATGACTATCGCCCCGCCATTCAAGTCATTACTGAGTATGGTGATTTACCAGCAATC
This sequence comes from Aetokthonos hydrillicola CCALA 1050, assembly GCF_017591665.1. Lineage (GTDB taxonomy): Bacteria > Cyanobacteriota > Cyanobacteriia > Cyanobacteriales > Nostocaceae > Aetokthonos > Aetokthonos hydrillicola. Next base: position 25,465 of record NZ_JAAKGC010000036.1, on the reverse strand, counting down.
AAATGCTTCCCAGGACAATTAAATCAAGTATTTATGAATATCCTCGCCAATGCGATCGATATGTTTGATGAGATGGCAAGAACTTTATCTTATCAAGAAATTGAAGCTCATCCGCAACAAATCAAGATTCGCACCGCAATGGTTAAAAATCAAGTTCTTATCTCGATTCGGGATAACGGCAAAGGTATGAGCGAAGATGTGAAAGCAAGAATCTTCGACCATTTGTTTACCACTAAAGGCGTTGGTAAAGGTACAGGCTTAGGTTTGGCGATCGGCGCTTCGCCGCAGCGCTTCGCTATCGCTCGTCAAATTGTAATCGAAAAACATGGCGGAAGCCTAGAAGTGCAATCCCAGTTGAGTCAAGGTACTGAATTCTGCATTCAACTTTCCACTGAAGAAAGCGGAGAAATCTAGGGGTAAGAGTTCCCATCTTAATAGGTAGCTTTAATTAGGAGTAAAATGGAGTTAACCGTAATATTTAACTCGATTTATGCAGTCTCTATCACGGCAACAAGTTTACAAACATCTCAAAGTAGCGGTAAGCGGATACAAAACTCGGTGCCTTTTCCCAATTGAGACTGCACATCTAGGCTACCATTGTGTTTTTCAACGACGATTTGACGGGCGATCGTTAATCCCAATCCTGTACCTTTTCCCACAGTTTTAGTAGTGAATAAATGGTCAAAAATCCTGTTTTTTACTTCATCAGACATTCCATTACCATTATCGCTGAGCCGAATTTCTACATGCTTCTGAGTCAGTGCGGATTGAATCGTGATTGTTTGGGGATTTGCTTGCAGGTAAGCAAAAGAAGCTTGCTGTGCACCTTCATTCAAGATATCAATTGCATTGGCTAAAATATTCATAAAAACTTGGTTTAACTGTCCAGGAAAGCATTTAATTTCCGGTAAATCAGCATAATCTCGAATCACTTGAATCGCTGGACGAAATTCGTTAGCTTTGAGGCGATATTTGAGGATTAGCAAGGTACTTTCAAGACCTTCATGCAAATTCGCAGGGACTTTATACTCGTGATCAGCACGGGAAAAAGTTCGCAGACTTGTGCTAATGGACTGAATGCGATCAATCGCCCCTTTCATTGAGTTTAACAGTTGCGGCAAATCTTCAACTAAGAATTCCATCTCAATCTCTTGTGCATGATCTTGCACAGGTATCGCTGGATGAGGATGGTATTCTTGATACAGTTCTAAATGCCTCAGTAGATCTTGGACATATTCTTGAATGTTGTCGATACTACCGTTGAGAAAGCCCAGGGGGTTATTAATTTCGTGCGCTACTCCAGCGACTAAGTTACCTAAGGAAGCCATTTTTTCACTTTGTACTATTTGCAATTGAGAATTTTGCAGTTCTAGTGTTTTTTGCGCAACTTCGTGTTCCAGTTTCTGCGTAAAACGCCGCAATTGCAGATGAGTTTTTACCCGTCCCAGCACCTCTTGCTCCTGAAATGGTTTAGTAACATAGTCTACGGCTCCCAAATTTAGTGCTTTGACTTTGTTTTCCATATCGGAAAGAGCAGTCATAAAAATGATTGGAATATCGCGGGTGAAGGGATTTGCTTTCAAGCGTCGGCAGGTTTCAAACCCATCAATTCCTGGCATCGTAATATCCAACAGAACTAAATCCGGGATTTCTCGTTCAATTTGCTGCAGTGCTCGTTCTCCACTGGTGGCGATCGCCACTTCTAACCCTGCATCCTGCAAGGCTTCACAGATGACATCTAAATTAGTTGGCATATCGTCAACAATTAGAACTAGCCCCGTTAAAACACTATTCATAAGTTAGCCTCTCGTTACTACTGGGAATTTTCAACAAGATTCTGAGCAAGAGATTTTTCGAGCAATTGCTCAATCTGCTCGGTTTGAAATTGTTTTGCCAGCCCTACAATTGTTTGGGCAAATACACGATAACGATCATCCTGCTGAGCAATTTCTTCAGCCATATTCGCTACTTGCTTGAGTCGTCCTTTTTGTGTCAGTGCAAATAATTTCTGCAAATCCTCAACAGATGGTAAAATCAAGTCTGGAGTGTGGGAATTTGAAGATAAATGTGCGCTGACGTTATCTTCCTGCTTCTCATACTGCCATGTGAGTTCTAGATGTTTTTCTAAACATTGAAATAAATCATTCGCACAAACAGGTTTGGCTAAAAAATCATCGCCACCTGCATCCAAACTCATTTGTTCATCCATTTGAGCCACAGATGCGGATGAAACAATTACTTTGAGCGATCGCACAACTTCATTGTCCCGAATCTGTTTGAGCATTTCAAAGCCATCCATCACCGGCATTGACAAGTCCGTAATCACCAAGTCTGGACGAAATTGGTGAATTTTCTCCAAACCTACTTGTCCATTTTCAGCTTCTGCGACTATAAAACCAAAACTTTCTAGCAGGTTGACTAAAACCGAGCGATTTTCCCAGCGATCATCTACTACCAGAATGAAATGTTGCCGACCTTCATAACCGATAATATTCCCCATTGCAGAAATTTGCTGATGCTGCCAATCTTGCGCGAGGGGCAGGGTAATTTCAAAGAAGAACTCACTTCCCATATGGAGTTGGCTCCTGAATTGAATCTGACCACCCATCAATTGCACAATCTCTTGGCTAATGGTCAAACCAAGACCCGTTCCTTGAGTTTTACGGCTTTTATCACCCACTTGTTCAAAGGCATGAAAAAGTTTGCTTACGTCTTCTGGTGCAATCCCCACACCGGTGTCGATTACTCTAAACCGCAGATGTGTATATTGATGGGAAGCGCTAATTTGTTCCACTCGCAGGCTCACCCGACCTTGATCGGTAAATTTGATTGCATTGCCCAAAAGATTAATTAAAACTTGCCGCAGTCGTTTTTCATCTGCCTTTACTCCAATCGGTAAATCCCGATCGGGTTCATAATGGAATTCAATCCCTTTTTGTTCGGCGCGAATCCGACAGATTTCCACAACCCCTTGCACAAAAGACGGGAAATGAATGGCTTGCGGAATCAGTTCGAGTTTACGGGCTTCAATTTTGGACAGATCCAGCACATCATTGATCAACGTCAAAAGGTGAGAACCACACTGGTGAATCACATTGATACCATGACGTTCTTTTTCCGATAAAGCTTTTGAGCGTTGCAGAATTTGCGCGTAACCCAAAATCCCATTGAGTGGTGTCCGTAGTTCGTGACTCATATTAGCTAAGAATTCGCTTTTGGCTCGGTTGGCACTGTCCGCGTTATCCTTAGCCACTTCCAAAGCTTTACGGGATTCTTGCAACTCCTCAATTACTTTTGAAAGCATTAATTGTCGCCGTTCATTTATGGTTTGAAGTTCAGCCAGATTTTTCCCAGAACGCTCAAGCTGCTTGTTAAGTACCCGATTGGCTTTTTCAAGTTCTTTAATTTTTTGCTGATAATTGATTGCATCCATAGGGGGTCTACTTCGTTCCCATCAGGACAGCTGAGAAGGTTTCATTATGAAAATACGTTGTTTCCCCACTGGAAAAGGGTGAAATTTCTCCAAAGGCGTAAAACCCGATGTTTGGCAGATCTCGACCTAAAATAGTTTGCACGATCTGATACTCTTTAGCAGACTGCACTCCTATAATTTTTAAGCGGCTAGCACAAGATACAATGAAAGCTGCGGCGGGTGAAGTGCCAGGATACTGACTTTTGGCTGCCTTGAGAGCAATTTCTGCTCCACTTAAAATGTGAGACTCGTTGGTTCGGGTTAATTGAATGATGGATTGTTCTGGCACCTCGCCAAAGAAATGAACTGCTCCCGTTTCTGGATCATTGCCACTGGGAGACCTAAGATAGAAATTTCGACCACTGGGTTCAAATACCGCTAGGGAGCCACCTATTGCACCACCTCCACCTAAGAAAATCTCACCAAAGTAATCAAAGAAGAACTCAGCCGCTGGTCTACCATCAATTTCCAGGATGCTTTGCTCCATTGTTTTGGTGGCAACTCCCTGTTTGCTCACCGGGAATTGCCCTGTGGCTACGGCACACGATACCAGTAAGTCGCCAGAAAACAAAAGAATCGGGGCTGCATCTTGAACAACTTCGGTGCGGAAGAACTGATAGGTGAATTGAAATTGGTTATTATCTCCCGTCATTCCACCAAAGACTGTCACTCCCTCACCAACTGCTTGTTGCAAGCCTTGGGCAACCGCTCCACCATTAACGCCTATTGATTCTGAAAGTGTTAAGCAAAGGCGAGGTCGCTTATCTGTTCTGGCTTGATTGATGGCGGATGCAGTAGCGGCGATTGTGTCTTGAGAAAGATTGCGTGCGATCCCAGCCCGAATATCAATCTCGTCTGAACAAAACAACATTAATGTGGCAGAATCTTGCTGGAATTGTAGAACAGAAGACATTTCCCCTGTGGAAGTGCCACCAATTAAGTCAATATTGGGATAGGCGAGGTGAATTTGCTTCAGCATTAGCGCGTGATCAAATTCCATTGCTGCCATCAGAATCCCTGCTTGGGGACTATTTCCAGCTAGATCCTGATCGGACTGCTCTAAAATTTCAGCGATCGCCGAATCTGAGTCAGGGTCATTACTATGCCCAACCACAACTTTTAACATGATTTGTTTGCTTTTAGACTATTTTCTTCTCTAGTTTTCCCTGATACTTCTCCTTGAGAAACAGCTGACTAAATAATTTTACAAAGATTAAACTGAACAGGATCTGCATAAGCAACACTCTGAGTATCGTGAGATATCACCTACGGGGTAGTTCTTGTAGTGTTTTGATGGCTGTCACAAAAATGCCGATCCCTCTGATTCACATTGGATTGAATCTGCAAATATTCCTGTAGGCGATCGCAACCCTTAGCAAGTAAAGCATCTAATTTACCAATTTCCCACAAATTAGCACTCCCATCCTCGCTAATGGTAGCCAAGGTACTACTGTCAGGACTTAAAACAACGCTTTTGATTTTGCTGTTATAGACTTTAATTTCTCCCATCTTGAGTCCCTCCATATACCACAAGCTAACAGTATTGCCTTGTTGAACAAAAGCGGCTAAGCTACCATCATTATTAGCGCTGATACTATTAAATTCTGTTTCACTTCCAAGATCAGGGATAGTTTGTAATTGCCTTCCCGATTTCAGATCTAACTGTACGATACTTTTGTAGGCTTTACTCGGTTGATCTAAACCAACTAACAGAGTTTCGTCTTTTGATGTCCAAATGATATTATTAATAATAATAGTTTTTGCATAAGGAAATGGAGCGCGATTTTGCCTACCTGAAGATACATCCAAAAAATAGACTTTTTTGTCATTTCCAGTAACCGCTAGCAGTTGCTGCCTATTAGGTTTAATGTTAGGTTTAAAACGCAGATCACTTGTAGGGTCATATTTTTCAACCAATTCTCTGTACTTTTGACTTGCTAAATCTATTATACCGACTGTTCCATTTTTGCTTAGAGTTGCTAATTGTTTGTTGTTGGGACTAAACCGTAAACTCTTGAAGACAGGGAAATTCAAGTTAAATTGCTCAACTAGATTGCCAGATCCATTTAACAAATGGACAGATCCATCTACTGCTTGAGTTGCTATCACTGTACCGTCGTGATTAAATGTAAGAGTATTTACTTTTTCTGGAAGTTTTTGCAAGTGAGTTGGCTGTTGTTGTTGCAAAGTCCAAAGACGGAGAGTACCATCAGCACTAGCAGTAGCTAGAAGTTCACCATCTGAGCGAAAATTGAAACTTGCGATTTGACCTTTATGTCCTTTGAGTTCGCTAATCTTGTTGCCATTTGAGTCGAACAAGTGTATGGTACCATCGTTGAATCCGGCAGCAGCAAGCTGTTTACCATCTCGGCTGAAATTAACATCAATATTCCGACCAAGTAACCGTTGCAAGTTGTTTTTGTTTTCTTGCCATTTCCACAAATAACTTTCGGCACCTAGTGCGCTTCTACCTCCTCCATATATAATTGCTATTTCCTTGCCAGTAGCACTCAGTATGACTTTATCAACCTCAACAGCAGACTTGATGGTTTTACGTAATTGTGGAAAAGAGGTATTAAACACCCCGACGGTTTTACTATCTAGAGTTTTAGTGACTAACAATAGCTGATTATTGGATTGGAAACCAGCAGTGACAATTTTGTTTTGAGGTATTTGGAATTGTTTGTATCCGTTGTTCGATAAACTCCACCAACGAGCAATACCGTCTTGTGCAACGCTAACAAGTTGACTACCATCCGGATTAAAACTGAGACTTGTAATCGCACAGGAGTCTTCACATTGCTTTTTTTGTAATAATTTTGCCTCCTTTTGAGTTTGCCAATCCCAAAGCAAAATACTACCTTTATTTGTCCCGATAGCAAGTTTACTACCATCAGGACTAAAAATGATCTGTTCGACTAAGTATTGATTTCCTGGTAACTTAGCTAATTCCTTAGCTTGTTTGTTGAACATTTGGATAGTACCATTATTGTCAGTACTAACTACTAATAGTTTGACATCATTACCATTTTTCTGCCAAAAAATATTTCTAACTCCACTAGGAAACCCTCCTATTTTGTTGGATTCTTTGACTGTATAAACTGCCTTTCGCAACGTTCTGATGACTTTAGTTTGTTCTTCTTCTTTTGGTGGAGGTACTTTTAATAACAATTGAGTCTTAAGGGATTCTCCTGCCGATACACTATTGATTAAGGGATCTAAAGTCAATTGATTTGAACGTAAGTCAGCATCTGCGGATTCGCTATGGGTAAGCATTTGATTTATCTTTGCTTGTCTAAGATTTATTAATGCCCAAAGTGTTAATCCGCTCAATCCCAGTATGACTGCGATCGCAATGCGCCACCGCCAGCTAATGTTCCGACGCTTTTGTAAAACACTTTGCTCTACAAACTCAGTTTCTATATAGTTAAACCAATTTTCGTCCGAGTGAAGTTTCTTATTCAAGATATCAAGATAAGGATTAGTACTCCAAAGAAACTCTACAGGTTTCCCTCTAGAAACGTTTTGCTGATTCTTTTTTCGCAACCATTGTTTAAAAACCCGATCATTGACTTTATCAAATAATTTCTCAGCTTTGTAGAGTTTACGATCCAAACAATCAATAACAACTTGAATATTAGCTTGATAATTGGATAATTGTTTCTGATTTTTAACGCTGTTCCACTCTTCAGCCGCAGGTGTTAGCCGTCGCTGTAAAATTATATTTTCTTCCTCTTGTTTCTTCCACATCAATAACTTATTCCATCCCTGCACCAAAGCATCATGCGCTGGCTCAACATAAGGTTGACCTTGGGGATTGGAACCTTCAACGATTAAGCGGGCATCAGAAAAGCGTCTGATAACCATTTGTACACGTTCGTTTTCTTCTTTGTCTGGATACTCTAGTTCAGACTTAGGCACTTGTCGCTTTGTTGACTCTCCGCCTTGCAATGAAATCATTCGCAGCATGACTCGACGTACTGTGTCTTTGTAGGCAGGGTTTAGCGCAACTAATTGATCATATTCCTGGTTAGCACGTTGCGTCAGAGAACCTACAACTCTTCCCAACTCTTCATAATCTTTCTTTGTTAAAGCGCGGTTATTTCTAGTGCGATCACCTAAATACTTCAGGTACAATTCGCTAAGAGTAAAAGAAAGCAAGGGTAAAGCACCTGGCATTTGTACAACTTCGTTGATTAACTCGTCTACCAAGGTCGGTGGATCAAAGTAAACTACTTTTTCCGATGCTGGTTTCTCAATAACTTCCCGGAATTCATCCTGAGTCATCGGTGGCACAACAAATCGTGTATCCTCATTCCAGAATTCCTTAAGGACAGAGTTTTGAAATTGGGCTTCAAAATCGAGGCGCAGCGTAATAACTACATGAATTTTTTGCGGATATTGGGCGATAGCATTTTTGATCACCTTCAAAAACTGTTCTCGTTCTTTCTCACTCTTACAAAGAGTTATCAACTCTTCAAACTGGTCAATTGGCAATAATAATTTTGTTTTGGGATAAATTTTACTCCACGCTCGAATGCTTTTTGCCAAAGCTAGTTCATCTTTTGCCAGTTCTGAAACTGCTATTGATAAACCCACTTGTGCCAAAGCCTTTAAAGGACTTTCCCCTGGTCGCATTGGGTCTAAAATCTTAAATTGATGCTCTTGAGAATTACGCAAACAAGGCAATAACCCAGCTTTCATTAGGCTAGATTTCCCTGTTCCAGAAGCACCCACAATTAATGTTAATGCCCGTCGGTTATTATCAATTGCTTTATTGCACAGCTTTTCGATCAGATCTTGTCTACCAAAGAATAAATGACTGTCTTTCTCGTCGTATGACTGCAATCCTCGGTAGGGATTATTTTCTAAGTTTAGCGGTGGTGCATCTCCCAATCTATCGCGGTCAAAGCCAGGTAACAAAAAGATGAATTCGCCTTTTTCATGTTTTTTTAACGGATACAGACCAGGGGTTTGTGGCTTAAAGAGATTTTCTGTGAGGACTTCAACCTTATCCCGTAGATATAAGTAAAGTTCAGTTGCCGTGATGATAGTATCTTGATTTAAATCAGCACTTTTTTGAGATCTTCCTCCACGTAAGGCGTCAAAAAGAGCTGTTGCAAAGGGAGAGTGAATTTCGTTTTGGTCTATTACTTTTCCTCGGTATCCCAAAGAATCTAAAGCTTTCTGATCGTCAGCAGCTGAAGTAATAACTTGCCAAGCGCGATCGCTAATGAACCTGTCGTAGCGTTCCTTATATACTTTAAGTTTCGGTTCAATGTCTCGCTGAACACTTGTCCAACGGAATGCTCCCGCAAAGCAACAATCTAAAATTACTAACATATGCCGACAAGGAAGTGCGTTTAGAGCATCATGTAAGTCCTGCATCGGCAAATAGGTACTGTCATCATCTAATTTAGCATCTTGAGGAATGAGATAACCTACTGGCCCGTCTTGACTATCCAAAGCATCTTTGGCAATTCCATGTCCAGCAAAGTAAAAGAAGATGCGATCATCTTCAGTAACTGTCACGTTTTTTTTGTCAAAAAGTATTTGTGCTTTTTTGAAGTCTTGAATTAGCCTCTGAAAATTGTTGAGGGTTGCGCGTTGATTTAGTATCAACTGGACTTGATACTTATTTTGTGCTTGATATTCCGGTTTTAGACCCCGATGTTGCTGTTGGATGATTTCAGCAAGTTTGAGAGCATCTGGAACTGCTGTTTCTAACTCTCTTATGCCATTTTGATACTTATTAATACCAATGATGATAGCGTAATTACGGTTAAAACTAGATTTACGCATTAATACCCTCCTATGTGCATGAATTCCTATCGGGAGAAAAGCACTCATCCTAAGTAGCGCTGAGCTGGGAGACAGCGCTACTACAAACAAAACCGTACAAAGCCCCTTCCGGGCGGGGGTAGGGTGTAGGGCAAGAATTAGCCCGCGAGCGTGAGGTTTAAAGCCTCGCTTTGAAAGTGGGCGAAAAAATCCTTGTATTACACTTCGGTTGAAACCTCACTCATATTGTGGGTGGCTTTATGTTTTCCCTACACCCTATCCCCTACACCCTACACCCTGTGCTTGTTGCTCCAATGCTGCTGGAATATAGCGGTTCTCAGTTGGGTGCAATATAGTAGCAACAGTGGGTAAACCATCCAATAATGTCTTGATTCGTGACTGTTGTTAGGGCATCTGTAATGGCTCGATCTAATTCTTCATAGGTTCTGGCGGCAAGCGATGCCTGCGGCGGGCTGCGCCTACGTAAACACTCTTTTACCTTAGACCAACAGTTTTCAATTGGCGAAAAATCAGGAGAGTAGGGAGACAAATAAACCAATCTTGCCCCGACAGCTTCAATTGCTTCTCGGATACCTGCCACTTTGTGGGAACTGAAATTATCCATAACAACGCAAGCACCAGTCCAAAGTTGAGGCACTAAGACGCTTTGTGACATAAGTATAAAATGCATTTGTATCTGTGCCACCTTGAAATGTCATAGATGCTATCATCCCTTCTATGGACATAGCCCCAATCATTGTAACATTTTTTCCACGTCCATCAGGCCGATCACCGTAAGCACGACTGCCTTTGCTCGCACGAGCAAAGTGTCGAGTCATAGCAATATTAACTCCTGCTTCATCGATAAATACGATTTGCAGCTAGGTTTACGGTTCCAATAGTTGTCCAATACTCTACTCTAAGTTTTTGTACTCGCTCAGTGTATCGCTCACTGGCATGTATTGTTTTTTTTTGCGTGTTAAATTCAGCTTTTGGGTGATTCTCCCCATTGTGGCTCGACTTATTTTTACTCCAGCCTTTTCTTGTAGGCGATACCTTCGGTGAGCTTCGCTAACGCACAACTCAACCAGAATAGCATCGTTATCTTCCTCCACCAAGAGTACAACCAAAGCCATTTGTTCGCTGTTTAATTTGGGTGATTGCCCTCCAGAGTGTGGCTTTGCTTCAATTGTCCCACATAAACGCTCTGCGCCTCAGTAGGCTCTGAACAAAAGTTAAACTCACACGCTTCTCGTTTCGCTAATTGGCGTTGAGAGCCTTCTCCATTATTGTAGGCATCAATGAGTTTTTGGCGTAGATCGGTGGAGTAAGGTTTCATATTAATACACACGGTTATTGATATACTCCATCTTCCCACACTGTATTTCACTCAAGTGAGAACCGCTATAGTTGTTCGTGTTCCTGAGAAATAGGGGTAGAATCTAAGGGTCGAACTGTAGTGATTGTGATTTCTTCAGCGTACCAGTCGTCATATTTCGCCGTACTTTTGGGTTCGATTTCGCGATTTTGGGTTCGATTCATCAAACGCCCAAGACTGCTTTGATTTTGAGAATCTACATCCCGTGATATGGGTGGACGAGGTGCATCTAGTTTGTCTTGAGTTAGCAATCTAGTCTCCTTCTAAGTAGACTCCTAAAGGCGGTAGGGGTAAACTGGTAACAACCGCTTTAAATGTGCTATCTGTAGGTGGGTTTTGTATACCTTCGATATCTATTTTACTCTTGGTGGGCAATACCTGAGTGACTTTTGCCGTAGCTAGTGATTTTGAAGGATCGTGTAAGTCGTCAAGATTGGCGTCAAAGGGAAACAGTGCAAGTAAAGTTGTTTCGCTGCCTTTTGGTTGCTGAACTCCGTGAACAGATCCGCCTTCAATCACCCACCCATAGGTTTTGTCGTTCTTAACAATAAAGTAGGGTTGAAGTGGGGCGATCGCGCCATCTAAGAAAAACTTATTTTCATCGTCTGTATTAGACATCTCCAACTGAGGAGACTGCTCTCTAATTTTACTGCGGATAATGGCGTTTGTTCGCCCAAACAAATCACGATAAGTTAGCTTTCCGTTAGCTTTAGAAAGCGTATCCATTAAAAAATAAGAGAAACCACCTCGGTGTTGATCACCACCGTAATACTCTTTAGCTGTTTCATAATCTCGACAAGCTGCTAAAAGAACATGACGACCTTTCGGCATTTTCCAGCCTGTGGGGTTATCTTCTGGCTTAGAACGCTGAGGATCTAATAGGCGCGTTAAATCGTCTTTCGTAAAAATAAAACTTTCTAATGGGCGTTCTCTTTTATCCGCAGGAAAGCGACGTACTTGTGTTTCTTGCATTGGATCTTTTGTCCCAGATCCAGAGTGGCAGCAGTCCATAATGATTGTTATATGCGGGTTATTTTCTGCCACTTCAGCAATCAGTAGTGCCAATTCTTTATCTGCTAAATCCCAGCCATTCTCGTTGCGACTGTCATAACACACTAAAGTTTCATCAAGGTGGTCTGGTTCTAGTTCCCAAAATTCTTTGGGTGTTAATTCTTGCGAACCATGGCCACTATAATAAAATAAAACTATATCATCTTGTCCCGCTTGATTAAGATGCTTGCGGAAGCCATCAATAATTGCCTGACGGGTTGCTTTTTCATCTTTAAGGGTTTGTAAATGCAACTGGTATTCCCTCTTATCAAACCGTTCGTTAAGATATTCCTCTACTGTTGAAATGTCATTAACGCAGCCTTGTAGACGGTTAACTGGGGTAGGATAATTGTCTATACCAACTAATAATGCGTATAAATTACGACTCATTATGATTTTTCTCTCCTAAGTAGAGCAACTCAGATAAGTCCTGAAATAAATACTGGCAGTCTGTCTGTACCCTTCAAAATAAAATGACCCTGTGATGTTAACTTTCCTAAACGGAAAGCCTGGAGAACTGTCCTTTCGTTTTCTTAATAGGTGTCAGCACATATCAACTTATGCACTTTATGGGAAAAAGCAGAAAACTCCTCCTTTAATGGAGCGATCGCCCCTAAGTACCCTAATAAAACCTACTATCCATGTAGAGCAAGGCGAGGAAATATTTTCTTACCCATAAGCGCGTGTCTTGGGTTATCAACTAACCCCGTGTCTAGTAACAACACACCAAAAACTATTGCCCATCCCAAGGCTCTTTGCAACGTCGCTTGAGAAATATTTCCATATTCAGCTATAACTTGCTCACGCGCAGTTCGGGAGGGAAAAAGCATCCATATCGAAGCAAGATCGGTAGCAATATCACCAGATGTTATGTCTCCCCAATCGATGATCCCTGTGATCGATCCATTCTCAACTAAAATATTCCGTGGGTGAAGATCGCCATGCAGCCATGTTGGAAAAACATCAATTGGCGTTTGTAAAGCCTGGTTCCAAATATTTTTGATTTCTCTTGTGATCAGGTTTGTTTTTACTTCCAAACGCTGCATCCGTTCTTCGATAGTAGTTGCTCGCTGATATAGAGGTACACCCCGTACCGGATTTTTTGGTGCATCGGGTGGTGCGGGTATGTGGAGGGAGCGTAAAAATAAAGCAAATGATTTTGCTTGTTCCTCATCAGGTTCTTGCTGATCGGCACTTACACCAGCCAACCAGGGCAATATACTCCATTTCCAAGGATAACGCTGTCCGGGTTTTCCAATTCTACAAGGTGTCGGAACAGCAAGCGTTAAATGCGAGGCTATTCGTGGGAGCCAAGTTTGCTCGTGTTCGATGAGTACTGCTCCGACTTGGCGACGGGGTAGTCTTATACAGAGGCGATCGCCTAATCGAAATATAGCATTATCCCAACCCGCATCAACCATACTAATTGGCAGGTGAGCTAAATCTGGGCACTGTTCCTCCAATAAACTCCTAACCAAGGATATATTTATTTCGACCTCTGATATTGGCGTTCCCATGACATCTCTCCGTTTTATTTTGATAGTTTAGCGATCGCTCCAAGGACGGCACCAAGGACGATCGCCACTCCATATAATATAAGACCAAGCTTTTAGAGCAGCTTGGTCAGGGTTAAGTATAGTGATTTTTAAGTTAATTAGTTATGGAATAAGCTACAACATTAACGGACTAGATTCCGGAAAAGTCTAAATATTTTTTTTCGGTGTAAGCTTTTTACTACAATCCCCGTCAGCAAGCGTGTGGGGAGGGGTTCAAAAAAATTTGTAGTATCCCCTTGACATTATTTGGAGTGTGTATTACATTTGTAGTGTACCAAGAAAAGTTAACAACGAAAGGCAAAACCAAAACTTTTTAAAACCTTAAGAATCCTATAGATGCGGCTTTTGGGGTCGCGATTGGCGTTCGACTGCTCCGAAACCAACAAACGGACGGCTGCAGGATTCGGGTTCGATTCCCGACGGCTCCATTAATATCAGTTCGTAATTAAAACAAGAGGTGATTGCAATGATTCATATTCGATTCGAAGGACGTTCTGTTGATGTCCCAGAAACACAATTGGGAATTGCAGCAGGGATGAATGATGTAGCAGTAAAGGAGCGGGTTGCTCAGCATCTAGATGTGAATAGCGATCGCCTCTCTGCTTACATAATTGATCGCCGTCCTAGCGGGGATTTGATTATTCGCCCTGAAGCTGTATACGGTTAAATTTCCGGGTATTTGTTTATAACCTTTACTCAATGTTTATAACCTTTACTCAATACAGAGGTGAATTCAATGATGTTAGCTAACTCATGTTTAATAACAACTCAATTAGTAAAACTGCATTTAAACAACGTGAGATATGAGCGAACATCGTTTGAGCGAAATTGTGATTGAACGTCCTCGCAATGGAATGAGAATTAGCCTCAAAAAGCTGAAGGGTTTTAAAAAGCAATTACACAAACTTACTGAGGAAGCGAGTCAGGATGGATTATTGAATCCCTACTTGATTAAAGCTAGAAATAAATCGAAGTATCTTTCAGATCATCTCGGTCCCTTGCGTCGGTTTTTGCGTTCAAAAGTCGGGCAGCCGTGGAATGAAATTTACAGCGAACTGTGTCAACGATTAAAGACCAACACAATGACTGGAAAGCATGTTATCGATCATGTGTGGGACTATGTCGAACGGCATGTAGAAATCATTGATGGTCGTTTTTACCGCAAGCCTTATCGAGGTTATCGAATTCAGCTAGAGGTAAACCATCGCGATCAGTTCTATATCCATCCTGAAACTGGAATTCTTTGTGCTGCCGAGAAAATACCTAGAAAGCAGAAGTTAAAGCAGAAGCAAACTGATCTCGTCATCATTGATAATTATCATCAATACCATAAGCTAAACGAGATTTGGTATTTAATTACCTTTGAAGATTTTCCACCCCCACCAACATATTATGTGGCGGATGCTGTCAAAGGTATAATTCATCGTTCTGCTGCAATGTCTAGAGGTAAAATGATTTACGCTGTTAGAAAACAACAGTGTAACAAGAAGGAAATTAGATTTATTTTAAATCAACTTTCTAAAACATAAAATTTTCACTTCGTGCCCTAACTGAAAAAGCTTACATACTAGCCAAATGGAAAAGGCACTTGACTTGAGATCAAGCAACTGCGGGTTCAAATCCCGTGTGTGAATCAACAGCTTTTTCGACTTGCACGAGGTGGTCTTATTTCTTAATTGGCAGTTGTTGCCGCGCCCTGATCACGGAAGCTTACATAGCTCTGCACAAGTTATACACAATGCTTTCGCAACTTGCGCGGTGACTTAATCGCCTCGCGTGCAACATCTGCCTCCTGCAACACTTGGATTAAAGGAGGCTCTTATGACAACCGCAGAACGTGATCTGCGTCTTGAAATGCTCAACAGTTTGCTGACAACTCCTCACCGCAAGCTTGAACAAGTCGCGGAAATTCATCAGTTGATTGTTGAACTTGATCCGATCTTCTACGGACACCTAGCAGTTTGGTATCAGCGTTATGGTGATGTCCGCGACCACAAGGAAGTCTTTGTTGCTCATCTGTTAACTAGCAATTTGGTTGAACACCGAGATGCTGGATTTATGATGCTGCAGGAGTTTCCTCCTTATGAGGTGGCTCGTGTGGTAGACTTCATGAAACAGCAGCAGAATAAACTACCTCGTTCGGCGAGAACTGCGGTACGACGTTACTTGAAGACACGGGAGACCAATCCCGCTGTATTTGATCGCGCAGCGCTACGAGGTCGTAAAGCAATGAAGCACTTATATGCTTCGCTGCACATCAAACCAAATGAGCGAGCAAATGCGATTTTGTTCCGCGATACTCCTCCAGAGGGTTCCTTAGCAAATGTATTGAAGCAGCTTGCTAAAGCAGAAAATGCAGCAGAACAAGCACGGCTGATTGTCGAGTTTAACATTCCTTACACGATCGCAATTGGTGCTATCAAGCAACTTACACCAGTTGTATTGGTGGCTTTAATCAACAGTATGACTCCTGCTGAAGTGATCAACACCCTCAAGTCTCTCCAGGCTAGAGGAGCAATGGATCACCCAGAAGTCAAGAAGCTAATTGATTCCAAGCTAGAAGAAGCGTCTAAAAGTAAGCGTGTCTCAGCATTCAAAGCACAAATTGCCGCTGACACAGCAGATTTTGATGCAGACACCGTTGCTCAATTGTCCAAGGTGACAAACGAACAGGTAAAACAGCGTGGTGAGATTGCACGTCCAACCGCCTTACTGGTGGACAAGTCTGGTTCAATGGAAAATGCGATCGCGACGGGTTTGCAACTCGCTGCTTTGATCTCTGGTATTACTAAGGCAGAACTATTTGTCTACGCTTTCGACACCATTCCTTACGCTATTACGGCAAAAGGCAAGGAGTTAACCGATTGGGAACGTGCTTTCGAACACATTAAAGCAGGTGGTGGTACTAGCATCGGTTGTGCATTGGAAGCAATGCGGAAGAAAAAGCAGGTAGTTGACCAGATAATTGTGGTCACGGATGAGGGCGAAAATGCTGCTCCTTACTTCAGTGAAGTCTACAAGACTTACTGCCGAGAGTTGGCGATCATGCCCAATGTGGTGATTGTCCGCGTTGGTACTCATTACAACTGGGTGGAGACTCAACTCAAGCAACAGCAAGTACCTGTAGATACCTTCACTTTTGCGGGTGACTACTACAGCTTGCCAAACCTCGTTCCACTGTTAACCCGCCCCTCTCGTTTGGATTTGCTGATGGAGATTTTGGATATGCCGTTACCTGTGCGAGATGATAAGTAAGATGTTCCACATCTAGTTTGTGCATTTAGACAACAAAGGGCAAGGGGCATAGGGCATAGGGCATAGGGTTTGAAGCTTTTCCGAAAAATAGAGCAAAATGCAACTTAAATGTGGAAAAGCTTAGCATATAGTATAGTAATATTTTGCGTGCCCTAACTTGTGGAGCCTACATACTATAGTACGAGAGGAAAAGTAACACTGTCGAATACAGTGGGCGTGTGTGAAAGGGGAGTACGAAGAACCTGGGAGGTAGGCTTAGAAGTAGCCATCCTTGAAAGAGTGTGTAAAAACTCACCAGCGGAGTCCCTCTAGTAACTGAGAACGCGCAATGCTCCACTAACTTGCACGCAGAATTATTTCATCCGGAATCAAGAGATCTAAGAGGGTACATATGGCTGATATCCGTAAGCTAATCGATCAAATTGCGATCGCACAAGCACAGTTATATGCCACCCAATTCCTTGCGCCTTGTGTCAAAGGTGGACGAGTCCGCACACGAGTAGCCGGGATGGTCTACACTTTCACGCCAAAGCCCAGTAAATTTGAAGGCTGGGGTATCTTTGAGCCTGTTGATGAAAAAACAGCAACCGTTGTAGAACAAGCAGATTTACCCGAAATTGTAGAATACTTACAACAGTTTTCCCAAATACGACTGCGGTTAGTACACCAACTGCGCTCCCGAACTTGGTTAGCATATCCTGTTAATGAAGTAGATATGCGTCAACGGTTGAAGGTAGTTAAGCCTCTCGCAGTGCATCTAGTAACTGAGGGTGTCACCTTTGAGCAAATTATTGCTCGCCTTATTGGTCATTCTTGCTGGTTTGAGGAAGTAGATCGCCGTAGTGATCCGGCAATTTCTGAAACTTTGCAATCTGCTGTTACGCAACTCATTCCTCCTTCTGAATTACACTTTAAGGGTATAACTCCAGAAATCCGCACAGTTTATGAGTTAGCAATCCAGCGCATTGAGGGATTTGCTCAACCTCAACAGGATGAAAAGCGCTTGAGAAAGGCTTTGCAAATGGGCGGTGGTACCTTAACTCAATTCTATGATCGCGGTGATTATTGGACAGTCGATTGGACAACTGCTGATGGTGTTCGCCATAGTAGCGCGATCGCTAAAACTGATTTGACTGTGATCAGTTCTGGTATTTGTCTAAGTGGAAGAGATCGGGATTTTGACTTGCAATCCTTAGTGGGTGTTATGGAACAACAGTAGTAGTGAGGACAATAATACCCAATTAAAGTTGATTCTGAACGCCAGGTGCTACAACGGGGGGAACCCCCGCAACGCACTGGCTCCTCCTGGATTCTGACTTCTGACTTCTTCTTCAATTACGAATTATTATGAGTATTTTTTTTCACGAACAGCTTCACCGCACTAATCCTGTGATGGCAAAGTTAAAAAACTATAGTGTAACAATTTGTGGAGCTGGAGCATTAGGAGCTAACATAACTGAAAACTTAGCTCGGTCTGGCTTTGATAAACTTACAGTGATAGATCGCGATCGCATTGAAGAGCGCAATCTTTCAACTCAGCCCTACTACCGTTCTGATGTGGGAGCATTCAAGGCGAAGATTTTAGCTAACAATTTATATCGAGCAATTGGTACTAAAGTTGATGCTAAGACAGTTGAGTTAACATCAGCAAATACAACTCGACTACTCCAAAACAGCCAGCTAATTATTGATGTCTTTGACAATAGTGTAGCACGTCAAGCAGTGAAAGATTATGCTGAACAATCAAGCATACCTTGTCTTCATGCTGGACTATCGGCTGATTATGCAGAAGTGATTTGGAATGACGTTTATCGCGTTCCTTCTGAGGTTAATGATCATGTTTGTAATTATCCGTTAGCACGAACCTTGGTGATGTTAACTGTTGCTGTGGCGTGTGAAGCGATTATTTCATTCATTTCCACAGCACAACAGCGTAACTTCAGTATCACTCACAAGGATCTCAGTGTTCAAGCTCTGTTTTTTTCTAGAACTGCAAAACTTGCTAGAGCGCCGGTCAAGTACAAGTAGTTGACCTAAAGTGCAACATATGCGTTTTATGTAAACCGAACTTTTAGGCACTGAGTTTTAATGAGATCTGCGCTCCCTTGCACTACAAGGGAGCTATCGCCAGTCTAACTAGCCAATATTTTGACTATAGCTTTCTGTCTATACTATAATTAGTGAGAGCTTCTAAATTTATGAATGCACGTAATCAGCAAAGTTAAATTGCGGGAATTTTGCGTTAAACACGCTGATGCTGAAGATGCTCTCAATGACTGGTACAAGTTTGCCTGTAAAGCAAACTGGTCTAATTTAGTAGAAGTTCAGAAAAGGTATCCAAAGGCAGAAGCGGTTGGGAACTTTACAGTGTTTAACTTTAAAGGTAATAACTATCGTTTGATTGTAGATATTAGATATTCCAGCCAGACAATTTTTATTAAATACATTCTTACACACACAGAATACGATAAAGAAAGGTGGAAAGATGACCCCTACTTCTAGTCAACAAACCTATACTGACTTATTGATTCAGTATGAGCCTAAGCGAATTAAAACACAACAGGAGTATCAAAGAGCCTTAGCTATAGTAGAGGGGATGATGTCTGGTGAGTTGACAGAGGCTGAAACTGCACTTTTTGAGTTGTTGGTTCTTCTGATTGAGAAATATGAAGAAAGCCATTATCCGATGGGTGAATCTACACTTGGTGCTACCTTGTCATCTTTGATGCATGAGTTTGATGTGGAACCAACTTCTTTAGTTGAGGTTTTTGGCTCTGTTGAGCTTGTAAGGAAAGTGGTTAATGGTGAAGGGAAAGTTAGTCAATCTCAAGCGGAGTCCCTAGCTAAATTTTTTAATGACCATTATTCTGGGTTGTCCCTAACGGCTCTTGACTTTGGACACTCACAAAAGGATAAACAATAACCAATCAGGCGATAAATAAGAGTACAAACTATGCAATCAGCTTTACACATTACAACAAAAATTTTACCAGGGAACAAAATAGAAATTCAAGTCCCAGAAGCTGAGATAGGCGATAGTGTAGATGTATTTGTGGTTTTGCCTCAAAAAGCTGAACCAAAACGTCGTTCTGTATTGGAAATTATAGAAGAAAGCCGCACGAGACATCCTTCTCGAACTGCTGAGGATATAGATAAGCAACTACGAGAAGAACGCTCTTCATGGGACAGCTAATACTTCCATCCGCTAGCATTATTACTAATGATAAACAATTTCGTAATATTACCACTTTACCTGTCATTATCCTAGGTGAAATCTTAACGTCTTGACACTAGATAATGAACAACAAGCTAAAACCTGATTGGGCTGGTGAAAATCTGCTTTCTCAGTTCGTGAATTTGCTCATCCAAACTGAACCTATATACAAGGTGATGAAACATCAGGCTCGGCAAGTTATTATTAAAACTGCTGAGAAAAACGGTATTCCTTGGCGCAAGAATTACGATAGGCTTGCTGCGTCTGGTGTAAAGGACTACCTAAAAGCTCTTACCAATCCCCAAGTTACTTATCCCGACTATTACAAAGTACCATTTCATGCGTACGATGAAGGCAATCTTTGCTGGCAAGCTGCTTTAGAAGCACCTAGCGCTACCTATTCCATGGCTTTGCGGGTGTGGAAAAATGAAAAGTTAACTTGGGAAGCTGCACATAACAGACTTAGAAGCAGCTTTCACAATGTCTTAGAAATCCACGCACCGAAGGAAGTTCGAGATATTTTAGATATTGGGTGTTCGGTGGGGATTTCGACACTCGAATTACACCGCTACTACCAGAAAAAACAAAATTACTCGATTCGTACTGTTGGTTTAGATTTATCACCTTACATGCTAGCTGTTGCAAAAGCGTTAGATACAAATAACGAAGTATCCCAATGGCTCCACGCAAGGGCTGAAAATACGGAACTTCCCGATAATTCCTTTGATTTAGTGACGCTGCAATTTCTTACCCACGAACTACCGAGTGAAGCATCAACAGCAATTTTTCGGGAAGCTTATAGATTGGTACGTCCTGGTGGTGCGATCGCACTAGTCGATAACAATCCTAAATCAACCGTTATCCAAAACCTACCTCCGTTTCTCTTCACTCTGATGAAAAGCACTGAGCCTTGGAGTGATGAGTATTATACGTTTAATATTGAGGAAACTTTAGAAAAAGTTGGTTTCGAGACTCCGGTGACTGTAGCTAGCGATCCGCGTCACCGTACTATCGTTGCGAGAAAACGAGGAAACTAACAATATTTTTAGGATCAGGGTGAAATAGACACGTGCAGGACTTGCGCTCGCTCTGCACGTGTCTGGCTATTTATGGTTGGTATAATCCAAGCTATCAATTTAAGCGTGTTAAAATTTACAATAATTGTGGTTCCTAGTTCTCTATACTCACTTGCCTGTGCAATAGCAGTAAATTGACCGCTGATAAACTTGCTCGGATGTGTACTTTGACTGGTAGAAAAAGTTGACTGTCTTTATTCCACCTACTACCTAGGAAAACTGAGGACTTTATGAATCCACCTGTAGAAACTGTACAACAAGAAAATGTCCGCGTTGAAGATGATCGCACAGGGTTAAGTGTCGAAACCTTAAAGCGCGCGATCGCCGATCATCTATTCTACATGCAGGGTAAATTTCCTGAGATTGCCACCAAAAATGATTTCTATATGGCGTTGGCTTATACCGTACGAGATCGGCTGCTGCGACGCTGGCTCAATACAATCCAAGTCCTCAACAAGCCAAACGTTAAAATTGTTGGCTATCTATCTGCCGAATTTCTCATGGGTCCACATTTGGGAAATAATCTAATCAATCTAGGGATTGAGCATCAGGTACGACAAGCAGTGACAGAGGGCGGTCTAAATCTAGATGAGATCATTGAGCAAGAAGAAGAACCAGGTTTGGGTAATGGTGGCTTGGGGCGTCTAGCAGCTTGCTTTCTAGATTCTCTAGCAACACTAGACATTCCAGCAATTGGCTACGGTATTCGCTATGAGTTTGGGATCTTTGATCAAGAGATCTGTGACGGTTGGCAGGTTGAAATTACTGACAAATGGCTGCGCTATGGCAACCCTTGGGAAATTCAAGATACACAAGCAACTGTTGAAGTAAAGTTTGGCGGACACACAGAAGTCTACACCGACGATAGTGGACGGTACCAGGTGCGCTGGATTCCCAATACAATTGTTACAGGGATTCCCTACAATACACCTATTCCTGGATACAAAACCAATACATCTGCCACTCTAAGGCTTTGGAAGGCTGAAGCTCCAGAATCCTTTGATTTTCAAGCATTCAACACTGGTGACTATTATCGTGCTGTTAACTCTAAAGTAGTTTCTGAAAACATCACGAAAGTTCTTTACCCTAATGATGAGCCAATGGCAGGGAAACAGCTACGCCTAGAACAGGAGTTCTTTTTCGTCTCTTGTTCTTTACAGGACATCATCCGGGTGCAATTGCAGATCGGCAATACTTTAAGTAAGTTGCACGAAAAGTTTGCCTTACAGTTGAACGACACTCATCCTGCGATCGCCGTTGCTGAATTGATGCGTCTTTTAGTAGACGAGCATCAGATGGACTGGGATGAAGCTTGGCACGTTACCCAAAATACGTTTGCTTACACAAACCATACTTTGCTTCCAGAAGCACTGGAAAAATGGCCAGTCAGTATATTTGGTAGCCTGTTACCGAGACATCTGGAAATTATCTACGAAATCAATCGCCGTTTATTGGATGAAGTGCGACTGAAGTATCCTAATGATACAGAGCGTGTGAAACGGATGTCACTAATTGACGAGACAGGCGAACGTTACGTGCGCATGGCGAATTTAGCTTGTGTAGGTAGTCATGCAATTAATGGGGTGGCAGAACTTCATACGCAGCTATTGAAGGAAACTACTCTGCGCGATTTCTATGAATTCTTCCCAGAGAAATTTAGTAACAAGACTAATGGGGTAACTCCCAGGCGATGGATGGTATTGAGCGATCGCAACATGGCAAATCAGATCAGCCGCAAGATTGGGGAGGGCTGGATCAAAAACTTGGAAGAACTCAGGAAACTGGAAGCATTTGTAGAGGATGCTGAGTTCCGCGAAGAATGGCAGCAGATCCAGCATAGTGTCAAGTGCAAGCTAGCAAGTTACATCCACAAGCAAGTTGGTATTGTGGTGAACCCAGAATCGCTGTTTGATATTCAGGTGAAGCGAATTCACGAATACAAGCGGCAACATTTGAATGTGCTGCACATTATTACTCTGTACAATCGTATTAAGCGCAATCCTGATATTGATATTACCCCACGCACATTTATCTTTGGTGGGAAAGCTGCACCAGGCTACTATATGGCTAAGTTGATTATTAAGCTGATCAATTCAGTGGGTGAAGTGGTCAACAAAGATCCAGATGTGCGCGATCGCCTGAAGGTAGTTTTTTTACCAGACTATAACGTAACTTTAGGTCAAAAGGTTTATCCTGCGGCTGATCTGTCAGAACAAATCTCGACTGCGGGTAAAGAGGCTTCTGGGACAGGTAATATGAAGTTCTCCATGAATGGCGCACTGACTATCGGCACGCTGGATGGTGCAAATATTGAGATTCGTGAACAAGTAGGGGAAGCTAATTTCTTTCTGTTTGGTTTGACATCTGCCGAAATAGCAGACTTAAAAGCCAAAGGTTATAACCCTTGGGATCACTATCATTCTAATCCTCAGTTGCGAGAAGTTATTGACCTGATTGCCTCTGGTCACTTCTCCCACGGCGACACCAACTTGTTTAAACCTCTGGTAGATTCTCTACTTTACCAAGACCAATACATGCTGTTTGCAGATTACCAGTCCTATATTGACGCTCAAGATCGGGTGAGCCAAGCTTACCGAGACCAAGAAAACTGGACACGCATGTCAATTTTAAATGTAGCACGAATGGGCAAGTTTTCCTCTGACCGTGCCATTCGAGAATATTGTCAGGACATTTGGAAGGTAGAACCAATTCAGGTGGAACTACAAGATTACGTGCAATCAAAAGCAAGCTTGAAAGCATAACCGTAATCTTCAATACTGCTCGGATAAGAATTTTTGTAGGTTGGGTTGAACGCTCGTGTTACCCAACAAAACCTTATAAGTGTTGGGTTTCGTTCCTCAACCCAACCTACATTAAACTTAACTTTTTGCCTTAACCGAGCAGTATTGCCATAATCTTTCACTATTCATGACGGTAGTAAATTGATCAAGGCGCTCAGCGTTATTCACCTTCTGGAGATTATGTGAACCCCTGATCGCCTTTGATACACAGTGTATTTTCTCGAAAATAGTAATTAATTGTATTTTCAAGCACTTTCTAAACTACTGCTGGAGGTGTTAAAAGAATTGTGGTTGGATGATTGTCCTTAAACAAGAGTTATTTTTTTTACTGCCCAAAAACCATCATGCTAAAACAGTTATCTAAGAACTTCTGCGTTTTGCTCTTAACTTTAGCTTTTGCATCTACGTCTCAAGCTGCTACTCCCCGTTCAAGTTGGGTACAGAATGAAATTTATCAGTACAACCATCCTTATGCTTCTCAATTGCCTCAAGAACTGGCAACGAAAATGCAAAAAATGACGGCTAGCCCTTTTGCCTTTTATCGAGGGACGGATCACATTTTTTACCGCGATATGTCAACGTTACCAAGTTCTCAATTTGTTAATTCCTCTACCTCAGCGATTTGGTTAGAGGGAGATATGCACATGCAGAATCTTGGGGGGATGAGAGATAGCAATGATAATAACGTCTTTGACACGACTGATTTTGACGAGGGTTATCTTGGTCCCTATGTTTGGGATTTGCGGCGTATGGCAGTTTCTATTCTCTTAGCGGCTAAAGAGAATGGTTTGAGTTCCGCTGATGCTCAAGATATTGTGCGGAATTTTTTGGATGCTTACTTGAACAAAATGAGTGATTTTAAGGGAACTAATGATGAACTATCATACCGTTTGGAACAGAGCAATACAAGCGGGGTGGTGAAGGATTTAATTCAGAAGGCAGCCGGTCAGAGTCGTTCTAATTTGCTCAATAAATACACGCAGTTAGATAGCAGTAGCCATCGGGTTTTCCAGACAACTTCTGAACTACAAAGTGTATCGAGCACTACCTACTCAGCTATTGCTGCTGCTATGAGCAGCTACATTGCTTCAATTCCTAGCAGTAAGCGATACAGCAATAGTTACTATACCTTGAAGGATATTCGTCTCAAATTAGGTTCTGGTACTGGTAGTCTTGGTAAGTATCGGTATTACGTACTCATTGAAGGACCTAGTACAGCAAACGATGATGATCGGATTTTGGAAATGAAGCAGGAAGGTAGTAGCGCAGTGGCGATCGCCGCTCCATCTCTGTTACCAAGTTCCGTTTATGATGGTCATGAAGGAAAAAGAGTAACTATTGCCACCAAAGCAATGCTCTCTAATACTGACCCCTTAGTTGGTTACACTACTGTTAATAGTATTCCTTTTTGGGTACATGAAAAATCTCCTTACCAGGTTGACTTTGACTATAAATTGTTAACTACCAAGTCAAAGTTCATGGATGCCATGGGTTATGCAGGGAAGGTCGTGGCTAAAAATCATGCCATTTCTGATCAAGACTATGATAGTACTATTGTTTCTGTAAGTGTTGATAAACAAGTCACTGATATTACAAGTGGTAATAAAGGTGCATTCAAAGATGAAATAGTTAACTTTGCTCTAGATTATGCAACTCAAGTGGAATACGACTACACAAGTTTTGTCAATGCTTACAATCAGGGGGTGACACTCTACTAAAGGGGACTCCTGGCTGATTCAGTTGACGGAGATCGCCCTTTTACAACCTACCACCGGACTGATTTTGGATGTATTGCTTGACAGTTTCCAATGGTGCGCCACCACAAGAAACAATACATTTTGAATCGTGCCAGAGTTTAGCTTTTCCCCAGTAGTACTGATCG
>NZ_JAAKGC010000207.1 GCF_017591665.1 Aetokthonos hydrillicola CCALA 1050 | reverse complement strand
GCTGTTGCCCACAAAGTGCAGCAATCATGTTGACTCGACCTGTTCTGCGACCGGACTTCAGGTCATGAAAGCGCTCTCCTTGCGGACTGTAGCCATAGTCGTCTCGATAGTCCATACCTGACTCATCGGCATAAACAATCTCTTCATTCTTAAGGCTGGCTAGCTGTTCGACAAAGGCTTGGCGTAATTGTTCATTAATCTAATCTCTTAAACGGGATAGTAACCAACGTTACTTCACCAATATCGTTGCCAACAACACCCAGAACCAGACTCACATTCGGGCGCAAAAAGCACCATTGTAAAAACGGTTTTGACTAGACCTCTTGCAAAAGTCATGTCGTGATATGATGGGGGGGTTGTTAATCTCTTTCTACGAGAAATCTGCATCTTCTAGCCTGTATTCCTCCACTACCGGCGTTCTGTTTTCGTTATCACTCCCATTTTGGTTATAGTCATACCTCTAGTACTAGTGCTTAGTTTTAGTTAGGGTATGTCCAACTTTTTAAGGAGCTAGGTTAGCTGATTGTAGCATGTTATAAGTTTGCAGAAAAGCTGAAGAGCGAAAAACAAGAAATCGTTTATGTGCCAGGTGAGAAACTGTCCTCGCTCAGTATTAACACGATTTTTATTAAAACTATTATTAAGGTACTACGTAAATGTAGCGATAAAAACAAAGAACGCGCCTTAGTGTCGAAAGCTTACGATAGTGACAGAGTTTCCAGACTAGTTTAACTTTGTCTATATTTTAAACGAAGATAGTAAAAATAAAGCTATCTTCTCACTTCTCACAGAAGTTACCGTTTGATTTTGGCTGTTTTAGAAAACACCGAACTCCCTAGCAAATTAACAGTTAAAGGTGACATGATGAAAAGCATGAATTTACATTGCTTGAGATTGCCATTTTTGTTAAAAATACTTCTTATCTCTACGATTGCTACTTTAGTTGTTGCAATCTTTGAACTTTTATTACAGCAAGCTTTGTTTAATTGGCTTGCAATTTATGCAATATGGGACACGTTACATGAAGATTACTTGGGTTCTTATGTAATGCCTTTTGCTACGGCTTTGGGAGAGGGGGCATTAGCTGTTTATATAGGTAAACAACAACCATTAAGAACGATATTTCACACTTCAAGTTTATGGATATTAGTTCTATGTCTGCATTTAGGTATTTTTGTTAAATTTTTACTTGATGTACCTCCCTTAATTATTGAGAATTTCACTGCAATGACATCAATAGGTATCATAATGGGGGTATTCTTGGCAGGAGAAAGATACTGGATTAAACGTTGGTAATCAAGTTTGTACTAAAAAAAGGAGTTAAGTATGTATTTCCTACGCCAGCGTCTGACAGTTATTTTTCTTGCAGCGTTAATTATTGTAACGATATTTATACCACAAAAGTCCTTTTCTTCTCCCCCGTTTGATCCAGGAACCTCTTTTGCTTCTGCTTTGAATTCGATGTTTGCAAGAGGTATTGGTGGACTAGAATCAAATATTGCAAGCAGTCTTATACTCAATCCCTCAGACTTGTCTTATGAAGATGGAAAGCTTTTTGCCAATATAAAAGGTAAGAAATTTTCTATCACAGTTAATCCGAAGATACTGCACGAAGCAATTAATGTAGTACAACGAACCAAAAAACGAAGTTTTCAAGTATCCCAAGACGAGCTTGCTGGGTATAATGGCATTCTTTATACAGATAATGTTTTAAGGAATACAGAAATTAGGAAACTATTCTTACGAGCAGACAGTGAATTTGCTTTAATGGTATGGGGAAATGAAGAGTTACTAACGAAAACTCCTCAATCAAAGCGGCCGAACTATTTAGTTAGTCAGTTGATCCAAGATAATAAGTCCTCCTACAGTAGTTTGTTAAAGAATTGGGCACTTCCACCTCTGAGCTGGCCACAAATAAGTTTAACTTTCAACCCTAACTCTGATCAGGCAATTGGTCTAGTAGATTTGGAGTATAAGCCACAGGTAACATTTCTCTCGCCTTATGGTTACCCAGTTCAAGCAAAAGCAGAAGACCAAAAACTTGGTGAAATTCCTTATCAAGAGTTAATTCAAGATGTGAAAGCTCGGCCCGATGAATACCGAGAGGTATTACCTCTTGTAAATGAAGCAGCATCTATAACTGCAACAATGGGTGTTGTTGCCGCAGCTTGCCAAGAACCAGAATCTTGCAAACATTTGCAACATCAATCATGGATGTTTAGCATCCAGCCCAAACATCTCATAAATGCTTGGAAACAGCAAGAGAATAACAACTTCTCTAGACCAAGAGATTTTCTAGGGATAATGTCTAAAATTGAGAGCATGAAACTATTAAAATACCAGTGGTTAGAGCGTAGTCTTGAAACTTTTGAGTCAGAAAAAAAACCGTGGGATGCTTCCTATAATGCTGTACTACAAGGTATACAGAATAAAAGCGTTGCTGAAAAAATTGAACAGAGTAGACAATCTTTTATGCGCTCTAAAACACAATATAAAGGAAACATTACGAGATGGAAAGAGCAAGAAGAGGATAGATTGAAGGGGGAAATTGGACAATATGCCCTTTCTGTTGGAAATAAGGCACAGAAATTAGCAGCAGAACACTTCAAAGATTACCAAACAGTCCCCAAAGAATCTCCTATTCTACAAGCTTCTTTAGCTGTAGTTGATGCTTGGAATGGAGATTGGAACGCAGTGGAAGAAGACCTAAAAAACACAACTCAAGACTCTTCTCATCTTCTTGTATATGGCTCAGAGGTTACAAATTTAGGTCATGCGGTCGCTTCAATCATGAAGAACAATGACCACCAAGAAATAAAGACGAAGGGAAGATGGATTGAATTTCGTATGAATTATTTGCAGGATAAGGCACTGAGAGAATCCTATAATTTAGCTAGTAAATACCTAAAAAGCTGTGAACAAAATAAACTAAAGCAATCAGAAGAATGTAGTCTTAACAAGTTGCTTAATTGGGAAGCTTATACAATGCGTGCTGGGTTGTATGAAGAAGATGTAAAAGGAAAAGATATCCCTTGGTTGTACGGGCAATTTGCATATTATGTCGGGGTTAAGCTGCTAGAAAATAAGAAACCCGAAGAAGCAAAAGATCGTCTAAGATTTTTGTCCTCTTACGGGAAGATAGCTAACTCTTGGCACGGATGGAAGCTACGTAGATTGGAAAATGATTTGAGAGAAAAGTTAGGAGGAACACTATCTTAAGAGATGAAAAAATTTTTAATAGTTTGAAATCTTATTTGTGACAGATTAGGGTCATGATGGATTTGTCAATCCACCTATAAAATGAAAGTTATGTCAAAAATCCTGAAAACCTTGTTTTTCGGTTATTGATCGCAAAAGTTCTTGTGCTGAAAATTTATTTTTTTACTGAAATGTCGGTACAAAGCTTAGTTTTATACCTTGGTTTTTAGGAAATTATAAGCATAATTTCTAATTGACAAAACTGATGCTATTTTAATCTGTCACGAATTTCCTCGTTTGTACGACTTTAGTGTTGCTCAAGAAAAAGGTGAAGCTGACGACCCCGTTAAATACTTTGCTGCGAAAGGAAACCTTGACCTAGGTGTAGTTAAAAGTCTCCCAAAGCCTGTTGCCAAGCTAGATTTATCCCCTTTTCCTGCACACTCTTGACAAAGGTGCAATTTCCTTAACCTGTCAAGGATGGTCATGAACTGAGATTTTTACTCAACGCATGGTAAAATTTTCAAATGTTTATTTGTACTGTGATAGTGTTAGCGATAAGCATCAAATGGTAAGGATAACACGTATTATGATTGCCCAATAAAGGTTTCAAACTTATTTGCAGACGTAGTTACCATAACAGGTACGAAAGAGCCACTATTTATTACCTGCTATAACGTAAATATTCAAGACGTCTACAAGCATAAATTACCTGACAATGTTCTTCTCCTAAGCAGTTATTAAGTATTTCTAAAGCTTGTTCAAATAAGGGTATAGATCTATTGTATTCATATTGAGATGCGTAAAGCTCACCTAGATTCCATAGTCCATGAGCTACAACCGGATGTGTTTCTCCTAACAAACGCTGGTTTAGTGCCAATGCTTGAAAAAATAAACTTTCGGCCTCACTGTAGCGATACATTTTTGCATAAAGGCATCCAAGATTGTTTAAGCTTTCTGCAATATCAGGGTGCTCCATATTTAAAGTATGTCTTCTAATATCAAGAGCTCTTTGTAAGAGTTCTTCAGCTTTTGTTGTGTAACTAGAATATCGAAAAGAGTAGTGTGCTAGTCCTGCATATAATGTACCTAAATGGTTCAAGCTTTGAGCCACCATTAAGTCGGTTTCGCCCAATTGAGATATTCTAATTTCCAAAGCTTGTTGGAAAAGATTCTCAGCTTCTAAGTAACGTTCTTCTGTTTCTCTGTAATAACTTAAATTGTACGTTTCTTCCTCCTTAATATTATTTTGATGGCAGTAAAGCAACGCTAAATTATTCATTACTTTGGCTACATCAAGGTGATTATTTCCTAACAGAATTACACTTAAATTGAAAGCTCTTTGATAATACATTTTTGCATCATCATAACAACCTAAATCTTTATAGATATTAGCTAAACTATTTTGGCTAGAAGCAACCTCTAAACTATCTTCTCCAAATCGTTCTTTCGCACTAGATAGATAATCTTGATAACATAGCTTTGCTTCTTTATATAAGCCTTGAGCTTTATAGAACCTGCCTATAGCTACGAAAAGTAAACAAAAATCGTCATCATTTACAAGAGAACTATTTCTAAGTATTGTTTTATTTTTAACTATTTCGGCCACGTGAGGCATGGCAGGAGCGAGCGCTTGAATATCCTGCTGAGTAGGGGACTCAGAAACTTGTTGAGCAACCGCTACCATTGCCT
>NZ_JAAKGC010000206.1 GCF_017591665.1 Aetokthonos hydrillicola CCALA 1050 | reverse complement strand
AGGCACAAGACAAAAAGTCCCGGAATATCCCAGGAAAAGGGATTACAGAAAATAAATTCCCTCATATTTTAGTTTTTATCGTGTGTCAGTACTAGGTGCTTAGCGGTCTACAGAGAAAACAGAATAGCTGCCTTGTAGAGCTTTAAAGTTCAGCAATTGTATAATTTTCTGACACACCCCCATATCGTAACGAGAGTAAAGTCAAAACATTTGAGTGTAGCTAATGTAGAAGCCAGAGAATATAATAGCATCGATCTGATAAAATAGAATTTAGGAGTCAGAATACACCACCCACATTATCAGTGATCAGTGATCAGTTATCACTTGGACGCTGCTCCGTGGTAGCTGATCACTGAATTCTGCCCCTGTCTCGAAAACAAGTCAACGCATGCTTTTAAACCACTAATCATTCTGACTCCTGACTACTTTATAAAACCCATCTGTCTTTAGTGGGTTTTAGTAGACAGAGCCAAATGATTTAATAGGTATGGAGTGATTTAATTGGAGTTCTATAATGCATACTATATTAACAGAGCACTGGCTTCAGTTTTAGGCTCTGAGAGGCCCGTACTTTGGTATGTGACTGTTCACAAGACTTAGAAACGCTACCACAAAAAATAAGTATATTTACATATAGCAATTCTAAGTCATTTGTAAAAAAATAAATACAGGTATGTACAACTCTTTCTTGTTCTATTTTGCCTCCCAAAACGTGGTACCGCTTCTCAGTAGACCAAGCGCTTTGCGGAAGGTTCAGCTATGCCCACTTTCTGTTTAGGCGTAAGTCACTCATTCAAAAGTCAAACGCCAAACCCGAAACCTAGTTAAAAATCCGTCTATAGTCTGCGATCGCCTACAGCCAATCATAAAAACCTATTTTCACACTAGCTAATTATAGGCCGCGATCACCTACAACCAAAAATGAAAATATTTTTTCCCAGTCTCCATTACCCCTGATCCCGATAAGGGACTCAGAGTTCTCCAATCTCCTATTTTCAAGCTAGATAGCAGAAGATATAGCAATGTATTTTTAAACAAGCCTGATGGCGTTTGTTAAGTTGAATCTTAAACAAAACATTATTTTTATAGTGCTAATATACTTATGCATTTTGTTTGAATTTGATGTACTATCATGCTAGAGTTTACTTAAACGGCAAAGCTTATTTTGGAACAAAACAAAAGACATGAGTAAAAAAGTAGAGCTTAAACGAGTTGTTGTTCTCCATGGCGAGGACTCCTTTGGTGGTTATCCTGAAACTATCTACGGTAAACCTGAAACGAGAAGAAGGAGAAGAAAGAAAAAAAAGCAGTCGAAATTTCTGAGTCCCTGGGAAAAGAGTGTCAGGCGTCTAGCTAGAAATGAAGTCAAAGCGGCTAAAACTTACTTAGATAGGCACGAGAGATCGAATAAAAAGAAGAAAAACGGATGGCTTCGTGATTTCAATAAGAACCTGGGTAAATCTTGGTCTAAGCTGGGGGGTGCGTATAGCGTATACAAACTATACACATTCTAGTATCTTCCTGTGTAAGCAGTACTTCCAGGAAATAGACATCAAAGTAACGACCGCTAATTATAACGTCTCTGGAGAGGATGTTTTGAAAGGGTAAGCAAAGCATACTAATGCATAACACAAAACCAAACGTAGGTTTTTAGTGCAGCCGACCCTATTTAGAAACTGAAAACAGTAGCTTCTATAACTTCTCAAGCATCCTCTTCAAAAGAGGAAATTTAAGTAATCAAGATTTGGTTTGATTGGAAAAGATTACTGCGATTGCTTAAAAATTTGACCAATAACAGCCCTCGATGAGATGCTGATATTCAGCTGAATCACGAGCTTTTGTAATTATCTGAAATGCACCCAAAATAGTGAGGTAAACCCATGCCAGAAATCGATAGAGAAAAAGGTAGATCACGAGAGCTAAATACTATTGTTCTTGAATTCGGTCGCCAAAAAAAAGATCGTATTCGTGACCTTCAAGAAGGTAGGGGTCGGTTATTTAGAAAAATAGTGAAGACAATTTCTGAGCTACAGAGGGCAGGGGAAGTAGGGGAGTCTGTGCAGCCAGTTATTGTGATTGTCAAGCAGAAAAAATCTAGTAGTAAAGGATTATGGGACTAGAATTTTTCCATAAAGAATAACCACAAGGTAATAAAAGTTAAATATATTGTTGCTTTAAGAAGTCAAAGCAACATTTGACAAAGTTTTCTGAGTGGTAAACTTAAGTGTTTTTCCTTGAAAGATGTGTATCCAAAGATGTATTTGTCCGGCTTTGGCCTCATCTAGTAAAATTGTAAATCTTTACTTTTTGCTCGTTGGAGCGCAAATCCCCTGCTACAGAATATCGACTAAAAATCATAGGATTTAAAACCCTTACGCTACTACTCAGAGAACTTGTTTTATTTAGACTGACTCCCAAGTTCTTTTGTTAAGAGATCCATCGATGGATATATCAAAACGCTATGCTCCTCGGGAGAAGATAGTAACAGGTCTTTATTTCGGTAGTCAAAAGTCCGCTTTTGAAACCGAGTTTCAGAACGTATGTTAAGTGACCCAGAATGTTGATAGAAGAGGCATTAAGCTGTCTTCACAATCGTGCATGTAGTACTTTTGTAATCCAATAACTTTTGTTCTGGATTCAGATCAATGTAACGAATCTTTTTTTCTTACAAAATTAATACGACAAGGTAAACTTAAGCAATTTGGCAGACATCATTCACTTGTCTGCCTTTGGCGATGGCTTGGTAACAAAGATTGCACAGATTGTTTTATCCCTGACTACTGCAACAGCGGGGATATTATTGATACTACACTACCAGTGTTTGTCGAATGAGCCAGATAGCAAATTTTCGTTTGCAAAATCAACACAAGAGGTCAAATCAATAACGTGAAGATCTTATTAGTCTGTACAGAAAAATTACCTGTTCCTTTTATTCGAGGAGGGGCTATTCAGACTTACATTTATGAAATATTGCCCTATTTGACTCGAGAACATACAATCACCGTGTTCTCAGTTTCTGACCCTGATTTGCCTGATGATGAAGTTCGGGATGAAATTCGCTACAAACGAGCAGGAGGGGATGCTCCAGAGTACTATGAGGCAGTAGCCAATTTTGTTGCTGGAGAGATATTTGATTGGGTGATTATTTACAATCGACCTAAATATCTCCCCCTGGTTGCAGCAGCAAATCCGAACAGTCGTTTTCTACTGAGCATGCACAACGAGATGTTCGGAGTTGAGAAGATTGATCATGATGTAGCTCGACATTGTCTACAGCGAGTTGAGAAAGTGGTTACGGTTAGCGAGTTTATTGCACAAGGAATTGCTAATCTTTTTCCTGAGAACCGACACAAGTTACAACCAGTCTACGCTGGAGTAAACCTCAAACGCTTCCAACCAAGATGGGCTCCAGACGCTGCTAAGCTACGAGCAGATATGCTATCTGCTTATGGGCTGAACGAAAGAAAAGTTGTGCTAAGTGTGGGGCGTCTGTCCAAGAAAAAGGGACCTCATATTTTGATATCTGCTTTCACTGAAGTAATCGAGCAACATCCGTCTGCGGTACTTTTTCTAGTTGGTAGTAAATGGTATGGAAACGACGAAGAAGATAACTATGTTGTTGAACTTAAGGAACAGGCAAAATGCTTGGGTGACTCTGTGCGCTTCAGTGGTTTCATTTCTCCGGTTCAAATTCCAGACTACTTCCTTCTAGGGGATATATTTGTTTGCGCCTCTCAATGGGAGGAACCGTTAGCTCGAGTCCACTATGAAGCAATGGCAACTGGGTTATCGATCATTACTACTGCTAGAGGTGGTAATGCTGAAGTGATTATTCCTAACGAAAATGGTCTACTTATTGAGGATTACCAAAACCCTCAAGCTTTTGCTAGCCAAATCAATTACCTTTTGTCTCAACCAATTTTATCAGAAGAAATGGGTCAGCGAGGCCGTTCCTTGAGTGAGGCCCATTATAGCTGGTCTAGAGTTGCCTCAGATCTTTTGACGATTTTGGCAGAGGAGCCCAGGAGCAATAGAATCTTACTAGATGATTATGATGATTATAAGAATACAGTACTGACTTAACCAAAAATTTGGTTTGCTCCCTTTCGTATCGAATACTTCCGCATCGATGCTGGGGAGTCTATCTTAAAATTACTTGCTATGCCCTTAATTTCTGACACTTGAAGCTATCAGCTATCGCTTGAAGCTTTCT
Organism: Aetokthonos hydrillicola CCALA 1050; assembly: GCF_017591665.1. GTDB lineage: Bacteria > Cyanobacteriota > Cyanobacteriia > Cyanobacteriales > Nostocaceae > Aetokthonos > Aetokthonos hydrillicola. Next base: position 687 of record NZ_JAAKGC010000206.1, on the reverse strand, counting down.
TCTCTTGATTAACTCAGTGTACTCGTCACTGTAAACAACCTCTTTTTATGTAGCCTGAGTTTCGTACATATCTCATCTGATATCAAAGTGAAAATTGTCTTGACTATCCAGAAGATGTTTACATAAAGGATTTAGTCAGGACATATTAATATGCTTTTGGTCTGATTAGTAGCACTTTTTAATTAAGAATTTTCTTTTGTAACAATTACAAGATTTTTGTAAATTAATGATGTAATATGCTGTAACGTATACTAAGTTGGATCAAAATTCATAGTTAGAAAACTTAGCAATTAGTTATTATGAATAATCCCTTAGCGCAATTAAATAATGTTCAATCCGGGAAGATAGTTGTTAACGCAGACGAATGGACTTTAAGCGATACTGCGTTTACGCAAGCTCCTGACACCGGAACTTTTGTCACCAACATTGCAAAATGGTTTGCAGGAGGGCGTAGCACAGGAAAATTCCACGCCTACTCAACGAACTTTGGTTTGACGCAATCTGCCTTAGCACAGGCAATAACTAAAGCAGGATATACCTGGACTGTTGGTAACAATATAAAAATTGATTTGCCGACGTTGTTAAGCTATGACGGTATCTTTCTGTGTGGAGACGCAGTAGATAATCAGGTGTTAATTGATTATGTCAAAGCTGGGGGCAACGTTTATTTGGCAGCAGGAACAGGTG
>NZ_JAAKGC010000205.1 GCF_017591665.1 Aetokthonos hydrillicola CCALA 1050 | reverse complement strand
TTTGAATAGAATACAGGAGTCAGGAGTCAGGAGTCAGAATAAGTTTATGAATTCTATAATACTGGCGTTATTAGGTGGGTTTAAGACCGCCAATGAATAGAAGATAAGCACCGTCTACAAACAGTGGTAGGTTTAAATACCCTACTAATTCATTCTGACTCCTGAATTCTGACTTCTGAATTCTTCAAAAAACTAAGTTATCATGGTTTCTACATATCCCAACCCAGCATCTGTTGACTTATCTCGTGTCCGACTGGATATCCGCTCATTACAGCCTCAACTTGTCGAATGGCGTAGGAGATTGCATCAAAAACCAGAGTTAGGCTTTAAAGAAAAACTGACTTCTGAGTTCGTATCGCAGAAGTTACAGGAATGGGGAATTGAGCATCAAACTGGTATTGCTGAAACGGGGATCGTCGCTATTATACATGGACAACGCCCTAGGGATCATAATTCTAAAGTGTTGGCAATCCGTGCGGATATGGATGCTCTCCCAATTCAAGAACTTAACGATGTACCATACCGATCGCAACATGATGGTGTGATGCACGCTTGCGGACATGACGGACACACTGCGATCGCTTTAGGTACAGCTTACTACCTCCACCAGCATAGAGATAGTTTTGCAGGAACTGTTAAAATAATTTTCCAACCAGCAGAAGAGGGGCCAGGTGGTGCTAAACCTATGATTGAAGCTGGTGTGCTGAAAAACCCTGACGTTGATGCCATTATCGGTTTACACCTGTGGAACAACCTGCCGTTAGGGACAGTAGGTGTCCGTTCTGGTGCATTAATGGCGGCTGTAGAGTTGTTCAATTGTACCATTTTGGGCAAAGGCGGACATGGAGCTTTACCTCATCAAACCGTAGATTCCATTGTCGTTGCAGCTCAAATTGTCAACGCCTTACAAACCATTGTTGCTCGAAATGTTAACCCCATCGACTCAGCAGTAGTCACAGTAGGGGAGTTTCATGCAGGAACAGCGCATAATGTCATTGCCGATTCAGCTAGAATGGATGGCACCGTAAGGTATTTTAATCCTGCTTATAAGGACTACTTTAAACAACGAGTTGAGCAGATTATAGCAGGAGTTTGTCAAAGTCACGGTGCTAGATATAACTTAGAATACTGGAGCCTCTATCCACCTGTGATTAATGATGCTGGTATGGCAGAACTTGTGCGATCGGTAGCTCAAGAAGTCATAGAAACACCACTTGGGCTTGTGCCAGAATGTCAAACTATGGGCGGGGAGGATATGTCTTTCTTCTTAGAAGAAGTTCCTGGCTGCTATTTCTTTATTGGTTCTGCTAACCCAGCCAAAGACTTAGCATATCCCCACCATCATCCCCGATTTGATTTTGACGAAACAGCTTTGCCTATGGGTGTAGAGATATTCGCACGTTGTGTAGAACGGTTTTTTAGCTCTACCCCCCTTTAGTTCCCCCTTGCTAAGGGGGGATAGCGTAGCTGGGGGGTAGATATATAGAGCTTCATAAGAAAACGTATAAACCCCATACTATTTCTCAGGTAAGTTACGCGGAGGAACAACTCGCCCTTCATAAAATTGGTTTACAAGCTTACCCAATCTCAACCAAGCTATAGCAAAGCCAAGGGGTATCACCGTCAAAATCATCGCTCCTAGAACTGATTTGATGTCAAACAATAATGACACCAGTGGAGTACTTGCCAAAGTCACTAGTGCTATAGCTCCGCACCAAAGCTGCAATTGCTGAATTTTAGCAAGAGCATTTCTACAGCTAGCACAGTTTACCGTGTGCGAATAATATCTTTCTAGCAGCCTTTCCTGAGATAAGGGTGTGGGTAAAGATTCATCTCCAAAGGGTTTAGCGTTGTATTGGTTCACCCATTGGTGGAGTTCAAAAACAAAAGTATCTGCTTTAGTGGGTAAGTAAAAAGCCTTACTAAAGTTAGGACTCCCCCCTTTGGCTTCCAGGTAACGTTCTTGATAATGGAGGAAAATTTGATCGTCTTCTAAAACGCCGTTTTGTCCAATGTGATAGTACCAACGCGGTCTAAGATTAATAAATAAACTGGGAAGTTTATTAGGAAACTTAAAAGGAAAACGAGCAAATAAACGACACTCTCCTTTACGAATAGGCGTAGCGTAGACAACGGTTAAGATTCTCCCTCGTTGTTGGCTTATATCATGCATAGCTAAAGAAGGAGGAACAAAAGTTGTAGATCGCTTTACAAACTCATCTTGTTTTTGCTCTTCCTTCCAAGTACCGTAGAACCCATGTTTTCCAGATTCAACAACCTCTAGCTCTATTGGTGCTGCATTAGCCCTATTTCCTACCGTTCGGTGATGAGTGAAGGATATATGACTCGGATCAAGTATGTTCTCTAGAAGAGTCAGTGCGTCATAAGGGACGTCTCTAAATGTGTTAATGACAACCCAATCTTCAGGAGATTCTTCTAGCGGTTCAATAATAGGAACTTTCGTTTTAGCAGCATTTTCTGGGTTACCACCGTAAACAAATAACAGTCCTTGTCGTTCAATGGTAGGTAAAGATCCTACACAAGCACGTTTAGAATTTTCTGCTGCTCCACCTTCAACCTGTTGGGGAATCCGTTGACAACTCCCATCTCCCGAAAAAGCCCAACCGTGGTATGGACATTCTAAAAGTCCATCATCACTAATCCTACCTTCTGAAAGTCGCGCTAAGCGATGAGGACATTCGTCTGAAAAGATTTTCCAAGATTCGGTAAGTTTATCCCACCAAATTACAAGATCTCTACCCAATAATGTAAAAGGGGTAGGTTTTGATTTATCTAAATCCTGAACGTAATGAGTAGGATACCATGCCTCGTTAAAATCGAAATCATTTGGGTCGCTTCCACCAGGTAAAATTTCGTCAGTAGGTATATCGCTTAGTTTAGGTTCTGTGTTAAGCATTCTTTCAGTTTATAAATTTTTGTTACAAGTAACTCCTATTTTAGCTGGTTGATGTGGGTTTAGTTTTTTGGTAGTTGCGACATATCCCAACTCTAGACTGTACGTTCGCTCCTGCTTGAGATCTAAAGGGGAACTAAAGCCTTAATGTAAAAGGAAAAAGGGGATTTTTACGCAAATCAGTATTTTTAGGTAAAATTTGTGACTATTCCAAAAGCCTTTCAGGGGCGGTTATTTAAGGTGATTTACAGGAATAAATATACCGCAGCCGTTGGTTTCGACTTCGCTCAACCAACTGAGAGATTGTGAGTTGAGCGAAGTCGAAACTCGCACTCCCCAGGTATTTTCTTTCTCGGAAATCATCTAAGGCATAGGATAAAATACCAGATGTTAAGTTTTCAGGATAATTTCTAATTGTTAAAAGCAATGTTATCTTCACTTAACTTGTCACGAATGCCCGGATGTTTATAATTTACAATGGAGCTACTGCACAACGAACTGAGCGTAATCTGACAAACCGGAGGGCTTAATTAAGAAGACTTCAAGCAACTAGAGTAACAAGAGTAAAAAACGAGTGGGCGATCGCAATACTTAGTTTCCGGTCAGGGTTAAATAGAAATGAATGCATACAAAACATATGTCACAATTGAAGATCCAAATAATGTAGTTTTATCTAATTTACCATTTCAACCAGGACAACGAGTTGAAGTGATTATTTGGACAGAAAATGCTCCAGGAGCAGAAATTAGCAAAAAAGTTAGAGATTTATTTGACAAAACTCAGGCAATTCCTGGAATCCAGGAAATCACAGAAGAAGAAATAGCAGCAGAGATTGAGGCTTACCGTCGAGGTGAATGAAGATTATTGTCGATACAAATGTATTGGTTTCTGCGGTTCTTAAGGGCAGAGAACCAAGAGCAGTTGTTCAATTTATTATTGACAATACAACTTGTGATTGGATTGTTTCCGAAGAAATTTTAGCAGAATATAAAGAGGTGTTAAGTCGTAGTAAATTCAAATTAACTTCAGAAATTCGCTTACAATGGTTGGAAATTTTAGATACTGTGACAACCCTAATTGAGGTGAATGAAGAGATTGATTTTCTCAGAGATAAAAAGGACGCAAAGTTCTTGGCTTGTGCTGTTGCAGCAGAGGCAGATTTTTTAATTACAGGTGACTCCGATTTTAATGAGGCTCGAAGTCTAGTTAAGACTACTATTATTTCTGTGTCTTTGTTTAAAAGGCTAGTTTGTGATCTGAGTCAGCATTGTTAGAGAAACTAGTAATAGAATAACAAGTTTCCAATGTGGTTTTTCGATTTTCAAAAATATGTTCGCAAAAGAGCGAACTATTTGTGCGAATACTGCCATTTACCAGAGAAAATTAGCGCCGTGAAAACCTAGTTAAGTGGGCGTGTTGTACCTTGAGGGACGAAAGCAAAACACTTTAAAAAAGCTGTATCATACACTACTATTGCACTAGCTCTACTAGCAGATCAGGCGATCGCGGAAAATCATGCAGGTAAAGCTCAACATTTAGATCCAGATACGTTGTGAATTCTAGGATTACTTCTCAATTTCGCTGGTTTTATAAATTGTGGCGTTTTATACGAAGTTGCGCAGTCCTCGCTAAAGCGCAACAAAGCTCCGCACGAACTACTCAGGGACTTAGTTCAGTAGGTTGGGTTGAGGGACGTAGACGCTTGGCGGCTTCCCGCAGGGTAACCCAACATTTTGAAGGTTTTGTTGGGTTTCACTCCGTTCTACCCAACCTACTATTACTACCATTACTGTTAACTCCTACTTTATCCTCACTATTAACAAATTTACAACCTTTAGTTACCACGATTACTGAACAAGCGTTTGACGAAAGAAACTACGTTGGCTAATTTAGAGCGGCGATTATCACGTAAGTATTTTAAATTTCCACGGATAGTAATTGTGTTGGGATGATTTACATCCAGACTAACTTCAGCAATTTTCAATGCTTCTTGGTGTAATGGTTCCGCTTCGTTGTACCTTCCTTGGCTATTGTAGAGTAAAGCTAAATTGTTCAAGCTAGTAGCTACATCCGGATGGTCGCCAGCAAACAGGCGCTTTGTCATCGCCAAAGCATCAATAAAAAGCG
>NZ_JAAKGC010000204.1 GCF_017591665.1 Aetokthonos hydrillicola CCALA 1050 | reverse complement strand
TGCTCTTCCGATCTCCAGTGATTCCTTCCAATAGTTCGCGATTTGCGCCTCCTTGAGAAATATTTGAGAATATCAGATTGATAGCCACAGCTGTGAGAATAGAAGCGAGGACACCAACAGCAGCCCCGAGCCATAACCAACGCCCTTGATGTGCATTGCCACTTTTTGTCAAGAATGCTAAGAGTGCTACTAAGACTAGCAATGCCTCGATACCTTCTCGTAGTATGATGACTACTGCATCAAAAAGACTGTAACGGAGCGATTGAGTCGCGTAGGGTTGGAGATTACTTTTTAAGGATGCGATCGTCATGAGCGCATTCTTTATATCAGCTGGACTAGCATTAAGGAAGCCATAAGCCTTCGCCATGTTGTTTTCAATAGCGACATAAGCCTGTTTAGACTTAGTGGCAACTATCCCCTCTACGTCAAGCCAGTCTGTTTGGAAACTCTTAATCTCACTCTTAGCCGTAGATAGGTCGTTTTTGTCAATAGCAGCTTCTGCATTATTCAGGCGGTCAATCAGACTTTTTATTGTCACCTTACTTGTGCCAGATCCAGTTGTTTCCGCTGGTGGAGTGCTACCTGCAAGAAATTTTTGATTTGTTGCCTCTAACTTTGAAAGCGCTTGTACCACTTCAGACTGCTTAGGCGGCTGCTTTGAGAAAGCAAACTTCACTTCACCCATTGCCGTTTCAATGTCTTTATAAGCTTGGCGAGAGGTCTTTTTCACGCCATCTTCAACATCAAACCAGTCATTATCAAACTGCTTGTAGGCTGTTGCTGCTCCCTGAAAATCTTTTGCCTTAGCCTTTGTTAAAGCCTGATCAACATAACTATTCAGGCGTTGCATATCTTGTTGTGGGGAGGAACTCGCAAATGCACCCAGAGGTAAGGCGATAATAAATAGCATGACGCTTAGCGAGAGCGCGAATAGCCATTGCCAGCGATTCCGCCTGAATTTTGGTAAAAATCCCATTTTTTTATCCCTTACTCATAGAACTCAAATAGTAATTATTTTCATTAAAGATTCAAGAAGCATAGTACTTTTTTGAAATAAAAGTCAATAAGCTAAGACGCCTTGTGTTGTACAAGCGTGAATACTGCTTCCACACTCCTATGCATGACCGTTGGTCAAGCCTTGAGAGTATATTGGTTCAAGAATCTTGGGGATGTATGAATCAGTAAGGGCGTACGCCGTACGCCCTTACAACGGGATAGGGATGTCTGACATAATTTTCATGAAAAAATGACCAGCCTACTACAGCTGGTCTATAAAAGTTAATCTTCGCGTTGTCTTTTCAAGAAAGTAGAACCCAAATTGCGCGTTCCCAAAACGCAGCGGGCAATTTTTCTTTACACTTTACAATATTGTAACAGTGATCACAAATCGTTTTTAGGATTTATCAAAAAATGATGAAAATTAGTCTTTATCTTTAAAATACAGTCAACAGTGAACAGTTATAAAGCTGTATGGTACGCTGTTAACTGATAACTGATAACTGATAACTGATTACTTGCGGTTGTCCCCAGATGATACGCTCATGCTTATAGATAGCGATTCCTGGTTTGGCTCCCTTGGGTTTGTAGAGGTTCTTTAGCTTTGTGTAAACCACTGGGACTTGATCGCTCTGACGAGCACGACTATAGTATGCTGCAAGGTTGGCGGTGTATTGCAAATCAGCCGCTTCTGGTACAGCACCGGGTTCTAAACGTAGAAGTACGTGACTACCAGGAATTTCTTGAGCGTGGAACCATAAATCATAATCCCCAGCAACGCGAAACGTGAGTTGGTCATTCTGGCGATTGTTACGCCCGATTAAGACTTCAAAACCACTTGGGGTACGATAACGATAAAAGTTTGTGGTGGCGGTTGCACTCGAAGTCTGAGTCTTATATTCTAGGGGCTCTAAATATTTTTGCCCGACTAACTCGTCACGTATTTCTTCTAAAGCTTCTAAATCTTCTGCTGATTGGTAGTTCTCTATTTGAGAGATCGCCGCTTCTACTTGCTCTAAATACTCGATTTCTTCCTGAACTTCTCTTAGTAAGGGTTCGACTGCACTACGAACACGTTTAAGTTTCTGGTGTTGTTTATAAAGAGCTTGAGCATTTTGGACAGCGTTTTTATCTGGCTTTAAGGATATCACCACAGGTTCGCCAGTATCAAAGTCAGGGAGAACTATTTCCTTCATTCCTGGTTCCCAGTTGTGCAAATGCGCCATCAACAGATCAGCTTTCTGTCGATAATCATCTGCTTGAGCAGACTGTTGCAAGCGTTCTTCAAAGGCACTAGCTTTCACCCGCAACTTTTCTAGAATATTACTTAGCTTGTGGCTTAACTGATTTCGTAGTTGTAAGAATGTTTGTTGATTAAGTTGATCTGTATAGTAGCGATTGATCAATTCTTGGATATTTTTAGCTGGTTTAACGCCACCCCAACCAAGAACAGTGTAACCGGTATTTGTCCAAGCCGGATCATACTTGTTGGTTTCTAAAGCTTGTAACCATTCTTGCCAACTTTGAAATAGCTGATCCCAATCGGATTGCTTAAGAGAGTCGGTTGTGCTTTCAGGATCTAAGTTGGCTGCTACCAGCATTGACTGTAACAATGAAGGAGAAAGACCACGATAAGTTTTGAGTACTTGACGCTGGATAGTTCCTGGTACTAGGCTGATGCGTTCTTGCCAGCGTTGTTGTGATTCACTCAAACTGGGAATTGCACTAGTGAGAGTTGGTGGAGTTTCATAAGGTTGTCCAGTGAGTATAGGACGGACGCTGGATTTTTGTTGGTTGACTTGGTGAGCAGCAGTGATAATGATATTCCCAGCATCAGCAAGAATAACATTACTGTATTTGCCCATGATTTCAACATAAAGATGATATAAGGCGCTTTCTCCTGGACGACGGGCAAATTGGAAATCGACAGCGCGTTCCCAAGGAGCGATCGCCTTAATCTCCACCAATGCCAAACCATTTAACTGATGCAACAGTTGTTGACTAAAGGTAAAGGTATCTGGTGCTCTTGGTGGTGGATCCCCAATACAAATGTGAGCCGCTTGAGGATGCCAACAAATTGTGAGCCAGCTTCGGTGTTTGATTGTGCGTAGTGCTATGGCGATGGTATTGCGATCGCGCTGATAAACCAGCTCAAGACGAGACGGTATCATGAGAGCGCGTATTTCGCAACAAGCAGATGTTAGGGTTGTAAAGTCAACTGTTTGCACTACGATTAGTCGTTGCTTTTCAAGCTTCGATTTAAGTACACTTCCATTGTTACTTATGGAAGCCTGGTTGAAACTGTAAAAAACGTTTTCGGCAACGATAACCTATACCAGCTATTCCAGTCAATAAGATAGCCCCCGTTGTACCAGACTCAGGCACTTGTCGCGGTATAGGAGGAACAGAAGAACTCCCCCCCACTTTTATTTGATAAGCAAGATTTGAGCGTGTGGGTGGTTGTATCCCAGTCCAACTTAACGCCACTTTACCTGTGATTTCAAACGGGTCTGATATATCAGTAATCTCAAGATAATCTGTGTCAGGAGTGCTTGTGCCTGTAGAAGACAGACTGCCAATTGTAAATTTTGTGTTTGTTGTGGTCAGATCCTTAAAAACAAGATCGCTAAGGGTTGCTGTACTGTTTTGAGTGGCAAACGTGCGGAGGTAAATATCATTAACTGGACCATTAAAAGCCGTGGTAGTCAGTGTTTGCCCACCAACAGTGTAGTTAATAGTGCTTCCAGTGTAATTTAGAGTGAAATCTACTGGGGTTCCATTTCCCCATACAAACTGTCCTGATGCCACAGGTTCTCCAGGAGCTACGAGCGCTCTAGCATTTCTGTTAATGCCTAATTCACGCTCTGCATCATTTAAGCTATTGTTACCAATACGACCTTCAGCAACAAACAATTCTTTAAAAGTGCCCTGGTCTAATATGTTGTTAAAATCTGCATCGGTCAAGCTAGTTCTATTAACAAGAGTAAAGGCTTTAGCAGAGTGAGGGACCAGAAATAAACCCAAAGCAGCTAGCACTGCAATAATTAGCGGGTTGAGATGATTAGCGAATTTTTGTTTGTATAGCATTTTATCTCTTTAATACCTATTTTTTGGGCTAGGGAAGTGTAAAGCGCAAAATCAGAATGAAATGATGTTGATGCTCAATTGGATTAATAATTCACCAACAACATCATTTATCTGCACCCTTTACAAAAACTTGGTTTCTCAACCACAATCTCCTATGATAAGTTTATGTTTAGGAACAATGTTTCCTAGTTTAGAATCTAGTTGTATAAATTGTCTAGACTAACTGGTTAATCTTACTAGAAATTTAATAGAGGACTAACTTTTCTATTTCTCGGGAAACACTTACTAGGTAAGACGTTTGCTGAAATCTGATTGTTTCTAAAATTAAGAATAAATACGTACAAATTTTACATAAAGAAAACCCCCTTGTGGAAAGGGGTTCTAAAATCTTGTCGACTGATACTCATCTACCAGTCGTATAGAAATTCATGTTGAATGTTCTTAAGCACGGGAGCGTCAAGAACTCAACAGCATCGGTTCTCGCTCGGCTGTTTGTAACACCTCAATATAGAGATGGCTCAGTTGTTGTGCTACACCATCCCAACTAAACTTTCTCTCAACACGCTTTCTACTTGCTGAACCTAATGTGTTTCGCCACTCTGGATTACTGATAATTCTGTCAATCGCAGTACTAAAGGCGGCGACATCTTGGGGTGGTACTAATAAACCAGTTTCTTCAGGAACTACGGTAAACTGTAGTCCACCAACATCACTAGCAACTACGGGTGTGCTACTCGCCATCGCTTCAATTGCAACCAATCCAAAGGGTTCATAGTGACTAGGAACCACACAAACGTCAGCCGCAGCGTAATAATATGGAAGATCTTCTTGGCTGATACGTCCAGGAAAAGTGGTGAAACTCTTCATCCCCAATTCACCGACAATTTGCTCGATACGTTCGCGCTCCATACCGTCGCTTTCACCAGGGCGACTACCACCGCCAATTATTAGTTGGAGTTTACCAGAGTCGCGGTGTTGGGATTGTCC
>NZ_JAAKGC010000203.1 GCF_017591665.1 Aetokthonos hydrillicola CCALA 1050 | reverse complement strand
CTCAGGTTTGGGAGGTTCCCGCATGGGAGCTAGTGCAATAAAACGATTTATGCGGAAAAAAGCGTTTTTGATTAAAACCAAGCCTATTCAAGACCCTTGGTGGTTTTAACGCAAAGAACTCAGGAGTCAGGATCCAGAATTCAGAATTACCTGAGTGCGACTAGTGGATGAGTAAAGGGGTTTAAATCCCACTCCAATTGATTCTGAACGCCAGGTGCTTTATGCCAGGGAACCTGTCCACCGCACCGGCTCCTCCTGAATTCTGACTTCTTAATTCTTTTTTAAGGGAGCTTTTTATATGTCTATTCTACGAGAAGAAATGCCTGTTCTTGCGCGCCATGCAGGAGATTGGGTAGGCACGTATACAGTGGTTGATACAGAGGGCAAAATTCTTGACAAGCATCAGTCTCACTTAAGTTGCCAATTTCCCGAAGATGGTCCTTACCCCTACTACCAAATCAATCGTTATACCTGGTCTGATGGGAAACAAGAAGAGCATCAGTTTCCAGGAACTTATCACGACAAAGCCCTTTGGTTTGACACTGAGCGCATACTAGGAAAATCTTGGGAAGCAGACAACTCAACCATTATCCTATCATTTTCTTATAAAAGCATGCCAGAATTGAGCTTATATGAAATGATTTTGATAAGTCCTTGCAATAACTACCGCGCTCGCACTTGGCATTGGTTAAAAAACCATCAAATCTTTAAGCGTACTCTCATCCAAGAAGAACGAGTGCGATAGAAAAACTAATACCTGGGCTCGAAATTGGTTCGTAGTTGGGCTTTAGCCCAGGAGCGCTTAAGCAAGCGTGACAAGCAGCGTCTTTGAAGAGCGAGAAGAGAAGCGCTGCTCGCACTCGCGAGATCGCTAACCGATTCCACTTAGCTCCCCAAAAACCAAATAGAAGTTCTATATTTGCTATTGTTGTTGGAGCGTGAAAAAATTTGATTATAAGGTATGGCAAAAGCTGATAAAATAAATTTTTCGACTCCTAGCGGTTTTCCAGAATTTCTTCCTGGTGAAAAGCGCTTGGAATTATATTTACTAGATACTATCCGTAGAGTTTTTGAAAGCTATGGATTTACCCCTATAGAAACGCCTGCCGTAGAACGTTTAGAAGTTCTGCAAGCTAAAGGTAACCAAGGCGATAACATTATTTATGGTATTAATCCTATTCTGCCACCAAACCGCCAAGCAGAGAAAGATAAGGCGGGTGAAACTGGGGCGGAAGCAAGAGCTTTAAAATTTGATCAAACAGTTCCTCTCGCGGCTTATATTGCTCGTCACCTAAATGAATTGACTTTTCCGTTTGCTCGCTATCAAATGGATGTTGTTTTTCGCGGTGAACGAGCAAAAGATGGACGTTACCGTCAATTCCGTCAGTGCGATATTGACGTGGTTGCCCGTCGCGAACTTAGTTTGCTGTATGATGCCCAAATGCCTGCAATTATCTCTGAGATATTTGAAGCAGTCAATATTGGTGATTTTCTTATACGCATCAACAATCGCAAAATTCTTACAGGTTTCTTTAAATCTGTAGGAATTGAGGAAAGGAAAATAAAACCTTGTATTGGCATTATTGATACACTGGAAAAAATTGGTGAGACTAAAGTTAAACAGGATTTAGAAAAAGAAGGTATTTTAGGAGATCAAACTCAAAAAATTATTGAATTTATTAATATAAAAGGCACAGTTGATGAGGTTTTGGATAAACTTAGATATTTAGCACAAACCATATCAGAAGCTCAGGAATTTATTACCGGAGTTACCGAACTAGAAACGGTTATTGCTGGGGTTCGTAACCTTGGAGTGCCCGAAAATCGCTTCTGTATTGATTTATCTATTGCTCGCGGTTTAGATTACTACACAGGCACGGTCTATGAAACGATACTATTAGGACACGAAGCTTTAGGAAGTATTTGTTCTGGTGGTAGGTATGAAGAATTAGTAGGGGTATTTTTGGATGAAAAAATGCCTGGTGTTGGTATTTCGATTGGTTTAACTCGTTTGATTAGTCGATTACTAAAAGCTGGTATTTTAAATTCCTTAGCGTCTACTCCAGCACAAGTAATGGTGGTAAATTTACAAAATGATTTGATGCCGGTTTATTTGAATGTTTCTCAAAAGTTACGTCAAGCAGGGATTAATGTTATAACCAGCTTTGAACAGCGACCTTTAGGGAAACAATTTCAACAGGCTGAAAAACAGGGAATTCAATTTTGTGTGATTATTGGTTCCGAGGAAGCAGCAGCACAAAAATCTTCTCTTAAAGATTTAAAAACTCGCGAGCAAGTAGAAGTACCAATGGAAAATCTGGCGGAGGAAATTAAACGGAGGATAGGGAGCAGCCCCTTTGGGGAAATCAAAAGTCAAAAGTAAAAAGTCAAAATGTAGGGAGTAGGGAGCAGGGGAGTAGGGGAGGGGTAAGGGCTTGGATCATCGCGATACAAGTTGCGTTAAAATTCCTAGCAATTCTAGGGGGTCAACGGGTTTGGAGATGTATCCCACTTTCCGCACTTCATCGTGTAATACGCGTGGATTTCCAATATTTCACTAACAATGGTTAAATGAACAACACAAATCCCCAATGACTTTAAATATTAATACTTAACGGTTTGACCATTATTAGGAATAATTCTTAAAAAGGGAGGTAATACATTGTGAAGTGCGGAATATGGGATGTATGCTTGAAAGCCAGATCTTAGTGCTTGCTCCTGGTTTTCCTGTCGTGCAAAGGCAGTGAAGGCGAGGGCAAGAACCTGTTGCCCTTGTGGTAATGCTCCTACCTGTTGAATGAATTCATAACCATTCATCCCTTGCATCCCAATGTCACTAATGATTAAATCCGGAAAGTTGCCAGGGATAACAATGATTTCTAGTGCTTTTACTGCTGAAGTGGCAGAGGTGACGATCGCGCCGTTCTGTTCAAGCAGGAAGCGCAGAAGATCTAAATTGTCTGGATCGTCATCGACAAGGAGAATACGAATTCCCGTCAATAAAGTGGTTGTAAGGATCTGGGAACTCGCTTGGCTAGAAGATAACTGATCACTACCCTCGAGACTAGAAGTTTGTGCCATAAGATTAGTGTTCAAGGGGGGAGCTTCGGGCTGGAGTGGTAACTTAACAATAAACGTTGCCCTCGGAATGAACGCGATCGCTAATATCTCTTCCTTCAGGGATCAGCAGCACTACTTGCCCAGATTCATCCCGCACAGGCTTTAGCGAAAAATCAATTATTGTGGTCGTATCTCCATATCCTATAACTTCCACTTCATAGAAATACGCGGGATGCGGGAAACTCAGTCCCTTTAGGGCTCTTAGGGAAGCGGCACGAGCGGTTTTAACCGCCTTGGTCTTTACTAGTTTGTACCGTGGTGAGGGTCTTCTATATATTTTCTAATAGCCTCACTACTAACATTACCAGCAGTTGACACAAAATAACTGCTAGTCCACAAGCTAGGTAGCTTTTTCAGTTCAGGAAACTCCTTTCTTAGGAAAAAACTAGACCTACCTTTAAATGCTTTAACAACCAGGTGGGGTGTATCTGTTGGTTTAACACTAATAAATAAATGTATGTGGTCTGGTGCTACTTCCAGAGCTAATATATCCCAATTTTTTTCTATTGCTAATTCTGCAAATATTTGTCTAGTCCTTGTTGCAATTTCACCTTTTAGTACTTTTTTACGTCTTTTGGGTATCCAAACAAAATGATAGTTGACTAGGAATTTAACGTGGTTATGACTTTTGTAATCTTCTTGATTAAGCATCAAAATTAGTTGTTTTATATATTGACAACTACTATATTAGTCGATTACTATAGAGAGGTCAACTAAATTGAGGTTGAGAGGTGGAACAAACAAAAACAAGGAAGAAAAGACCAAAAATTAAGAAAGAAAAATCTTTAATGGGTGTTCAGCAAAATTTAATCCATTGCAATAAAGACACTTTATCGATTCTTGAATATCTCTGTTACGAGTCAAATAACGTCCATAACTGTGCTGTTTATTATGCGCGTCAAATATGGTTCAAATCTTCAAAACTTGTAACTAGTTTTGACTTAATCAAAGCTCTAGGGAATAATAAACATTTTTCGGCATTACCTTCTGAGGTTGCTGTACAAACATGTATGTCAGTTGGTGAATCGATTAGATCTTTCGAGAGAATTGCTTAAAAAGTCTAAAGATGGCGAACTAAAACAAAAACCCCAATTTCCCAGTTATAGAAAGTCTGGAGGGTATCAACTAGTAGCATTTCCTAAACGTGCATTAAAAATAGTTGATGGTAATATTCGTTTTCCATTAGGGCTGGGATGAACCCGGACAAAAACGGACAACCTTTGTCCTAGTTTGGGATGTAGACTTCTAGGAGAGGGTGCGAAAAAACGCACCTGTCTGGGAATGTCTGGGTATTTTTTAACAGTAGGTAGGTGCGTTTTTTCTAAGGTTGTCCGTTTTTGGAGAGGATTAATGTAGCGGCTACAAGTTAAAGCTTGGTTTGGTATTAAAGAATTTTTTCTGCCAATGCCAAAAAATTTAGATTTTAACCAAATCAAAGAAGTAAGAATACTTCCTAGAAATCGTCAATTCTATATTGAGTTTGTCTATCAAGTTGAACCAATTGTAGTTACACTGGACAAATCGAAAGTTTTAGGGATAGATCACGGTGTTAACAACTGGTTGACTTGTGTTTCTAATCTAGGAACTAGCTTTATTGTTGACGGCAAACATCTCAAGAGCATCAATCAGTGGTACAACAAGTCTGTGGCTAAAATTAAAGAGAATAAGCCTCAAGGGTTTTGGTCTAATAGACTTGCAGCAATAACCGAAAAACGCAATAGGACAATGCGTGATGCGGTAAACAAAGCCTCCCGAATTGTAATTAACCATTGTTTAGAGAAACAAATAGGGGTTATCGTATTTGGTTGGAATACTGGTCAAAAAGACAGCGCTAATATGGGTTCTAAAACAAACCAAAACTTATATACTCCACAAGGTCTACAACGTATACGGGATAAAGCTTTTATGTTGTGTAGAGACTCCATAACATAAAATAAAACGCTTATATTTAAAAGATTACACAACATCTACAACATAGCTG
>NZ_JAAKGC010000035.1 GCF_017591665.1 Aetokthonos hydrillicola CCALA 1050 | reverse complement strand
TGGACTTTGAAATACAACCTTTAGATAGTTGCTTGGAACTACCCATATCTATTGTTCACTACGTCGCACGGACTTTAAAATTTACGATTGCCAATGCTGAAATTCCTGACATTTTTTCACGAGATCCCTATTTTAGTAACCATTCTCCCCAAAGCTTGTTGTGTACGCCAATTCTTAAGCAAGGGCAACTCATTGCTGTGTTGTATTTAGAAAATAATCTCACAAGTTTTGCCTTCACGAGAGATCGCCTAGAAATTCTCAACTTACTCTGCACTCAAGCTGCCATTTCTTTAGAAAACGCCAGCCTTTACAACACTTTAGAACATAAAGTCATCGAGCGCACCTGTGAACTTTCTCAAGCCCTCAATGACCTGAAAGCTGCTCAGAAAAAACTCGTGGAATCTGAAAAAATGGCAGCTTTGGGAGGATTAGTGGCTGGTATCGCCCATGAAATTAATACCCCCGTTGGCATTGGCATTACTGTTGCTTCTACCCTAGCAGAAGAAACCAAAATCTTCAAAGCTGCCATTACGGAGGGACAACTGAAGAAATCTGTCTTAAATAGCTACTTAAATACAGCGCAAGAGTGTTCCACAATTATGCTAACTAACTTGCAACGCGCTGGGGAGCTAATTCAAAGTTTTAAGCAAGTTGCAGTGGATCAAACTCACTTAGAACAGCGCCAAATTTCCCTTAAATCTTATATTGACGATATTCTCACTAGCCTGAGTCCAAAATTGCGACAAGCTGGACATAGCCTCACCGTAACCGGGGATGAATCTATTCAAATTTTTAGTTATCCAGGGGCGATCTCACAGATGTTAGTAAATTTGTTGAATAATTCCCTTGAGCATGCTTACCCTACACGAAACCCTGGTCATCTGGAGATTCACATCAGTGAAACTCACGAGGATGTCACCTTAGTATACAGCGATGATGGTTGTGGAATTCCTCGTCAAGCCTTGGAGAAAATTTTTGAGCCATTTTTTACAACGGCACGCTCGCGTGGTGGTAGTGGACTGGGCTTGCACATTGTTTATAACCTTGTGACTCAAAAACTCGGTGGAGGGATAAATGTTGAAAGTCAAGTAGGTCAAGGTACTGTGTTTACAATTAAATTACCTCGGAGTCTCTAGTCTATGTCTAATTCATTTAATATCCTGGCGGGAAATTCAGACAATATCTTGATTGAAGATGATGAAATACTCCTTTTTGATGACTCCCAAGCCGAAGCAACAGTAGAGTCTAACCCCAATTCCTCTGAGAATTGGAAAGTATTAATTGTTGATGATGAACCCTCAGTACACCACGCTACTCAGCTAGCTTTAAAGGATTTTACTTTTGAAGGCAAAGGGTTGCATATTCTTTCGGCATACTCTAGTACAACTGGTAAACAATTAATAGCAGAAAACCTCGACATTGCTTTTGTATTACTGGATGTAGTTATGGAAAGTAATGATGCGGGATTACAGCTAGTCCAGCACATTCGTGAAGAATTACAAAATCCTCTGGTGCGAATTATTCTTCGCACGGGACAACCAGGAGATGCGCCGGAAGAATCCGTGATTCTTAAGTATGACATTAACGACTATAAACTCAAGGTAGAATTAACACGACAAAAATTAATTACTACTGTTATTTCCGCATTGCGTTCTTATCGCGATCTCAAGATTATTCAACAACAAAGTTACCAAATTCAACAGACTCAATTACACCTTATCCAGCAAGAAAAAATGTCAATTATTGGCAAATTGGTGGCAGGTATAGCTCACGAAGTTAATAACCCAGTTTGTTTTATAGAAGGTAATATTCAACTAGCTTTAGAATACATAAAAGATCTATTTAGCTTGCTAAGTTTATATGAACAAGAATTCCAAAACAAGAGCCCAACAATTCAAGCTAGAATTGATGCAATAGACCTAGAATATATTCGCACAGATTTACCAAATCTAATTGCCTCAATGCATGAAGGTGTGAATCGAATCAGCGAAATTAGTACGAGTATGAGAATTTTTTCCCGCGCTGATAGCGATTGTCCTATACCGTTTAACCTCCACGATGGTATCGATAGCACGATTTCGATTCTCAAACATCGCCTCAAAGCCAATGAAAAACGTCCAGAAATTCAAGTGGTGAAAAATTACGGTGAACTGCCTTTGGTAAAATGTTATGCAGGACAACTCAATCAAGTGTTTATGAACATTTTGGCTAATGCTATTGATGCCCTTGAAGAATCCAATCGAGATAAGAATTATCAACAAATAGAATCTTTCCCCAATTGCATTACTATTTTTACAAAAATTGATGCTGATAAAAAATTTGCTACCATCGGTATTCAAGATAACGGCACCGGGATGAGCGATGAACTGAAATCGTCCATTTTTGCCTGTTCATTTACTACTAAACAAGTCGGAAAAGGGACAGGTTTAGGATTAGCAATCGCTCGTCAAATTATCGTAGAAAAACATGGTGGTTTAATTACTGTAGAGTCTACTGTAGGACAAGGAACAACCTTTATCATCCACTTACCAATTAAATCAGTTTAGTCAAGAGCCTAAATCCACCAAATCATCAAAGACTACGGCAATTTATCCCCTGTGAAATGCTATACTGGACTCCCCTCGTGCAGCAATAACGCACTGGCTCCTGCTGACTTCTGAATTCTTTTTTCTTAATTCTTACTGATAATGTGGGTGTTCATTCCAGTTAAAAATTTCATAGTCTGGATGTTTACAGCTACGCCAGGTAATTTTTCCTTGCAAAGCATTTACTAAAGATTCCTCAACCACATCGATTAAATTTTCCCATGTTAAGTCTTGGTTCTGAAGTAAAATTTTCAGTTTCTGCAATGTAGCTAGTGCGGCACTTTCTTCATTTTCATAGAAAAATAAAGGTATCTCTGTGCGTAGAAGATCTCTTTGTACAGCTATAACTGCTTGGCGTACGGCAATTTTTATCTGCTCAGACAACTCTCTTCGTCCTTTGTTCAATTGTCGTTGCCATCCACGCTGGCTTGTAGCGTATAACCCCGGTAAGCGATTTAAGGCATAAGCAGTTACCTCAACCGGTTTAATATACTTGGCGATTTTAGGGGGTAAAGCTTTAATTTGTTGCTCTACCTCTTCTACGACTAGTAGTTCCATAACATTTCGCGAATTTCGTGCAAATTCATCTTGCTTAAATTTTTTCATCGAATACATCCTTAATAGTTGAAAATTGTGGTGTTTGTCTCAATAAATAATGCGAGCTAAAAACCCCGAAAAATTATGAGTAAAACCATAATTTTTGACAAATCTATACTCAACAACAAACGATTGATGTTTTAAACGCGTTACCATTTGCGTCTAGACAATATGCGACTTATCAAAGGGATTGAAAATTTACTATTGTGATACGTTACTAGATTCAAGGATGCGCACCAATATCCGGATTATTTGCAAAAATCATCACTCAGTAATTTTCAATGTACACTTTGAAAGTCTTTTTAGAGGATGTTCGTTTAGGTTGACAAAACACCATCTTTATTCCAAAGTCTAACAGTATTATCCTCATTGGATGTGGCGATAATTTGACCGTTAGGGCTAAAAACTGCTTGGTTAATCTTTGCAGGAGCGAGTACAGTTTTGAGCATCTGACCGTCTCTTTGCCAAAATCTTAGCAGATTATCCTGACCGACACAGACAAATATTTGACTATCTGGACTAAATGCTATTCCCGAAAGTCCTGGTTTGGGATCATTAATAGTTTTTACTAATCTACCGTCTGGAGTCCAAAGTTTGATAGTACTGTTATGCCTTTGTACCACTGCTGCGGCGTGATATTCTCCTCGCATCTTGCAACAGTTGTGATAACGTCACCTTCTTAGTGTAAAGATAATAGAGGGCGATACGCATATACTTTAATTGACGACTGTATGGGATAAGTCTATCTTGAGAGAGGTAGATAAAAAAATCGTTCCAATGGCATAGAAAAAATCTCTCCCTAGCTCTTCCAAAAGAAGTGGTGATATTAACCATCTACCTACCCCCATAAAAAAATTTGGGCGTAGGTGAATCATGGTAACTTAGACAACCAAAGCTAAGCTTTATCAATCGCCTTATTGAGGTTATACGCAGCACTGATCAATGACAGATGGGTTAAAGCTAAGGGAAAATTTCCTAAAGCCCTGCCAGTTGGATCTGTTTCCTCAGCAAAAAGCCCCAGATGGTTAGCATGACCAAGCATATCTTCAAAAATGAGTCGGGCATCATCAAGTCTGCTGCTTTCTACTTGTCCAGCGCGGGCTAGTGCTTCTACCAGCCAAAATGTGCAGAGATTAAAAGTTCCCTCCTCTCCCGTTAAACCATCAGGTGTTGCTTCCACGTTGTATCGGTAAACCAAGCTATTGTAGACAAGCCCTCCTTGCTCTGGAGATTTGTTAATAGCATCGATAGTAGACAGCATTCGAGGATCTGTTGGGGAGAGGAACAATATCAAAGGAATAATCAAATTAGACGCATCCAACGAATCACTGCCGTAACTTTGTACAAAAGCCTGAAGTGAATCATTCCAGCCCTCAGCCATAATCTCTTCATAAATTTGATCGCGAACCACAAGCCACCGCTCCCGTTCTGCTGGGAATGAGCGCTTATCAGCTAAACGCAAGCCACGATCCACGGCTACCCAACACATAAGCTTTGAGTAGACAAAGTTCCTGTCTTTTCCACGTACTTCCCACAAACCACGATCTTTTCGTTGCCAATTATCACAAATCCAGTTGATCATCAGGCGCAGTTCATTCCACGCATCATACGATATTGGCACTACATACTTGTTATAAAGATATATTGAGTCCATCAACTCGCCATAAATGTCCATTTGTAACTGCTTGTAAGCAGCATTACCAATACGGACTGGTTTTGAACCTTTGTAACCTTCCAGATGCTCTAAAATTTCCTCCTCAAGTTCATGACGTCCATCAATACCATACATAGGTTGCAAGGAGCCATCTGGATTTCGTTTATGGCAAAGGCAACCTATCCAATTCATAAACTTGGCTGCTTCCCCAGTAAAACCAAGCCGCAGCAAAGCATAAACTGTAAAAGCTGCATCGCGTATCCACGTATAGCGGTAGTCCCAATTGCGTTCCCCACCAATCTTCTCTGGCAGACTACAAGTAGGTGATGCAATGATTGCCCCAGTGGGTTCATAGGTAAGCAATTTTAACACTAACGCTGAGCGATGGACTATTTCTCGCCACCTACCTTTATAAGTACATTGCTCAAGCCAGTGACGCCAATATTCTACAGTCTCCTTGAATAAATTATCTGCTCGGGACTTAACCAACGGAAGCCCGCAACCACCGTCTGGCTCAGTTCTCCTGAGTACAAATACAGCTGTCTCTCCTGAGTGAAGGGTAAACTTAGCTTGTACTCCATTCCCTATCTGTCGTAGAGGAATCTCTGTTGAAAGTGCAAGGCTAAGCGAAGATGAGAGAAAGACTGCACCTAGAGAAGTGACTATTGTTTGGTGTTCATCCCGGGCGTAGTTAAAAGCAGGATAGCATTCCATAACAAAATCCATGTTGCCACGGATCACCCTGACACGCCTGATTAGCCATTGAAAGCCTAAGTCTTGCTCTTGTATACCCGCAGGCATAAAATCGGCTGTTTCTGCAACTCCTTCTAATGCAAGAAAGCGGGTTAGCAAAACATTAGTTTCCGGCCAGTAAAATTGCTTATGAGTTACCTCACTGGCTATTGGTGCAATTTTAAAATGTCCGCCTTTGTGAACATCCAGCAACCCAGCAAAGACACTAGGCGAGTCATGAGATGGAAAACAAAACCAATCAATCGACCCATTTAGACCCACTAATGCAGTAGTGTACATGTTCCCGACAATACCGTAGTTATGGATTGGCTGATACCCCATAACGTTGCTCCTTAGCTTATTTACAAAGCACGAGCAGTGTATTGTAACTGAAAGTTAACATTTTTCACGACTAGAGGCGGGAAGATTCTTGATGGGCAAAAGACAGAACTATCGCAATTCGCACTCATGTTAAAAATGGGGCGTACCACGGTACGCCCCACACAAGGGTTGCGCGTTGTATTTCTATATGGAGCGCGGGCTGCGCAGCCCGCATTAAAAAAATTTCACGTTTTTGTTTTATACAATCTAGCTGCACCCAACTCATGGGGTGTAAGGCTAGCGAAAGATAAGCGGAACGACTAGTTGGAATTGAGAGCGATGATATGGATCGTAGCCCCCATAATATCTTCCATAGTAGTATGGGCGATGATAATACCCGCGATCCCGATAATACCCGCGATCCCGATAATAATCGCGATCCCGATAATATCCTGGATCTCGATGATACCGATGCTCTCGATATTCTCGGGGATAATCTCCTCGATAAAAGCCTGCATGACGCTCGTAGGCGTAATCAGCTTTGGCGCTTTGAGGGAAAGTTACAGTACCTGCTGCACCCAAAGCACTCACTAAAACAGCTAAAACAAAGCGCTTCATCTCATAGCCTCCTCAAAGTAGGCTGTACCTCTATTCATAATTTATTACTTAGTTGTATATTCATGCATCTATTGTTGGACTTAGATAAATAGAATCCAGAAGTCAGTAGTCAGGAGTCAGAATAAATACTAGTGAGATTAATTCTGACTTTTGACTTTTGACTTTTGACTTGGATCGGAGCGACTGGCTCCCTGCTAAATGCCCAAACGTTGGTAAACTTGCTCCAAGTGCCTCAAATGATTTGTTGGATCAAAGCATGCCTGAATTTCTTCTGGGGACAACTTTTGGGTAACACAAGGATCTGTGGCAATCAAAGCGTGAAAATTGCCATCTGGCTGATTCCAGGCTGCATGAGCGCACGATTGTACGACTGCGTAAGCATCTTCACGGCTCATACCCTTGGAAACTAAGGCAAGTAGAACTTTTTGGCTAAATATGACGCCGCCGTAGCAGTTCATATTTCGCTCCATGTTCTCTGGATAGACTAGCAGGTTCTTGACCAAATTCGTCATCTCCACCAACATAAAATGGGTTAAAATGCAACAATCTGGCAAAATCACTCGTTCTACTGAACTGTGGGAAATATCCCGCTCGTGCCATAATGCAATATCTTCCACAGCTGCAACAGCGTGAGATCGGATGATTCGTGCCATCCCCGTTAGCCGTTCTGAACGAATTGGGTTACGCTTATGCGGCATTGCTGAAGAGCCTTTTTGCCCTTTGGCGAAGAATTCTTCAACTTCTAAAACATCTGTTCTTTGCAAATTGCGAATCTCTACAGCAAAACGTTCAATTGATGCTGTGAGTAAGGCTAATTGTTGAACGTAGTCGGCGTGGCGATCGCGTGAAATCACTTGTGTTGATGCTGTATCGGGTTGGAGTCCGAGTTTTTGGCAAGCGATCGCTTCTACGCGGGGTTCCACATTGGCGTAAGTTCCTACAGCACCGGAAATTTTACCAACTGCAATTGTTCGGCGAAGATTTATTAAACGTTCTTGGTGTCGTAACACCTCTGCCAACCACCCTGCTAGCTTAAAACCAAAGGTGATAGGTTCGGCGTGAATTCCGTGGGAACGTCCCACCATTACTGTATAACGATGTTCCTTTGCTTTTTGGCGAATTGCCTGGAGCAAATCTTCTAATCTTTGCAACAACACATCAAGACTGGCAACTAGCTGCAACGCTAAAGCCGTATCTAGCACATCTGAGCTAGTTAAACCCAGGTGAATATAACGTCCAGCATCACCAACGTATTCGTTAACATTTGTCAAGAAGGCAATAACATCATGGCGAACTTCGGCTTCAATTTCCAGCACCCGATCAGGATCAAAATTTGCCTTCGCCTTAATTTCCGCAACAGCTTCACTAGGAATGTAACCTAACTCAGCCTGAGCCTCACATACAGCAATTTCTACTTGTAACCAGGTTTTTAGCTTATAGGCTTCAATCCACAAATTGCCCATTTCAGGCAAAGTATATCGCTCAATCACAGTCTACTATGACACAGAGTACAACTGTCATATTGTAAATTAACTGGGGCATGGGGCATGGGGCATAGGGCATGGGGCATGGGGCATAGGGCATGGGGCATGGGGCATGGGGCATGGGGGTGGAGTAGAAGAATGAATTAAAATTACATCATCCGTAAATCTGTCTTTACAAAGGAAGTCAATACTGCTTGATTAAGCCCTTTGCCCCATATCCGATAATCCCATGCCCTATGCCCATTTTTTATGAATAATTATCTGCTTGATTTCTGATATCCATTAACCTGATACAATATCAAAAATATTGATTGTGAGTGAAATAATTGGCCTAAAATGTGCTTAATTCTACTGTGCAACCAATTCATTCTACTCTAGACAAGAACAACAACTTAATAGTACAATTTCATCTTTCAAATAAGAAATGCCCCAGTTTGCGCTGGGGCTTAGTTGCTTAAACGTTTCCTAAGTCACTATAATGACCAACCGTACCATTAGGGAATTGGAAAATTCACCCAAAAAGTCCTGTACAATAAATAACCCTAGTCTTGGGGTTATTTTTTTGCCAATTTTAAAAGTAATCTGGAAACAACAAGTTGTAACATAAATCTTGAAATTATTGATATATATGGCTTATAGAAAAATTTTTTCTTAAATCAAATTCAAGTTTAGGTTTAGCTTGAATGCTGAGAAAGACCATACAAAATTTCTACTACATGTTAGTTAATTAACATGGGTAAATATAAATTGCCTTAAAAGAGGGGTTTTATGTCGGTCAAATATTCTCGAAAATCTTAAAAATTTTATGTACTAATGTTCAGTGGGACTATTTTACACATAATTGAGAGCGAATCCAAATTTGAATTGGGAATTGATCCGAAGAAATCCTGCTAGTATTATGTCCGAGAAATAAGTCATGATTTGATAACAATCTTCAACGATTGCCAAATTGAAGTTATTAAGTAGAATTAGACAGCTTAATTAGGATTCCTAATTTCTTCTTTTTTTGCGTTTTAACCGCTTAGATACATGGAAATGGCGTAATAAGTGATTGATCCAGTTGGATGATAGCTTTTGTGTCCTTGTTTGAGAAGTTCGAGAAAGTTTTACTCGTTGTTGAAAGTCATTTTTCGTGTCCAGAGGAATTGCATTTTTGTCTGGGGTAATACGAGAACCATATTTTTTAGCATAAACTTGCGTGAATTCCGCACCAAAAAACAGAATCTGCGAGGAATAGTAAACCCAAACTAAAATAACAACTATTGAACCTGCAGCTCCATAAGTCGAGCCAAAACTGCTGTTACCTAGATACTCTCCTAACAAAAACCTACCCACAGAAAATAAAAGTGCTGTGAGGGCGGCTCCAACCAAAACATCACTCCAAGTGATTTTTGCATCTGGCAAAACTTTGAAAATTAGTGCGAAAAGTAAAGTAGTAACAATAAAACCAAGGAGAAAGTTGACACCATACCATAGGGAATCGATTCCTGGTACCAGATTTTTAAAGTAAGCAACTAACGCTACTAAAATGGCGCTGATGATCAACGAAACCAGAAGTAAAAACCCGATGCCTAATACCATCGCAAATGACAAAGAGCGTTGGCGAATGATGTTTTTCACCGCACGTCCTGGTTTGGGTTGTACTCCCCAAATGGTATTTAGGGCATTTTGTAGTTCAGCAAATACACCAGTAGCACCGAATAGCAAAACTACAATACTGATAATGGAGGCAATAGTACCTTGTCGTGGTTTGCTGGCATTTTGAATTGCTGTTTGAATGACTTCCGCCGCCGCAGAACCAACTAAACCCCGCAACTCATTCTCAATCGCACCCCTTGCAGCATCTTCTCCAAAAACAGATCCGGCGATCGCAATAACAATAATCAACAATGGAGCAAGCGAAAAAATCGTGTAATAAGCTAAGGCAGCGGCTAATCGCGATGCATTATCTTTGCTCCATTCGCTAAACGTCTCTTGGAACAGCCCCAAAATTGCCTTCGGTTTCATTAAGGCTCCTCTTTCATCAAGATATGCTTACTTAACCATTTAGTTAATATCAAACATCTTAGATCCAGCACATCTTTCCCAAGGCTTTAGTGCAGCATCTCAAAGGCTGAATTTACAGTGATTTTTTTAGCTGCGAGATACAACTGAGAGATGCAAGGTTTCTTGCATTCATGCAAAAGGTATAACCCCTTTTGCATGATTATCCTTATTGTTAGAACTTATTAAATGACCCTGTTATCACTGTTCCAATCGGATCAATTTGAAGAACGAGTACTTTTTCGCCATTATTGACAATCACTCCGTTTGCGTTTAGTAACCGTTCTCAATCATTTAATACGTTCAAGAACACGAACTTATTGAGCAAAACAATGGTTTTATCTACACCAAAAAGCGCAAGGTTCACTTAAAGTAAAAATTCCTCATATGCAGCGGCTTTCCTTTGAAACACCCCAGATGGCTATTCCAGGAAACCTGCGTTGGGCTTCCCTCAGTTGTGACCCCTCGGGATTGTCGGATCACACCTGTCGTCGTTTAGCAGTATCTGTTCGTAAAATTTCTTTACATTTGTAAGGGGCGATCGCCTGAGAATCTCTTCCACCTTATGAGCAGAGCGTATAGTCCATAGCATCTACACAAGACTTGGAACTAGCTAAAGTTCATGTGGTTGATATCTGGCTTTAGGCGGTTAAAACTTCTACCTGTTGTCGTTAATATTTATAGATTGATTAAGAAATGATCTAGAAACTGGAATGTTGTCAACCGCTTTAATAACTGGTGCATCTGGTGGTATTGGTCAAGCCTTTGCTGAAGAACTAGCTGCACAAAATATAAATCTTGTTCTTGTCTCTCGTTCTGAAGAGAAACTAAACCAACTAGCTCAACAATTACAAGCACAGTATAAAATTCAGGTAGACGCTATAGTTAAAGACTTGACAGAACCTAGTGCTACACAAGTTGTCTATGATACTGTTCAAGCGAAAGGATTGAGGATTGATTTATTAATTAACAATGCTGGCTTTGGGGATTATGGCGACTTTGCCGAACGAGACGGAGAGCGCCAGCTTAAAATCATACAGCTAAATATTATAGCATTAGTAGATTTAACTCATAAATTTTTACCAGAAATGCGCCAGCGTCGTTCTGGAGGCATTATTAATTTATCTTCATTATCAGGATTTCAACCGATACCTTACCTTTCTGTTTATGCTGCCAGCAAAGCATTTATCCTCAGTTTTAGTCAGGCACTATGGGCAGAAAATCGTGATTATGGTGTGCGTGTGCTAGTCGTTTGCCCTGGACCAGTTGACACCAACTTTTTTGCAGAAGCTCAGATACCAGTAGCGCTTGCAGGCAAAACCAATAAAATATCTACTTCCAAAGAAGTAGCACGTGCATCCTTAAAAGCTTTGGAAAGAGGAGATTCTACTGTTGTGATTGGCGACTTTAACACTCACGCAATCACCAAATTATCTCCCTTAGTTCCACGCAAAATTTTGTTAACTATGCTGGAAAAACAATTTAGAAAGTAATAACCTCTCCGACAAAATTCAACCCACTTTATTTTCCCATGCCCCATGCCCCATGCCCATTGCCCATCACATAAACCTCGTCAACTGAACTCGGTAACGATCTTTTTTAGTGACTGCGATTTCTCCAACTTCTAAACGTCCCTTGCCGCGAATGGCAATTAAGTCACCGGTTTTGAGTTGAGAACTGGCTTGAGTCACTTCTTTCCAGTTGACACGAACATCACCACCGTCAATTAAATCTACCATTTTGCTGCGAGACATACCAAAACCAGCAGATGCGATCGCATCCAAGCGCAAAGAAGCTTCTACAGTGGACAATTCTTTCTTTTTCGGTTCTCGAACTTTTAACTCGCTTAAATCAATTCGCTGTGTTTTCACTGGAACTGATCGCACCTGCTGTAGATTCATCTCTAAAAATTCTACCAACTCTGGCACAACAATTGCCTGAGCCCCACGTTCTCCAAGGACAATAATATCGCCAGTCTTTTCGCGAACAATACCAGTTCCCAACATTGCACCCAAAAAGTCGCGGTGAGTAGCGGTATCAAATAGGAAATTACCAGCAATGTCTAAGGCTGTGACAGCAACTTGGGATTGATCTAAGGGAAGTTCCGAACGGGCGATCGCGACTCTTTGGCGTTCAGCTTGCGGGTATCCACCCCACGCCAACAACTGTACCTCTGTTAAACTGCTAAAGGTACCTTGAAGCTCAACTAACTCTGGTGGAGACAAAAAATCCGTCACCACAACTTCCCAAGTTTTAATTGCTTGCTCAGCCTGGTCAATGACACGAGCTACAGATTCTCTATTTTCTACACCTTTTAAAAGGTCTTCGCGTGGTAACATTATTGGGGATTGGGGATTGGGGACTGGGTACTGGGGACTAGGGTAGAATGATTAAGCAATAATTACTAGTACCGCGCGGGGTAAAAAAGCAACCATTTCAAACCGTGAAAAGCCTTATATATAATACTTTTGACTTTTGACTTTTGACTTCCGCGCAGCGGCGTTAGCCGTTAACAAAATTTTGGATATTTTCAGGGTCGAACTGGCGTAAGATGCGACTTGCTTCACGAGTTAGACTTTCGGAACCCTGAACTACAACTAAATACTTACCCGCGTCTAACTGGTTGCGGTAGGGTAAGGACTCACTACTAAATAGTAAGCTAACACCACCACCACTAAACAGACTACCCATTGCACCAGCACCAGCGCCTAGCAGTCCCCCTATAATATGATTACCAATTTCACCAGCCCAGGCAAAAGTATCCAAACCTGTGATCAAGCTAAAAGTAACACCAGCAAAAAATCCAAATGGTACTAGCCAATAAGCCATGAATCTAGCTCGCTTTTTAGCTGACTCTTTCGGGTCAACTAAGCGGAATTCCTCAGCACTTTTATAACCTTTCCCGAGGATTGTACCTTTTATTTTCTCCTTCTCTAAAGCGACATAAGCAGCTTCTGCTTGAATGCGATCTGGTAATACAGCAACAATGTAATTCATTAACTCAACAGCTTGGTCAACCAATTTTGTACTTCAATTTCAGACTAGCAGAATAGGGAGAAAGCGCATCAAGAAAAAATTTTTTCATTAAGGGATGGCGTCATTAGTAGTCACGTCATCTAAAGGCTCACAAAAATTATTCACGCCTTGCTTCAAAACGAATATTAATACTGGTGTTGCCAAAATCTGAGGAAAGCCCTCTATTGTTTTTAGATGTTCCATCATCTGCTGGAGTGAGCCATCAAGCAAGTCTTTACGAAATTCAGATTGACAAACGACAGCACGCCACTTTCTTGCTAAAGCCTCTAACCACTCTGAGTTGGGTATTTCTGGCTCCTGTCCAACTCGAATGGCTAAAGTCATAGCTGCATCTTCTAAATCTCCTTCACAATCCTCTATCAAATCGAGTACTTCCATTGCTCTGGAATCTTCTGCCAATTGAGAGCGTAGCTGTGCAATTTCTTTTGGTGTTACTTTTGTCATGAGTTGCTTTTCTCGTAGCTGAGGAATAGACCACTCATATCATGTCCAGTTAATGACTTAATTATATGAGCCCTCACCCCACCTAGATGGCAACCCTCTCCCAAGTTTGGGAGAGGGGTAAGGGGAGAGGGCTGGATATCGTAACTGTTCACACGGGCATGATATCGGCTATGTTATTTTTATTTTCAATTATTATATTTCATAGTTTACAGTGCAAACGCTCTGTAGGAAGGGTCACGCTACGATCTGTAAAGTAGTCTGCCTCTTTTTGACTTCCCCTACGGGCAGAGGGAGCAGGGAGTATCGGTTTTCCCGTATCATCCCCCTGCTCCCTCTTTTTGACCAGTTCCCAATTCTAGCGAAATGCTCTTGAAGTGACTGCCCTTTGTAAATTAGCCAGAGCGCGGTTATAATTTAGAATTGCCGTGACTCGGTTACCTTCAGCACTTGTGAGGGCTGCTTCCTGAGTAATAACATCAGTTTGAGTACCTACACCTGCTTGAAATCTCAGTCTTGCTAGACGCAGAGCTTCCCGAGCTTGACTTAAGGCAACAGTAGAAGTTTGGACGTTCACCAAATTAGCTTGCAGTTGAGAATAGTAATTTTCTACGTCAAAACGAATTTGGTCCCGCTGAATACCAAATTGAGTATCAGCGATCCGAATATTAATTCTTTCTTGATTAGCCTGTGCTCTGGCTGCTCCCCCATCGAACAAATTCACTCTTGTGTTGAGTCCTACCGAATAACCATCACTAATGCCAAACGAATCATTGAACACATCTAGTAAATTATACTGAGCAACTAAACTAACTTGTGGACCTAGCTGGGCAAGATTTATTCGTCGCCGTTGCTCAGCTTGGTTTCGTTGTGATATGAATTGTTGTAACTCTGGACGGTTTTGAAAAGCTAGTATAATAGTTTCTTCAAGATTCCGATTCCAAAGACCTGCTAATTCCACAGGATCTGCTGCGCTAATGTCAACTGACTGTGGTATACTCAGGATTTGGGCAAATTGGCGACGGCTGGTTCGTTGCGTTGACAAAGCATTAGTTAAATTTTGTTGAGCATTTGCTAATTGAACTTGAGCTTGCAGAACATCGAACCTAGTACCAACACCAGCTCGTTCTAAAGCTAATGCATCTCGCAAACTAGCTTCATAGTTACGCACAGAAGCTTGGTAAATCCGTACTTGTTCATCGGCTGATTGCAGATCGTAGTAGCCGCTAGTTACATTTAGGCGGATTACCTCAGACTGACGCTCAACATCCAATTGATAGTAACGTACCAGTTCCTCAGCCTGTCTAATACTAGCTGACCTTCGCCCAGAGGTAAAAAGATCATAACTTAGTGTTGCACCACCAGTAAAACTTGAACTAGTTGGATCGGAAGAGGGTAATCCTGCACGCTCGTTCTGTCGCTGAGTTAGAGTACTAGTTGCGCTTCTGCCGCGAGTAACATCAGCGCTAAGACTAAAAGAAGGCAACAAAGCAGCTTGAGCTTGTTGTAAGACGTACTGATTTTTTTGTAAAGTCAGTAACGAAACTTGTAGATCCCTATTGTTGCGCCGTGCAATTTCTAAAGCCTGTGCCAAAGTAATTGGCTGAGTTCCCACAATTCTCACTTCCTGTGGTTTAGTAGGGAATTGTAAGGGATTCGGGTTAGCGTTAAGATACCCAGGTACTTGGATTGAGGGACCAGCATTGGTTGGTTTTATTGTTGGTACTACAGGAGTAGTGTTTGTCGGTGCTGGTGGCGTTGTTGTTGGTACTTGGGGGTTGCTTTGAGGAGTAGGTACTGACTGCTGAGTTGGGACTTTGGGATTTGTAGTGTTCCTTTGAGCTACCCTATTATTTTCTTTTACGCATTTTCCTACACCTGATAGCAATTTTGTAGGGCACAATTCCTCATCATGTAAAAGCTTTGCTGCGCTTGTACGCTTTACTGGCATCTCAGAGACGCTTAGTAACTGAGTTTGAGGATTTTTTTTCTGTGTAGATAATCGGATAGACGAAGCCAGTTGAGCTTTAGAACCGGAAGCAACTGGCGACTGTGATTTTTCCCAAGAAATAAAATGACTTGTATCTGGTTGGTGAGATAAACCACTTATAGGTGTTAGGTTGAAAACGACACCCTGAGCGTTCTTAATTATTTCTTCTACTGACAGGTTAGTGTTGCTCCTCAAGCTCACTTCACTACTAGCAGATTTTGGAGTATCTGTAGTAGTTTCAGGAGTAAGAGCAATAGGCTGTTTTATATTGATATTGCTTTTCTCCAAGCTTGTGTTGTCCAGAGAAGTTGATACATCACCAGAACTAATAAGACTCAGATCTATAGTTTGAGACCAAGCAGGCTGGGTTGTTAATACTGCTACTGTTACACCAGGTAAAAAGCTATGGAATAATTTTTGTCCTTTCACCGCATCCCCTCACACAAAAATCAAGTGAACAAAATCACAAGCATTTTTACTACCCTAAAAGGGATAGCATTGAATTTAATATTAATTACTAGACTACATGTTACCAAGACGACAGTTGGCTATAAATTGAGCCACCGTAAATGGTAAAACTAGAAAAAAATGACTTAATTTTAAACGTGTAACTTTAGTTTAGAGCAGCACACTACAGTATTGCTGCTGTTTTGGCAACAAATTCTGTGTTTATTCGTCTTCATCATCAAGACTGTTCTGTTGTTCAGCCGCATGGATCAACCTTTGTAATCATTGTTTTCTCAATAGCGAATATATCATGCTCCTAACTGTTGCTTGCTTGTGTGAAGGTTTCTTTTTTTAGGAGTTATGTTGTCAATATTAAATATTTCATGGATCAGAACTTTGTTTGTCTTGAAAGCCCTTGACAATACGCGAAAGTTCTGCCTTCTCATCGATGAGAACACGGGTAGGTGCGCCACTGACAATTCGTTCGTAGTTACGGAAAGAATCTTTTATTTCTGGACCATCTGCGGTGATATTGTACTCGCGGATACCCTTGTCATGCCAAGAACCTCTCATTTTAAATACATTTATTGCTCGCGCCATTTCTCCATGAATTTCTACATACTGCAACATGAGAATCGTGTCTGTAATCGTAGAAATATGAGAGTCCGTAATTGAATGAGAACCCATGAATTGGTCGCTTGTGTTGGTAAAAAAACCCGTAATTTCCTCTTGCTTTGCGTAACCTGTAACACCAATAACAAATTGGCGGAACGAATTATTGGTGACACCTCGTGCTAATGCGCTAAGAGAATCAATAGCAATACGAGATGGCTTAAATTCGGCAATTTCTGACTTAATAATTTGTAAATGATCTTCTAAACCTGTTGATTCAGGGTAGGTACAAATTATTTTTAGCAAACCTTGACCTTCTAATTCTTCAAAATTAATTCCCCAAGAGAATGCATTGCGAGAGAGTTGAGCACGTGATTCTTCGTAAGCAAACAGTAGTGCTCTTTCGTTATGGACGCAGCCATCTTGAAGAAACTTGCTCACTAATAAGGTTTTACCAGTACCAGTAGCTCCTGTCACCAAAATAATCGAATCTTTAAAGAACCCACCACCACACATCTCGTCTAAAGTTTTGACTCCAGAAGAGACTCTTACATTTGAAGACCGTTGAGTCAAGCGCATTGCTCCTAGTGGGAAAATGTTAATTCCTCCATTGGTGATCGTAAAAGGATACTCGCCTTTCATATGTGTCGTACCACGCAGTTTGAGAATTTCAGCGGTACGGCGGCGGCGCTCTCCTTCTAAAACGTTGCGGATAATCACTACATTATCAGAAACAAATTCTTCTACCCCAAAACAAGCAACGGGTCCGTATTCTTCCGTACGTTCTGTTGTGATAAGTGTGGTAACATTTAACACTTTTAGGCGCGCCACGAGACGAAAAATCTCTCGTCGTACAACTCCCAAGGCTTCATACTGCTGAAATACTGCTGTAATGGAGTCAATAGCCACTCGTTTAGCGTTATATTTACGAATTGCGTATTGCAAGCGCTCAATCAATGCAGAAAGATCAAAATTACCTACTACATCTTGTCCTTCTGGATCAGGCGAGGCGTCGAGAATAAATAACTTTCCTTCATCAATTAAACGTTGTAAATTCCAATCAAAGATATGCGCGTTCTTAATGATATCACTTGGAGATTCTTCAAAAGTGACAAAGACTCCTGGTTCATTAAAATAGCGGATCCCGTTATAGAGAAACTCCAGAGAAAATAAAGTTTTGCCTGTTCCAGAAGTCCCACTAACTAGGGTTGTTCTGCCAAGAGGTAAACCGCCATGACTAATGTCGTCAAAGCCCTCTATCATTGTGCGAATTTTTTCGACACCTCCAACTGGTGTACTGGTTGGCTGTAGTTTGTCTTTTTCACTCATTGTTTGTTTAAAACTTATAAACGGGTTTTAAACCCAGTTAATTTACTCATAAAGTTTGTATTCTATATTCTATATGTCATGAAGTCTATGATTGAAGATTTTCTTCTTCAATAAGTTCTTCATACAGCAAATCTAGGCCAATTAACACTCTCTCTCTATCTGACAGATCACCAATAATCTTACGCACAGGTGGAGGTAATATTTTAGCTAGTGTCGGCGTGGCTAGAATTTTATCCTCTTCTGCCAGTTGTGGGTTTTTTAGGACATCGATGACTTTCAACGTGTAAACGCCCTGAAACTCTTGTTCTAGAATGTTTTTGAGTGTTTTTAAAGCCCTTACAGAGTTATGGGTGTTGCCTGCCACATAAAGTTTAAGAACATAGGTTTTTTTTACATTACTCATAATAGTTACACTTATCCCTTAAGATGGGATAGAATATAATACATGTCTGGTGTTGATTTTGAATTTCAAGCGATTCTCCTCATTTAGACATAGAACTCCGATATAGCTCACATAAGTGAGCCAGTATATCGATCAAGGTCAAGCGATAATCAAGTAATGATTCATCACTTCTCCCTTCCAATCTTAGCTGTTTGGAAAAATCCTCAATCAGTTCCATATGAATCTCTATAATTTGTGGCACAGGAATATTAGCATAAAATACTGCATTGATAAATTTATCAATCTTTTCCTTCAATTTTTTATCTGTGGTAAAGTAATTTATAAGGATATAGCTGTATTCAGATTTGAGTTGCTGTAACAATGCCTCGTCTTTGGCTCTCGTCATTTGCAGAAAAAACTGATGTTCTCCTATAGCACGGTTATCTCCAAAAAAATATTTGAGGCTTAATTTTTTAGGTAAATTTTCTTGTCCTTGGTGAAGTAAATAGTGTATCTTCTCATTAGTTTTAGTAAGAGTGATTTGAATAGCGTTACAAATACGCCATGTATAGCTTTGTTTAATGGCTAAGTCAGGCTCACAATTTAAAACTTTTTTAAACTTTGGTTGGAGAATAAAAATGGGTAATAACATTTCTTATTGTTATGTCTAATACTCCACCTTGAGAAGAAAACTGGTCAGTCTAAAGATGGAAAAGACTCCTACACTGAGATCAGGTATGCAGCATATAAGACTAAGCGACTTCAAGTACCTGCTTCGGTGTTAACGGATTTTAGTCAACTAACAAGCTATAGGAATTATCCGGAAGTATCACTTAGTGACTAAACCAGTAGTCTTTTATTATAAAGCGAGAAACCTCCAGAGCAACTATATACGCTCATGAAGTACCCGGGATGTGTTTACTAGCCATAGGTTGCATT
Source organism: Aetokthonos hydrillicola CCALA 1050 (assembly GCF_017591665.1). Lineage (GTDB taxonomy): Bacteria > Cyanobacteriota > Cyanobacteriia > Cyanobacteriales > Nostocaceae > Aetokthonos > Aetokthonos hydrillicola. The sequence continues at coordinate 52,106 of NZ_JAAKGC010000035.1, read as the reverse complement.
TTTTTAGATCTATCTCAATATAGATTTCCTTACTACACTCCTTAATAAGATACTTAAACAAACATAAACGATTGTCGCATTATAAATCATTATAATTCCTAAAGGTTCTAAAGCGAATTTTTGGAGCCATAATTGTCGTAGCTCTCACTATCGATGAGCAGTTGAACACCAAGAGGAGCCTAGGTGCATTATCTGTAATGATCTCGGCGCTTCCCAAGATTGCTGCCTTGGTTAAGACTGTTGGTCATGAACTGCTTGTTTTTTATAGCAAAATCCATTGTTTTAAAGCCCTTAAACTTTTAACAAAAATCCCAAATTTCAATATTCATGGAGGATATTGCTTCACTTGTAAACACAGTCGCCGCTTTTGCAGCTAGCTGATTGCTAAACAGAAGCACACTTTCTTCAAGGAATGACCTCATTGCCTTATGTCAATGCTAAAGTACCCACTTTATGACTTGATCGCAACAGTGCCCAGTTGCCTAGAAACGACTGCTCTAGCAGTTGTACTGGAAATTTTTGCCGAACAGCAGTGCGATCGCGTGGTTATACTAGATGAGCAGCAATGCCCAATAGGATTGTTGTATTGTGCCCGTTTAGCATCACAAATGCTAAACGGACAAGTTGACAAAAATCTTTTAGACTTACAGCAGCCAGTTTCCAACTTAGGAAAAGAACTGATCCAACCAATACAAACATTACCAGCTTCTTTTTGTGTCGAACAGTTGAGCAGATTTTTGCATTCTCAACCGAACCAAGCAAACACTAGCATAGGAGATTGGGTACTCATTGACTCCAATGGTAAATTGTTGGGTCTTTTAGATAGCGTGCGCCTGTTACAAATTGTGGCTAAGCACAAGGGCGAAATAGTCTGTTCCAAAAGTGATTGCTACCCAGCTTTTGATCCAAAGCTTACTGAAGCCTCTATAGAAACGAATCATACTAAAAGTACTAAAAGCAAACCACTGATAGACAAGCCATTAGTACAGCTGCTAGAACGGCTACCTTGGCCTTTAATGTTACAAACCAGCGCCGGAGAGATCGTAACCCAAAACCCCGCTTGGTGGCAGCAGCTAGGATCATTGAAAGATCCAGAGGGTGTGAGGCAGCAGGTAGAGGCAATACTAGGAAATACGCAACCGAAAAAAACACAACACCCTGTTGAAAAGGGAGTCAAGATTACTACTAATAGTAGGCTTAGTGAGAATTATAGCCCGGCTGCGCCCCAATCTCTTAAACTTCAGACTCAAGAAAATTCTTTGTCTGGGTTAGGCGAGGAGCTATCCCTTAACACCGTACCAAAACGTTCAAAATCAACTTCACCGAAAAGCCAACACCAACAGCAATTGGAAGCAACCGGCTCAAGTCGGTGCTTTTTGGATAGCCAACTCGGTACCTGTACCTGTATTGTTGAAGTACAAAATGGTCAGGAGCGAGTCTGGCAATTTGCCAAAATTCCATTAGATAGTCCAGATTGGCAAATTTTGACTCGTGATTCAGAAGGTTTGTTGGGTGACCCCAATTATCTCAACGCGTTTGACCCGTCGACAGGAAAAGTTGCTCAGTATTCCTCCTCGTCTCAATCAAAAGATCTGCCGCTCGACAGTGATTTGTGGCTGATGCTAGCAACTGATGTTACTGAGCAGCAACAGCTTTGCAAAGAACTGGCAGCAAAAAATGCTGATCTGATTCAGCTTAATAGGTTAAAGGATGAGTTTTTAGCTTGTATTAGTCATGAACTGAAAACCCCCTTAACAGCAGTTTTGGGTTTATCGCGGTTGCTAGTAGATCAGCAGTTAGGCACACTAAACGAGCGTCAAGCCCGTTATGCAGGATTAATTCATCAAAGTGGACGACACTTAATGAGTGTTGTTAATGACATCTTGGATTTAACGCGTATGGAAACAGGACAGATGGAACTGTCTGTGTCCAACGTCAAAATCAGATCTGTGTGCGATCGCGCTATATCAGAGGCAAAAACTATACATCGGGAAACCAGCAAAGCAGCACACAGCAGCACTACACAAGAACATCAATTTACCATCTCAATAGAACCAGGTTTAGATGAGTTAGTGGCAGATGAATTCCGCTTACGTCAAATGCTCGTAAACCTGCTTTCAAATGCCTTCAAGTTTACAGAAACTGGTGGGGAAATAGGGCTATTGGTGAATCGTTGGGAAGGCTGGATCACCTTCACTGTATGGGATACAGGTATTGGAATTCCCGAACATCAACAGCATCTCATCTTCCAAAAATTCCAACAACTAGAAAATCCGCTCACTCGCCAACATGAGGGAACAGGATTAGGGTTAGTTTTAACTAGAGCTTTAGCTCGTCTTCATGGTGGTGATGTTAGCTTCTTATCTAAAGAAGGTAAAGGTAGCCAATTTTCATTACTCCTACCGCCTAGCCCTCCACAGAAAAGAACTGGAGATATTGAGATATGGGGATCAGAGCAAAAGCTGCATGAAACCTCACAACCTCTTTTTAAAAGAACAGGAGTTCAACAAACACAACGTCATTCCAACACAACTTACCTGAACCAAGGAGACGCTAATAATTCAGAAAACCTTATTACAGATCAACTATCTATAGACGAACCAAAAAATTATTCTCCTCATCTTTCCCCCTCATTGTCTTCCCAACACCCTATAAACAATTCCACTTTCCCAACTTATCAAAACAGCTTAATATTGGTTGTTGAAGCAGTAGCGCGATATATTGACGATTTGACTAAACAGCTAACAGGGTTAGGATATCGGGTGGTGATTGCTCGCTCGGGATGTGAAGCATTAGAAAAAGCTCGTCGCTTACAACCCAAAGCTATATTCCTCAATCCGTTGCTTCCATTATTATCAGGTTGGGATGTGCTGACTCTACTAAAATCAGATAGTGCAACCCGTCACATTCCTGTAGTTGTAACAGCAACAAGGGCCGAGAAAGAGCAAGCACATAGCAATCGAGCAGACGGTTTTCTGAGCTTACCAGTACAACATCAGTTCTTAACACCGCTAATTGAAAATTTATTTGCTATACCTGAAGCCCAACCGCAAAAGAGAAACAATAGTGAAATCGTTCCTACCCAGAGTTCACTGAGAATTCTCAGATTAGTTAGTTCTGAGTCGGAATATGTCCACTCACCTTTGTCGCTACAAAACCACCGGGTTGTAGAAGCGGATAATTTAGATCAAGCAGATCTTTTAACTCGAGTTTGGCATTTTGATGTAGTTTTGCTAGATGCAGAAATGCCAGCCGCACAAAGCTATTTGCAAAAATTTAATCAATATCCTCGTTTGATAACTTTACCTCTTGTTACCTGTGACGTGGCAACTACACAAGCAGCTTCTCTGGTACCTGGACTTTCTGTTTTTCCTTGCTTACTAACATCATTTGGTTCTGAACACAGAAACGGTAACAGGAAAACAGATGCCTTATTATCAGTACTACAAATTGCCGCAGGCGTATCTTGCCCACCTAGCATCTTAGTGGTAGATTTTGCGATGCTACCAGACTTACCAGAGATCAAACAAAAGCCCCGGAGCGGCTATCGGTCACAAAAACACTCCCCGCCAAACCGTTTAGCAACTCAGATGAACACCCCTTGTGCTTCTTTGGGATTAAAACCCTTAACCATTTCTCGTGGTTCTGAGTGGTTTCAAGCTTTGATTCAGTATCTATTAACTGCTGGCTTGAAAGCAGTGATGGGGCGCTCCTGGGCTGAATTGCTGCAACAAATTCGCCACGGGAGCGCTGACTTACTTTTAATCTGCTTAGGAGAGTCTAATAGTCGACAACAAGAGGTTTACTCAGCACTCCAAACATTGAGACAATTACCTTTCAATTTGCCACCTGTTTTAGTACTCGACCAACGATTAAATTCTAATGAGGCAGAAGAAACCCAAGACAATAATATAGAAACTGTTTTGGGTACACTCACTAACCATATTTTGCCCCGATCCATCTCCATGGAAGACTTGTTAACCCATATTCACCAAGCGTTAAATGCTAACGGGTAGTGGGCATGGGGCATGGGGCATGGGAGCAGAGGAGCAGGGGAGGCAGGGGGAGCAGGTGAGGCAGGGGAGGAAAAAAGACAAATCTTACAAAAAAAAGGGAACGGGGAACTCTTAACAGGGAACAGGGAAAGAAAAAAAACGTGACTTTGTGGGTTTAAAGCCCACTTGCAAATAAAGATGTATTTCGAGACGCGCAGCGCTCTTAAATACGGCGTCCTTGTTTCAATCCCACGGCGCGCATCCGTGGGTACACTGTTAAGAGTTCCCTGTTAAGAGTTCCCTCTGAACCAGTTTTGACTTTTGAATGCGTGACTTTTGACTTCCCCGCAGGGGTGCCCTATGCCCCATGCCCCGTGCCCCGTATTGGAAGTCGAATCAGTTGATAAGCTCCTTTAGCACCTAAATTTTCATAATCTGTAGGCTGTAGACCTATTTGTGGGAACTTTGTAGGTTGCGATAATAACAGTACTGAGAGAGGTTGCGCTTTCTTAATAGATTGCTCTTGAATATATTTTGCCGCAGTTTTAGCGTCTTTTATGTAAGTGACGCTACGGCGAGTGTAAAATACCACAGAAGGCTTTTTAAAGCCAACCATAACTAATTGTTCCCCTGGTTTTTGTGCTTGTACTGCGATCGCTGACAATTCCCTTAAAGGTAGCTGACGCTGTTGATCCATCAAAAACAAACTAGGAGTAAGAACAAAAACCAAAAACGCCACAAAAGTTAGTAAATTTACAATAATAAAACTGTGCCAAAAGCGCCGTATCAATATAAATGCAAGCACTAATGCACAACAGAGCAAAATCACACCACCTAGAGCTGGTAAACCTGACTGTATAAGTAGTTGCCGAAGGTTTGGTGCAGCTGGATCAGGTCCTAATATCCGTGGAACCTGAAACAGTGCTATTGCAAGTGCCGATAAAAACACTACATTCACCCAACCACTCCACAGAAAAAAAGAGCGATAAATTCCTTTTAATTTCCCTGCTCCCCCGCTCAAGAGCTCAAGAGATCCTCTGCTCCTCTGCTCAAGATCTCCCTTGACTAAATCGTTCCATAACAGCGCCACCAAAATAGCTGAAGGGGGCATTAAAGGCAATACATAACTAGGAAGTTTCGTGACAGCAATTGTGAAAAAGCAAAAGACACCCATAAACCAGAAAAAGGCAAACAAACCGAGTTGTCTGCTTCGTTCTTGGGCGCACCAATGTTTTCTTTGCCAAAACTTAAGCCTTGACATTGCCACAGGCAAATATATCGAGTAAGGAGCAAAACACAGTAATACCACTACAAAATAGAAATACCAAGGAGCTGCGTGACCATTAACAACTTCGGTAAAGCGTTCGAGGTTGTGATAACCAAAAAAGGAGTTAATAAAAGCCCATCCGTTGCGCCAAATTACTAGTGCATACCATGGCACTGATAAGCCTAAGACAATTAGCGTACCTATGACTAGGTTCATTTCTTGCAAGACTTTGCGCAAATTGCCCAGGTAAAATAGAAATATCCCAATAATCAATCCAGGTAAGACTATTCCCACTGGTCCTTTAGTCAAAATTGCACCAGCAATTAGCACATAGAAAGCAAGATACCACTTATTGAACCTAGAAGACTGATTATTATTGCTATATCCCAGAAAAAAGCATAATAAGCCTGAACCCATGCACCCGGTGAGTAGCATATCTGAAACACCAGTTCTACCCCAGATAATCATTTCTGGGTTCAATGCCATAACAGATGCGCCTAAAGCAGCTGTTAACCAAGGTTTTAAAGGGTGCTTGAAGTCAACTTCTTGTGCAAGATGGCGGTGTATGGTATAAAATCCCAAGAAAATTACCCCTGTTGCGGCGATCGCCGAAGGAAGACGTACAGCCCACTCATTGACTCCGAAAATTGAATACGCGATCGCTTGACACCAGTAGATCAAAGCAGGTTTATCAAAACGAGTTTCTCCATCAAAAAATGGTGTGATCCAATCACCAGTGACAAACATTTGGCGGGAAGCTTCAGCAAATAGCGGTTCTGTCTCATCTATCAACCCGATACTGCCTAAATTCCACCCATAAGCTACCCAACAAATTAAAATTAACCATAAAATTGACAGTATCAAAAGAAATCGGTGCTTTCCTATTTTTGTCATTGGTCATCAGCCACTTGATTAATTGGATTCACGATCCTAAACCAATTAAGATGACTTTGACTCAATTTTTCAGTTCCTTATTGGGGACTGGGGATTGGTGATTGGGGATTGGTGATTGGGATTGGGGTTTAGGTATGAAGCTTTCAGTCGAAAAAATTATAAAATTCAGTTTGACCCTGAACATATTATTCCCCAGTACCCAGTACCCAGTCGCCAATACCCAATCCCCCCTATTGACTAATAACCAATTGCCATTCTGCCTTTTCAGTACTCCAACTGGGTAAGGGAGTTTCACCCACAACATATGGTCCCCAGTAGCTTCGGGAACCATCTTGTGCGAAGGCAACTAAAATATCTCCTTTTTCGAGCTTTAATTTACCTTTAGGCAATGATAAAACCAACCCCTTCTCACTACCTTCTTTGGGAGCAAAATCCCAATGTGCTGGGATATCATTTTTCGTAGAGCTTTTCCTCCCTAAGTGCCGTTCTAGTAGAGCAAGGCGAACAGGCTGTTCGGTTTGATTACTGATTCGTAAGCTTCCTTGAGATTGTGCTTTCTGATTGTTGTTACTTTGGGAGACTAAGACAGAATTCGTTTGTTTAGTTACTGTAGAAGCATTAGCTCCTTGTAGCGCAATAGAAGAATCTGTTTTTTGCAAATCCGATGTTTGAGCAGACTGTGTTGGTGATGCTTCTGTTGCTGGTTGCTCAAAAGATACACTTACCTCGTAGCATCCCGTTGGTAGTAAAAGCAGTACCAAAGAACAAGCTAACAGAATAGCATGACGATGGATTGATTTCATATTGATTGATAATTATTTGAAATAAGTATTTTTTCTAGGCTTGGGCATATAGCAGCCCATTGTTAAAAACGATAATTAACCACAAGCGCAAGCCCTAACCCACTTTGTTAGCTATTAACTTTATAGCTACATTGTCCAATACCCATATTGTGCTTGGTTGAGAATAGCAAGACATATAAGTTTTGTTAATCAATAATAACCAAACTGAAAGATAATACAATATTTAAAAAGGACAATGCTGAACCCTCTACTATCAGTATAGAAAAAATATTTCGATGTATCTTGACTTTCGCAAGTTCATTCGATGCAAAATACTCGTCTCAACAACCTACTAGATGCGATCGCCAGGCGATTAGGAGAATGGTTTTCCAATCCTTGGCGGCGGTTTTCGCTTGTGGTGATCAATCTTTTGTTCGGCTTTTTCCTGGGAAACGTCATTTCCACTACATCTGGACAAACGGCTGAATGGGATGTTGTGGTAGCTGCAATTTTAGTCATCTTAACGGAAATCACCAGTAGAATATTTTACAGCCGTAGTTTTTTAGCAAAGCGATCACTTTGGTTAGATTCGCTGAATAGCCTTAAAATTGGGTTAGTTTACAGCTTGTTTCTTGAAGCCTTTAAATTAGGGTCATGAAAGGGAGTAGGGAGTAGGGAGCAGGGGGATTAGATGGGAAACCGACACTCGCTGCCCTGTGCCCAATTTGGGTCCAATCCCCATCCCATTGTTTCCCCTGCTAAGAGCTCCCTCTTCCTTGAATTTATTTACGTGTTTTTCTCTTGGCGTAGGAAATTTTCGAGACTAAATGGCACATTTTTTTGGGTTTATTAAAATTTTCTCATGTTTTGCTCATCAAAAGTTCATGTAATTTTACTAAAGTTTAAATAAAGATAAAGAAAAATGAAGTAAACGATTTAGAATTATCTATGAAGTAAGTTAAACCAAAAAACGTAAGCGCTACATCTTGAGTCACTTTCTTTAATTTGTGTAGAGAAGCTGTCTTAAGTAGTAGGGATCATTTTTAGTGATGAATCAAGCAAGTAACAACATCTATTATCCCAGGCCCCTATATTCTGGTTCAGGTCAGAGGATGAAACAGCTTAAGGGCTTTGACTGTGGATGAATTCTTTAACAACATCAGGGAGCTTTATCAGTAACTAAGTAACGAATAACTCTGCGTATCGAAAAAGAGAACTTTCTATTGGATCGAGAGCAAACAAATGACAAAGCTTACCAATATTCGGAATCAATCCTTGTTTACCAGTGAAATAGCAGCATCATTTGTGGTGTTTCTTGTAGCTCTTCCACTTTGCATGGGGATCGCGATCGCATCTGAACTTCCTCCAGCACGCGGCTTAGTGACAGGAATTGTAGGCGGAGTGATTGCTGCGATTTCTGGATCCCCTTTGCTTGTGAGCGGACCTGCAGCTGGGCTAGCGGTAATTGTTGCAGAAATTGTCCAAAAAAATGGTATTGACATGATTGGCCCCATTTTGCTATTAGCAGGTTTGATGCAATTTCTTGCGGGCAAATTCAGGCTAGGTCAATTATTTCGCGCCATGTCTCCAGCCGTCATTTATGGAATGCTGGCAGGTATCGGCATCTTAATTCTCGGTTCCCAATTTCATGTCATGCTCGATGACAAACCACGCAGACATGGTCTGGAGAATTTAATTACAATTCCTAAGGATATCAAAGAAGCTTTCTTTTCAGGCGATCCCAACGTTCATTTCATAGCAGGGTTGATCGGGGTGACAACTATTCTCTCCCTCGTCCTGTGGAATAAGTTTAAACCGCGCAGTTTGAAGCTTGTACCTGGAGCGCTTGTAGGTGTGGTCACTGCGACAGTCATATCCAGAGTCTTCTCGTTACCGATTCACTATGTTGATCTCCCTACATCTTTGACAGAGGCCGTCCATCTTCCCAGATTTTCCAATCTGATTCAAGTATTTCAGCTGCCTGTATTTTTCCAAGCGTTCGTGATTGCATTTATTGCAAGTACAGAGAGTTTGCTTTCAGCTGTCGCAGTAGATCGTTTACATACTGGAACAAGAACCAATTTTGACCGAGAATTAGCAGCACAAGGATTTGGCAATATGATCTGCGGGCTGCTTGGTGTTTTGCCTATGACAGGGGTGATTGCTCGAAGTGCTGTCAACGTAGAAGCAGGTGCTAAAACAAGATTATCTGGGATACTTCACGGTTTATGGTTGTTCCTGTTAGTGGTGAGTGCACCAGCATTGTTAAGGATGATTCCCACAGCTAGCTTAGCAGCAATTCTAGTTTTCACTGGCTACAAGCTAATAGAAGTAGAACACATTCGCCAACTTAAAAAGTACGGGCGTCTTCCTATGGTGATATTCTGCTCGACCTTCATCGGAATTGTAGCTGTTGACCTACTAACAGGTGTCCTAATTGGCGTGACGCTGACAGCAATGACACTGATTTATAAGATGTCCATCCTGAATATCCAAACTTTCACAGATGACGATGGACAAATGCATATTTATCTCCAAGGAGCAGCAACATTTGTCCGTTTACCAAAATTGGCAAGTGCTTTGGAAAAAGTACCACCCGGAAGTGAGTTGTATCTTCATTTAGAAAACCTGGCTTACATAGATCACTCATGTCTCGACTTGATTTCCACATGGAGCAAACAACAGCAAAAAGTAGGTACTAATCTCATTGTGCAATGGGATGGATTGATAGAGCGTAATCGTAGACCCTTCACATCTACCTATAAAACAACTTAAAAATCGGCGTTGCAAATTAAGGGTTACCCTATGTATCCATGTTTTATTAATGATGGAAACCGTCATTAATAAAAAGGAGTCAGAAGTCAGAATTCAGGAGTCAGAATACACCACTCATAAAGGGATGGTGTCTTAGGGAAAGTTTCAACCCCTTTCTCGTCCACCGGGGACGAGGTTTTTACCAACAACTTCATTCCGACTCCTGGCTCCTGACTCCTGAATTCTTCTTCATAAAACATTCTCTGGCGCGTGTTGGTCACGAATTTATGCAATTTTGACGTTTGGAGCTATTACATGACTGAATTTTTTATCCAAACAAGTTGGTTAATTCCGTTTTACGGCTTACTGGGCGCTATTTTTGCTGTGCCTTGGGCTATTGGAATGATTCAGCGTACAGGTCCACGTCCAGCAGCTTACGGGAATATATTGATGACGTTGTGCGCCTATATTCACGGTTCAGTTGTTTTTAGTGCTATTTGGAACCAACCATCTCAACATCTGACCATACATTGGTTTCAAATAGCAGATTTAGATTTGTCTTTTGCTTTAGAAATCTCATCCCTCAGTGTTGGGTCAATGCAATTGGTGACAGGTTTAAGTCTGTTGGCACAGCTGTTCGCTTTGGGATATATGGAGAAAGACTATGCTCTTGCTCGCTTTTTTGCCTTGATGGGATTTTTTGAAGGAGCAATGAGTGGTTTAGCATTAAGCAATTCCCTGCTCCTGTCATACTGCTTTTTGGAACTATTAACCCTCTCGACATACCTATTGGTTGGATTTTGGTACGCTCAACCTCTAGTGGTTAAAGCATCACGAGATGCATTCCTTACCAAGCGAGTCGGGGATGTCCTACTACTCATGGGAGTGGTAGTACTCTCAACTTTGGTAGGAAGCAGCAACTTTCCCGACCTCTATGAATGGGCAAAAACTGCTAATTTACCCCCTATAAGCGCGACACTTCTGTGTTTGACGTTACTAGCTGGTCCTACTGGGAAATGTGCTCAATTTCCTCTCCATCTCTGGCTAGATGAAGCAATGGAAGCTCCTAGCCCTGCATCAGTTTTGCGGAACTCACTTGTGGTTTCTTGTGGTGGCTATGTGTTGGTTACACTCCAGCCCATCCTAGCAATTTCACCAGTAGCAATGGCCACTTTAGTGACAATTGGTACTGTGACTGCAATTGGATCTTCATTGGTTGCGATCGCCCAAATTGATATCAAACGCGCCCTTTCTCATTCCACCAGCGCTTACATGGGATTGGTTTTTATTGCGGTTGGGATGCAATACAGAAATTTCGCTTTGATGCTGATTTTGGTGCACGCGATCGCTAAAGCTCTGATGTTTATGAGTGTTGGTAGCGTCATAACTACAACCAATAGCCAAAACTTAACAGAGATGGGCGGACTAGGCAAGACAATGCCAATTACGGCAAGTGGTTTTGTTGTTGGCGCGGCGGGATTAATTGGATTATTACCACTAGGTGGATTTTGGGCAATGCAACAGGGTATTGACCACTTTTGGCTAGATTCTCCCTGGCTAGTCGGGGTATTACTTTTAATCAACGCTCTGACAGCATTTAACTTCACTCGTGTCTTTCGTCTGGTTTTTTTAGGTTCCTCTCAAGCAAAAACTCGGTGTGCGCCAGAAATTTCTTGGCAAATGGCTTTACCAATGTTGGGTTTGATCGCAACAACCCTTTCTGTGCCAGCCATGCTAAGGAGTTTAAACATTCTGCCATTCTGGATGTCCTTGAATCAGCATCAAGTGATTTTACATATTCTCTCTGGTGTCTTAGGTTGCGTCCTCGGAAACACAATCACATTGCAGCGTACTTGGCTCCAACCAAAAAGTAAAACTGCTAGATTCTTCCATAACCTGCTAGCATACGACTTTTACATCGAGCAAATTTATCGCTTCAGCGTCATTTTAGCCGTTACCCAGTTCTCTAAATTCACTAATTGGCTAGATAGCAATCTTGTAGATAAATTAGTCAATTTGGTTGGTTTGACCACTCAAAAGAGTGGTCAAAGCTTAAAGTACAGCACTTCTGGTCTATCTCAATCTTATGTACTGACCATTTTTCTGGGAATCAGTATTTTAACCGGTTTCATCAGTTGGAAATTTTTCCAAGTCTTCAACATTTCTGAGATTTTGAGCATTCTTTAAATTGCCAGAAAATAGCTTTTTGCCATCTAGGAGTGAAATATGCTTAGTGTATTCATTTGGATACCTGCGATCGCTGCGCTGATCGGATTTCTCCCAGGAGTCACACCCCGTTTTTCCAGATGGACGGCTTTTACAGTGACTTTCGGTTTGTTCATTTGGTCTCTCATCTTAGCAGGTCGATTTGAGCAACTCAATTCTAATTGGCAATTTCAAGAGTACGCTCCCTGGATTGAAAGTTTAGGGATAACTTACCATCTTGGAGTTGATGGTTTATCTCTACCGTTGTTAATTCTCAATGGTTTACTAACAGCGATCGCTATCTACAGCACTCCAGCGCACACCCCAAGACCGAAGTTTTACTACGCTCTCATTTTGCTGTTGAACGGTGCCGTATCTGGTGCATTCCTCGCTCAAGATTTATTGCTCTTTTTCGTCTTATACGAAATGGAGTTGATTCCCCTGTATCTATTCATTGCCATTTGGGGTGGTCAGAACCGCCAATATGCAGCAACAAAGTTTCTGATGTACACAGCAGTTTCAGGGATTTTCATTCTTATTGCCTTTCTGGGTTTAGTAGGCTTCAGTGGTGCTTCTAACTTTGCTTACGATCCAGCACTATCATCTCTGTTACCACTAAGTACTCAAATTCCGTTACTCATCATAATTTTGTTGGGCTTTGGTGTCAAAATTCCTTTGGTTCCGTTCCACACTTGGTTACCAGATGCTCACGTTGAGGCTTCCACACCGATTTCTGTCCTGTTGGCTGGAGTGTTGTTAAAGTTGGGAACTTATGGATTACTGAGGTTTGGCTTGGGTTTATTTCCTCAAGCGTGGTCAGTTTTAGCTCCATGGCTAGCCACTTGGGCGGTAGCGAGCGTTCTGTTTGGGACTTTTACGGCTATTGCTCAAAAAGACATGAAAAAGACAATTGCCTATAGCTCTATTGGACATATGGGATACATCTTACTAGGAGCAGCAGCAGCAACTCCTGTGAGCCTTATGGGGACACTTATCCAAATGGTCAGTCACGGTTTAATTTCTGCGTTGTTGTTTCTCATGGTGGGCGTGGTTTATGAGAAAACAGGAACTCGCGATTTAACCAAACTCAAAGGTTTACTCAATCCTGAACAAGGTTTACCTGTGATTGGAAGCTTGATGGTATTAGCCGCTATGGCCAGTGCAGGTATTCCCGGTATGGCAGGTTTTGTTGCTGAGTTTTTGTGCTTCCGAGGAAGTTTGTCAGTGTTTCCTATACAAACCCTGTTCTGTATGTTCGCTACAGGATTAACTGCTGTTTATTTTCTACTTTTGGTCAACCGTGCTTTCTTTGGACGTATTGATGAGGGAATGACTGACTTACCTCCTATGAAATGGTCAGAGCCAATTCCTGGAATTATTCTGGCAGTGATGATCATCATTTTGGGTATGCAACCAAGCTGGCTGATTAACATCAGCAAAGCCACAACAACTGCTATGCAAGAACCATTGATCACCATCTCCCAGCGTTGAAGAATTTGTAAAAATCAAGTTTAGAAGAAAATTGAAAATGGTTAAAGCCTTCTTAAAGCTGCAACAGTCAACTCATCCTTTAAGCAGCTACATTGATCGTTTAGAAAATGGTGACACTCTTCTTCCTGATTCTCCAAGAAATCTGGTGGAGGTTGTAGGAATTTTACATAGCTATGGCATAGTTTTAGATGCTTACTCAAAAAATCTGTGCTATATCGCTGAAAATGCTTTTTTAGAGCCATTTCCCATTTTTAAATATTTCAACGGTGAAGTAACATTTGCAAAGTTACTGAAATATGGATGGCACGATCGCATTAACTTTGAATATGCGGAATATTGCATGAAAGCTATGCTTTGGCATGGTGGCGAAGGTCTGGATACCTATTTGAATTCACCAAGATTTGAGGAACTTGTACAACAAGCGATCGCGGCAAAATTTCAAGGGAATCCCATCTTTATGGGCTTAAACCACCTGTTTCCTGGATTTTTCCGTGAACAGATTCGACAACTTACTTACTACAGTGCTTTAGGTCAGTTCTGGCGAGTTATGAGCGATATTTTCTGTGATTTATCAGAACGCTACAATCGCCAAGAAATCACTTCTATTCCCGACGTCGTTGAGCATATCCAAGCTGGTTTAGTAGCGGCAGCAAACTTGCCAATCACCTATAGTGTTCTGATTCGTGGTGAATGCTACGATATCATCCCAAAAAATGCAGGGTTGGAGTTTTTAAAAGACGTAGCTGTACCTTATGTTGAAGCGGTTTTCTTCCGAGGTACACCCTTTTTTGGAACTATTTCCTACAATGCACAAGCAAACCAAATTCCCCAAGAGTTATCTCAATTTAACTATGGTGTCATTTACGCCGATCCTTTACCTATTGGGGGTGCTGGAATTCCTCCAACATTGCTAATGCAGGATATGCGTCATTTTCTGCCAGATTATTTGCAGGAAGTTTATGAGTGTTCCCGTCGTGGAACAAATAATCTCCGAGTACAAATTTGCCGCAGCTTCCAGAAATCCATGTTTTGCGTCACGACATCTGTTATTAAAGGACTAGCGCCCTATCCATTAAACACATCAGAACCTGATGAGCAAAGAGTCAACCGAGCCTATCTAGAAAGTTGGATGAACCGCTTTCTTGATTCTCGCTTACCACAGGTTCAACTTTGATCGTCCACCAAAGTGTCTGATTAGCCATTAATAGCGGTGCGTTACGGCGCAAAAATTAGTGAATTAGTTGAAAATGATACTTAATAATGCGCCTAACGCACCCTACCTTAATTTAAGGTTTACTTTATAAATGGTCTCTTATGTGGCACGATATGAGTTGGCTGAGTCAAGTTTTAAATGTAACGCAGGCAGAAGAAAGTTGGCAGGAAGAAGCAAAAGAAGCAATGTTAGCAGATACGCTACATGCAAAAGCTTTTGGGATCACAGGAGAAAATGTAGATGAAGTTATACAGACGCGATCGCACTTACTAAGATCTGTCTTACCAAGCTTAAGTGAATTCTGCCAAACCACCCTCCGAATGCAAACCTACGAAACGCTGGAGGTGTTGTGGAATGTGTGGTTACCTTTAGCAACAAAACTTGCATCACAACGTCAAAAAGCAGGGCATCCTATTATACAAGGTATTTTAGGAGGACAAGGAACGGGTAAAACCACAATGTGTAAGGTTCTTACCTTGCTCCTCCAGGAGTTAGGATACTGTACGTTGAACTTATCTTTGGATGATCTATACAAAACCTATAGCGAGCGCCTGAAATTACAACAGCAAGACCCGCGCTTGATTTGGCGAGGTCCACCAGGAACTCATGATATTGAACTGGGGTTAAGTGTACTCGATGACATTCAAAAGGGTAAAAGTCCAGTTGTAGTCCCACGCTTTGACAAGTCAGCTTATTCTGGTGCTGGTGATAGAACAACTCCGGAAATTGTCGAGAATGTAGATATTGTTCTTTTTGAAGGATGGTTTGTTGGTGCGCGACCAATCGAACCTGCTAAATTTGAAACTCCACCACCACCAATTATTACAGACGAGGATAGAACATTCGCCCGTGATATAAATAGTAAACTTAGGGATTATCTACCTTTGTGGGATCGATTACACAGCCTCATAGTTCTGTATCCTACAGATTATCGGCTTTCTTTAGAATGGCGCAAACAAGCAGAACAACAAATGATTGCTGCTGGTAAGTCAGGGATGAGTGACAAACAGATAGAGGAATTTGTGAATTATTTTTGGCGATCGCTTCACCCAGAATTATTCATTAAGCCATTGGTCGAATCTTCGACATTCGCTGATTTAGTCATTGAGATTCAACCTGACCATACTGTTGGTAGAGTTTATCGCCCGAGTGATGTTAAGCTGTTGCGCATTTAATTTGTATATGGGACGCGGGCAAGATACCCGCAATACAGTAATTTTACGTTTTCGTCTTATACAATGTAGCTGCACATCAATTTAAGATGCACGTTTTATAATCGCATTAATTTGTTCGTTATCAACACTGATGCCGTGACGTTGTAAATAGGGACGTAAATTAATTTGAATAAACAAATCTTTCAATTCTTCGGCTATTTCAGTCGGTGGATTTCCGGTTAAGGCTGTAGCAATCAAACGTTCTGCTGCCTGCAATTCTCCACAGTTAACAGCAAGATTTGCCGCACTTCGATGCAAAACCGAGCGTGTTGGTTCCGCATCCAATTGATGAGCAATCAAGGCTGCTGCTGCTTGCTCACTCTCAAATGCTTGCCGAGTTAGTTGCAACGCTTGTTCCGAATCACCTTTAAGTTTAGCTAGAAAAGCCGCTTCAGCTAAATCCATCGCTGCTGTATGTTTTTCTTGAATATTACTCATTTTTTGGCAACAAAAGATAGGGGTGTGCTGAATTCAACTACGATAATGTAAGCAGGATATTTTCCGTCTGAAGGTTTTGTTTGTTCTTTTTTCTGTTTGACTCTAGCTTTAACACGGCTATGGTCTCCCTTGCGTATGCCCGATACTTCTAACCTAACTTTGTTTTGAAAGGGAATTATTCCTTCTGTATCTATTGTACCCAACCAATAATCAAACCCTGTGCCTTTGCTCGAACGTTCAATAACAGTTAAATCTGTAAGTTCTCTAATAATTAAACAGGCAATACCATAAGCAGCTTGCTCGGTTGTAAACTCCTCATCATTCCAGCAACGTAACATTTGTGATGTAACAGGTTCCCATCGCAACTTAAATTTGGCAGTGAAATCTCCCCTAACGGTGATCTCAACACCTTGAGAATGACCCTGTTCCTCTAAGCATACAGCACAGGCTTCAGCCAATGCTGCTCCAAATGAAGGAGTGATAGCAGGTAAGCCTTGTGATAAATTAGTCAGTACAAGTTCTAGAGGCTCGTTCAACAAAGTATACTCCTAGTGATAAGATTAAAGCAGGTGTAAAACTTATACTGTACTTTCGCTTGGTGGAATCTTCAACATTTGTCGATTTAGTCATTGAGATTCATCGTGACCATACTTTTGGTAGAGTTTATCGACCAAGTGATGTTAGTTGTTGGTTACCTATAGAGCAAAGAGCGATTGAAGAACATAAACTAAAATTATTAATTTTTAACCCAGAGAACAGGAGCCGATTGAACAAGCTCGTCAAAACATAATCCCCGTCGCCAGGCGTCCGCGTAGCATCTCCGCTACTGATAAGCCAAGACGAGGTTGTTCAAGATGAACATTTTATAAAGTTTTTTGACTGGACTTTAATGATAGCGTATATGCTATCATGATGACATGGCGATTAAAATTGTAGTTGATACCAGCGTTTTTATTAGTGCGCTGATTAGCTCTCAAGGCTCCAGTCGAGAAATCGTTCGACGCTGTTTGAAGGGTGAATATCAGCCTTTGATGGGAAATGCTTTATTTTCTGAGTACGAGTCAGTCATTCAGCGAACAGAAATTATCGCCAAATGCCCTTTAACAAGGGAAGAAATTTCTGCTTTACTTGCATCATTGATGAGCGTAAGTCAATGGATTTCTATTTACTATTTATGGCGACCGAATTTAAAAGACGAAGCTGACAATCACTTAATTGAGTTAGCAGTTGCAGGCAATGCTCAAATCATTGCTACTCACAATGTAAAAGATTTCAAAAATGCTGAATTGTTATTTCCTAACTTATCAATCTTAAAACCCGAAGAAATTATTAGGAGTTAAACAAAAATGGCAACTTTAACTATTCGTTTACCAGAGGATAAGCATAATAGATTGAAAGAACTTGCTCAAGCCAAAGGCATAAGCGTTAATAAGTTGATTGAAGAACTTTCAACCATAGCTTTAGCAGAATTTGATGCCCATACAAGATTTAAAGCAATGGCTGCGATTGGCAACCCAGAAGAAGGCTTAAGCATACTAGCTAAACTTGATACTCTGACAAAATAGAGCTTACAGGCGATCGCTTCTTTGAGGCAATCGGTAAGAGGGCGATCGCCTTGACTATCCTTTTTGGTTGGTGTTCGTGCGGAGATTTCACTTTGCAGGACAACTCGTGGGAGTACTGCTAGAGGTGAGGTTAGACACAGAAGAGATAAGGATGACTCGCCTTTAGCATGACTCTGTTGGCGAATTCTTGGAGATCAAATTTATGGGCTGGATTGCCTTTACTAAGTCCTGTTGCAGTTAATACTTAATACTAAGTTTTTTTTCTTTTCTGGTATAGTTTGCTGATAAAACTGAGTGAGCCTGTCACAGGCTCAAAATTCCTTCGGAATTTACGCATATTCGAGTGGATATAGTACCATAACTAAAAACACTCATACACTTTAATTCCTTTTATATGGCGTTTGCGGCATTTTTACTGCGTCTCAAAGTACGCAGAAGATGGATTCCAGCACTCTTCGCTGTTGTATATATAACCTGTGTTATCAGTGCGGCTTACGCACAATCGCCACTATTCAATCTTGCTAAACCTGGGCAGGTCACACTAGGAATTCGATACGGCGGAGCGACTACCCCAATTCAATAAATACCGGCTCTAAACCTATTAAGGGAATAGCTTCAGCAGGTCAACAGAGGCAAAGAATACGGACTGCTTTAATGAGTGCTTTTCCAAGCTACTTGTCTTTAGAACAGATGCTGTCGGATGGATTGGATAGAAATTTAAGGGTGATTGCTGGCGAAGGTAGTTTACAAGATGTCGTATTTAAATTGACACAAAAAGCCG
The DNA here is from genome assembly GCF_017591665.1 of Aetokthonos hydrillicola CCALA 1050. Taxonomy (GTDB): domain Bacteria; phylum Cyanobacteriota; class Cyanobacteriia; order Cyanobacteriales; family Nostocaceae; genus Aetokthonos; species Aetokthonos hydrillicola. Next base: position 33,507 of record NZ_JAAKGC010000035.1, on the reverse strand, counting down.
ATGCTGATGGGTGGCTTGAAGATTTAGTTAGTGCTGCATATAACTCAGACTTAGTTTGATAATCTGATAAGTCAATCAAACCATTAAATGTTTTTTGAAGGTAAGACTTGATTTGACGTAAATGTATTTCGCTCATGAGCTTGGTGTTAAATAAACAGGGTGTGGGGGGTAGGGTGTAGGAACCAAACCTGGTAGAACAATGATCCCGTAGACCAGTTCGCCTACAAAGCAAAATAGATCTGTATTCTGACTTGTGAATTCTAGTTGATGAAATCATTTCATCTTAGATGGTAGCACCACACCCAACAACCGCAAAAAGTCCGTCACTTTCTGTAACGGACTTTGAGTGAAGCTCACTTGAGTTAGACCAGATTTTTTCTAGAGATGCTTAGAAGAAGAGTCGCAAATTTTTAAGAGTTCGCTCAAGAGTTTAATTTCTAAGTCAGTTTTGACAAAAGAATGGCTGGGTTAACTAATTTCCCAACTGAATTTGTTTAATGAGTTCATAAAAAGGTTGCCAATTATCTTCTTGCGCGATTGGTTCCCAAACGGACTCAATCACAGGTCTTAATAAGACCGTACTAGGATTATAGCGAGCTAGATTATGTGCAATAGCTTGCATCTGGTCTGGATGAAATCTATTTAATACTTTATGATAAAAAATGGACCAATTATCGAAACTTTCTAACGTTCCTGTTACTGGTACAATATCTGAATTTTCCATCACTAAACCTGGCTCATCTCGCCACGCGGATGAAAAAGTATGAGCCATTTGAGAAAAAAACTGGTGATAACCAACTTGGCTCTCTTGCAAAAATTGAATTGTCAGATTCAAAAGTTCTTTAGTTTCTGGTGTTTGTAAGTTTTCAAAACCTAATTTTTTTAACATTAAAGAACTGTATTCAGCATGATAATGATCATCAAAGTCAGCTAATGCTACTTCCATATCAGCTTTTTCTATTACAGACTTTAATGGTTCTTGAAGCATTTCTAAATTTAATTTACAAATACCTGGTTGATGGCTGTAACAATAGCGTTTATAGTAGTCGAAATATGCTGCTGTAAAATAGGGCTGATAACTAGGAATAAATGCATAGGGACCATAGTCAAAACTCTCCCCTGTAATTGACATATTGTCAGTATTGAGTACAGCATGACAAAAGCCTGCTGCCATCCACTGGGCTGCTAGTTTTGCTACTCTTTCAACTAATTCTGCGTAAAACAAAGTATATTTATTTTCTTCGCTGGTTAAGTTTTGATAATAGTACTCAATTACATGGTCTAACAGCTTTTTAGTTAAGTCTGGACGCTTTAAGTAGTGGAGTCGCTCAAAAGTGCCAAACCGAATATGGGATTTGCTCATCCTCACCATAACACAAGAGCGAGTCGGAGAAGGTTCATCACCTCGCCAAAGTGATAAACCTGTTTCAACCACACTCAGACAGCGTGATGTATTTACCCCCATATAATGTAATGCTTCCGCAGCAAGAACTTCGCGTACACCACCTTTGAGCGTCAGCATCCCATCACCACCACGAGAGTAAGGTGTTCTACCAGAACCTTTAGTTCCGAAATCGTAGAGTTCACCATCCTTACCGCGTACTTGCCCGTAGAGAAAACCTCGACCATCACCTAACATTGGGTTATACTCACCAAATTGATAGCCATGGTAACGCAGCGCTAATAATGGCTCCCGTTTTTCAAATTTTCCAAACGCTACAATAAAATCTTTGTCTGTGACGATTTGGGGATCAAGTCCTAACTGGGGTAGGAGTGCATCATTACGCCAGCGCAAGATGTGCTGAGGAAATTCCCCCGCTGCTACTTCATCATAGTAATCATCACCCAAAGATTCTAGAGCGGGTTCGTAGTTAAGGTTTACAAAGGGGTTAGTAGAATTTTTGTTGTTCGCAATTTCAGGCAAAGTCATTAGGCTCTATGAGAATAGTTTTAAGGTAGCGTTACGTCTAAATTTGTTAATTTAATTTAGTTTATTTAAGTATACTTTTTTACCAATTTTTTGATATACTTTATGGAAAACCTTTTGTTCTGGGCTAGCTGGTTAGTTTCACTTGGTATCACAGCCTTACTGGTTTTTTGGTCATTACCCCTATCTCCATTCACACACCCTGGAACCACTGCTAATGAAGCTGCCATTATATTCTTGCTTGTCATGGTTATCCGTTGGGGAGCACTAGCTACTGCACTTGCCCTAGCCATTATAGCTTGGTGGCGTCGTTTAGATTTGGTAATACATTGGATTATTGGTCTTAGTATTGGTGCATTAGTTCTACACTTCCTACTCGGAATTATCAACCTTGGCGTGATGAATGCCTGGCTGAGTGTGGATCAGAACAAGACTCGTGCTATTAACACCGTTTACGCTGTCATCTACTTTGCTGTACCCACTCTTGTGTTGCTACTCACAGCATCCCTAAAGCTTAGCGTTACTCATTTTCCCCAATAAAATACCAATGCTGAATCAGTTATCAGTTATCAGTTATCACGCCCACTATAAGTCTCGATCACTGATAACTGTTAACGGCTATTGGTTGATAACCGCTTTCATTTTGTCTCGATATGTAGCCATAATAGACTTGATCTGTTGTTGTTGGTTTGAGGTTAAATTCAGTCCTTCGAGAGCTTTTTTAAGTCTTTTGTGAGAGTTTATCGCCTGAGTAAATTGGGAAGCTTGTTTTTTGTCTAAAGTTGAAGCAATTTTCGCATTTCTTTCTTGTCTCAAGTTTCTAATTTGTTGACGCTGCTCTGAAGAAAGTTTTTGCGATCGCTGTGCTATTGTATTAGCCGGAGTGCTTGTAGCGGAAACCTTTATTGCACCAGATTGAGCCAGAACTGGAGATGAATTAACAATTCCAGGTAAAATAACGGCAAGTGCAAGAGCAGAGGAAACCGCAGATAATACCTTTGCAGAGCTAATTTCCATTTTGAGCAACTCCTATATAATGTCTAATTTGAGAACTCAGCTAACGAGTAAACAGGTATAACTATTACACTTGTTTGCGAAGTATGTGTGTATACTCTATGGAGTTAGTATGAATTTTTCACACATACAAAGAGGAGTCAGGAGACAGAATTCAGGAGTCAGAATACACCACCCATAAAGAGATGGTATTTTAAGAAAAGTTTCAACCCTTGTCTCATCCACAAGGGACGAGGTTTTAACCAACATTTATTCTGACTCCTGTCTCCTGACTTCTGAATTCTGCTTGATAAAGGTTAAATTTTTTTATTTTTTCTCCTGTAAAGCAATAATATGATTTTTCCATTGAGGATTTGTGATACTTGTAAGGATATGGTCTTCCCATTGCCCATTAATCAATAAATATTCTCTAGCGTAGCCTTCCACCACAAATCTTAATCTTTTTAATACATTTCCACTGCGTTGATTATGAGGCATATAATTAGCCATAATTCGGTGCATATTTAATTCTTGAAATACATATTCAATAGCTGCTTTCAAAGCTTCTGTCATATAACCTTTGCTTTGTTCTCGTTCTGCAAGATTGTATCCAACATTACAGTATTGTGCAACGCCTCTGACAAAATTACTAAAGTTGACACAGCCAATAATTATTGTTGGATTTTTTTTCGGAAATATAAATAGCTTCAAGGATTGGTCATTTATAAATTCCAAATAATTATTTTCTACCTGTGTACACCAATACTCTTGGGTAAAAAAATTTTCAGCCCAGCGAGGAGAAAATGGAATGAGATAAGTTTTATTTTCAGTATAATAGCTAAGAATTGCAGGTATATCATTCTGAGTGGGGATTCTTAAGAACAATCGCTCAGTCACAATAAGTGGCAGTTCTAATTCCATAAAACCTTTTACCTGAGTAAAATTTGTGACTTTATTCATAGATGAATCTCTTGGGAGATTTCCTGTGATAGATATCGGATTTTCAGTTGAAATTAAATTCAAAAACTGAAATTGTAAATTGATTGACTAAGATGCTTTCAGATAGCCCTTCAAATAAGGAGTAGCAGCAAACAGCCCTACGCCTTCACAAATGTATTGTAACCCACTAAAAATTGCTACAGGACATACTAGCGGGAGTTATTCCTGCACAGAGTGTAGCCAAATTAGATCCCATAGCTGCTTTACGAAGCGAATGAGATTGTTAAATTCGTGGTTTGTGGCTGGGACTGGGGTCGATCAGGCTCGGTGTCATCCTGCTGCTCGTCCTGCTGCAAGGGTTGCGGGTTTGGTTCATCGGTAGGATTAGGAACCTGAGCAAGCAAAAGGTTAGATTTAGGCGCAGATATACAAGTCCTATTAGGAGATGTAGAAGTTGCTGCTATTGTTGGCACAGCCGTTAACATAAAACCGGCAATTAAAAATTTTAATCCTAGAATTATGCGAAAAATTAAAGCTTTTTGAAGCTTCATGCTAAGATATCCTTTAATATTGGATGGTTGTTGGAACTGAATTCTTCTTCAAATAAATAGACTGATAAGATTTGCGATTTTTATAAATTAACAGCTTAATTGATCGGCTGAAAATGTGAAAATTACCTAGGTTTTATCCCTAACTCCCCATCCCCAAACTATGATTTTAGTTGATATGGCTACTTGAATTAAGAAAAAGGACATTAATGTCAGCAGGAATACGCTACGATTGGCAACACTCAGAGATCCAGGCAATATATGCTACACCATTGCTAGATCTGATCTATCAAGCAGCTAGTGTACATCGCCAGTACCATGATTCAAAAAAGATACAAGTCTGCAAGTTAATATCAATTAAAACAGGCGGATGCCCAGAAGATTGTAGCTACTGTGCGCAATCTTCTCGTTATAAAACAGAAGTAACCCCGCAAGCGCTTTTAGAAAAGGAAACAGTTGTTAATATTGCTCAGCAAGCTAAAGAAAGTGGTGTGAGTCGCGTCTGCATGGGAGCAGCTTGGCGAGAGGTACGCGATAACTCACAATTTGAACACGTGCTGGAAATGGTAAAAGAAGTGACAGCATTAGGATTAGAAGTGTGCTGTACGTTGGGTATGTTAACCGAATCACAAGCCAAGCGTTTGTCAGATGCAGGATTGTATGCCTATAACCATAACTTGGATACTTCATCAGAGTATTACAGCACTATTATTACCACAAGGACTTATGGCGATCGCCTAAATACAATTAACAATATCCGACAGACAAATGTCACCGTTTGCTCTGGTGGGATACTTGGCTTGGGTGAAAGCGTAGAGGATCGGCTTTCTATGTTACATACTCTGGCGACACTACGTCCTCATCCAGAGTCAGTACCAATTAATATTCTCTCTCAAGTAACCGGCACACCTTTGGAAAATCAACCGGATGTTCCAATTTGGGATGTAGTACGAATGATCGCCACTGCACGTATTTTAATGCCTACTTGTGATGTTCGTCTTAGCGCGGGCAGAGCCAAACTCTCTCACGTTGAACAAGCTTTATGTTTCCTAGCAGGAGCAAATTCAATCTTTTCCAGTGATAATGGTCATATGTTAACAGTGACTACCCCCTGTCCTGGTTATGATGCTGACCAAGAAATGCTCAATTTGCTTGGGTTGGAAGCGCGCTCTCCGTTTGTTGGACAACAGAAATCCGTCAAGGAAACTGTAGCGCAATAATTAAAGTTTAAGCAAAGACGAAATTCTCGTCTTTGCCTGACATTCAAGGTGTAGTAAGGTTAGAGCAGCTTAACAGCGCGTAAACCAAACAGCAAGCCGACTGCAATGCCAAAAAATAGAGCTAGGAATAAGATATAAGCGATTGCGCCAAACATTGGTAAGTCTCTCCTAAAAGATATATAAAACTATTCAAGCATTGAATTAAGTTAGAATACAGCCCACGGCGCTTGTTTATGGTTAGATGATGGCTTCTATAATCAACGTAAATCTACCGCAGCAGTCTTATGAGATTGCGATCGCACCTAGCAGCTTAGATAAGCTAGGTGAGCAAATGACTGGACTGGAGTTAGGCAAGAAGGTATTGTTGGTTTCTAACCCAACAATTTTGAAGCATTTTGGCGAAAGGGCGATCGCATCGCTCAAAGCTGCTGGGTTTGAAGTGACTACCTGCATCCTACCAGCTGGCGAACGCTACAAAACCCTCAATTCCGTACAAAAAATCTACGATACCGCCTTGGAAAACCGCCTAGAACGTTCCTCAACGATGGTGGCTTTGGGAGGTGGTGTCATTGGCGATATGACTGGTTTTGCTGCTGCGACTTGGCTAAGAGGGATCAATTTTGTTCAAGTACCTACCACACTTTTATCGATGGTAGATGCAGCAATTGGGGGTAAAACAGGTGTAAACCATCCCCAAGGCAAAAACTTAATTGGAGCCTTTCATCAGCCGCGACTGGTTTTAATTGACCCTGAAGTGTTAAAAACACTACCTATGAGAGAGTTTCGTGCTGGAATGGCAGAGGTGATTAAGTATGGTGTGATTTGGGATGCAAAGCTCTTTACCGAGATGGAACAGAGTAAGCGCCTAGATCAACATCGTTACGTAAAAGCTGAGTTAATAGACAGCATATTAACGCATTCCTGTCAAGCAAAAGCCGAAGTTGTTAGCAAAGATGAGAGAGAAGCTGGACTAAGAGCAATTCTCAACTATGGACATACCATCGGTCATGCAGTAGAAAGCTTAACAGGTTATCGTGTCGTTAATCATGGTGAAGCTGTAGCTATTGGTATGGTAGCAGCAGGGCAGATTGCAGTCGAATTAGAAATGTGGCAAAAGACAGAGAGCGATCGTCAAGACGCCCTCATTAAAAAAGCTGGGTTACCAACTCAATTACCAGAAGGGTTAAATATTGAAGAAATCATTGAAACTTTGCAAACCGATAAAAAAGTAAAAGACGGTAAAGTAAGATTTGTTTTGCCCACCGAAATTGGTGTAGTGACAGTGACAGACCAAGTACCATCGGATGTCATTCGCGAGGTATTGGTCAAGATGCAACCAACTCCTTCCAACCCTCCTGATTGAAACCAACTGTAGGGGCGCAGCGTATTGCGCCTTTATTTATGTATTCAACCACGCTGAATATGATAAAGAAAAGTGGAAGAATGACTCTTACTTTTAACAAAGAACTTTACAGCGAATTACTGTCTAAGTATCAACCTAAAATTATTAAAAATGAGAACGACAATGATTATTTCTTAGTAATTGTTGAAGAATTAATGTCTCGTAACAAACTAACTCCAGAAGAAGATAGTTTGTTAGAACTAAATGATCGAGATGTACAGCGATCGCATTGAGATATCTAATCCTGGTATTCCCCCGATTCAGGTGGAGCGCTTTATTGATGAATATCGATCTCGCAACGAGCAACTCGCTGACTTAATGCGACGTTTCGGTATATGCGAAGAAAAAGGTAGTGGTATTGACAAAGTTGTAAGCGTAGCAGAAATGTCTCAACTACCTGCACCAGATTTTCGAGTGGGTGAAATACGAACCACAGCAGTACTGTTTGCCCATCAAGATTTTGCTGACATGAGCAAGCCAGATCGTATTCGAGCCTGTTACCAGCATTGTTGCCTGCTTTATGTTAACAATCAACGTATGTCTAACCAAACCTTACGTGATCGGTTTCGTCTAGGTGAGTCAAAGACAGCAGCAGTTTCTCAGATTATAGGAGCTACTAAAGAAGCTGGCTTGATCAAGTCAGACGAATCTGAATCAGCCTCTACCCGTTACGCTCGCTATATCCCTTTCTGGGCATAAAAGTGCTTTAACGCAAACCCATCTAAGCAAGCATCAAAGCTTGAAAGCCTTTCAGAACAAGGAAAAAAGTGCTTTAACGCAAACCGATCGCACACCTTTGTCCGTGAACAGATTTTATTGTGGTGTTGCTGGAAATTATTTCCAGAATTTTGGACTAGTGAAGGATCCTATCTTCTATTACTCGCACAATAAAGAAGCAGTCAGCAAGAACATGGCAGACTGGCTAGCTAGAGCGGGGACGCCAACAACGCAAAACTCAAGCACAAAATCCTCATCCAGCAGTTGCTGGACTGCAAAAACTTAAAGCACAGAGCTTTTTCGCAATCTTAGCATGTAGTTACCTTCCTTGCAGCAGAGGCATGGTTGAAGTTTCTCAGTTCAAGAGTTCTTAGCGAAGGCTTTGTGGATTTCTCGTGCTGATGGAATCGAACTTAGGTTTTATGACGATTTAGAAAACGTGCTAGCGATCTATCGTATTGACAGAGGGCAATTGACTTCCGTGGTGGACAATATTCCCAATCTCGAATTTGTTGGTTATTAATGGGGGCGTAATTTGAGGTTATCAATATTGTAATCAGCTTCGCCAATGAAAGAGATTTTTCTGTTTTCCAATCTAGGGTAAGCCTGAAAAATTCCTGCTAACCTAGAAGAATGCTGTCAGATCAACCCCAACTATTGCGACTTTCGCAAGGACAACTTAACTTACTAGAAACTTGTCCGCGCCAGTTTCAACACACTTACCTCGAAAAACTCCATTCTCCCTCTGACCCCGAACATGAAGAAAGGCTGACTTTGGGGAGTCGTTTTCACCTGCTGATGCAGCAGCGAGAAATGGGTTTACCTATTGAGACTTTCCTCCAAGGAGACACCCAACTACAAAACTGGACTTCTGCTTTTGCAAATGCAGCACCAGAAATTTTAACACCTACTCTCAATAACCAAACTTTCCGCGCTAGTGAACACTACCGGACTTTACAAGTTCAAGACTACTTGCTCACTGTTGTTTACGATTTATTGATTGCTGAGCAAGAGCAAGCACAAATCCTCGACTGGAAAACTTATCCTAAACCCCCAAACAAACGTAGGTTAGAAAATAACTGGCAGACACGTCTTTATATGTATGTATTGGCTGAAACTAGCGAATACTTTCCAGAAAATATTTCTATGACTTACTGGTTTGTCCAGTCTGAAGGCAAACCGCAAAGTATTAAATTTAGTTACAATAGCGCTCAGCATGAGCAAACAGCAAAAAAATTATACAATCTATTAAGCAAGTTAAGCAAGTGGGTTACGTCTTACTATGAAGGAGGGCAATTTCCTCAAGTTCCTGAGGGCAGTAAAGCTTGTGATTATTGCCAGTACAATACAAGGTGTGAACGCCTCCTACCAACTTCTCAAAAGATGTCTGCAACACAGCTTCCTTCTCACGGAGTGGACACTAACCTCGTAAATATCGCTACGATTCAAGAAATAACCTTTTGATACTCCGCGCTCTAAGGAGAAGGGGTTTCTTAAGACATTGCTGCTCTGGCTCACTGAGTAACTAACAATTTATTTTATGCACTTTGATGAAAATGATGCGGTATACGTCCGTGAATTAGGAATTGATGACATTGCCCCTGTTTACCATTTAGGTGAAGAACTCTTCACCAGCGATCTCTATCCATATTTATACAGAACTTGGGATGAGTGGGAGGTGATTGGACTTTACAACACCGATCCAGAATACTGCCTTGTTGCTGAAATAGATGGACAACTAGCAGGATTTATTTTAGGAACTATTATCACCAAAGCCTCTTGGACTTACGGATATATTCTATGGCTAGGAGTTAGTCCTAACTTTCAGCGTCGGAGAGTAGCAGACAAACTAGTTGATAAAGTTGTTGCCCGAATGATTGAAGACGGCGCGCGGTTTATGCTAGTAGATACAGATCCTACTAATACTCCAGCAGTTAAGTTTTTCACTCGTAAAGGTTTTGGTAACGTCCGCCAGCATATTTTCTTATCGATGAATTTAAGCAAACACGAATTTTATGGCAGACTGATTGATTATGAACACCAAAAAGCTGAAAGGGCAGGTTACAGGCGTTCTCGTCCTGCGGCTATACGCGGTAGTCGTAAATCTGATGGTATAGCGAGTGAAGTTGCTCTTAATTCTTTAGTCGGTGATTCTCCAATGGCTGAAGAACAAGCCCCAGTTGAAGGGACTTCCATTTAAAGAAATGCTTAATTGCAGGAGAGTGGGGTGGGTTAAATGCCCACCAAATTAAATACTTATGTTAGAACAACAGCAGTGGATTCTTGCTTCAACAGAACAACCGCCAGAATGGTTTATAAAAGCGGTGAAACAGTACACGCCTGCATCGAGTGGTGAGTATGCAGCGCAGTTGTTATGGCAAAGGAGAATTAGAGACACTACACAAATTTTACCTTTTGTCAACTACCAAGCTTATCAACCAGCAAGTCCGTTTGAGTTTGGTGAACAAATGCATCTAGCGGTAAAACGCTTGCAACTATCTTATGATGCTGGGCAAAAAATTGCTATTTGGGGAGACTTTGACGCTGACGGTATAACTGCTACTGCTGTATTGTGGGATGGTTTGGGACAGTTTTTTACTCAAAATAAGCAGTTAATTTACTACATTCCCAATCGCTTAAGTGAGTCACATGGACTCAACTCTCAAGGTATTGAGAAGTTAGTCACGCAAGGTTGTAAGTTAATTGTGACTTGCGATACTGGCAGTACAAATCTCGATGAAATTGCGTATGCGAAAGAGCTAGGTGTAGATATTATTGTAACAGACCACCACACCCTACCCTTAGAACGTCCGTTAGTTACAGCGATTATTAATCCTCGTTATCTGCCAAGTACACACCCACTTTTTCATCTTTCTGGGGTGGCGGTAGCTTATAAATTAGTGGAAGCCCTTTATCAAACTTTGCCAAACGTTCCACAACAACCGCTTTCAGATCTATTGGATTTAGTTGCGGTTGGATTAATTGCTGACTTAGTGCAGTTAAGTGGAGATTGTCGGTATTTGGCACAGTTGGGAATTCAACAATTGCAAGCAGATTTTAAACAACCCCCAACAGCAAGGCGGCGTCCAGGTGTAGGACGTTTATTGGAATTGTGTCAGAAAAGTGGCGATCGCCCTACAGATATTTCTTTTGGTCTTGGTCCACGAATTAATGCTGTTAGTCGCATTCAAGGTGATGCTAGCTTCTGTGTGGAATTACTAACCAGTCGTGACCAAAAGCGCGTTAATCAATTAGCGGAAGTTACAGAACTAGCAAACACCCGTCGTAAATCTTTACAAAAAGATGTTGCCCAACAAGTAGCCCAAAAGCTCAGTCAAATAGACTTATCGACCACTAGTGTTATTGTGCTTGCAGATACCCAATGGGCTCCTGGTGTCTTGGGTTTAGTTGCTGGACAAGTCGCGCAAGAAACAGGTCGCCCCACTATTTTATTAAGTACAGAGGAGGGAGGACAAGACGACAAGAACCCTCCTCTTGCAAGGGGTTCTGCTCGTTCAGTCAACTCGGTAGATTTATACCAATTGGTAAAAGACCAAGCACATTTATTACATCGTTTTGGAGGACATCCCTTTGCGGCTGGGTTAAGTCTCCCTGCAGAGAATATTCCTTTATTTACAGAAGCAATTAATCAGCAACTGCGCCAATCTTTGGCAGGTGCAACCTTGACACCAACAATACAAGTAGATTTGGTGGTGAAGGTAGCAGACTTAGGAAAAGAGTTATTTTTAGAATTGAAAGTTTTAGAACCTTATGGAATGGGTAACCCGGTACCAAAACTGCTAATTCAAAACTGCTGGTTTGGAAATGCTTGGCATCGTAATCAGCAAGATTGGCAGGGTAAAAAGGTACAGTATATCAAAACCGAGTTTGACATTCGGGATGATTCTACAAAAAGTCCTTTTCCTGGGGTGTGGTGGGGACACTATAAAGATGAATTACCTCTAGAACCTTGTGATTGTGTTGCAGAGCTAGACTACAACACCTTTAAAAAACGCTATGAAATCAGACTGATTGCAGTACGTCGTCGTGTAGACTTAGCACTTAGCTCTCAGCGCAGTGCTTTGATATTAGATTGGCGTAATAAACCTACTCTAGATCCTGTGCTTCATGAATACCCAGAAGATTCAGCACTCGTCATGACGGACTGTCCCACCAGTTGGGAGGATTTGCGAGCATGGTTAAGGCGATCGCTTTACAATCACCAATCTCTGATACTAGCTTGGTCTAAACCCGAGTACAAATCACCAGAGGAAATTTGGCTAACTCTTGTCGGAATTGCCAAGTACCTTAGTAGAACAAATCAATTAGTCACCCGCACCCAAATTTTAGAGAAACTTGGCATAGGAGATAAAACCTTACATGTGGGTTTTAGAGCTTTAAATCACTCAGGTTTTACTATTACTCGGCAAGATCGTTCTTTGCTTTTTAGTCAGCATTCAACCGCAAACACAAGTGTTTTAGAAGTTGCGCTTGCACAATTTTTAGCTGCTGTACGTGAGGAACAATTTCAGCGAGAGTATTTTGCTGAAGTTCCTATGTCTACTATTGAAGCAATTGCTTCACTCCTTAAAATGGGATAGACCGGATCAGTTATCAGTTATCAGTTATCAGTTATCAGTACTCTGCTCAGCGAGCAAGATGCTCGCACTACTTGATTTCGGCTGCTTTCAATTTTTCATTCTAATACTCATTCATCAAGTGCCGAAGAACGTAAATCAGCGTTATTTTCGCACTTAAAATCGTGAAACTGGCTAGTTCGTACATTCACATCTGCAAGTCTATAAACAGCAGGACATTGTGGTTGAATAATTTGACTTAACACCGCCCACAACAAACTACGAGTCACATCTACAAATGTTTTAAGTCGAGACTCGTAATTACCTGGAATACCTCGCTCATGAACAATTGATGTTTCTACCCAAATACCATGAGAGCCTAACAGAATCTGTGCCATCCATTTAGCTCGTGGCAGGTGAGAGTAAGAGGTGATTAGTTTTACTTTATGGACTCCCCAATTACGGAAAACAGGAATACTGTAGTAAAAATTACCAAAAGTGGAATCAGCACACTTTTCTAACCAAACATTCTCCAAAGAAACTTCTGAGCGTTGTTTAAAAATCCTTAAAATACAGTGATCTGGGGAGCCATGAGAAATTAAAATTGGCGTATCAGGGTTTAGCTGTGCCAGTTCAGAGACATAAATTTCTCGATAAATACTGCCACCAAGTACAAAAAAAGCATCTACCGGCTTGGAAGATACAGAAAGTAAAGTTATAGTGTTAAAAACTAACCAACAACAAAACACAAGACACAGCCCAAAAGCGAGTCTTTGTGGAAATCCCCTTTTTCTTCTGCGAAATTGTCTGGAATTTCGGTTGATCTGGTTGTTTGTAAATTTATGTCTCATAGAAAACCTAATACGAGCTTTCTTTGAAAAATTCAGCAATTCTTATAAATGTAGCCAAGTGCAACATATAAGAAAAGTAATCTGGATTGCCAAGATGGCACGGATGAAAGTGTACCGTAATCGCAGTAAGCTGACAGAAGAGGTTGGCTAATGCAAAGAAAGTAAGTGAAAAATAGTTCTATTCTTTCAAGAAAGTATAAAGGAAAGATTAATGAAAAAATTATAGCTAAGTAGAAAAACTTATAAAATTTCTGCAAAGCCTAATAGCTTAACCGTCAACTTTACAATTATTTGAGCTAAATATACATGAATCAATCTGCGAAAAGATACTCGCCATTGGAAGTAGCATTGATTGGGGGAGCGATCGCCACCACAGCTACATTCTGTGTGTTTGGTCAAGCTTGGTCTCGGTCTGTAAGGGCTGCGCTACAAGATAGCCCGAAAGCAACCGTTGACCAAGTGTGGCAACTGGTGAATCGAGAATATGTAGACACTACATTTAACCAACAAAATTGGCAGGCAATCAGGCAAAGCTTGCTAAGTAAAGAATATACGACCCGTGACCAAGCTTACACCGCCATCCGCGAAGCCCTGAAAAAATTGGGAGATCCTTACACTCGCTTTTTAGATCCTAGACAATATGAATCCTTAACAAACCAAACTTCTGGGGAAGTCTCAGGTGCAATTGGCATTCGGATGGAGCTCAATGATAAAACCAAGCGCCTTACCGTAGTCGAAGCTATAGACAACTCCCCAGCTAAGAAAGCAGGTCTTAAGCCAGGTGATCAGATTTTAGCCATTGATGGCAGACCAACGCATCAGATGAAAGTGGAAGATGCTTCCAAGCTGATTCGTGGTAAAGCAGGTACATTTGTCACGTTGCGGCTAGAGAGGAATGGGCAAAGTACTTTTGATCTGAGGCTAACACGGGCTAATATCGAAGTTCCAACTGTACGCTACACCGTGAAGCAAGAAAGCAATCGTCGCATTGGTTACATCCGCCTCCACGAATTTAGTGCTCACGCGGCAGATCAAATGCGAAAAGCCATCCACGATTTGAATGCTAAGCAAGTAGATGCCTTTGTGTTGGATATGCGTGGTAATCCTGGTGGTTTGTTGCAGTCAAGCATCGAAATTGCTCGGATGTGGCTTGATCATGGTTCAATTGTCCGTACCGTAGATCGTGCTGGAGGAAGTGAAGAAACTAAAGCGAATCGAAGCGCCATCACAAATCGTCCTTTGGCAGTACTAGTAGATAATAATTCAGCGAGCGCTAGTGAGATCCTCACAGGAGCATTAAAGGACAATCGCCGAGCAGTAGTTGTTGGCAGTCAAACCTTTGGTAAAGCCTTAGTGCAATCAGTTCATGAACTGCCCGATGGTTCTGGTGTGGCAATCACCATTGCTCATTACTATACACCATTAGGAACTGATATTAACCACAAGGGAATCACGCCTGACGTTAAAGTAGATCTGACACAAGCACAACAGCGTCAACTAGGAGCTAATCCAAGTTTAGTAGCAACTATGGACGACCCTCAATATGCCCGTGCTTTGACAGCATTATCTAATAATCGCTTGGCACAACCTGTCAAATATCCTACCTCTCAAAGACCAATGAGTATTCGCGCCTCGGATTTAACCAATTCGCGGTAAGAGGAAACACGGGCATGGGGCATTGGGCATTGGGGACTGGAGACTGCGATTTACAAGCATATCAACCTATAAGTTTTTCTCTTCCCCTGCTTCCCCTGCTTCCCCTGCTCTTGTGCTCCTCTGCTCCTCTGCTCCTCTGCCCCATGCCCTATACCCCATGCCCCATGCCCCTCTGCTATAACAATTAAATATTTATGGATGATACAACTACCGCTAAAGCCTTCTTGCCAAAGGTATCAGTCATCGTACCTATATATAACGGTGAGGCGGATTTACCAGAGTTGATCAATTGTCTATTGGCTCAAACTTACCCACAACAGCAGGTGGAGTATTTGCTAGTAGACAATAATAGTAGCGATCGCACTTCATTTTTGCTCTTAACTGCAGCCGAAGATCACCCCCTGACAATTCACCCATTAAGCGAAACCCAAATTCAAAGTTCTTACGCTGCTCGCAACACAGGTATTAGGGCTGCTACTGGGGAGATACTCGCCTTTACAGATGCAGATTGCCGTCCAAAACCAGAGTGGTTGGAATCATTAATTGCACCTTTTGTCAACGAAGATGTAGCAATTGTAGCTGGTGAGATTTTAGCGTTACAAGGAACAACCCTACTAGAACAACATGCAGAGCGCGAAGAGACTTTATCACAAAAGCACACCCTTGCTCATAAGTTTCGTCCGTATGGGCAAACAGCTAATTTAGCGATTAGACGGAATGTCTTAACAAAAGTTGGTTTGTTTCGTCCCTATCTTACATCTGGTGGGGATGCTGATATATGTTGGCGGATACTACAGGAAAACATTGGGCGTTTGGAATTTGCTGAAAGTGCGATCGTCCAGCACCGTCACCGAACTACACTTAAAGAACTAGAAAGCCAATGGCGGCGTTATGGACGCTCAAACCGGTATCTCCATGAGCTGTATGGCATAGACTTGATGCGAGATATCACATTAAAAGAATGCTGTTATCGTTTGGGACGCTGGCTACTAAAGGAATTGCCAAGGGATACTATAAAGGCTTTAACTTTTAAAGGTAGTCTTGTGGATTTATTAAATACTCCAATTGGCTTGTACACCGCTAGAGCCCGTTCTATGGGACAACAGCAAGCTAAGTTACCAGAGAAAGCGAAGATCATTGAGCGGCTTTAATACCCAATCCCCAATCCCCAATCCCCAGTCCCCAATCCCCAATCCCCAAAATCCTGAAATTTCGCTACATTGGAGAAAAGTAGGCTAGAGGAAACTTTAGATGTCAGCACATCTGTTACTGGTTGATGATGAACCGGGATTGCGTGAAGCAGTAAAAGACTATTTACAAGAAAGCGGTTTTAGTGTTCAAGTTGCCAGTAACGCCCGCGAAGGCTGGGATTTGATGCAGCAAAACACGCCCGATTTGGTGATTTCTGATATCATGATGCCCCAAGTGGATGGCTATCAGTTCCTTAAGCAACTACGGGAAGATCCCCGCTTCCAATCATTACCCGTAGTTTTTTTAACTGCTAAAGGAATGACTACTGATCGTATCCAGGGCTATCAAGCTGGTGTCGATGCTTACCTACCCAAACCTTTTGATCCAGATGAGTTAGTAGCAATTGTTGAAAACTTGCTTTCTCGTCGTTTGACTAAAAGTCAAACAACTCATGAAGATGGCGAAGCACCTGATATTGCTGAATTAGCGAATCAGATTGCCCAAATTAAGGCTTTACTGACTCAAAGAAATGCAATCACCCAATCTCCAGCACCTTTCTCTATTGATTTAACCCCCAGAGAGCAAAGCGTTCTCAACCTGGTAGCTGAAGGTTTGATGAATAAAGAAATCGCCCGTCGCTTGGAAACTAGCGTCCGCAATGTAGAAAAGTATGTTAGCCGTTTGTTCAGCAAAACAGGGACGAATAGCCGTACCGAGTTAGTTCGTTTTGCTCTAGAACATGGTCTTGCTAAGTAGTCTTAGTTGAGTATTTAAGTACAAGTGTGCGTCGAGTGTCTTTTATAGAATACAAGCGAGAGTGAAATGGTCCTAAAAAGGATTTATTTACAGGGTATACCAATACAGACTTTTTGAAACTCTGACAGTCATCATCAGTCTTAGTTAAAGAATTTATCCATTTTGGGACTGAGAGTTTTAATACTTCACCTCTCTAAATTCAGAAAAAC
Source organism: Aetokthonos hydrillicola CCALA 1050 (assembly GCF_017591665.1). GTDB lineage: Bacteria > Cyanobacteriota > Cyanobacteriia > Cyanobacteriales > Nostocaceae > Aetokthonos > Aetokthonos hydrillicola. The sequence continues at coordinate 16,521 of NZ_JAAKGC010000035.1, read as the reverse complement.
AACAAATCAAGCAAGCGGCGTGGAAAACTCAACAGATAGTAAATTTTCTTGGAAGCGATGTATGAATTGATTATTTTATTGAGTATGCACCCTATTATTTCCCTTAGTGCAGAGGATGAAGGCAACTGTATATGTTTTTGTCATATCCCTGTAGAGTATGAACAAAAGCCTTACGATCCTTGTATTCAGGTTACGTGAAGCTAATTGATTGTTACAAAAATTAGCAATTGAGCAAACCTAAAAAATTCACTATTCTTTTTCCCACAGTTCATTTGTCTCTACTTCAGCGGCAATGTATAACTATTGAACATTGTCGCTAGAGTTTCTCAAACGCATCAGTTGACGCCGCATTTGCGGTGAGGCTTTTATCTCACAAACTTCGTGAGCCTTCACAGACGTGTGTAAGGTTTCCAAAAAATCGTCAGATCCTTCAGTTAAAGCGTCCAAGAGTACCTGTAAGAGTTGATCCCGATCCCCTAATAAGGTTTTTTCCTCAATCAACCGGAATTTGAGATGGAGTTCACACTCATAAACACATACTTCAACATTATTGACCTGACGTGGTAACGCTTCAGAGTTCATAGCTTTTGAGGTTCCTTTTCTTAGTAGTAATCAGCGTGAGGAGCTATATCTCAAGCAAAAGTTGTTGATATCTTTTGTCAAATCCAAAATCCTTGAATTAATAGCCCTCCTTCAGCAAGACAATTTTTGTGTCATTTCACCCTCCTTGGCGCTTTACAAACAGACAGGACTGTCTAGGTTTTTGTCTTCCTTTGGTGGTTGCACTTGAACCAAGCCATAACTATTATTCAGTTTTTAAGATTTTAAACAATAAAGTTTTTGTAAGAACTTGTTGGAGCTTTTTAAAGGTTTTTACAGCAACTTTATCTAGAAGTCAATAATGGTTTGAGTTTTTACTGATTAACTAGTACTTTTACGTAAGTAAAAACTCGGTTTTTTTTAAATATAATCATAGCCCGACGTTGTTGCGACAAAATTACGTAAAATTACTAAATGTACGATTTTTTCATGAGAAAATACGGTGAGATTTTTATGAAGAAAGTGATAAGCGGTCCGATTTTTGTTTTGGGAGATAATATTGATACCGATCAAATTATCCCAGCGGAGTATCTTACCCTAGTTCCTTCTAAGCCAGATGAGTACGAAAAGCTTGGCAGTTATGCTTTAGCTGGGTTACCTGACAGCTATGGCAAATTTGTAGTTCCCAACTCAACGAAAACAGTTTATCCAATTATTGTGGCTGGAGAAAATTTTGGTTGTGGTTCATCACGAGAACATGCGCCAATAGCTCTAGGCGCTAGTGGGGTCAAAGCCGTGATTGCTCAGTCTTACGCTCGGATCTTTTTCCGGAACTGTACTGCAACGGGAGAACTTTACCCTTGGGAATCAGAACAAAGGCTATGCGATCAGTTTCAAACTGGTCAAGAAGTCTCGATTGATAGCGATCGCAATTTACTGATTAACCATACCCTAGGTAAGACATTCACTCTTAAACCTTTAGGAGAAGTGGAACCCGTGATTGATGCAGGCGGCATTTTTGCTTATGCTCGCCAGACAGGTATGATTTCTTCTCGTTAGAAAAGTAACGGGCATAGGGCATGGGGCATGGGGCATAGGGCATAGGGCATAGGGTGGAGTAGAAGAATTACACCATCGGTAAATTTATGTTCAACAGGACAAAAGCCAACACTGTGTTTTCTTTTCCTCTGCTCGCCATGCCCCATGCGCTATTCCCCATGCCCTGTTTTACAATACGAAATATATCCCCAATCTGACAACCTTCTATGGACAATCCAATGCTGCTTAAGTCTACAACCCGGCATATCAGAATCTTTGCAGGGGAAATCGACAGAGATGGCGAACTCGTTCCCAGTAATCAGGTCTTAACTTTAGATGTTGACCCAGATAACGAATTTAACTGGAATGAAGATGCTTTGCACCTAGTTTACCGGAAGTTTGATGAACTAGTAGAGGCATCTAGTGGTACGGATCTCACAGACTATAACCTGCGCCGCATTGGATCAGACTTGGAGCATTATTTGCGATCGCTCCTGCAAAAAGGCTCTATTAGCTATAACCTCTCGGCGCGGGTTACCAACTATAGTATGGGGCTTCCCCACGTTCAAACTGACGACGAGCAGTCTTTTTAGACATTAGTAACGGATCTAAGCTTAAACAAGCGCGCTATAGTTAAACGTGCATAAAGAAGCGTGAATATTCATTATCCGTTCCATTCCTTAACCATCTGCTGTCAATACAACAGACAAATGACCCCACACTTCCCTTTTCTGCGGAAATAGCTTGCGGTTCGCGCAAGCTATGGGTGAACAACCCAGTTCCTCTCTTATGAGGCAAAGGTAAGTTGTGGGGTTTCTTTTTCACAAAAAAGGGAGCAGGGATCGCTCTCTACCACCAAACGCGATTTCCGTCCTCATCAGTTCGTGCTTGTCGGATCACGTCAGAAATTTCTTCAGCATCTTTGACATGGTGTAGAGCCTTTTTTTCACCGTCAGGCTCATCTACAACAAAGTAGGTAGGAACTTTGATATGGTCGCCGGTTATATCAGGAGAATCGACGGCGAGTTGTTCTGATTTTTCTTCAACAGTTTGTGGTTCTTCAGAAATAACATCGCCAGGGTTTACAGCACGATGAGTATCTTTTTCTTTGTTTTCTTCCATTACGCTTTCACGCTTGTGAGATATGCTAAATGTACTTTTGAGAGTGGTGGGCGTAGCCACAATGATGCTTATCAACCTCAATAAAGACAGCTAATAACCAAAAGCGATGAGCAGCCAGATAGAAGATATTTTCCGCTTTCACTTAAATTTTGTTTAGTCTCTGTCTTCTTTGAGTTGATTGCAGCCCACATACTTATAAACTAAAGAAAGACCAGTGTTATCTCATCTTTCGGATGGAGTAGCTTAAAATAAGCAAAAAGTATAATTATAAAAGTATTATGGTTTCTTGACATAGTATTTTTAGCTGAGGGAGAGTTCTAGAGGTGTTTCAATGGGAAGCGTGGATGTGAAGTATGGGAAATTTTTTTAGCAGGCTTGTTAACTTGTTCTTCAGAATGAAGAAGTCATTTCATTTGCAGGCTAAGATTGGAATCCAAAGTTGGATATACCTAAATTAAAAGATATGAGCGGTCAAGAGGGTCCGCTACCAACGCTGTTGAAGAAAATGTCAATTGCTGATCGGTACCAAGACTATGGAAAATGACGCGGCAATGCTCTACTGCCCAAATGAAAATTGTCAGGCTCCCAACCCGCTGAAGCACAACTTTTGCCAGCAATGCCGCACACCGCTACCCAAACGTTACCTATGGGCTGTGGGAGATGGTCTATTGGTGGGCAATCCGGGAGAATTGTTAGCCGATCAGTATTTAGTCATCAGCAAATCTATTCTTTTAGATACTAAACCGGGTTTAGTATCTAAAACACCAGAATTAGAAAGCTTAGAGCTTATTAAACCTTATTTGCGGCTAATTCCCTACCGCTTACACTTACCACAAGTGTATGGGATACTGACCCTAACTAACGGCAGATCCAAACGAGAAATATTACTCTTGGAAAAACCTCCCCTCAATATAGATAGCACAGGCAATGCAGTCGATCTGTGTAGTGAGTTAAGCACTGCTTGGCGCGATGCTTCGTCAATGCGGCAACTTAATTGGCTATGGCAGATAGCTTATATATGGCAACCTCTAGTTAATGAAGGCGTTGCCTCCAGCTTATTTGAACAAGATCTCTTAAGGGTAGAAGGATCTTTAGTACGCTTGTTGGAATTGCGTTTAGATAACCATTCAACACCAGATCTACCGGAACTAGGCAAATTTTTGCAGCAGTTAGTGCCTACAGCAAAACCAGCCATAGCTGAATTTGTAAGTGCAATTTGCCATCGGTTACGTCAGGGAGAAATACTTTCTGCGGAACAACTAATGGCAATTTTAGATCAAGGATTGGCACAAATAGGACAATCACAAACATCCCTCATTAAAGTATCAACTAAGAGTGATACAGGCCCAAGTCGCCAACGTAATGAAGATGCTTGTTACCCCCGTAGTGGTACCACTATCACGAAACCACCCCAGCAATCGGCTATTGCAATTGTGTGTGATGGTATTGGTGGACATGAGGGAGGTAATGTTGCCTCTAATTTAGCAATAGAGACTATCCAGCAGCAGGTACAACAACTCTCCAAAATTTCGTTTGACCACATTGATCCAGTAACTCTTGTTGAAGACTTAGAACAAGCAGCCGCTATTGCTAATGACAAAATTAGCCAGCTAAACGACAGTGAACATCGTCAAGGGCGGCAACGCATGGGTACAACGCTAGTTATGGCAATGCCGATCGCCCATGAAATGTATATTGCCCACGTTGGTGATAGTCGCGCATACTGGATTACACGTTACGGGTGCTATCAAGTTACCCTCGATGATGATGTTGCCTCCCGGGAAGTGCGGCTGGGTTATGCTATATACCGGGATGCCTTACAACAGGGAGCTTCTGGATCGTTGGTGCAGGCTTTAGGGATGAGTCCCAGCAGTTCATTACATCCTACAGTACAGAGGTTTATCCTTGACGAAGACTGCGTTTTTCTTCTGTGTTCTGATGGGTTAAGTGATTTTGATCGTGTCGAGCAGTACTGGGATACAGAAATTTTACCGCTCATCACTGATAAGCAAGACATCACAGATGTTACAAAAAGGCTATTGGAAATAGCTAACTCTCAAAATGGGCATGATAACGTCACCATTGCTTTAGTACACTATCAAGTTAAGTACTCTGAACCAAAATCAGCTATCAAAGCATCTCTAAGTGACTTTTCTTTACCAGCAGCAACAAATTCAGTCCTGAAAAAGACACGAATCCCCCAAGAGACTAGTCGTAACCAGAAAACTAAAGTCCTTTCTAGAGATACAACAGCCAAAGGCTTAGGAGTGCCAATCCAACTAATAATGCTTGTTTTCGTGGTTTTAGGAGGAGGTTTACTAGGATATTTTCTGCGTCAATGGTCAGTATTGCCAAGCATTCAAGATCCTTTCCCGAATCCATTAGGAACACCTTCTATCTCCACGACTGAAGACCCTAGGCCAAAAACCCAAGAGAGTTTGTATAAGACAACCAGCCAGATAGAGTTAAGTACAACTACACAACAAGTACAAAAAGTACTGGCTCCTAGCGGTACTATTCTCAAAAAAATAACAAACACTGAACCACCGGCAGAACCAGATTCTCAGGATCCTTGGGTTTATTTGCAACTATGCTCAATTGGACCAGGAACTACATCTGCCACAAGTACTAAGCCTTTACTCAAGCCAGGAGATAAAGTTAAAATCCCCTCGTCGAGCTTTGAATCATTAAAACAATCTCAGCTTCAAGGAGACAATATCACTAAATGTTCAGATAGCAACACAACTAAACCACCTGTTGGGCAACCAAAAGTTAAGTCAATTCCTAGCCCTGCAACAACAAAAGATAATGTTCCAAAAACTAACACAAGTCGACCGGACGGGACAACAAACTAAAAAAATCGATAAACTGGTAACAAACCTGAAATAATAAACCTAAGCTATGAACACATTTACTTAGTAAAAACAATTGCCAAACCGTTATTTCAAATAAAAATTATTTGTTTGACCTATTAGACTGAAGAATCAGAATCCATGCCATCCCTCAACCTGGCGATCGCCCGTCTCATCCACACTGGCAATAATAACTTCGCCATTTGGGTGGTGAATGCTCCCTATCCCAGTGGCTATGTCTTACATGACTGTGTATGGCCTCCACACCTCACCCAAATTTGGCAAGAGTGGCAGCAGATGTTTGCTGGTCATAGTGGTTTAGATATTCCAACAGGAGCAAAACCTCAGCAAGCAAACCCGCTACCACCAGACATACTTCCACCTAGTTCGGAAAAAACAACTAGTTACAGTAGTCGTTTAATGCAATACCTGGGAATTAGTCTGTGGCGCTGGGTATTTGACGGACAGATTCTTGGGAGTCTTGAACGCAGTCTAGGTATCGCTATGGGTCAACACACACGTTTGCGATTCCGACTAGAAATTCGCGATCCAGATCTGACCGCATTACCTTGGGAAATTATGCAACGTGACGCTGGTCAAGCAGCCATGTCACTGTTTCAACATACACTATTTAGTCGCACGACCAGCGAAGTTGAACCTTTACCTTATTTACGAACAGACCAAGGTTTAAACATTTTGCTGGTTTTAGGAGAAGATGATGCGCTGCAACTAGAAGCAGAAGCTCAAATTCTAGAAAAAACTCTTTTAAAAAACAGTCAAGGTGGAATTAACTCCTATCTTGGATATGCTCCCTCATTTGTAAAAACTCTTCTGCGTCCAACCCCACAGGAGTTGATTCAACACCTAAATACCCAAGCATACAATGTTTTCTTTTATGCTGGTCACGGGTTGCCAGCACCAGACGGAGGACTGCTGTTCTTGAAAAAGAACATGACCCTCAATGGCATGGAATTAGCGCAAGTTTTGACTCGTACAGGGGTCAAACTAGCAGTTTTCAATTCCTGCTGGGGCGCACAACCAGCTTCTGTCGATCACCAAGCTTTACCTCATAGCAGCTTGGCAGAAGTACTGATTCGTCAAGGGGTTCCAGCAGTGTTGGCAATGCGTGATGAAATTGCTGACCACGAAAGCCACACGTTTATTCAAGCCTTCGCTCAAGCTTTGCGTGCTCGTAAGCCAATTGATGAGGCTGTGGCAGAAGCAAGACAGCAGCTATTAGCACTCTACAGATTTAATCAGCCAGCTTGGACTTTGCCGGTGCTGTACCTACATCCACACTATGAGGGTGAACTTATTAGAAGTTTTGATGAGGGTATTACAGAACTACCAGAGACGTCGATTCCTGGTTTAACGACTAAGCTAACCACGGCAAGATTGCGATCGCTCTCGCCTGGTGGTCAAACTTGGTCATTACGCCCTGGCATAACTCGGATCGGTCGTACAACAGACAATGATATTGTTATTCCAGAACCGTCTGTTTCACGAAGACAGGCCGAAATTTTATGTCGTAACACCGTGGAAGGATCTGCCTATCATTTAAACGATTTATCCACTTATGGCACAACCTGGATTTTACGAGCCGAGGGTTGGCAACAAATCCCTCGTCAGGAAGTACTCTTAGAATCTGGAATGCAGTTAAGGTTTGGTAGTAGCAGAAGTCAGCCTTGGGAGTTTATGATCGAACCTTCCTCTGACTGAAATTGCCTGCTTGGTAATAACTGAGCGGGTATCACAACTTCTACTAAACAAGTTTTTTAGATTCGATCATTAAAATTCGATCTTTTTGCGGAAATTAGGTTCCTAGAGATGTAGCTGTAACTACTGCTAATTAATAGAGAGGTACAAAATGGCTAACAAAATCAACGGTTCAGAAACTTTGCATCCCCTATCGTCTCAAGTAGAATTAGAGTTTTTAGAAGCACTCCTAGAACCTGATGATGCTACTTATCCTTGGGATCCAGCAGACGAAGAATCCGAAACCTACTTTTTCGACTTAGAAGAACACAACCTGATGCAGGACGTGTTAGAAACAGAACTCATCCCACGCTCACAAGCTTTTTATAATCAATTAGATAATCTTTGGTCAAATTATAGGCAATATAACTCTTCCACCAGCCGCTCTCTTGTAAATACACTTCAAGAAGCTTTACAAAGCAACTTTGGCTCACATATACCAACTAATTGGCTCAACAAGCTTTCTGTCAAAGCTACTGAGGTGTTTGGTTCCACAGAGTCAATTTCAGAAAAACTCATTCAGTGTGTCCAATCTGTTTTGCCGACTTGGGAAGCTGAGGATCTACTCGTTCTAGCCCGTCCTTTTGCCTATGCAATGCGTAGTAGCGAATCTCAAAGTATAGAAACTCTGCTAGATAACGCTGAGAATCGTGAGTGGACTAGTTTATCCGAAATTGAACAAGCAAAAGCTAGCTTAGCGATCGCTCAATATGCTTTGACCGAACTCAGCAATTTTCAAGAAGAAGCCTGAATTGATAATGCTACTTTATTGCCAAAGCAATGTCTAAAAACCACTCTTGCATTTTAGACTCAGAATCCGATAGTTATGTTCCCCAAAACCGAAAAATCTGAGCTTAGCGTCTAAGTTAAGGTTAATGCTATTGTGGAGTCATCTATCTTAAGATAGATAAAGAACAAATTGAATTTGGCAATTTTACCTTTTAATTTAGTAATCACCATCACAACTATGAGTGGTCAGCTGTTACTCCGAAAGAGGATGTCTAATACAAAGACGTAGTTTCTTGTCTTGTGTTCCCCCGCGCTAGTGCTTATTTAGGGCCAAAAAATCGAGTCGCAAAATTTTGCGATCGCGTCGGTGAAAGTGCCCGTGCTTTAAGAATTGCCGCCATTAAGAAGGCGTAAGATAATATCCCAACAACTACCAACAGAAAATTATTGATAACACCCGTCGCATTCCATAAAGCGTGCAATCCTGCTGCGGTTAAATATCCAACTAACAAAATTTGCCAACTTTTACTGGGCTTGAGTACAGCCAAACCGATAAAATAGCCAAGGTAGCCACTGTAAGCCATATGCCCAGGTAAAGACGCTAAAATTCGGGGAATAAGCAGTTGAAATCCTGCTAATAAACCCGCACCTGAACCTTCTTGTTGCCCTACAGTTTGAACAATTTGTGGCACATACTGTCCGAGAGTTTCCAACAAAGTAAAACCAACAGCAGAAGCAGTTCCCAGCAAAATTCCATCTAAAGGTTCCCAAACACCAATTCTTTCCTTCCAAGGAGATGGTAGCGTCGTCGCGATCATATGCATTCCCAAAATTGGCAATGCCTTAAGCAATTCTTCCATCAAACCTGCGCCAAAGAACATCCGTATCAGTAACTCTGTGAAGGTAATAGATTCCTGATTTAACGGCAAGTTACCAGGTAGAATGAAGCGAAAAACAAATATAAATAAATCTAATACAGGACTGAGCAAAATCAGCATTGTAGTCAATGCTGAAATTAATAGTACCCATGAAGGCTTATGTTTCCCACACAACAAATAAATAAAGAAATAGTACGCAGCTAATGCAATAAAAGTCGCTACTATAATTTGATTCACTTGTGGTTGCTTGAGTGTGCCAAACATTAATACCACAAAGACAACAGTGATAATTCCTGGGATCAGATAAGCTTTACTCGTTAAATCTTTGCCAGTAGAAAGAATCGGAAACAATTGTGTAAAGCTGATATTGTCAGGATTAGACTGGATTTGAGAATCGTTATTTGTTCGTGGGATGTAGGAGTTATTGTCTGGTGCAACAGGGATGACTGCTGCTTCAGTAACTCCTGTAGGTTCCTGGTGGAGTTCATACTCGAAGATTAATTCTGGACCATCATGACCTAAACTAATGCGATCGCCTGGAATCAGCTGATGAGAACCTTGTAAGCGCTTTCTATTTAGATAAGTGCCGTTTGCACTATTAAGATCACGAAGTATCCAGCCCTTCTCACCATCTGGTGATGAAGAGAGTGGAGTAATGACTGCATGACGACGGGATACCATCCGATACATCATGGCATCTAAGACAACTTGGCAAGTGGGATCGCGCCCAAGCACTACCTCCTCACTTGAAAGGAGCAGGTAGCGATATTCCGTCCCCACAGCTGCTCCCTTAGCAGACACTAGCCGCAGAAATGCATTTTGTCTTGCGTTTTTACCCATCATCGTTTTGCGGCTTTCCTCCCCTTGAGAGCTAATCTAGCCACATCTACTATAAATTTGCTAAATCCACTATAGCTTTAGTTTATGCTTCGCTAATACAATTTAGAGTAAATTGAATTCGAGCATAGCTTTAGGAAAATTTTGGTTTTCGTGTCCTGGTCTGCTAAGTTTTATTAAAGCAAAACGCTGTAAAGGAGTTAACTCCGCCCATTGCTGGGGTGTAAGGGTAAGACCTAATTCCGTAACTTTTTGCTTTAGTTGTTCTGGTACAGTCGTAGCGTCCATCCACGGAGGATGAGGCTCAATAGGTAATTCATCGGCTGGTCTGCCAGTATGCTGTAAAATTTGTTGCTGAACATGTTGACGATATGCTTGAATTTCAGTCTCCGTAGAGCAAGGTAATTCAACTAACGTTGCACGCTCATCTTGAGTCATGTGATTCCAATCAGATAACCTTAATTTAATTCCACAGGTATCGAGTTTATACCGAACCAACATAGGAATGCAACGCAGAGAATTGACAAAATCAGCCTCGAAATCAAAGAAAGTGTTCATATTGGGGCATGGGGCATGGGGCATAGGGCATGGGGCATGGGACAATGCTCCCTATTCCCTTGAATGTGGATTTTTAGGGGCGCTGCGGCGAATAATCCAATAGCCTATTGATAAAGCGAGAATAGTAAAGGCTAAACCAATGATTTCATTGCCTGTGACTTTACTTAGATCAAGAATAATAATTTTTCTAGAAACAGCAATTAAAGAAGTGGCAATAACCAGTTCCACTTGAACAACATGTTTTCGCAAATAAGCTGTGACATTTTCTAAAATCTCTAAAGCAATTAAAATATCCAAAAATAAACCAAAAATCTGTAACAGTGTTTTGTTAAATGGATCATGCTGTGTGTCAAATAATTGTTTGACTAGAAAAATTCCCAGATCGGCTATCCCAACTAAAATAACTAGTATTAAAAAAATAGATAAAACTTTGGAAACTATCACCTCTATGCTTTCAATTAGGTGCATAAAGTTGTCGTCTTTGGTAGCTGCGTTAATTTGCTTTAGTAGTTTCCTCATCTGCCTCGCCTTATTTTCAACTAAAAACTGAAATGCAATTGACATCTCCCCGTTTTAAAAAAGCGGGGATTCTGCAAGGATGTTGCTACGTGGTCTAAAGACGCACTGCGCAACGTTGTTGCGAAATGATTTCTTTAGATCATGGAACAAATCATACCTATGCGGCAGTGTCAAAACTGCTCTACCCACCTTAACTAGACTAATGCCTAGCTGTGTGGCTACTTTTGCGAGTATATTTGCTGCACCATTGCAGTCAGCATTGATTAAAAAACCCTTTCCGCTTTTATACAATCCGCGCTTAATTCTGTCACCTGATACCTTGTAGCTTTCGGGTTTCTCACCGTGTTTTGGCAACAAGTCATTATCTAGAAATGACGCCTTGGAAGTATAAGCCTCTTCAGTAATTGTAAGAATAATGCCGTACTCTGGGCAAAGTTGCTTGAGTCTCTCAATTAATCTACCCGTAGGAATCATCACAAAGTGTTGATTCCCTCGCTTGCCCATATTAGAAGCGTTTTTTTGCCCGGTATTCCAACCAATAACAAGATTACCAACTTTATCATTCAAGCAACGATTAATGATGAACCGTGCTGCTTTGTTTATGCCATCCCTTATCTGGTTGTTGCGTTTACGCTGGATTCTATCAAGATTAGAATCCCAGTAGAAATCTGACTTACCTTGTTTGTACTTGGCAACAAGGCGACAGTAACCTTGATTCATTGATTTTAGTTTTCTACCATCAATGATTAGGCTCTGACCATAAGTTGAAACACCTGTTAACCAATTCGTTCCACCATGATCAAAACTCCACGCCTGGGTATAATCAAGATTTGGGTTAATTTCAATAGGTTGAACCCCGTCGTCAATCACCCAATCAATCCACAATTCACCATAATATGGACGCACTGTAACTTCTCTTACCCAGTCAGAATCAATGAACTCTGGTAGTGGTAAAACGATGTCAACAAGCACGTGAGGTTTGGTTTCTCTGCTGATCGATGGACAAAAACACCCATTAGAATAAGTGAGTGCTTGACGTGGAAATGTTACGGATGCTAATCCACCCTTTTTGCGGTAGTTGGGTAAAGAGGGTCTATAAACTTCTTGGTTGTAGTAAAGGTTAACTAGACTGTTGTAGCTTGTTATTGACTCTCCAACAGTATAGAGCGTTTGTTGTGCAGCTTGGGCGGCTAGTGCTTTGTAATGTGGATTGTCTTTTAAAGCTTTGTCAAGTTGAAGGTATGTTGTTTGACATTTGTAAACCTTCCAACTATGACGTAATTCATCACCACGCCAATATGTTGTAAATGCGTTCCCTGATTGCTCCAATTTCTCATAATGCTCTTTTCGTGCATGATAAATTGCACAATTGATTAAACTATTTGCATTTTGACATTGGCCAACCCAAAAAGCTTTTTCTTCTTCTGTGAAATTTGCTTTGACGGGAATTGTTCGGTACAGTTGACTCACCCCCTGTTTCTTGTTTAGAATACAAATAGCTTAATCGATATAGCACAATATGTCAACAAGAAAAGGTAAGAAAGGTATAAAAAATCAGCCAATGTTTTATGATGAGCTTAAAAAGATTCACGGCATATCCCTGACTGATTTTAGCTGGAGAAAACTGCAAAAAATGGCTGAATCGAAACAATTAAGTGTTAGTGAATTTGTGGAACAATGGATTAGGGAAACAGAGGGTTAAAACCCTTTTTCGTCGGGTTTCATCCCCTGTCTAAAGACTAGAGGTTCTCACCCTCCCGTTTTATTTTGATAGAAAAACCCCATACATTTATTTATGGGATTAAAACAGTAATATTTGAAGCGGCAGATGCCGCAAGCGATTGTTATTGAACCCAATAGCAGTACACCCTGCATTATATTTGGAGGGTGGTTTTTTCTTATTTTGCATAGCTACCAGGAAACACCTGCTTAGCAGCTTAACATTCTTTGACTAGCAGTTGGTAGGTTATTAGTTGGAAATTCTATATTCACCGGCGTTAGCTGTACTGCACAGGCTTTTAACTCTGGTTGTCCAGAGTCAGGACAAGATTTTGGATGGGTAAGAGCATTAGCTTCAGCTTCATCAGCCCACAATGCACCCCAATGCATGGGGACAAAAACTGTACCAGGGGCGATCGCCTTCGTCACTTTAGCCGGAAACCTAGCCTGACCACGACGCGATCGCACTTCCACCAATTGGTTCTCACTAATCCCTAAATAAGAAGCATCTCGAGGATGAATCTCGATAAACGGCTCGGGATACATAGAACGGATTTTTTCAATTCGACCAGTTCGTGTCTGGGTGTGCCAGTGTCCGTAAAGTCTACCGTTAGTCAGCACAAAAGGATAATTAGGATCTGGTGGTTCTGCGAGTCCTCGTGAGTGATAAGCTGCAAAACGAGCGCGTCCATCAGAAGTATGAAACCGCAGATCAGTATAAAGCCTCTTAGCACCTCCTATGACACTATTTTCTTTGTGAGGCCATTGAGTAGGACCTTCTGCCTTTAATTGCTCATGACTAATACCTGTCATTTCACAAGGGCGATCGCGAGTTATTTTGACAAACTCAGCATAAACACTAGCAGAATCAGCAAAGGCAAATTTGTCTGCAAACCCTAACCTTCGCCCAACTTCTGCAAAAATCTCCCAATCTGGTTTAGCTTTACCAGGCGGGTTACGGAATGCTTGACATAGTGTTACTATCCGCTCAGAATTTGTCATCACACCTGTTTTCTCACTCCATTGAGCAGCGGGTAACAGAACGTGAGCATAAGCAGCAGTTTCTGTAGGGTAATAGGCGTCTTGGTAGATAGTAAAGGGCGATCGCAATAACGCTTTTTTAGTCCGTTCCAAATCCGGCATACTAACCGCTGGGTTAGTAGCAGCAATCCACAGTAACTCTACAGTTCCATTTTCCAACCCAACGATCATATCCCAAGCAGTTAAACCAGGATGAGGGGAAATCTGTCCTGGTTTTAGTCCCCAAAAATCCTCAACTTCCTCCCGATGCTGAGCATTTTTCACTGACCGATAACCAGGTAACAAGTGAGCCAACCCCCCTGCTTCTCTTCCTCCCATTGCATTCGGTTGACCTGTAAGCGAAAATGGTCCTGCACCTGGCTTACCAATCTGTCCAGTCATCAGGTGTAAGTTAATAATAGTTCTGACCTTCGCTGTACCTTCCGAAGATTGATTGACACCCATCGACCACAGCGACAGAACCTTTTGAGATTCACCCCAGTATCTGGCTGCTGTTTCTAAATCTTCAACACTTATCCCACATCGATGAGCCACTACTTCTGGGGAATAGTGCCGAATTACCTCCGCATATGCAGGAAAATTACTGGTGCAGTCGTCAATAAATGTAGGATCTACAGATCCCCAACGCATTAACAAGTGAGCAATACCGTTTAGCAAGTCGATATCTGTGCCAGGACGAATACACAAGTGTAAGTCTGCTGCTTCCGCAGTTTGTGTACGACGGGGATCAACCACAATCATTTTGACTTTGCGGTTCTTTTTGTGGTATTTCTCCAGCCTGTTAAAAACAATTGGGTGACACTCAGCTGCATTTGTACCAATTAAAAATGCACAGTCTGTTAACTCCAAATCTTCATAACAGCAAGGAGGACCATCTGCACCAAAGCTTTGGATGTACCCAGCCACAGCACTGGACATACACAAGCGAGAGTTCGCATCAAAATTATTAGTGCCCAAACATCCTTTCATCAGTTTTTGGGCGATGTAATAGTCTTCGGTTTGAAACTGACCAGAACCATACATACATATCGCTTCTGGTCCACTGGTAAATCGTATAGTTTGAATACGTTGTGTAATAATCTCAAAAGCTTCATCCCAACTCACCCGTCGGAAATCCTGATCCAACGAGTCTCGTAGCATTGGGTAGTGTAATCTGTTTTTATCTAAAGACTCAGCAATCGTAGCGCCTTTGACACAAATCATCCCTTGATTAGATGGGTGCGCTTTGTCTCCCCGTACTCGCCAAATTGGATTTCCTTGGCTATCTCTATTAGTTGGTTTGCCAAGTTGTGCTGGTGGAGAAACTTCTAGTCCACAACCAACACCACAGTAAGGACAAAGGGTTTTAGTAAATTCAGTCATGGTAGTTAGATAAAGAATTCAGAATTCAGAATTCAGGAGTCAGAATGAGCGGATGTATTCTGAATTCTGAGTTCTGACTCCTGACTCCTTGTTCAACAATTTATTCTTCTGCTAGCATCGCAGGCGATTGAGTGATTGTTTCTGATAACTCTTCTTCTTCAGCAGCAAAAGAGCCTCTTGGTTCTTTAAGGAAGAAAGCACATAAGCTAGCGCAGATAAGAGCTGCAACTCCCATCGTTTCAAAGAGTGTTGTCGGATTAGTTAAGCTGAAAACTGTCAGAAAAACAACACCACCAAAGTTACCGTAAGCGCCAACATTACCAGCAATTTGACCCGTAATTTCTTTCTTGATTAGAGGAGCCATGCCAAAAGTAGCACCACATCCAGCTTGGACAAAGTACGCACAGAAAATACAGGTGGCGATCGCAGCTGTTATAGCCCAGTTGCTACGAATCTGGCTCATCATCAAATAACTACAACCGATGATTGCGGTGATCACTGTCAAAGTCCACTTACGACTACCGAGGCGATCAGAGATATAGCCACCGCTCGGGCGAGACATAAAGTTTAAGAGTGGATAGCTAGAAGCAATCAATGCTGCGGTCACATGATCGAGAGTAAAAGTTTTCTCAAAGAAAGCTGGTAGCATCGAAACGACAGCCAATTCCGAGCCAAAGTTGGTCACATAAGCGAATTCAAGCAAAGCTACTTGGCGAAATTGATAGCGTTCGGATGGAGAGTAGATTTTTTTCCCAATCAGCATCTCCCGATTCACAACATATGCTTTGTAAGTTTGGAAAGTATATAGCGCTGCTAAAAATAGCCATACAGCATACATTTGGGGCTCGCTAAGAAAATGGATTTTCGGTTGAGCCAAACGCCAAGCTAACAAAGCCAAAGCCAGAATTAATCCTAGATTCGACAGACACAGCGCCAAAAAACTGTTGACACTCGTCACTTCCATTGCGCCATTTTTCTTAGGTTTCTTGTAAATCTTGTCTGCGGGTGTATTTTGGACGTTGTTGTAATACAACATTGCATAGAGAGCAGTGACAACGCCGATGAGGGCGATCGCTAAACGCCAGTTCGTAGCGTTTCCACTTAAAAAAGCAGTCCCAGCCGCAATAATGGGTAATCCAAACTCAGATGCAGCAGCTCCAAAATTACCCCAACCACCATAAATTCCTTGTGCACTTCCAATTTCTTTAGGTGGGAACCATTCAGACACCATACGAATTCCCACCACGAAACCTGAGCCGACAATTCCCATCAACAAACGACCCCAAACTAATTGATTGAAATCGTGCGCCGTAGCCGTAACTAAGCAAGGTAACACAGCATAGATGAGCAAAGCTGTGTACGTAAGCCTGGGACCAAACCGATCTAAAAGCATCCCAATGATAATTCGCGCTGGAATTGTCAGAGCTATGTTACAGATGCCTAGTGTTTTTATTTGCGAATCTGCTAAACCTAGTTCCCTACCAATTGTGGTGGCAAAGGGAGCAAAGTTAAACCAACATACAAACGTTAGAAAGAACGCAAACCAAGAGAGGTGTAAAATTCGGTAACGA
>NZ_JAAKGC010000202.1 GCF_017591665.1 Aetokthonos hydrillicola CCALA 1050 | reverse complement strand
AGGAGAATCACCAGACGCAGCTGTGCCGATTCCGACAAACGTTATTGGTCCAGATCCTGCATTAGCACGTAGCTACATTAAAGCTTTAAGTATTCCCTTCTTCCAAACTTATGTTGCCGATCAGCCAAATTACCATAGATATTTGAGTGCAGATTATGTCAATGGGATCAGTCGTGAACCACTACCACTCTCATTGGTTACATCTCTCACTTCTACTGAGCTTAAACAAATCGTTAAAAGCTTGCCCAATGCAGAAATTTCTCCCCCTGATCGAGAACAGCTTGCCTCAACTAAGAAATTCGCTCTGCCGAGCAAGGTAGACCCCATCCCGAACCTTTATAAATTCTGAATTTTTACGACATGATTAATATCTTGACCTTTGGACGTACCAATCAATGTTCTAATTTCAAAAGTCACAACTAAGCTGAATCTAATATCTTTTAACTTTCAACCTCTTGGTGTGAAGGCTTCCATTAGCCACGCTAATAAGTCCTATAGCTGAATAATTGAATTTATCGCTTGTGAAGCCAACGCTTTTCGACTAGCAATTTGATATGGCAGAAATATGAACAAGTTGTGTCAATTTTTAGAATATTACAGCCTTTACTAAGGGAGAATATTAAGTAGGTGTACGGCAAGTTTCTCACGATGCAACAAATCGTAAAATTCTTCTAATCTTATCACGACAAGGCTTTGGAGTTTCTAACAATAATCAACTATATTGGTTTTATTTCCACCACTTACTTACTGTTATGATATTTAATAGCTTTTCGATACCTATTCTGCTGAACTGTTTGGTTGGAAAATCGTTGAAAATCTTTGCAAATATCTAGCGTAGTTCGGTCGTGTCAGTATTTAGGTATCGGCTGAAATCCTTAACAAATATCTACCTTCGTAAGCCGTCCCCTTTGAAATATGAAACATCAGCCTCATAAGCGATTTCATAACGAATCCAAAACCGAGTCTGAAGATTTAGCAACCCTAAGTCTTGAAAAACTACAAGCTGAATTAAGAGTTTCTTTAGAACACGGACTCACCCATGAGGAAGCCCAACGCCGTCTAGCCAGCTACGGCTACAATGAACTATCTGAGAAAAAAACCAGTGCTTTACAGCAGTTTTTCTCCCATTTTTTGGGACCGATTCCTTGGATGATTGAAATAGCTGTAATTTTGTCAGCTATAGTGCAAGATTGGGTCGATTTTGCGATTATTTTAGTCTTGCTAGTGGTTAATGGCGTCATAGGCTTTTGGGAGGAATTTGAGGCGGGAAATGCTATTGCTGCTCTCAAAGGTCAACTCGCTCTCAATGCTCGTGTCAAGCGAGATCGTCAATGGATGACAGTTCCTGCTCGTGAACTAGTACCGGGAGATATTATTCACTTGCGAATTGGTGATGTCCTTCCAGCTGATGCACGGTTGCTTGTAGGTGACTCTATTGAAGTTGATCAGGCGGCTTTAACTGGCGAATCTTTACCAGTAACACGAGAAAGTGAAGATGCTGTCTACTCTGGGTCGGTTGTGAAACGAGGCGAAATCGATGGGTTAGTTTATGCCACAGGTGCAAATACCTTCTTTGGTAAAACCGCAAGTTTAGTGGATACTGCTACTATTCACAGTCACTTTCAACAAACTATCCTGAAGATTGGTAATTTTTTAATTGCTACTGCTTTAGTGCTGGTAGTGCTAATTGTCTTTGTCGCTCTCTATCGCCACGATAGCTTACTCCACATTTTGAAATTTGTTTTAGTTTTGACTGTAGCTTCTATCCCTGTAGCCATGCCAGCAGTATTATCCGCAACAATGGCTATTGGTTCACAAGCTTTAGCAAAAAAACAAGCAATTGTCAGTCGTCTGGAATCAATTGAGGAAGTTGCAGGGATGGATATTCTCTGCTCGGATAAAACTGGTACTTTGACCTTAAACCAATTGACTTTAGGAGAACCAGTCAGTTTAGGTGATGTCACTCCTGATGAAGTTATTTTGGCAGCAACTTTAGCCTCCCACGATTTCGATGAAGACCCAATCGACCGAGCAATAATGACAGGCTTAAAAGATAAACAGCAGATTTCTAATTACCAAGTCACTCGTTTTTTACCCTTTGACCCGGTGATTAAACGCACGGAAGCAATTATCACCACAGTTGATGGTCAAGAGTTCAAGGTTAGCAAGGGAGCGCCCCAGGTTATTTTAGCTCTATCTGGCAATAATTCTGAAATTGAAGAATTTGTTAATAAAACCATTGATAATTTTGCTAAACGAGGCTTTCGAGCGTTAGGTGTTGCTCGAACTAATACTCAAGGGAATTGGCAGTTTCTAGGTGTTTTACCACTGTTTGACCCACCTCGTAGTGACTCTCAACTAGTTATTGAAGACTTAAAACGCTTGGGTGTGAAAGTAAAAATGCTCACTGGCGATCAAGTTGCGATCGCTAAAGAAACTTGTCGGCAATTAGGACTAGGAAGTAACATTCTTGATGCTAAGCTATTTAGTACAAGTGATACTCATCAAATGGGGCAGCTTGGTGATGCTGTGTTAGAGGCCGATGGTTTTGGTCAGGTATTTCCTGAACATAAATACTACATTGTCGAAGCACTACAACATCGAGGTCATATTGTTGGGATGACGGGCGATGGTGTCAATGATGCACCGGCGTTGAAAAAAGCAGACGTGGGTATTGCTGTTTCTGGTGCAACTGACGCAGCTCGTGCTGCTGCTGATATTGTTTTA
Organism: Aetokthonos hydrillicola CCALA 1050; assembly: GCF_017591665.1. GTDB lineage: Bacteria > Cyanobacteriota > Cyanobacteriia > Cyanobacteriales > Nostocaceae > Aetokthonos > Aetokthonos hydrillicola. Next base: position 2,378 of record NZ_JAAKGC010000202.1, on the reverse strand, counting down.
CTGGCTCCGGGGCTGACTGTCATTGCTGATGCTGTTCGAGAAAGCCGCAAAATTTTTCAACGAATGTATAGTTATGTTTTATACAGAATTGCCGAGACAATCGATATTCTATTTTTTTTAACGCTGTCAATTTTAATTTTCAATTTCTATCCTATGACAGCGATAATGATTGTGCTGCTGGCTTTACTGAACGATGGGGCAATTTTAGCGATCGCGTATGATAAAGCACGTCCTAACAACAAACCTGCCACTTGGGATATGTTCGTTGTCTTAAGTGTTTCCTCCTTAATTGGAATTGCGAGCGTGTTCGGTTCTTTCGGCATCTTTTACATAGGTAGAGAATTACTACAACTTAATTCAGAAGTACTACAGACGCTAGTTTACTTAAAACTTTCGGTTGCAGGTCACTTAACAATCTTTGTCACTCGCACAAAAAAATCATTCTGGACAGAAAGACCAGCAAATATTTTGCTATTAGCTATTTTTGGTACTCAGACTCTTGCTAGTTTAGTCGCTATATTCGGTTTTGGACTTATGTCTCCTATCGGTTGGGGTTTGGCTGCTATAGTATGGGGATATTCTTTATGCTTGTTATTTATTCTTGACTGGGTAAAACATCTAGGATATAGATTATTTCACCATCATCCCATAACAGTTCGCAAACGAGGTTTGCATGGTAGACTATAAATCTAGCGTTGAGCAGTTCCCCTTTGAAAAAAAGTTTCGGACTACAGACTTTGATTATCACGTTAAGTCGAAGGATATATAGTTTCAGCGATTAATACCGGCTTGTTAGTATACTCCTTCTCTAGCTGCTTTCTCACATTCAGATCCCAGGTAAGGTGGTAATCTCGGTCAATTGTAGTAACAACAAACGGACGAACTTCACCGTACACTACGACCGTCTCACCCTCATGAATTGTCACTGTAGATGGTGCTACTGTGAATGAACTCGTACCAATTTTATCAATAGGTACGCTTCTAATCGTCACAGTTTTACCAATGAATTTGTCTGTATTATTAACTATTTGAGATGTTTGGGTGACGACAGATGTTTTTGAATCCAAAAATTGGCAACCTTGATACGAATAAACCTAGCTATGTAACAAAATGTAAAAAGCGCCAAACTTTGCGTTCGCAAAGCGTGTCCGTTCGCGTAGCTTGCTTAAGCGCAGGGGTACAGGGGTACGCCGTTCCTTCTCTCTACGAGACGCTACGCGCGACGCGCAGCTATGCCCGCAGGGCTTTACGCTGCGGACAAAAGTATAGTTATGTTTATTTACGCCCACTTACTTACCTTCTAACGCTCGAATTACGCTGTCATAGCGCTGTTGTACGTCTTTACGATCTTGTTCTTCTTGTAATCCCTCTTTACTACCTCGCAAAATTATCTCAGCGTGGCGTCGTAAAACTGCTTGATATTTTGAGTTGTCAGTGTAAGTAGCAATTATGGCGATCGCTTCCAATAAACGAAGAGTTACTGCTCTATCAGAACGTGCATACAGCCGGATTTGGTTAAAAGCAAGGTCAACCAATTCCTCATATGTCACTGGGTCAGTGATCACCCGTAAGTTGTTATCCTGGTCATAGCGGTATGGTGAAGGAAAATCCCTTTGGGCTAGACAAGACAGCCCCGATGCAAGTCGGTCAATACACTGAATTGCAGTAAATGGGTCATTGATTCCAGGGGATAGCGCTCGCACCGCAATCTCCACCAACTGATTAAAAGGAAACTCTATATCCTGCTGCTCAGTATGTTCCTTACCCAAAATAAAGGCATCATTGATTTGTTTACTAATTTTTCGGTTGACTCGTTCTTCAGGGTAAGCCATAACCAGAAGGCTGTCCTTGAAAATAAAGTTTCCCGGTCGAGAGCTTATACGTAAGAGTAAATTGTGCTTACTGGTAATCTTCAACAATTTTTCGTTATCAATTGCTTGCAAATAACCTTTGCCAGTGGCGTTAATGGGTCTAGCAAGATCTTCAAAAGAAGTTGGGATGTCTCCAAATTGACTGACTATATATTCAGGGTTACCATGTCCAATTTTTTTTGGAAAGAGGCGATCAATTGCTTGATCTAATTCGGAACTCACGCCATCAATGACGTAAGATGCCTGTATTCTGGTTGATGCGTGATGTATGAAAAAAATGAAAACACCAATACTAAAAACTGCCAGTATAATACCGACTGTGACTGAGAGTTGTGGAACAAATTGACTGTACCCGTCTCCCTTTCCATGAACAGTACGGAGCACGAGCAAACAGTAGATGAATGTACTAATGAATGTGCCTAGAACAACTTGATTAGCCGTATCTTGGAGAAAATTGCGTAGCAGCCGGGGGCCAAAATTAGAAGCAGCAAGCTGAAGAGTGAACAT
>NZ_JAAKGC010000201.1 GCF_017591665.1 Aetokthonos hydrillicola CCALA 1050 | reverse complement strand
GCACCTTTTGCAAACGCCAAGGGTACAAACTCATGTCCATCAAACTTTTCGCCCCGTAAAGCTACAAACACTTCACCTGGCTGAAGGTTACGGGTATCTGTTTGGATACCCTTGCCTAATTGTACTAATGCTTCAGATGATAAGTTTGTTGCTTTGGCACAAAGAACTTCTACTAGTTGACCTAATGTTGCAAAACAAGGCATAATTTCTGATTTAGAAGATTCCAAAATACTAGTGTTGGTTAAATCTCGTACATAAACAGTGCGAGGATAAAAGTCTTTAAATCATATAATTCTTTTGTAAAAATACCAAGTTAACAGAGTTAATTTTTTTATTCTCAATTAAAATAGGATTATTCTCACTTAAAATCAAATTAGTTAAGTGTTTGGGATCAACTCAAACGCTGAATTTTTATATTGATTAGTATCTGCCTCTAACTAGGTGTAGTTCGTCCGGCAATTTCATTGTTCTTTCATTTGATGCCACTCATCCTCAATGCGAACAAGAGTATTTTGGTATATATGAAAGGTGGATATACTGCTTTTCCAAAGTTCTAGAAATTTGGCAACGCAGGAGAATATGTGAAGCATTTATGCAGCTATCAGGCCGCAAAAACTGACTTCAACATTTTTTTGAAAAAATTTTTGTCTGTTATATAACGACTTACTTTCTGGACAAGTTCTGGTGGTTTTGATGGAAATTCTAGATTTAATTTTTTCAACCTATCGTTGGTATCGTCGGTTACGAGGTGGTTTATGGTGGCGGGTAGAAATTCCCCTGTTTGATGGTCCACAAGTTGTTTGGGTACATCACAAGCCAGAGTGTGAGTGCTGTGTTATACAAACAGAACAATATTAGTATATTAGCAGAAGACTACACCGACCTGATGGGCGGTGTAGGAATGTCACGAGACCCTGATATTGTTCATCCCCTGTGTTTAATCAACATTACTTGTACGATTTGTGTAGCAAGCTCTCCTGGAATATCCAAGGCTTGATACAAATCGTTCAAAAAGTCCTTTTCTTCTTGAGTCACGATCCCATCAGCTAATACTAGGTCTGTAGCCACCGCAAAAGCTGCTTCCCGTAAGTTGTAGGGTAAGGATTCTTTAGCTGTATTAAACAAAATGTCGAGTCCTTGACGCCTTAAAATCGTCAACAGTCTATCGAACATTCTATTCATCACATCATATGGATAACTTCTAAAAAGCTTCATCCGAGACAGAGCTGAATAAAGAATTCTTGTCTCCTCTTCAGAAAGATAACCGTCTGATGCTGTTGCAGCGAGGGTGATAGCAGCGAAAGCCTCCGCAGGATTGAGCGCCTCTTGCACTTGGGTTTGTGAAACCAAAACTTTATCAAATAGACTCATTGTTGTTTGCTCCTTTATTTATGTCTCAGTCGCGATACAGCTAGCCACACCAGATGGACTCTAGGTAATCCTGCAACGCTGTGAAACTTTCTATGTTTAGTGTTCCCAGGATTTTTTCCACGCGAACATTTCTAATAAATAGAGCTTGACAAAAAGTCGATTGTGTGAATCAAGAAGGAGCGAATCGCTTATGCAGAAGTGAACTTATCCTCCAGGGAGTCGTTTTGCGTCTACACCAACGTTTGTTTTTTCTATTGTTTCTATTACCGCCAATCCTATACCGGAAACTGCAATCAGCAGGAATATAGACCCTAAAAAGGCTTGGACAAGCATCCGCAAAGCATCATCGAAAAAAATGTAGGTTGTCATTGCTTTATCTTCTGAACTCAATTGTGCTAGGACTATATGTTTCTTCACACCCTATTAGCTAAATTCCGTTTAGAAACCCCTAGCATTTGCATCTTAACAAAACTTTAGCTCTTTAAAAACTAGGCTTAGATTTTTTCTTTTTGAAGTTTAGATAAACTTTCTTCATAGTTGTATCAGATAAATTACGGAATTTATCTACTGGTAAATACGGCTTCCAAGTGAAGTCACGTAAGCGTTATCCGTTAGTTCAGTAAGTATAATTACATCCAGTATATAACTGACTATAGTAAGGTGGAGAAATTACCTATTATTAAACTATGACTAAATTATCTATACAATCGCTATTTGGATATATTCCTAATCAACTAAAGGCTTTTTTAAACCAAAATCATTTGTTCTTAAATGTAGAGATTTCCACAAGTCGTCTCTTTTTGAGACCAATCTCAATGAGATACAAATCGGAGATTTACCGAGAATTTACTGATGAAATAACTACTTATATGTATCCTCGTCCACCTAAAAACATTTCTGAAGCAGAATCCTTTGTCAAAGATTCAATCATTGGAATGAAAAGCGAGAGTCACTTAATAGTTGTGATTCTCAAGAAAAATTCTCAAGAATTTTTGGGGTGTGCAGGAATCCACAAAATAAGCAGTAATTACCCTGAACTAGGTATTTGGTTGAAAAAATCAGCACATGGTAACGGCTACGGATTTGAGACGATAAAAGCCCTCAAAACATGGGCTGAGGAAAACTTACATTACAAGAATCTTGTATACCCAGTTGATAAAGAAAACATTCCCAGTCGCAGAATTCCCGAAAAACTAGGTGGAATAATTGTCCGAGAATATAAAAAGACTAATTTGAGTGGAAAAGTTTTACAACTTGTCGAGTATGAGATTCCTAATCCTGCCAGGGAATGAGTTAAATTCAGCTTCCTGAAAGAGTTTAAGGGGTTGCGGACGAGGGTTAAGTGCATAAGTTGATTTCACTAATACCTATTTAGAATGCAGAAGGAAGACTTATGTTCTCTGGTTTCAAATCCGGAATGTTAACTTTTTACAGTCAAAAAGAAAAATTACGAAAAATAATCTTCTCAGCTTGTATTAATGGTAGAAAATCAGCAAATTACTTACAAATCATCAGTAAAGTGAAAAAAATATTAATTTTATCAGCCAATCCAAAGAACACAAATCACCTACGCTTGGACGAAGAGGTACGGGGAATTCAGGCAGCTCTAAAACAATCGCAAAATCGAGAACAGTTTCAAATTGTTACGTTTCTGGCTGTGCGAGTTGAAGATTTGCGTCGTGCTTTGCTGGAACATCAACCAACTATTGTTCATTTTTCGGGACATGGTTCTGGAACTGAAGGTTTAGCATTGGAAAATAATTCAGGGCAAATGCAACTAGTAAGTACAGAATCTTTAGCAAGGTTATTTGGGTTGTTTCAGAGCCAAATAGAGTGTGTTTTCCTCAACGCCTGTTATTCGCAAGCCCAAGCTGAGGCAATTCACCAACATATTGATTATCTGGTAGGCATGAATCAAGCGATTGGAGATGTCGCAGCGATTGAGTTTGCTATTGGATTTTATGATGCGCTGTTTGCTGGCAGACCCTATGAAGAATGTTTTGAAGTTGGTCGTGCTTCTATTGACTTACAAGGTATTCCAGAATATTCAACCCCACAGCTTAAAGCAAGACAGCGGTCTTTTTTTCATCTTAAAGACAATATAAAGGAAGGCAAACAATCAGAACTTGAAAGTAAATTACCCCAGACTATGACACAAGAAAGGCCTCCGCAATCAATTGTTATCAATGGTGGTAGTCATCCAGGACAAATAGGACAAGCTGGTAATAACCTAAATCAAAATCAGTCCAACACTCAGGGTAGTCTGGAGGAAGAATTATCCCCTATAGAGATTGTTGAACTAATAGAAAAAATTCAATCTTTATTTAATTATTCAGATTTACCTGACAAGCAAAAGAAACAAGCTCTTAAACATATAGACTACGCGAAAGATGCAGTTCAAGAAGAAAAACCAGACAAAAATACTGCAGCAACAAGTTTACAGAAAGCAACCCAAACTCTGAAAGAAGCTAATGAAACTTTAGGTGCAGGTCAAGGGATTTGGCAGAAGTTAGAACCAATAGCAAAACAATTAGCTCCTTGGTTAGGAATTGCAGTAAAAAGTCTTGTTTTACTTCCTTAAGATGATGCTTTAAAAGTTTATTCAAAAATTAAATCCATGAGAAAAATTTACAAGAATCTATAAAATTAATGTTTTTTATTGGTTCCTGTGTACAAACATTTTCAACAAATTCTCTTAGCGAATAGCTTTTAAAACATCATCCTCATAAATCTTTTTACAACATAGATCAAACGAGGATAGATTATGGATAACAAGCCTTCTTCCAATAATTCTCAAAAAATTGAAACTCGCGATACTAGAGTTGACGGTCAAATAGGACAGGCTGGAGGTAACTTGACTCAGATACAATTAGTAGTCAAATTTTTTAAATTGTTATCTGAGCAAGCTTTAAAGGGTTCTATAGTTGGTGTTGCTATTGGTTTGTCCGTGATGTTCATCAGTCCTATCATCTTATATCCAATTTTTAAAGACTATACAGTATCAGCTAAATGTGCAGAATTTATCTCTGCAATTTTTGTTGGCTCGTATTGTTATTTATTTTGTGGTAATCACATCAGTCGTAAATCGCATAAGATTTTCTTAGCAGTATTAGCGGGAGTTGTAACTTGGTTTATATTACCATCTGTTCGCGAAGTTTTTCTTCCAAAAAATCAGGGAGTTTACCAACAAATAAATGACACAATTAGCTATTCAATCAGCTATGCTATTATTTGTGTATTAGCTGGTGGTGTTATAGAAACAATAGCAGCAATAATCTACAAAAAGCCCGGCAAAGATATATCACAGTAAATAAAGCGAAGTGAATCAGGTAATAGTGGGGTTTCTAAACTTATGATTGCTATCTTAATAACATCTCATTCCTTTCAAGTAAAAAAAAAATCATTATTGATGAGAGTGATATATTTTTTAATTTTATTATTAAGTACATTCTATTTCGTAATATTGTCCAATTCAGGAGACATTGGTTTAGCCAGCGCTAAAAACAGCGAAAAAACCTTTGTTGGCTATTACCAGAGTTGGTCAGAGCCATGGACAAGTAGTCCACGACAAATGCAATTAGCAAATATCGCTCCTTATGTGAATAAAGTAATTGTATCTTTTATGCAGCCTGATGCGAGTTATAAAAAGGGTAGCTATAACTTTACTGGAACGGGGCTACAATTCTCCCTAGATGGCAAAGTAGTAAAAGATGCAATTGCCTTGTTAAAAGAACGTAACCGCAAAACT
>NZ_JAAKGC010000200.1 GCF_017591665.1 Aetokthonos hydrillicola CCALA 1050 | reverse complement strand
TGCCACAAGTCAGGATTTACGGCATGAAATTAATAGATTTGCCCAAGATGTAGCTACTTGGAGCAAAGCCCACCCACAGATGAAACTGCTACTGGTTGTTGACCAGTTTGAGGAATTGGTTACCATGTGTCGTTCTGAACAAGAGCGACTGCAATTCTTGGAAGCATTAAAAGCAGCACTCACATCAAATCTATATATTGTCTTAACCTTACGTTCAGACTTTGAACCGCAGTTTTTCGATTCTGCTTTCCCATCTCAATGGAAGGATGCTAGATTTTTGCTAAAACCAATGACACAAGATGAGCTACGTGAGGTCATTGAAAAGCCAGCAGCAGAGAAAGTGTTATATTTTGAACCGCCTGATTTAATAGATAGACTGATTAACGAGGTAGTGCAAATGCCAGGAGTACTACCTTTACTTTCGTTCACCCTCAGCGAACTGTACTTAAAGTATTTAGAGCGGCGTGGTGATGACCGTGCTTTAACTGAGTCTGATTACTTAGAACTTGGTGGCGTTGCTGGTTCACTTACGCAAAGAGCAACTCAGGAATATAAGAAATTAGTGAAGCTTAACCCAGCTTACGAACATACCGTTCGTCAGGTGATGCTGCGAATGATTACAGTCGAAGGTGTTGAATTGGCGCGGCGACGGGTACCAAAGTCGGAACTGGTGTACGAAAGAGCAGAAGAAAATAATCGAGTCAAGACGGTTATTGAAGGTTTTTCTACTGCACGGCTTTTAGTAGAGGGAAAAGAAATTGGGGATGAAGCTTATGTAGAGCCAGCCCACGATGCTCTAGTACGGGGATGGGATAAGTTACAGCAATGGAAAAACGCTCAGCAAGAAAGTATAGTGCTGCGTCAGCGCCTAACACCTGCAGCTAATGATTGGCAAAATCAAGCGCACAATTTAGATTATTTGTGGAGTAGCGACCCTCGTCTACCTGTATTGGAAAAAGTTCTCAAATCTGCAATTGATGAAAACTGGTTGAATAAGCTAGAGACAGAATTTGTCAAGCAAAGCATTCAGAAAAGACATGATGAACTTGAAGAAACCAAGGAGCGGCTGCGTATTTCTGAGGAACGTCGGGTTGAAGCAGAAAAACAAAACGCGATCGCACTTTCTAGAGGCTCGGAAGCTTTTCTTAGTTCCAATCAACAATTAGAAGCGCTAGTTGCAGGAGTGAAGGCTGGAAGAAAGTTACAAAAATTACTAGTAGAAAATGCAATTTCCCAAGAATCGTTTTTTATAAAACAAACGGTGCTCGACCTACAGCGTGTAATTTACAGTATCAGAGAGCGCAATCGATTGGAAGGGCATAGTGGACCTGTCCAGAGTGTCAGTTATAGCCACGATGGTAGTATTATTGCTACTGCTAGTTGGGATAATACGGTCAAACTTTGGAGTAAAGAAGGTCGAGAACTTAGAACTTTCAAGGGACATAAAGATGGAGTTTTAAGCATCAGTTTTAGCCCTGATGGTAAAACCATTGCCTCCACAGGTTGGGATAATACAATTATACTTTGGAACCTTGAAGGTGAGGAACTGACAACTCTGAGTGGGCATACAAACCAAATATGGAGTGTGAGTTTTAGCCCTGATGGTAAGACAATTGCATCTGGAAGTATGGACGAAACAGTCAAACTCTGGAGCAAAGACGGTCAAGAACTAAAAACTCTTAAGGGGCATAACAGTACCGTTCGTAGCGTCATTTTTAGCCCTAACGGCCCTAACGGCACAATACTTGCTTCTGGCAGTTTTGATGGTACAATCAAATTGTGGAATTTTGACGGTACTTTAAATAAAACTCTAACGCATGGTGGAACAGTTTACGGCATCAGTTTTAGTCCTGATGGCAAGTTAATTGCTTCTGCCAGTTCAGATAAGACAATAAAAATCTGGAGTTTAAACGGAGAGAAACGTGCAACTCTTAAAGGACATGACAATGAAGTCACCAGCGTTAGTTTTAGCCCACAAGGTAGAATAGTTGTTTCTGGCAGTTCAGACAACACTTTGAAGCTGTGGAGTTTGAACGGGCAGGAAATTGCAACTCTCAAAGGGCATACAGCAGAAGTGACGAGCGTTAGTTTTCACCCTGATGGTAACACAATTACTTCTGCCAGTGAAGATTCCACAGTCAAACTCTGGAGCCTTCATCAACAGAAACTCCCAATCCTTTCCGAAAACGGTCAAGAGATTACCCGCGTTAGTTTTAGTCCTGATGGAAAAACTATTGCTAGTAATGTAAAAAACACGGTCAAACTTTGGAAGCTTAATAGTCTTGAAAGGAAAACCCTTTCTGGGCATAGCTACGGTATCGCCAGCCTCAGTTTCAGTCCGGATGGCAAGTTAATTGCCTCTGGCAGTTTTGACCATACAGTTAAACTTTGGAGTCAAAATGGTCAGGAGGTTAAAACTCTCTTTGGACACACAGGGGCGGTGAGGAGCGTTTGCTTTAGCCCTAACAACCACTTCATTGTTACTGGTAGCGATGATAAAACAGTTAAACTGTGGAGCAGCATTGACGGTCAAGAAATCGCTACTTTTACCGGACATACTGGTGGGATATGGAGTGTGAGTTTTAGCCCTGACGGTAAGATAATTGTCTCAGGAAGCGATGGTTCTGACAAAACAATAAAACTGTGGAGCGTTGATGATCAAGAAATACGAAGAACTCTTGAAGGGCATAGTAATACAGTAAACAAAGTTAGTTTCAGTCCTAACGGTAAGATAATAGCTTCAGCTAGTTCAGACAATACAGTTAAACTGTGGAGCAGCATTGACGGTCAAGAAATACGGACTCTTAGGGGGCATAGCTACCAGGTTTTCGACGTTAGTTTTACCTCTGATAGTCAGATGATTGCTTCTGCTGATTGGGATGGTACAATCAAATTGTGGAATCTTGAGGGTCAACTACTTACAACCATGGAACGGCAAAGTAATAAAATTACTAGCCTTAGCTTTAGTCCCGACAATCAAATACTGGCTGCTGCTACTGATAAAGGAATAATTTTATGGAATTTAAATTTAGATAAGTTAGTGGAGTTTGGTTGCAAATGGTTACATGATTATTTGATGAATAATCCTAATGCTAAAGAAGACCGCAATCTTTGCATTACACATAACCATACTAATATCGAGTAGAAAAACGTTTGCTACATTTAGTTCAGTTTTAAAATTGAATACTGTATGCTAGACATTGAGTTTTGAAAGCAATCCAAGAATCTGGATAAGAACTGAATGTAGCATCAGATTTAATCAGATCAACTAAATTCTTGCCATCAGGTCGCTGCGTTAAACGAGTGGGTTAATAGGTGATTTGTTTTTTGTATGGTGATGTTCCAATGCCTTGATATAGAAGTGCTGGGTGGTCTTCAAAGCCCAATGCTGCTGCTCCCAGAAAATCATCATAAATTTGCGCTGTGTCAATTTCCTTTCTTGGTAATGAATTTGGGGTCATCAGAGCTTGGTTGAATACTAAAGAGTTGGAAAACTCTGTTTGAACCAGTTGACTACGACGCCTAAAATTAAGCCCTATTAAGAAAGTGACAAAGCCAAGAATGCTATCCCGTCTAGTCAGTTTCATGTATTTTGGCGATTTGATCGCCTATTTATTTACTGGAGTTTAGACTAAATGATTAGCTAAGGAATTAGTCCAATCGGTAGAAATGGAAGATATAGATATAACTTCAGAAGAAAGAGAAAAAAGAGCAGCCCTAAATTTGGAAGAATACAAGTGGAAAGAAGAAATAGTAACTTATGGTGGAATTAAACAAATTTGGCTAATAGTAGAAAGTCCAAAAAGAAGAGACAGTGACTTAGAGAAGCTAGAGAAAAAAATAAAGAAAGAAAGAAAAAGATAAAGTTGAAAAACTTGTTAAGGAATTAAAAAAAGAAGATTTTGATACTCCAGAACAAGCTCGATATAAGCTAAAAGGTATTAATAAAAATTTAAAAATGTTTGAAATCAAAGAGAGTCGAATTATTAAAACTATATCAAAGGATAATAAGACTATTTATAAAATGGAAGGAGTAGTGTGTGAACAAACAAAAGAAATAGAAATACTAAGAAAAGAAGCTGGTAGATTTATTTTAGCAACTAATTTAGTAGACGAGAATAAATTAGAGACAGAAGAAGTTATTATAAATTATAAAAATCAACAGTCCTACGAAAGAGGATTTAGGTTTCTCAAAGATCCTTTATTTTTTGCTGATAGCTTCTTTGTCGAGAATCCTGAAAGAGTAGAAACGATGTTATTTTTAATGTCTCTGTGCTTGTTAGTTTATAATCTTGGTCAAAGGGAACTGAGAAATAGTTTAAAAAGAGCTAAAATTGGAATAAAAAATCAACTGGGAAAGCTAACGCTGACACCTACACTAAGATGGGTCTTTCAATGTTTCCAAGGAATTCATCTTTTAACTTTAAATGGTGTTCATCAAATTGTTAATTTAACGTCAGAGCGGAATTTTATTTTAACATCCGAAGGAATAGTAATTATTCCTCGAATTTATAATGCCTGTACAACATATTTTATCAGTTAAATATTTTATGTTTGATTATTTGTTTTAAAAAGAAAATTGTTTCATCATTCTTTTCTTAATTATCCTGACTTTCTTGGTTTTATCTATTTTGTAATTATCTCGTATTTCAATTTGAAGTGCGCAATGTGGGTAAATGATAGCGCCAACTTACTTAACACCTTCAATTTCTTCATCTGTCAACTCATACAGATCTCGCAACTTTTCTAACTTCTCGTCACTAGCTTGCCAAAAACCTCGTCCATGGGCTTCTAACATTCTGCTGACAACATTACGAAAAGCTTCAGGATTGCTTTTACGCAACTTTTCTGCCATTTCTGGATCTAGGGCGTAAGTATCCGCAGCCTGATCATAAACCCAGTCATCAGTAAAATCTGCTGTACCACCCCAACCAATTAACGCTGTCATGCGTTGAGAAATTTCAAATGCACCACCAGAACCTTGATTCGCCATTGCTTGCGCCCATTTTGGGTTGAGTAACTTCGTGCGATACTCCATCCGCAGCAGATCATCTAAATTACGGGGTGTGGTATCTTTGGAGAAACTTTCTACAAAACTGGTGGTTACTTTTTTACCACTCTGTTTTTCTGCGGCTTTTTTCAAACCGCCTGTATTCGCGTAGTATTCTTGAATATCGGTTAAGCCATATTCAACTGAATCGATTTCTTGAACAATGCGATCGCT
>NZ_JAAKGC010000199.1:4748-5229 GCF_017591665.1 Aetokthonos hydrillicola CCALA 1050 | reverse complement strand
CCTGATTATGGTAAAACCCTAACTCAGGCGATCGCGCTGCAACCAGGAGGACCACTCTCCTCACAAGGGGCTGGAGACTTAACACGATGGATGGCTCTTCCTTGGCAAGGGGATACTGCTTTTTGTCGATCTGGCTATGAGCCAGAATATGATCCATACATTCCTACCTTTTGGCCTGCTCGTGTGCCTAACCAAGTTCTGACCCAAAAGAATTATGAGATTGTCATGAATGTGGATTTACCTCGCGAACAAAGACTAGCTGCTTATCACACACGGGATAGTTGGCTACGGAGGTTGAAAGGAAAAGCCCCTGAGCAAATGCTACAAATGGTTGCTGAGTTTGGTAAGATGGGGATTATCGAACCGCGCCCAGGGATAAAAAACGACCCTGATTTTCCGCCAGTCATATTTGTCGAATCTCTCACCACTGAACAGGTTGAAGAACTAAAAGTCAAATTTGCAGCTTTGCAGTCACAGGAGC
>NZ_JAAKGC010000199.1:0-4738 GCF_017591665.1 Aetokthonos hydrillicola CCALA 1050 | reverse complement strand
TGGGAGAGCGTTGAGCAGCTTGAAGAATTTCGACGGATCAAGTTCAGTTAAAACTATGTGGGATGTGTTAGTTGCGGGTGCAGGTCCAGCCGGTGCTGTAGCTGCTTTTGTTTTAGCACAAGCTGGGCGTCAAGTGCTGTTGGTTGATGAGTTTCGGGCGGATACCCACAAAGTGGGTGATTCGTTACCCGGTGCGGCTCGGCAGATATTACAAAATTTAGGGTTGCTGGCAGATTTAGAGTCGGGTTCCCATTTACCGTGTTATGGCAACGTCTGTGCTTGGGGATCTGACCAACTGATGGTCAATGATTTCATCAGTGATCCCCGTGGGCTGGGTTGGCATTTAGATCGAGTCCAGTTTGACGAAGCACTCCGACTAGCAGCTGTTCGTGCAGGAGCAATCTTGTGGAGAAATCGAGTTAAACAAGTGAGTAAATGCCACAACACGTGGCGGGTTTGCTTGCATGATCGCGAGTGTCACTCACGATGGTTCATTGATACAACCGGTCGTGCTGCTAGCCTTGCACGCAGCCAAGGCGCAATACGACAACGTGATATTCCATTGTTTGCTACTTATCGTTGGGTTGTAACGTCTAAAAATGACACCGAGACTCGGACATTCATAGAGTCTGTCCCTCATGGATGGTGGTATACTGCTAGGCTGCCCCATCACACTCGTGTAGTTATTTTTCACACAGATATTCAACACGCAAGACTCATCCAGCATCATCCAAACTTGTGGGATGTTTATCTAGAGGATACAAAATACATTCATGAGTGTTTAGGCTATATGACTGATACTCATTCACCACATTTCATAGAAGCAGGGGGTGGTTACTTAAATCAGGTTGCAGGGTTGCAATGGATTGCAGCTGGAGATGCCGCTCTAAGCTTTGATCCGATTTCTTCACAAGGTATCTTTAATGCACTGTACACAGGAATGAAAGCAGGACAAGCTGTTCACGCTGCGCTTTCAGGTGACGAGAGTTTGGTTAATACATATGTGGATCACCTAAAAGCAATCCGTGCTGCGTATTGTCGTCATTATGGTTTCATGTACCGTAGTGAAAACCGTTGGACTAATCAGCCCTTTTGGGCTTTGCGACAAGCTGTTTCCAAAGAGCTGTAAGGGACTTGCAGAAAAATAAATCTTGAACTGGAGGCGTTGTCAAATCAGAGAATAAGTACTTCCTTGTACAATACTTTCACCTATTTCCGCCACTCACACCTCTAATATCTAGCTAAAAAGCTGATTATTGCAAATTTCTGCTCTTAGATGCTGGTGCTAAGACAATTGAAGAGCCAAAATGTTATATAGAGGCAATGTTTGTCGCCTTAAAGAAGGAGTCTGTTGTCAGTGGTATTACAAGTACAGAAAAGCACCTACGAAGCTAAAACCCAAGAAATTGCTAAACAACTTTTAGCAGCAACGCAGGAGAATCGTTCTTTCTTTGGTAATCTGCGAGATCAAATGCGCTGGGATGACAAATTACTGGCTTGGGCTATGAGTAATCCTGGCTTGCGGGTGCAGCTATTCCGCTTTATTGATACTCTTCCTGCTTTACATAGTAAGGCAGAAATTGCAGCTCACTTACAAGAATATCTCGGTGATGAGTCTGTAGAACTACCAGCAGCCCTTAAGGGAATGTTAAACTTTGCTAACCCTGACTCTATGCCAAGGCAAGTTGCTGCTAGTACTGTTTCTACAGCAACAGAAACATTAGCTCATAAATATATTGCTGGAGAAAATATTAAACAGGTACTAAAGACTATTGAGCGACTGCGTAAGGAAAAAATGCCTTTCACCGTAGACTTATTGGGTGAGGCGGTGATTACCGAAGCAGAAGCACAATCATACCTGGAACGATACTTGGAATTGATGCAACAATTAGTAGAAGCATCTAAGAGTTGGACTCCAATACCATCGATTGATGAAGTGGATGGAGAAATATTGCCAAAAGTCCAGGTTTCTGTAAAACTAACGGCGTTTTACTCTCAGTTTGACCCACTAGATGCTCAAGGTAGTGAGGAAAGAGTTGGCGATCGCATTCGTTTGTTGTTGCGTCGTGCTAAAGAACTAGGGGCGGCTGTTCATTTTGACATGGAACAGTATGCTTATAAAGACTTAATTCTCAGTATCTTGAAAAAATTACTCCTAGAACCTGAGTTCAGAGAGCGTACAGATATTGGTATAACAATTCAAGCATATCTGCGAGACAGTGAGCAAGATCTCAAAGATTTGATTACTTGGGCAAAACAGCGAGCTTATCCTGTAACAATCCGCTTGGTCAAAGGCGCATATTGGGATCAAGAAACTATTCTATCAGCCCAGAAACATTGGCCGCAGCCAGTTTACAATGACAAAGCAACGACGGATGCTAACTTTGAGGAACTAACAGAGTTGTTGCTAGAGAATCATGAATATGTTTATTCTGCAATTGGTAGCCATAATGTGCGATCGCAAGCACGTGCTATAGCAATTGCTGAAACATTACAGGTTCCCCGCCGTCGCTTTGAAATGCAAGTCTTGTATGGAATGGGCGATAAACTAGCAAAAGCTTTAGTTGATAAAGGTTACCGCGTTAGAGTTTACTGTCCTTATGGTGAACTTCTCCCAGGAATGGCCTATCTTATTCGCCGTTTATTAGAAAATACTGCAAATAGTTCCTTTTTACGACAAAATCTAGAAAATCGTCCGATTGAAGAACTCATCGCACCACCAATAGTAAAGCAAGCAGATTCTTCTTTTTCTCACCCTGATTCTTCCTTTATTGGTGCTGCTGATACAGATTATGCTGAGCAAGAGCTAAGAAGCAAATCAATTCAAGCGTTACAAGAAGTACGGCGTCAACTTGGAAAGACGTATCTCCCGTTGATCAATGGGGAGTATAGAAACACTACACAGTTTATAGATTCTGTCAACCCCTCGAATTTTAGCGAAATTGTTGGTAAAGTCGGACTCATCTGTGTCGAACAAGCTGAAGAAGCAATGCAAGCTGCAAAGGCTGCTTTTCCTGGTTGGCGGAAAACACCAGTAAAAGAACGTGCTGCAATATTGCGAAAAGCTGCTGACTTAATGGAAGCACGGCGTGATGTACTAGCTGCATGGATGGTGTTGGAAGTTGGAAAAGCAATGCGAGAAGCCGATGGTGAGATTTCTGAGGCTATAGACTTCTGTCGCTATTATGCGCAAGAAATGGAACGTCTCGATCTTGGTTACAATTACGATATACCAGGGGAGACGAATCGTTATATCTACCAACCACGAGGAATTGCAGTCGTGATTTCTCCTTGGAATTTTCCGCTTGCTATTGCTACGGGGATGACTGTTGCGGCTTTGGTTGCTGGTAATTGTACTTTGCTAAAGTGTGCCGAACCGTCTTCTGTAATTGCAGCTAAACTGACGGAAATCTTGGTTGAAGCTGGAATACCCAAAGGAGTATTTCAATACGTACCAGGAAAAGGTTCGACGGTTGGCGCTTATATGGTAAATCATCCGGAAACTCATGTGATTGCTTTTACTGGATCGCAAGAAGTTGGTTGTAGAATTTACGCAGAAGCAGCTATCCTAAAACCAGGACAAAAGCACATGAAGCGAGTAATTGCAGAAATGGGTGGGAAGAATGCGATTATTGTGGATGAAAGTGCTGATTTAGACCAAGCTGTTTTTGGGGTTGTGCAGTCGGCGTTCGGCTACAGTGGACAAAAATGTTCTGCTTGTTCTCGAGTGATTGTACACAAAGCTGTTTACGAAACTTTTGTACAACGTTTTGTAGAGGCAACAAAATCTCTTAACATAGGAGAGGCAGATTTAGCAAGTACACAAGTTGGTCCAGTGATTGATGCAAATGCACGCGATCGCATCCGTGAGTACATTGAGAAAGGCAAAGCAGAAGCAAAAGTTGCTTTAGAAATGCCAGCACCGGATCATGGATATTATATTGGGCCAGTGATTTTTACGGAAGTCTCGCCTAACGCGATCGTTGCTCAGCAAGAAATTTTTGGTCCAGTTGTCGCTGTTATTCGAGTAAACAATTTTGAGGAGGCGTTGGAAGTTGCTAACAGTACTAACTACGCTTTAACTGGCGGGCTTTACTCTAGAACTCCTTCGCACATTCAAATGGCACAGGAAGAGTTTGAAGTAGGCAATTTCTATATTAACCGTACCATTACCGGTGCTATAGTCGCACGGCAACCGTTTGGTGGCTTTAAACTTTCTGGTGTTGGTTCTAAAGCAGGAGGCCCTGATTACCTGCTACAATTTCTAGAACCGCGCACAGTAACAGAAAATATTCAACGCCAAGGTTTTGCGCCGATAGAAGGAGCAGAATAGTTCCTCGAATCTCATTGGTTCGTAGTTGCGCTTTAGCGCACTAAAGCGCAACTAAAAAACTTTTCACCATTTCGCGTCTGCTTCTTTGCCAACTTTTACTTACAAATACTTTTTCAAAGTTTTACTAGCCCCATCTGAAAGCGTTTTATACAATTTGCTTGAGTAGGTAAATTCTCTTCCGACATCTAGTTTTTTCAATCGGTTTACATCGTAAGTAGTCACGTACTCAACTGCTTGCCTTTTGATTAACTTTTCCCATAATTTACTTTTCATAATGTTCCTCCGGATATCGTTGACGCTGCTAATCAACTATTATACATAGGATGATGATACAAAATTATTTTGTGGGAGTTTGGCGACTAGTGTCCTCAGAAGTTAGGGATACTCAGGGTAGAAGTAGTAAGT
>NZ_JAAKGC010000034.1 GCF_017591665.1 Aetokthonos hydrillicola CCALA 1050 | reverse complement strand
GCGACGATAACACCCCTGACTAATATCAACCGCTAGGTTGATGAGGGAACGGGGTGTTTGATAGCGAAGCTCTCTTCGAGTCATCGAGCGTCGGAGTTGTCAACTTCCGGGATTTTCACCGAGTCAATTAATTCTTCAACAACTTGGGTCATTGTCTTTTCTGTTATTGCCGCATATAAGCGCAATTTATTCATTCTTCGTTCTGTAATAAGAATGTGTAAATGTTTTTTTGCCATACTATGTACATAACATGAACATGATTATGTTATCATAGATTCAAGCGATAAAAAAAGGAGGTGATGTTGAGTGTTGCTAAAGGTTGTCAAAGTTCGTATATATCCAACGAAGGTGCAACAAATTCAGTTAGCGCAAGCTTTCGGGTGTTCTCGTTGGTGGTGGAATTATGCACTGAATAAGTCAATTGAGACTTATAAGGAAACAGGTAAAGGACTTGGACAATCAGCACTCAACGCACTTTTACCAAAGCTTAAAAAAGCAGAAGAGACAAAATGGTTAGCTGATTGTTATAGTCAAATATTTCAAGCTACAACACTCAACCTTACCAAAGCTTATAAAAATTTCTTTGAAGGACGAGCTAAATTTCCTCGGTTCAAATCAAAGAAAGATAAACAGTCTATTCAATATCCTCAAAATGTCAAAGTCGAAAAGGATGTTGTTAAACTTCCGGGTGGTATTGGTGATATTAAAGCCGTTACTCATCGACCAATTGAAGGGAAAATTAAGACTGTTACCGTGAGTAAGTGTCCTTCTGGTAAATACTTCGCTTCTATCTTATTTGAGGTAGAGGGTGAGACACCAGAACCTTCTATTGAAGGTAATGTGATTGGGATTGACTTAGGACTGAAACACTTTGCAGTAGTCAGCAGTGGTGAGAAAGTGTCTAAGTTCGACAACCCCAAGCATATTGTCAAACATGAGAAAAACCTCAACCGCAAACAGCAAAAATTAGCACGTAAAAAGGACGGAAGTAAGTCAAGGTTTAAGGCTAAAAGAATTGTCGCTAAAGTTCACGAACGTGTGACTAATTCACGGCAGGATTTTTTACAAAAGCTAAGCACAAAGCTGGTCAACGATAACCAAGTTGTAGTAGTAGAAAACCTAAATATCGTCATGTTGGTGACGCTCGAGGACTCGCTAACGCTTCGCTATCGTAATCACAACTTAGCAAAGTCAATATCCGATGCAGGGTGGGGAATGTTCACCAATTTCTTAGCTTACAAGCTAGAACGTAAAGGCGGCTTGTTGGTTGAGATTGATAGATGGTTTCCCTCTTCTAAACTCTGTTCTAATTGTTCTCACAAAATGGATGAAATGCCTTTAGATGTACGTGTGTGGACTTGTCCTCACTGCGGTGTTCATCATGACAGGGATGAGAATGCAGCAATAAATATTAGAGCAGAGGGTATTCGGATTCTAGAACTAGCTGCTAGTCAGTCGGTCACTGCCGGAGGGAACCCCGGTACTGCCGTAGGAGGGGAGGTAAGACCAACGGGAGGCTCGTCCGAACAGAGGCACACCCCTATGAGTACGGAAGCCTACACTGTACCTGTACTCAGGTCAGTGTAGGTAGTTCACAAAAGGCATCTTAGATAGACGGTGTAAGCGCCGCCAATTTTTAAGATGCATAAATGTAAAAAAAATGTTGCTGATGCAACAAAATTTTACCAAAATATGATGTGGAGACAAATCTATCAGGTTATGGACACTTTCAAACTGCTGGGTTGTCCAAAATCCCCATGTAAAACGACACCACGCTGATTAGCATGTAAGTGTCGCAGAATCTTGTAAATTGCCTCAATTTGGTCTGATGCGCCTGCTTTTTGTGCAATTTCTTCTATGGAAAGGCTTGTTTTTTCTGTCTGTATAACTTCAAGGACTTGCTTCTGCAACTCAAGAATAGCTGCCGCTGCTTTCTTCCCAGCTTCTACTCCTGGCTGATGGTAAGCATTCACATTGACTAAACTGCCATAAAAACCAACAGCACGTTCATACAAGGCAATCAACGCGCCTACTATGCGTGAGTTGACTTGAGGAATGGTAACTGTAACCGAATCACGTTGGTTTTCATACAGTGCTTGTCGGGTTCCTTGAAGAAAACCAGACAGATAATCACCTGATGTCACTCCTGTCTCTATTTCTGGAGATTGTCCTTTGCGATCTTCTAAAACTTCAATAAACGTCACAAAGAAGTTCGCCACACCTTCACGTAGTTGCTGTACATAAGCATGTTGGTCTGTTGATCCTTTGTTGCCGTAAACAGCAATACCTTGATGGACTATGTTTCCATCTAAGTCTTTCTCTTTACCTAACGATTCCATCACCAGCTGTTGCAAATAACGGCTGAATAGCAATAAACTATCCTTATAAGGTAGGATAACCATGTCTTTTTCGCCCTTACCGTTCCCAGAAAAGTACCAAGACAACGCTAATAATGCTGCTGGGTTCTGTTTTATGTTGGGTATGCGGGTAGCATCATCCATTTCTTTTGCACCCTCTAGCATGGCACGAATATCAATGCCCTGCAATGCAGCTGGTACTTGTCCTACAGCAGAGAGTTCTGAGGTCCGTCCTCCTACCCAGTCGAACATGGGAAACCGAGCTAGCCAACCTTCGGATTTTGCTTGCTCGTCTAGCTTACTACCAGGCATTGTAATGGCGATCGCATAATTAGCAAAGTCTAGATTTTGTCCAGCGTAAGCTTTTTTGACTTCAATCATGCCGTTGCGTGGTTCCGGTGTTCCCCCAGATTTAGAAATGACTAATACTAAAGTGCTGGAAAGGCGGTTACGCAAATGAGTTAAGATGCGATCAATGCCTGCTGGATCGGTATTGTCGATAAAGTGAATCCCTAAAGGTGGAAAGTCTGGGGCTAGAGCTTGAGCAACAAATTCAGGACCAAGAGCAGAACCACCAATGCCAATCGAGATAATATCAGTAAAACGAGACGCTTTTGGTGGGTGAATTGCACCTGTACGGATCTTTTCAGCAAAAGTTTCGATTTGCTCTATGGTGTTGACAATTTCTTCTTGGAGTTCGGGTGTTGGAGCTAAGGAAGGATTTCGCAGCCAGTAGTGTCCCACCATACGGTTTTCATCTGGGTTTGCGATCGCACCCTTCTCAAGTTCTTCCATATCCGCGAAAGCCTTCTCAAATTTTGGCTGTAAAGCCTCCACAAAGGTATCGTCAAACCGCATCCGGCTAACATCTAGGTAAAATCCTAATCCTTCGTGGAAATATAACCATTTCTGGTATCGTTGCCAAAGTGCCGTAGCGTCCATAGGGAAATCTCAAGTAAAGTGATTTTCAAAGACAAGTTTAAGCTAACGTGCAGCCAATCCTTTGTCACCCTTATATAGTTTTAAGTGTTGTCTTGATGTTCACCTGAAACATCTGGCGTTAGGATGACAACCTAATGTTATCGTCAACTGCGCGACCCACAAGGGGATGGGGTTCTGAGCTGAATGGCACTAAGAAAAACCTAAAAAGGGGCTGACATGGTGACGCCGCGACGCGGGGAAAATTCTATCTCCGCGTCCCCGTGTCTCCCCTCTCCGCGTCAATCTTAACCCTTAACGAGCGTGCCATTCGGTTCTGAGCTACACAAACTAGTCTGCTAAGTACAACATTTCATAAATTCGTAGCATTTTTGTTCGTAGTTGCGCTGTCTTCGCTAAAGCGCAACTACGAACGAAAGACTTTATTTTGATTTCGTCACGAACTTGTGCAATCGTGTACTAAGTCTAGGTTAATCGAGAACAACATCTTATGCTCGTCACGTACGCACAATAGTAAGAGGAGTTTCTAAAGTTGTCCAATCTTCCTGATATATGTTGCTAGCAGGATGACCAAAACGAGTTCCAGTATCGTACAGGAGAATGTCCAACAGCTGTTCTAAATATGAACTGATCGAACGAGCAGATCTTCGACCGGGAGGAGCTATGTTGAGTCCACGTTGTTCTAGCCATCTTAGGTCACTGGGAGTGGTTGTTACAATAACTTTTAAGTAGTCCCGACAAATATTCCACCTTGGTTCATCTGGTAGGTAAAAGCTGAGCCGATACCCTCCCGATCCAGGCAGACCTGAAATTAGAGTTTGTTGGGGACAAAGAGCCTCTTCCTGACCCACAGCAGGATACAAACGGTAGATACTGTAATCGGGATTCATGATAAAAACGTGGGGATAAATTGGCACGAGTGAATTGTTTATTACCTCTACTACATACTCATTCTGGTCTTTATCTTTGGCGTTGTAGTATAAATTTACTTCTCCCCCAGTTCTGGTAGTTTCATCAAGCAGGTCTTGGAGTTCGTATGGTTTCAAATTTGACAAATAGCGACGGAGTCTAACCTTAACTTTGCCTGCCAATTGAGAACCTGGTTCCGAGTTAATTAAATTCAGGATTTGGCGATACCGAGCAATGTTCTCCAAGCAATGACGTGCAGCTATTGCGCTGTCTTCTCCCTGATTCTGGATTTTGTCAGGAATGACAAGTAACTCGCCGTTGCTGTTGTAGATGCTTAATGTTCCATCGGTAGCTATCACATGCAAATCTGCTATTTGGCTTGAATCATCCAGTACTTTTAGATGAGGTGATGGCTTCTGGTCAGGAGTTGCCTGCTGAATGGCTTTGTATAGGTGAGTAATTGCTTGTTGATTGATTTCGCCTTCAATTGCTTTTAAGGTTACTATTTGACGCAAGCCAATATAAACCTGTTCCGTAATTAGACCCCGAGCATGTAATGGAATGAGCTCTTCGAGAGCAAAGAGACTCCGAGCATGAGCAGTAGTTGCCCAAACCTTGAATACTTCGACTGTTGTCACAGGGGTTGCTGGTAGAGAATCGTGCGTACGAACCTCCGCTGGATAAAGAGCTAGTCGAGTTCCCTGATGCAATCCATGTACCAAGCCAGCCCCTAAGGTGACAATATCACCCATTACTTCACGAACTGTGATGAAGGGATCTTGTTGTACGCGTATATTACCAAAAATTACTCGCTCACGATCGCCCTCACACTGAGGCATCTGGTTAGGATAGAT
The DNA here is from genome assembly GCF_017591665.1 of Aetokthonos hydrillicola CCALA 1050. Classification (GTDB taxonomy): domain Bacteria; phylum Cyanobacteriota; class Cyanobacteriia; order Cyanobacteriales; family Nostocaceae; genus Aetokthonos; species Aetokthonos hydrillicola. The sequence goes on along the minus strand of NZ_JAAKGC010000034.1, from coordinate 66,514 downwards.
ACCATTTACTTGAGCAGCTACCCTTTCATAAAGCTCAGCGTAGGTTGTTCCTGGAGCCATTTGACTAAGGGCTTGCAGAGTAAAAAAGGTCATTGCCCCGTGCCATACACCTTCTTGCTCTTCACTCTTTGCCCAATACTCGTTGGACATTTGGCGATCACGGCAACCTGCTAAAAGGATATGGGACATCTTTGGACGAAACCAACCACTAGATCCTATGGTTCGGATAGCAGTGCCGGTAAGAATATTAGTGTCTAAGTCAGTAGGTGGGATCCTTTCGTCAGGGGGTACCTGCCGGGACAGAGCAATGCTGAGTCCTTCAATGTCACGAGTGCCAGAGCCAGAATGGCAACTGTCAAGAATGACAGTGACATAATCGCCCTTGTTTTCGACCAAGCGATCAAGCAATGCAGCCAGCGTTTTATCTGGTATGTCGTAAACACCAGGGGTTCTGCTGTCGTGCGGAACCAGTGTTTCGTTATACCCGTCAGGTTCTATACCTGTGACATCACGTATTTGGGAACCATGACCGCTGTAATGCAATAAAATTTGGTCGTTGACTTGGATAGCAAGATTGTTAATTAGAAATTCTTGAAATGTTTGAAGAATGTTAGCTCGCGTCGCTTCTTGGTTGGTTAAAGTCCGAATGTGATCTTCTGGAACACCCAATTGATTTATCAGAAAAACCCTCATAGCTGTTACATCGTTGACACAGCCACGCAGATTTTTTTCCGTTTGGTATATATCAATACCAATAAGCAGTGCCCAAAACGAAGAACCGGTTTTAACACCGATTTGCTCAATACTCATAAGCGAATGTGTATTCAATCTGCAATATGATTATTACTTTTAATTAAACTGAAGTTTCCGTTGCATTTCTACTAACAAAGCTCGTAAGAGGATTGAGTAAAGGTTCTGGATTGCCTTGACAGATAAACGCCCCCCAATAGTACGAGTGAGGGTATCTACTTTTCATAGAGAGTTGCGCCATGCGTAAAGCTTCTGCTCTGGGTTCACCTTGTAAAAGCCTACGATAGAAATCTGTCATTAACTCCTGTGTTTGTTGATCTGGCACCTTCCATAGACTCATGACCAAGGTCTTAGCACCTGCGAGCACAAAGGCTCGTCGTAAGCCAAAAACTCCCTCCCCAGCCTGCACTGCACCTAAACCCGTTTCACACGCTGAAAGCACTACTAGCTCAGTGTTTAGGAGATCTAGACCAGAGACATCTTCAGCAGTTAAGATACCGTCCTCAGCTTCCTCAGGTAAGAAACCCTTATTGAGCCAAGTGTTAGCCCCTGCCAAAGCCAATCCTGAACGCAACAAAGGATTCTCCAAGTTCTGCTGTGACAGTCGGTCTGATTGACCAATCGTCTCTTGGTTCAGATTATACTCTTGATCGTTAAGAAAGAAACCATGAGTAGCGATATGAACAATGTATGGTGAACGGAAGGTTTTCAACCGAGTTTCTAGTGCCTCTTTCCCTAGAAAAGGCTGAACACCAAGCATTTTAGCAATTTGCTCACCCTCAAACCGCGTACCATGCAACTGCCCAAAGTGCAGTTTACTGCGTTCAAAATCGCGAGACTGGGAACCAAATGCTTCAGTCGTCTCTCTTGATTTAACTGATGTTTCACTACACAGATCGAAGTCTGGGTCAGCAACTACAAAAGGTTTACTAGACTGACTGAGTGGAGTGGAGCCAAAACGCAGGAGATCGCGACCAGTACTGAGATAGACAATTTGGTATTCGTCAATTAATTGACGTTCCTCACTGATAGGGAGAACTTCAAATGGTAGCCGATTCAAGTCAGCATCTGGAGCTATAAACAGCTTTTTACAACTTCTGATAGCTGGTTTTAGTGGGTCAAATAGGATTTGTCTTAGAGCCACACCGCTGTTGGTGTTGGAATTAGTTAGGCTCGATGGAGAAGGACGACCATATCTCATGTCCTCTTCTTGTGGTTTTGTATCTTGCGCATTTATATCTGAAATTTTTCTATCATAACGCTTGATTTCAGCAGTAATTAGTTCTCGAAATTCGGTAATTTTTTGCTCAATTATCTCAGCTTCACCTAAGTCAATCATTTCGACAATATCTGGCTTTCCAGCAGCTATAACAAAAGCTAGATACCGAGATTTTCCCCACTCTATTTCCTCTTGTGCGCGTACAGCATTGAAATTAAACATCCTAAAGCGAATAAACTCAACTAGCATACTTTCCTTAGGCAAAGCTAAGGCGATCAAATGGCGATTAGCTGATTTAAACTGCTGGTTCAATCGCATTTCTGGAATTTGCCCTGCCAGCTCTACTTCAAGTTGTTCTCGTTGTTTCTCCCATTGAGCTAGAAGCTCCTGATGAGTTTGCAAATTTTCATCCACTGCTGAACCCGCCATTACCTTATAGGCAATCTGCATTCGCAACGTTGCCAAGTCTTGCAACTTATCTCTTAAAGTTGGATAACGTCCACTCAGTACAGCATCCCGTTGAACAGCTAATGCTTCAGCCGCAATTGCCTTACGTTTTAAGACCAAATCCAATGCCATTCCTAAAGCTGATTGAGAATTAGAGAAAGAGTGGACAATCAGCGAGAGAAAACCACTAATGTGAGATTGAAGCTTTAGTAGATAGAGTAAGCGTTGTCTCTCAGAGACGCTGGAGAAAACTTGCTCAACCATGCGATCATCAATCGCAGCAATTTCTTGTATTAAGTCCAATGCTTCGGTTGATTTCCCAGTTGCAACATATAGTTTTGAAAGGTTATCTAGCAAAGTAGCAACATCTGAATGTGTTTCTCCAACTGTTTGATGCAAGATTTTTAGTGCTTGCTGATAGAGAGGCTCAGCATCAGCATAGTTGCCTGTTGCACGGTATATTTCCGCTAAATTGTTCAAGCTACTAGCAAAGTCAAAATGTTGCTCTCCCAAGATTTTATGGCGAATTTTCAATACTTGTCGACAACGCATTTCTGCTACAGCATAGTTCCCCGTTGCCTGATGCAAATTAGCTAAATTGCTTAAGATTGTGGCAAACTCTGGATTATTTCTTCCAAATACTTGACGATAAATTGATAGTGCTTCTTTGTATAGCTCCTGAGCAAAGGTATATTCTCGTAAGTTAGTAGCTATAAGCGCAAGATTATTTAGCATCCGAGCAACCTCCGGATGATTTTCTCCCAGAACTCTCCGCTTAATATCGAGTGCTTTGGGCAAAAGATCCATCGCAGAATTGTAGTCATTCAGCTTGCGATATAGCTCCGCTAAACTGCTTAGAGTATTGGCAGTATCTGTGTGGTTTTCCCCTAATATTTCACGTTGAATCTCTAATGCTTGTCGATAAAGGGACAGTGCCTTATCATATTTACCCTTAGCTTCATGAAGCACTGCTGAGTTGCAAAGATAGTTTGCTAAATCTGGATGATTTTGAGAATTGTCTCCTAAGGCGCGACGGAAAATCTCCAACGCTTCTTGTCGAAGAGGCTCAGCCTCACTGTATCGCCCCATGTCTCGGTAGAGGTCAGCTAAGTTGTTCAAACTAGTAGCAAAGTCACGATGATTGGGCTTGATCTGTCGTTGGATCTCCATAGCCTGACGAAGCAGTGGTTCAGCATCTTCATAGTTACCCATTGAAGAATACAATTCTGACAAATTGTTCAGACTAGTGGCAAAGTCTGGATGCTGCTCTCCTAACCTTTGACATAGTATATCTATCGCTTCTTGGTAATGTACTATTGCCTCTTTATACCTACCTACCTCCTTGTACAACGCAGCCAAATTATTCAGTAATTTTCCTACAAAGGGGTGTTTATTGCTAAATCCTTGACGCAACGTTTGTAACCCCTTATGCTGAAATTCTATAGCTTTGGTGTAGTCACCTTTAGCATGAAATATCGATGCCAATGTACTCAGTATTTGGGCATCCTCTTGAGGGCTGTTTCTTCCTATTTGACGGTGGATTTCATCAACTTGTAACAGTAGATGTTCAGCTTCATTATACTGTCCTCTTTCATAATACACCGAAGCAAGATTAGCCTGACACTGAAGAATAAGAGGATGTTGCTCCCCTAAAGTTCTTCTCCCAAGTTGGAGAGCTTGTTGAAAAATCTGTTCTGCTTCTTCATATTTACCCTCTACACGACATTGTTCTGCCCGATTATTCATTGAATTGATAACATGGCTTGGATCTTCTTCGTGTGCGGTTTGTGATTGAATATTCTGTAATTCCTGATGTACTTCATTCGCTTCATTGTTTCTACCCAGTAAATAGTAAAAACCTGCTAAATTAAGTAAGCTCTTGGCATAGTAGGGATGGTTCCTTCCCAAATGTTTTAGGGTACTATCACGAATCTGAATAGCAAGGGTCAGTGCTTCCTCATATCTTCCTTGCTCGTAAAGATAGCGACACTGCTGACTTGCCAAGGCAAAATCTTGGGGATTTTTCATTTGATTTTTCAGACTCCAAAAAAAGAAAATAATTTTTCTGACTTAGGACTGAAGGCTCCTGACTTTTCCCAATCAAGACGAGAGCGCCTCAGTAAGATCCCAGGATTGAACAGAGCTTTTCCTTTTAGTTTATGGACTTGTTGGTGTGCATGATCTGGTGGCAAGGGGAATGTAACCAAACTAAGTTGTTTAGGTGTCGAGCATCCCCACGAGATGCGCAACTGACCAAACTCAAACGGTAGTTCTTGAAATTTACTGTCTCACTTATAAAAGTGTTTAACATGCTTAACAGATCTAAACCACCATTAAGGATGCAAATAAACCTACAGCTAGAATTTTGAAGTAGTTGGGCTTGATCATATGCGCTATTTCTTCTGCCACTTTCTACACTTAAATTATCCATATCTACGTGTAGTGCTTTGTAGTTAATTTAATTTAAATACACATTAAATATTAATACTTAGTATTTCTCCAAATTAGGTAAGAAAGGCATATTATTCACCTGTGACAATTTAAAGTCATGAAGTCTTTGTCAATATACCTATAGACTGATAATAATGGAAACAACCGAGATAAAAACGTCATTTTTCGGTTAATGAGTCCCAACCCCTGACTGTCTTATTGGTACATAACAACAAATTTTAAAGCTTGAATCTACCAAAATAGTTAATGGATAAGCTTTAATCTACTAATTAGACAGTCAGGGATCCCAACCGAGAGGTAGAATCGAGGGTAGTGCTGCCACTTTATTCCTCTCTTCTGAAACGATGCTTGCGGTAGAGTGTACCTAAAAATGGTAGTGCATGGCTAAGTGATAATGATGATCCATATGATGTTCTGTATCAGTAGTAGCGTGCTGGTCCGTGGAACTGAGATCCTGCCTGGTGTCGGGGCATCCCAGGATAAACAAGCTACTTTTTTATAGGGCAGGGACTTAGCCAGGATCATCAGAAATAAACTCAGTATATAGCTTTCTTCATCAAGAATTCAAACTTGACTTAGTATACAAAAGTGAGATAGTTTATTAGAATAGTACATATTCTCTATCATTGTTCGCAATAAGTTTTTCCGAGCCCTAAGCGATCCTACGAACAGGTTATTGGCGTTTACTGTATATGGTTCTATGGTTCGCACTATATCCCCGTTTTCCTTTTGCCTGTTGGAGATCAAGAACGAAAACGGAAATAGTCGCTGACAAGGCTTGATTTTTCGTTGGCTATAACGGTGTTAAGTAAAAAGAAGTAGCAAATTACCAAAGTATTAAAATTACAAGGAGTGCTTTAGTGAAGCGTCAAATTTTGGGTAGTGGTCCAAAGTCGGAAACTCAATCTCTGTTTTCTGTAACACAGAAAGCTTCATCCTCTCTTACAAAAAGTCAGATTCAGAAGTTTCTTCGGCAAAAACGTTCTCCCTCTTATATGGAAGCTTTACATCAACTAGATGCAGGAGGGCACATATTTGAAACAGATGCCTTTAACAAGCTCATTGAAATAATCAACTCAGAATTGCCTGACATATCAAACCTATTGCTCGGCATTGTAGCCAAGTGTTACCTTGGACACCCTTTTGAAGTACACACTCTTCAAATAATGGGCAGCATTGTTCATCACTATAAAGTCGGTGAACCGCTTCCTGCTGCACTTGAAAAAGCCAGATCTATGGCTCTGCACTCATCCTATGAATACATAGAAGTTTATTCCGAATACATAGTAGCTGTATCTAAAAATGGCTCCACTTCCCTTATAAATGTTGGAGAAGACATCAATGGCTGATCGCATTGTTCCTCGTGAAGATATTTCTGATATTCGTCGTTACCTTAAAGATATAGGACCAGTAGTTGTAGACGTCAAACAACGAGTGGATTCTGTAGATGATAGATTGACCAAGTTTCAGGGGGATTTTAAAGAGCTTCGTAAAATTATTAACGACTTTATTGAGAAAGATATCAAGGACAAACAGTTACAACTGGCACAGACGAGGTTGGTGACGGTTCGTCAAGAATTAGAACAAAAGTTTGGCTTCTACAATGAACTTCGTCGGAGAACAACAGGTATACTACAAGCTGCCGATCTAAGTCTCGTGAAGCGAGAAACGATCGCAAATACAACAGATGAGTTAATGCTGTCAGCACCTAAGTACTGGCTAGCTCCTGTGTTAGTTGCAACGTCATCCTGGTTGCTGGATAACAAAGAGTTAGCTGATCGTGCAGTTGCAGAAGCACTACAGCGTGATGACGAAAAAGCTTCCTTGTTTTTCGCGTTAATCATGCGTCGTGCCAAGCGTTCACAAGCGTACCAAATCTGGTTAGATCGCTATTTTGGTATGCAAGATCCAGAAACTTTAGATCGCCAAATGATCGTTGTTCTAAACGCACTCGTTAATGGCGTTTTTGGGATAGAAACATACAGTAAATGTTTGACAAGGATTGAGACTTGGTTAAACGAGCTATCAGAAAAAGCTGGTTATATCGATCAACAGAGACAACGATGGGAAGATGCGCTTCGTTCTAAGATAGCGCCTCTTTCGGATGAAATTTATCCTTATTTAAGGAAGTACAGTCCTACTTGGAGTAAATTATCTGAGGTTTTGCGGGAAGCAAAAGGACATGAAGATATTTTTAACTACTTTAAGGGTGTATTTGAAGGGGAAATTACTCGTCTGGCTAAGTTTGAAGATGAAGTTGATCGGCTTCTCACAAGCTTGGCAACTAAATTCGACGATGAGGAACTGCCGTTGATCAGTGAAGAGCGGTTGCAGAGTTTGATTATTAAGCATGGAGGTCATACAGATAGGGCACAACAGCAGTATGATATGGAAAAAAGTGCTTTTGAAGATAAAGTTACCTTTACTCAGATTTTATCAAACGCAGCAATTACTCCTGAGCTAACTGAGACTTCTCTTGCCACTCAACGCTTCGCGATCGCTTTGTCTCACGAATGGATCGTTTCTGCCCATCAGGATTTCACTGCAAAAAATCGTCTCAAAGTTCCACAAACGATAGAACTATCCATTGATGATTGGAAAGGCTCCTCTACTGATGGCTCTAACGAACTCCAATTAGTCAGTGACGTTGAATCACACTATGAAAAGCGCAAACAAGATGCTTTATCTAAAGTTAAGATAAATCCTCTGGTTTGGGCTTACCTGGTCATTGGTACTCTGTTATTCTTCCCAGCCCTTTCTTCCAAAAACTTTTTCATGATGTTGGTTGGTGCTGGAGGTGGCGTTTCATTTTTTGTTGCGAAAAAACAAACTGAAGCAACTAAAAAGAAGATTGAAAACGACTATAGAACCTTTAATGCAAACACTCAGCAAGTTTTACGAGCGACACTTGCAGAAATTGTTGACTGGCGGCGAGAATATCTTTCTTGCGATCAAAGAGAAACAAAAGTTACAGAATTGCTTGAGGGTATCACTCCTGAAGAATACATACTTAATCCACACGGCTCGTCTCGACGCTTGTTTATGAAATAGTTGGAGTTGAAGGATGAGTAATCAAAGCGATCCATTGTCAGATTCTTCAGAGCAACAGACTATGAACAATCAGTCTACCAGTTCTCAAAGTGCTGAGAAAAGTGTAATTGATAAGTCAGAGTATGTTTACGAACTTCCCTCTTGGGAATTGATGCCACCAGCAACTTTTGTTATTCGTCGAGTACGCCGTTTATGAAACCTCCAGTTACTTATGCTCAATGGAGCGATTGTCTAGATCGATTGATTGATGGCACACTTCAAACTAGCGAGTTGCCAATTCTCGATTCAGGTAAAATTGAATGGTCTAAAGGAAGCGCAGAAAGATTTGCTAGTCGTTTTGCAGATGCTTATGACAAGGTACTAAAACAGTGTGCTAGTCGTTTGCAAAAGAATTTGTCTTTGGGCGCAAACAATGAGTTTGATATTGTGAAAGCTTTAACTGTTGCTAGGCGAACTCTAACGTTTCTGTTCCAAATTAGCTTACTCAAACCTGTGCCTGAAGATTTGAGGAACTATCTGCAAGAAGCCGTTAATAAGTATGCTAAGCAAGCACAGTCCTCTTTAGAGCAAAGTGCGAAGTCTGATAGATCTGGTCGGCTTGCTTCCTTATTAAAAAATAATTCTTTGCTAAATTTCAACAAAGAAGCTGTGTTACCGCCTACTGATAGTTCCACTAGTAAGGATTCACAGAAAACTGAAAATATAAAACCACAAAGAAGAATTCTTCTGTAGCTATGAACGACTCTCAAAATCTCAAGTCAAGTTTAACTCGGTATCTAAAAGCTCGTATACCATTTATATCAATTAGAAGTGCAGAGCGTTCTAGAGTTTTAGAAATCCTGAGCGAGGTTGCTGAAACTCTAAGCGCTCCAATCTTCTACCACACCCTGTCAAAAGGGACTAGACAACTTCCCGCAAATACACAAGTTAATGACGATCATTCTGTAGCTGGTGCCCTCGATTTTGCGAGTCACCAAATTGGTCAAAAACAAAACCTAACTTTTGTGTTTACAGAAGTTACCGATCTTGAGGATGATTCTGCTTTTGCTCGTCAAGTATCGGATTTAGTAATGCTTGCTACAGAAACTGGTGGAGTTTTAGTTGTTATTACAACAAAACCTATTTGGGGGCAATTACAACGACTGGGTTTTGCATTAACCCTCGATCCTCCAACAGAAGACGAAATGTTAATAATTATCAAAGAGCAGTTAGATCCTTATCGAGGTCAAATGACTATAGAGTGGGATCTTGAGGACGAACGTCGAGCAGCAGCTATACTAGCAGGCGTTACAAGAATTGAAGCTGAAAACAGTATTGTCTCTCTATTAGCCAACGGCAAAGTCTTGAAGTCAGACATCGTAGAATTAATGCATGTCAAGGATATGATATTTGCTGACATTTCGGGACTAGAAAAAGTTGAGATTAGAGAAAATCAATTAAATGTCGGTGGACTTTCTGGACTTAAACAGTGGCTAGATCGAGAAAAACCACTTCTCACCGCTGATCTTAGAGCAAGAGGTATACGTCCACCTAGAGGAGTGTTATTGGTAGGAGTACCGGGTTGTGGAAAATCTCTGTCTGCTAAAGCTATTGCAGCAAGCTGGGAATTACCTCTTTACCGATTGGACTTGTCTACGATTCAAGGCGCATACATTGGGCAAAGTGAAGGACGACTCAAGGATGCTTTAAGCACCGCCGATCATGTTGCTCCTTGTGTATTGTGGATTGATGAAATTGAAAAAGGATTAGCTGGGGCAATGCAAGCCAATGATGGCGGGGTTGGTGCGCGGTTAGTAGGTCAATTTCTCTTCTGGTTACAAGAGGGACGTGCCAGAGTTTTTGTAGTTGCAACCGCAAATGATGTTTCGAAACTACCACCTGAGCTTCTGAGAAGAGGACGTTTTGATGAACTATTTTTTGTAGATTTACCATCGTCACAAGAAAGGGAAGAAATTATCAAGATATACATCAAGAGGGGATTGAAAAAAGAAGTTGACTCAAACCTAATACAATCTTTAGTTGAACTATCGGAAGGTTTTGCTGGTGCAGATATTGAAGCAGCAGTCCGCGATGTAGTTAAAGCATCAATTATTGACGGGGATACTATCATTACCCCTGAGCTTTTTGAATCAAGTTTCAAAAACATTGTACCGTTGTCTAAGACAAGTCCTGAACAGATTGATGCCATTAGAAGTTGGGGGAAAGAAAGAGCCGTTTCAGCATCAGGGCAACCGATTATTGGATCAACTTCAACGGCTAGAAATCGTCGAGCAGTTTTGATCTGAGTAGAGATTTGAAAAAGAATAAAAAAATATACAACCAGAGGAAGAATTATGTCAAGTTTCTCGCTTAGTGAGGTCGCTTGGAAAGAAACTGCAATATTGAATGTTGCACGCTCGGTAGCAGCTTCAGTGGTTTGGCTTCTAGTGTGTTTATTAATGTTTAATACATTCGCACTAGCTCTACTAACGCTTCCTTTTCAATATCTTCTCTTTCTTGCTCCTATCGGGATCTTTTGTTCATATATATCACGAATATTCCCTTTTGTGGGGCTCATAACACTAGCTCTAGCAATCGTTATTGTGGTAGGAGATCCTATAATTTGTCTAATCACATCTCTAAAGCCTGGCCTACTTCCTGTTGATAGATATCCCCCCTTTAACTTTGTTTTGATTATGTATGTTTTAAGGGATTAACTCTAAGCTGTTCGGCATCTAGTTTTACAGGGCAGTTTAAGGCAGCAAAGGGGTTCATGCTCTAAATTATTAAATTTCTGGAGTTTGGACTAAAAGTTCAGACAGAAGGAAAGTACGGATAGAATAACAGATAAAAAACAGACGGTAATACTGAACTGAAGAGCGATGGTTTAAGAGGAAAGCAGTCAGAAGTTACACTGACTGCTGTAAAGTCAATGAATGTAAACAAAAACTCATTGATTCAGATGATCCTGCTCAAAATTTCACTTTATGCGCTTATATTTACTTTGCAATTCTCACTGTTTGACGTATTCGACGTAGTATAATGTGGGTTCGCGCATAAGTTGAAATTCTGAAAACGAATTTATAAGGGTTTCAGTCCACGAAATTCGCGCATAAACTGAATTCTTCTCATGAAACCTCGAAAGACGGGCATTCATCAATCTTTCAGTTGCGATCGCTATCCTCAAAGAAGCTCAGTCACCCTTATTATATCGTTTCATCAACGTTGGAAAATTACATCTTTAACGCGAATTGGGTAGGAGGCTAAAACCCTTACCTCAAGGCCGATTTCACTTTATGCGCGACAGGGGTTGTCTCAAACCCCTGTAACTCCGTTGTCTAAATTTCATGTTACGCGCGAACCCACACTAAAGATACGGGGTTTTCAGCGGACTTACTTATAAAATGGGGGGTAGAGAGTAGGTAGTAAGGAGTAGGGATTAGTGGATAGGGAGTAGGTGTAGGAATTATTTTTTACACTCAACCCCGAACCCACAACCTCTAAACCCTATCCCCCAACTCCCAATACTGCTCGGTTAAAGAATTTCTTGGTCGAGGCAAGCAGGAGTAGCAGGGGGGAATTTTTGTCTCCCCTGCCTCCCCTGCTTATCCGAGCAGTATTGCCCCAACCCCTATCCCCTAAAAAATTTCTATGGTTGACTATCTAATTTTCTTGGCTATTTCTACATCAATTTTTGCCCTGTTTGGTTTGGGGCTTAACTTGCAGTGGGGTTTTACAGGCTTAGTTAACTTTGGTCCTGTTGCCTTTATGACATTAGGGGCATATACAACAGTGTTGTTAAGCCTAAAGGGTGTCCCTCTATTTATATCGGCGCTACTTGGCGCTGTAGCAGCAGCGTTGTTAGGATTGGTAATTGGTTTTTCAACTCTGCGTTTACGGGAAGATTACCTAGCAATTGTTACTATTGGTGTCGGCGAACTGATTCGTTTAGTTGTTAATAACCAAGATTTACCTGTAGGTGATACTTGGACATCAGGTGCGTTTGGGGTACAAAGTTATCCTATACCCCTAGCCACTTTTACACCAAATTTGTTTGTTAAACTCTTAATGATTGGATTATTAACAATACTTGCAGGATTAACTTTGTGGCAGTTATGGCGCTGGATTAAATTTTCACAACCATCGCCCAAGAAAAAATTTATGAATCGGCAAGAATTTATATCTCGGTTGGTTGTAGGAATTTTGCTTGGGCTATTGTCAGTGGCAATTTATATTTCTGGCGCGATCGCACTATATGACTACAACCCAAAAGCTGGTTTAATGTTACTATTGCTTCTTTCATTAGCCTTTGTCTTCTGGCGACTAGAAATTTTAGTGCGATCGCCTTGGGGTCGAATTCTTAAAGCGATTCGCGAAGATGAAGAAGTTCCCAAAGCAATGGGGAAAAACGTCTTTTGGTACAAAATGCAATCACTAATGCTAGGAGGCGCGATCGCAGGTATTGCTGGAGCATTCTTTGCGTGGCAACTTAGCGCCATTTACCCTGATAATTTCCAACCGCAGCTTACCTTTGACACTTGGATCATGGTCATTTTAGGTGGTTCGGGTAATAACGTTGGTACAATTTTAGGGGCAGTAATTTTCTTTGCTTACGATGCTCTAACTCGTGAAGTCTTGCCAAAAATCGTCCCCCTTGATGAAGCACGTTTAGGTGCATTTCGCATTATGGTTATAGGTTTAATCTTAATGGGGCTGATGATTTGGCGTCCTCAAGGTATTTTAGGTAAAAAGGAGGAACTTACCCTTGGTAAATAACCAATCATCCGACTTTCCATTACTTTCAGCAAATGGACTTTCTAAAAGCTTTGATGGTGTCAAGGCGGTAGAAAATGCTGAAATCCAAGTAAACAGTGGTAGCATTACTGGTTTAATAGGTCCTAATGGAGCAGGAAAAACGACCTTATTTAACCTAATATCTAACTTCATCCGTTCAGATCGTGGGAGAGTGATTTTTCACGGTAAACCTATTGAACGCTTACAACCTCACCAAATTGCTCAGCAAGGATTAGTACGTACCTTTCAGGTAGCTCGTACTTTATCACGCTTATCTGTGCTAGAAAATATGCTGCTAGCAGGACAAAAACAAACTGGTGAGAACTTTTGGCTAGTCCAACTTCAACAAACCCAGATAGCAATTGAAGAAAAGAAACTGCGAGAACGGGCTATGTTTCTGCTAGAGTCTGTAGGATTAAGCGAAAAAGCACACGATTATGCAGGAGGATTATCAGGCGGACAACGTAAGTTGCTAGAACTGGGACGAGCATTGATGACTAACCCCAAATTAATTTTGTTGGATGAACCAGCCGCAGGGGTAAATCCCAGACTGATCGATGAAATTTGTACGAGGATTGAGGCTTGGAATAAGGCGGGTATGACATTTCTGATTATTGAACACAATATGGATGTCATTATGTCGTTGTGCGATCGCGTTTGGGTGCTTGCTGAAGGTAAAAATCTTGCTGAAGGCACGCCACAAGAAATTCAGCGCAACTCGAAAGTTTTAGAAGCTTATTTAGGTAAATCAGATTGAAGAAGAATTCAGGAGTCAGAATTCAGGAGTCAGAATCAATTAGTGGTGTATTCAAACCCGCCACTAATTGCAAACGGCTAAATCGAAAATTTAGCCGTGGTCTTAAACCCCTCGAATAATATTATTTTTTTATAAAAAAACCGTATTTTTTCGGAAATTTGGAAGAAGTTTCTAAGAAAAATCCGTACAATCAACTACAGACAAAATACTAAGTATTACTTAAATTTAACTTGGTGTCTCTTATAAGGCATTCACAAGTAATCAAAAAAGGCTCTTTCCCGGCTGAACATTTTATCTTCCCGTGGTAAAGACTCACAGAGCGGAACCTTGTTGCATCAATGTAGCTAGTTGCTCTACTTGTGGAAACACCAAATAGACTGACTGACTATCGTCATAGATCCAACTTGAGTTCCAGGTGTTGGTGAAGCAGAACACTTTTAGATATTAGTCAGCAAAGCTCGCCGTTTTTGTACTTTTTATTGATAATCCAGTCATTATCACGGTACGTGTTTTCTCTATCAACGCATCACCCAACATTTCTATACCAACCACTTAATGCAGGTGTAGGAGTGTTACGAGCTTGCTAAAACAACAGAAATGATCCTCTGATATGGGGTTAATACCTAACTTTTTACTGTATGAAAAAAAGTTATGGTTAGTGAATTAACCAAAGAGATACTACTGGCTAAAGAAAATCAATTTAATTATTCACATACTACGGGTTGTTTATAAATGCGTAAACTAAACAATGTTTCAAAAAAAACTGAGTCTACAACCAATCTTCTTGACAACACAAATAGCTTAACTCAGCTACAGAAAGCTAATAGTATCACCAACCGAGCTATATTGTATGCAAGCAAAGGACGGTACATGGAAGCGAAACAACTATTTATGCAAGCCCTAGAAATTTTAGAAAGCCTGTTTGGAAAAGAACATCTCTTAGTTGCTAATGGTTACAACAACTTAGGTGTATTGTTCTATTTCCAAGGACGTTACACTGAAGCTAAAAATTTATATGAACAAGCTTTAGAATTGAGACTTCGCTTGTTAGGGAAGCAACACTCTAATGTTACTCAAAGTCTCAGCAATTTGGTTGCACTGTATCGAAACCAAGGGGAATATGCACAAGCCATGAAAATCCAGCATCTACTACCGATAGAGCCAAACTCTGATATACGCAATAGTCTCGACAAGTTAGCTAAACTCTATAGTTTTGAAAAGCGCTATACTAAACCCGAACCGTTATCCTGAAAAAAAGGGTGTCGAATGGAAGCAAAACCGTTTTTGAAGTGGGCTGGGGGTAAAAGTCAACTTCTTGAACAAATAAATACGTTTTTTCCACAGGAATTAATGAAGGGGACAATCAAAAAATATATTGAACCCTTCGTCGGGGGTGGTGCTATCTTCTTATATTTAGCTGCATGCTATCCAATTGAAGAATTTTTTATTTCCGATATCAATCCAGAATTAGTGTTAGCTTATCAAACAATCAAACACAACCTAAAAGACTTAATTTCTGTTTTGTCAGATATTCAAAAACAATATTTATCTCTAAATGAAGAAGAAAGAAAAGAATATTATTATCAAATAAGGTTGCAATTTAATTCACAGCGCTATCAAATAAATTTTGATAAATATAGTCAAAAATGGGCAGAGAGAACAGCCCAAATTATTTTCTTAAACCGTACTTGCTTTAACGGATTATTTCGAGTCAACTCAAAAGGATATTTTAATGTTCCGATTGGTAAATATAAAAACCCGACTATCTGTGACTCAGAAAACCTAAAAGCTGTTTCTCAAGTTCTACAAAAAACTCATATTCGACATGGTGACTATACTCTGTGTGAAGATTTTGTTGATGAATATTCTCTCGTTTACTTCGATCCCCCATACAGACCAATTAGTAAAACAGCTAATTTTACATCATATTCACAAAAAACTTTTGATGATTCAGAGCAATTAAGACTGCGAGATTTTTTTACATTACTTGATAAAAAGGGTGCAAAGTTAATCTTGAGCAACTCTGACCCAAAAAATGAAGATTTATCGGACAATTTCTTTGAAATTGCATACGAGAATTATCGAATAAAAAAAGTAAAGGCAAAACGTAATATTAATTGTAACTCTTTAAAAAGAAAGCATATAGACGAACTTCTAATTACAAACTATTGAATGTTTTGAATCGATGAGATGCCAATATACACAATTTTCTTGCTAAGTCTCAGATTAGAGGGCGTTGCTTAATCGAAGAATGAATCTAAAGTAGAGGTAGCTGCACAACGGTTAGACAACGGCGCAAAATATCTTAATACAATAAGCAACGCCAATTTTAGCACGCAGTACTCAGAAGCCTTTTGATATGCCTTTACATATCCTCAAGCGTGGCTGAAATGATTATCTTGTCGCTAGCCTCATAGGCTGAGACTATCTTTTGGTTAGGTTGGACATTAAGAGTTGATTTAGTCCAACTTCTGACATAATGTATCGCTCCAGTTAAGCGATTTACCCGGAACAAATTGACAGTTGTTGAAATTGGTTTTTCTGTTACGGGGTCAATAACGCTTTGTTCTTCATAGTAAGTGCTATAGAAGATGCTTAATAAAAGATCACTTAATATCTGCATGTGGGAGCAAAATGTGCAAGAGGTTGATATCATTTTCGCATACAGAATTTTAAGTTTGAGTGAAGAATTTTTGCGGGTATATTTAAGTTTATCAAATAGGTTATTGTTATAGTGCTATCACGCATTTGAACATGCTTTTGAAGACATAGATACAGATAGAAATTGAATTGAAAATTTTTTTGTTGTAGTTATTTGTCAAAAGGGGATGGCATTAGAAAGTAAACGGAAAAACAATTTTGATTGACTATTTACACTCAGCTTCCAGAACCTGGAAACAATTGCAAACCGGTCGGTTTATCCTCTAAAGGACGTATAATAGTAGGTGTTACAGGTTTCTTTTGCTCAAAAATAGCAGCAAGTGCTTGGTCTAAAGTTTTTGCCATCACAATCTGATTATTGTAAGCAACAACTACTCTGATTAAAGTAGGTAAACTATTTTTTTCCGCTTCTAAATATAGTGGTTCAACATAGAGCAGCGATCGCTCAATCGGAATTACCAACAAATTCCCTTGAATAACTTTTGAACCCTGATGGTTCCATAAAGAAATCTGCTGAGAAATTGCTGGATCTTGATTGATCAAAGCCTCAATCTGTTCAGTTCCATAGATCAACTGCTGCTTAGGAAACTCATATAACAGCAACTTACCGTATTCTTGCCCATCAGAACGTGCAGCTAACCAAGCAATTAAGTTAGCCCGCTGTACAGGCTTAAATGGTAGTAATAAAATGAATTCTTCTGACTGTGTGTTTGGTAGTTTCATAATCAGGTAGTAAGGTTTTACCTGTTGTGGTTTAGTGCCATAAATCTCGTTAGAAACTTCCCACAAGTCTTCTCTGTTATAAAAAACTTGTGGTTCAGTCATATGGTAGGTTAGTAATCTCTCAGATTGAATCTCAAATAGCTCCTGTGGATAGCGAATATGGCTCTGGAGCGCAAAGGGCATTAATGATAAAGGTTTGATTAATTTAGGAAAAATTTCTGTTAAAGTATTGATGATGGGGTCTTGAGGATCGGCAGCATAAAAATTAACAGTCCCATTGTATGCATCAATGACAACTTTCACCGAATTGCGGATGTAATTAAATTGATTTTTTCCTGGATCTGAATAGGGGTAGTGATTGCTGGTGGTGTAAGCGTCAATTACCCAGTAAAGATAAGTCTTTTCCTGTTTGAGATTGCTTCCCCCTGCATCTGCAACTACCAAATAAGGGTCACTATCGTAGCGTAAAAAAGGAGCGATCGCTCTTACCCGTTCTAAAATGTTACGTCGAAATAGTAGTTTAGTTTGCGATGTAAAATTCTGAGTTAGCAACATTTGCCAATCTTTAAGATACTGAGCAAACAGTACACGCTTCCATAAAGGACTAATTTCTATTCCACCGCTACCGTCGTATACGTTATAGACGTTATCATTGCCGCTAGGATAGTCCAACTCTTGCGTTTTTGTCCCAGTCATTACATAGGTGTTAGTATTTTCGCCATAATAGATTCGGGGTTGCCCAATTGGAAGACTGGCGCGGATTGCTTCATTTGCTATTTGCAAAGATCCTTCTTGTTTTATGCGCCGATCACCAATATCCTTAACGTAGTAATCAGGTAATCCACCAGAACCAACGATATTTACAGGACTGAGCGTAAATCCATAGCCGTGAGTATATATAAGATGTTCGTTTACCCAAGTTTGAGCTTGCTTAGGAACAATGCTGTAATCTAACTCCCTTGCTGCTATGATGGTTTGTTGCTTTTCACTCTCACCTAATTTCCCTTGTTCTTTTTGTGTCCTGAAGGTGTATCGGTCAATGTCAGCATCAGGGAATTTATAGTAAGATCGGATTTGTTGCAATTGGCGATTAGTCTCTAAAAGCGGTTGTTTATCCCATAAACGTATATTACGAATTGTCAGGTTATTTTGTTGTAAGTCAGATGCTGTTAACTGACCCTGTGGATCAAAGGTTTTTGTCTCGATTTGATTTAGGTTAAACGCTTGTCGTGTTAGTGCAATGGTACGCTCAATATAAGGTCGCTCGCGAGACAGTTCATTTGGTTGTACGATAAGTTTTTGCACAGCAGCAGGTAAGATATCACCAGAAATAACTGCAACTGTTATATAGAATCCCACCACGTAGATCAGTTGGCGTGGATAACTGATACCTTTAAAACTTGCTTTTACACCTTTGGATAAAACAATTATTCGGAGTATCGGATATATTGCGATCGCCACTGCCAAAAGGCTTAAGCCAGTATAAATTGGCAGTTGTACGTTAACAGCAGTATAGCTAGCACCGTAGTTAACACCAACGGTAGCATACAAAAGTTGGTAACGTGCGATTTTATAATGCAGCGCGATCGCCAACATAAATAAGCTACCCAAAGCACTTAAATGGATTCTTTGCCCTACAGAAAAGCCTGGAAATCTACCTTCACTTAGACTATTGGCTGAGCGTAAATAAATTAACGCTACAGATGTCATACCATACAGGAAGAGTCCGATTAACCAAAGTTCCAATAGCTCCCAAAACGTTAACCGAAAAACATAGAAGCTAATATCCTGGTTAAATAGTGGTTCAGTGCGGTTAAAACTGGTAGCGTGGAAAAACTCTAAAACCACTAACCAGTTCTCAGATATTAGAAACCCTAATAGCAAACTTATTACTAGTGCGATCGCTCTTAACAAAAACTGAGGATTAATAAAAATTCCGGTAGTTAATGCAAATAGTAAACCTAACTCTACAACCGGGATGGGAATTTGCTTTAAATTTATGAACTCCAAAACATGTAACCAGGGTGGTACATGTAGGAAAACGGTAAGCAAAGTAAGATTTATATGCCAAAAGCTTAAGGCTTTTTGAGCATAGTAAATTAATATTGCTCCAGCCAAGATAGTCAGTGCAAGCACGATTGGTAGAAGCCAGTGCAACCTTAGTCCAGAATTAAGACGTTGAGATATCCTCTGAGAATTTGTTGACAATAAAAGTTTTCCAAATCTTTCCCCTGTTGTTTCCTTTGTCTTCAAGCGAGAGGCTATAGATAAATTACCTAGTAGAAAAGCAGATGAAGTAAAAAAGGCGATCAGCCATAAACTCACCTGCGTTTTCAAGCGCAATAAAAATTCTGCTAAATATCCAACTTCACGAAACCAGAAAATGTCTGCTGCTAGGTGCGAGGCTAGATCAAACAAAGACCAAAATCCTAACAGCAGTATAATAAGTCGAGAAATTCGTGAAAAAATCTTATCATCCATCTGATTCTCAAATAGAAGATTGAAAAGTTTGTAGTTGCGCTTTAGCGCACTAAAGTGCAACTACAAACTAATGATGTGTTCAGCTGTTTATAAGCTATTGAGCATTTAATTTGTATATGGAACGCGGGCAAGATGCCCGCACTACAATAATTGTACATTTTCTTCTTGGCGCTCAGAATGTCGGAAGCAGTTGAGCGACGTTCTAATTCAGTGTTCACTCCATGCAGGATACTCATACAAAACTAAATCAGATTTTCAAGTCTCTTGTGTGAAAATTAATCTATGTATTTTGGGAGTTGCAAGATGGCTTGGGTTGCAGGTGATCAATTGCAAGGTGGTAAATACACAATTGAAAAGGAGCTAGGAAGGGGACGCTTTGGCATCACCTATTTGGTTTAGCGTTAGACTTTGACCATATCTTAACGACAAACCGGACTAAAGAAACTGCTGAGGGCTTTACACCACCTGAGATTTATTCTAAAAATGCCAAAACAGGAGCATATAGCGATGTTTATTCTTTGGCAGCAACTCTGTATGTACTTGTAACGGGAAAAACACCAGTTAGTGCATTGAAACGCAAGATAGACAATGCTCGTTTAGTAGCTCCCAAAGAAGTTAATTCTCAAATTAGCGATCGCACAAACCGAGCAATTTTCACTGGTATGAAGTTAGAACCCAGACAGCGATCGCAGTCGATGAGAGAATGGCTTGATTCTTTAGGGTTGACTACCAACACTCCTCAACCTCAGCAAGCTGTAGTAGTACCAGACACCAAATTAAACCAACTGATATGAAAGCGTTTCACATCTTCTGGGGTTAATTTCCCTTTTATATCTTTATAAAGATAAAATGTGTAATTATGAGTTATACTTTTTCGGGTTAGGAAAAGTTTATGAAGTTTAGCGTGACGCTTGATCGTGATGAATATGGAATTTGGATTGTCGAGTGTCCGAGTATCCCGGGCTGTGTAAGTCAGGGTGAAACACGACAGCAAGCTCTCGAAAATATTAAGGATGCAATAATAGGTTGTCTAAAGGTTCGTGCAGAACGCGGTATGCCAATACTATGCTGAGAATCGCTAATTACTACTACTTTATAGCAATTAGCAATTCCCAGCGCTGAAATTAACTATATTGCTCTTCTACGTCTAAATTAAACAACGTTTGCAGAGTCTCCATACAACTGCGTCTTGTTTCTAGATCTTGCTGCGATCGCAATTGCACCATTGGTTCATGTAAAATTTTGTTAACGATTCCTTTTGTAAGGGCTTCGATCACTTCTTGATGTTTGTCACCGAATTCAGAACCCAATCTCGACAAAGCTTTTTCTAATTCTTGTTCGCGAATGGTTTCCATTTTATTTCGCAGACAGCTAATAGTGGAGACAGTTTCAAGCGATCGCCACCAAATATCAAAAGATGAAACTTCCTCTTCTAAAAGTGCTTGAGCTTCTTGCGCCATCTTGCGGCGGCTTTCGTGGTTTTGTGCTACTACTGCCTTCAAGTCATCCACATTAAACGCCTGCACATTTGACAGTTCATTCACATCGGAATGAACGTTGCGTGGTACAGAAATATCAAACAGCATCAAAGGTTTGGTAGGTTCCAAAATTATTTCTAATTTGGCACGGTCAATAATTGGTTCTGTAGCAGAAGTACTAGTAAATACTAAATCACTCTCGCTAATTACTGACATAATTTCCGAGAGCGGATGAATTTGGATTGAGTTTTCAGGGAATTGCCTTGCCAATTCTTCTGCACGCCCCATAGATCGATTTAAAATCCGAATTCGTGCCGCACCTTTAGAAATTAGGTGCTGTACCAGCAAGCGTGACATTTTTCCAGCACCAAGAATTGTCACTCTGCAAGCAGCTAAATTTTGGGCTTTCATTTGCGCTAACTCTACTGCTGCTGAACTAATAGAGACTGCTCCAGTGCCAATACTAGTTTCAGTACGAACTCGCTTACCAGCTGTAATTGCTTGCTTAAATAATTTATTCAAAATTGTTTTGATACCATTATATTGCTGTCCCAGTTTATGAGTATTCTTGACCTGAGACAGAATTTGACCTTCTCCAAGTACCAAACTATCCAAACCAGCTGATACCCGCATTAAGTGCATGACTGCGTCTTGATGTAGCAACATAAACAAATGTTGCCGCAAAGACGAAATTGGCAATTTACTATACTCTGCTAGAAAATGAGTGACTTCTCGAATACCTTGTTCCGTCTCATGAGCAACGATGTAAATTTCTAGACGGTTACAAGTACTAAGTATTGCAGCTTCTGTAATATGTGGATAACTGACTAACTGAGCGATCGCGCTTTCGGTTAGTGGTTCTGGAATGCTTAGCTTTTCTCGGACTTCTACGGGAGCCGTTTTATGGCTTAACCCGACTACTGCTATATTCATTTTCTAAAAAGAATTTGCTAATTGGTAGTTGTGAAACCAGGGCTTGAAGCATCTGGCATCATAAAGAAATCGTAACAATATGAGGGAGGTGAGGGAGATCAACTTCCCCATCTCCCCCATCATCCCTAAGTTCTCGACTTTGAGGATAGGGCATAGTAAATAAATCATTTACACTGCCCCTAAATCTATTGCCTAACGCAAATGCAAGACCTTGGGTTGATCAAACATATGGACTGTGTCGACAAATCGGGCTGTTTGTGACTGGCTGGAAATAACTAAGCTTTGAGTTCTTGCGCCTCCAGGGAAGAAACGAACTCCGTCCATTAAAGTTCCAGGAGTAATACCACAAGCTGCAAATAGCACCGTATTGCCGGACGCTAATTCATTAGCATTGTAGCTTCGATCTGGGTCTGTAATACCCATTTCTTTAAGTCTTGCTATATTGCCTTCTTTACTTTCGCCAATTAAACCTGTTTTCACGACTTCTGGATCGTAAATCAATTGCCCTTGGAAATGCCCTCCTAAGCAGCGTAAAGCAGCCGCTGAGATAACGCCTTCAGGTGCAGCACCAATACCCATTAAGGCATGAATATTCGTACCTTGGAAAGCACAGGAGATTGCCGCCGAAACATCACCATCGCTGATCAGTCTTACTCTGGCACCTGCTTGACGAATTTCAGCAATAAGTTCTTTGTGACGGGGACGATCCATCACCACTACCACCAATTCTTCCACAGCACGATTTAAGCACTCGGATAGAATTTTTAGGTTTTCGGTAGCACTCTTGTTGATATCAACATGACCACGTGCTGGTGCTGGTGCTGCTAACTTTTTCATGTAAAAGTCTGGTGCAGCAAATAAACCACCTTTCTCAGAAATTGCCAACACTGCCATTGAACCGTTTTGACCGTACGCTACAAGGTTAGTACCTTCGCAAGGGTCAACAGCGATATCAATTTCGACGAGTTCATCTGGGTTACAGAAGGTTTTGGCATCTTCACGGGTACAAATGCCAACTTCTTCCCCGATATAGAGCATAGGAGCTTCGTCCCGCTCACCTTCGCCGATTACAATGCGACCACGCATATAAATTTTATTCATTCGTTCCCGCATGGCTTCTACAGCCACTTGGTCAGCGATGTTTTTTTCGCCTTTACCCATCCAACGGGAGGAGGCGATCGCCGCTTGTTCAACTACCTCAATGATTTCTAGCCCTAATGTATTTTCCACAAACTCTGCCCTTTCAGTTGCTTAATTTTGCGTCGTTTCATCTGCTCTTTCAGTTTTAAAGTCTACCAAAGGGCGGATACTTATGGCTAAAAGTATCATGTACCGTCTGTGTTAAGTTTTGCTTCTAACTAGTTTTATACGTGTCAATTATGGCACATTTTTTTCTCGATAAAAACCGTACATACCCTAGATAAACCTTATAAGCGATATGCTAAACTTTCTCAATCCTCTTCTAGGTCGCCATCCAGAGCGCATCAAAGCCAACGTGGAAATCTATACCTGGCAAACTTGCCCTTACTGCATCAGAGCCAAAATGCTTTTGTGGTGGAAAGGCGTAAACTTCACCGAATACAAAATCGACGGTAACAATATAGCCCGAGACAAAATGGCGGAACGTGCTAACGGACGCCGCACAGTACCACAAATTTTCGTCAATCAACAGCATATTGGCGGTTGTGATGACCTTTACAATTTAGACTCTCAAAATAGACTGGACACCCTTCTTAACCAGCAACCCCTTTAGGGGCTAGAGTATCGGTACTGGGATGATTTTACTAGCTGTACTAGTACAGCGCGGCGTAAATAAGCATACCATTCAAAATCTCTGAAAAGCCTATGCTGTATTCCTAACAGAATTTTGAATGAGCGAATTCCGCCTTGCGGTACTAGCTGAGCTTTCCCTTACGGTAGCGATGCTGATCACATCCAGCAATGACGAGGATCATATACCGACTACGGTGATCAATGTCATTGTGAATCTTTATTTAAGGCAACTTTAGCATTCTTTTGTTTAAACGGAAAAATGATCGGGAGTATGCTCAAATTATTGATTGCTTCTCTCATAGTACTTAGAAACCTTCTAATACACAAGCATTACGTTGGAATACTTGATGCAAACAGCACGAGAAAACGCCAAATTCTTCGCCGATCTGTTAGTTAGTTTTTGTCTTGGTGAAAAGATGCTCTCGAGTGAAAGCATATAGAGCCGGTGAACATCGATTACGCAGCTAAAAAAGGAGAAAATCGTGGACAAGAATTGGTGCAAACGCTACGCTCGATTGCGTCAAGAAAAAGTTTATAAAATAGTGAAAGTGCGCACAAAAAGAACCAGAAACACTGCTAATCGACTTTATGAATGTAAAGAGCAAGAAGACCAAGAAACTGTTTCTAAATCTCAAAGTAATACCAAGGATTTTGTTAGTGGAATTAACCGCTTTTACATCAGAATAGCCGGCAATTTCTATATTTTTTGTGACTTTTTTAATCTAGACCCAACTGACTATAAATCAGAGGATAAATTTCTTCAATTTCAGGAGTTTATCAAAACCATAAACAACTTTACTTTAGAAGAATTGGAGAATATGATTCAGGCTGGATGGAGACTATTGGACGATAATTGACAAGTCGGGAAATCCGCAAGGGAGCGCTGCCTTACCAGCGCACTGGCTCCTCCTGAGTTCTGAACGCTAGATGCTCCAATGAGGGCATTGCCGCCCACCGCACTGACTCCTGCTGCTATAAAATGTCACTTGAATATTCAGAATACCTTAAAGATCGAGAATGGATAAGCCACTCTTTAAAATTGGCGCAAGCAGCAGGTGAGCAAGGAGAGATTCCTGTAGGTGCTGTTGTTGTTAATTTATCCGGAAATTTGATTGCAGAGGGTGAAAATAGAAAAGAGAGAGACCAAGATCCTACTGCTCATGCGGAAATTGTTGCTATACGGAAAGCTGCTAACATACTAGGAACTTGGCGTTTAAATGAATGCACTCTTTATGTCACTTTAGAACCTTGTCCAATGTGCGCGGGTGCTATTGTGCAGGCACGTATAAAACGATTAGTCTATGGAGTGGACGATCCAAAAACTGGCGCAATTCGTACCGTTAGCAACATACCTGATAGTGCTGCTTCTAATCACCGCTTACTTGTGCTTGGAGGTATTATGGAGTCTGCATGTCGAGAACAAATAAGGGCTTGGTTTGCGAATCGACGAAATAGAACTATCTAACGGACAGAGAGAAAACTGTCCATAGTATGTGACACAATTTTAGGAAGAAATTTAGGGTGGATCTACAGGAATCTAATTACATCTCACTTAACATAGTTTAGTAGCCGTCGTGATAACTTCGCCACTCTCTTCCTCTAACATTCATCACAAAACTCAAAACGATACATTAGCAAAAGCTAACAAAACCCCTAGAAGCTCAGCGGTTTCTCCCTGGTTCAGTCCTTTAGCGTATTTCTTGGGGCGTCGTTTTCTTCTACCATTCTTTTTTGGGCACATAGAAGTTACTGGACAAGAAAATCTACCCACAACTGGTCCTGTTATTCTAGCGCCCACCCACCGCTCCCGTTGGGACGCATTAGTTGTACCCTATGCTGCTGGGCGCTGCGTGACAGGTAGAGATTTACAATTCATGGTCACTATTGATGAGTGCCAAGGTTTACAAGGTTGGTTAATCCGACAAATGGGAGGTTTTCCTGTTGATCCTAAACATCCATCCATCAACACTCTGCGTCATGCAGTTAAGATACTTCACGATCGCGAAATGTTAGTCATTTTTCCCGAAGGTGGTATCCATAAAGGTAAACTTCACCCATTAAAACCAGGTATTGCGCGCTTGGCTTTGAGTGCTGAATCGAGTTATCCAGATCTGGGCGTTAAGATCGTGCCCATAGGTATCAATTACAGTCAACCTTATCCTAGCTGGGGTACGGATGTTAATATTCACATCGGAACACCTATTAAAGTCTCAGATTATGCTAGTGGTTGCTTAAAACAAGATGCTCAAAGACTGACGACTGATTTAGCAAAGGGACTCCAAAAATTAAGTCATCATGAGTCAGAGATACTTAACAATCGTAGTTTACAATCGTCTAGCTTTAGACATGGAATCAGGACGTAGAGGCGTTGGGTTTTAGATCTGTGATTTTTGTAACTGCAAGATAAGCATGGGAACCTGATTTGGTTGATTTTCTGTCTAGAGAGGAAGAACTTAGTGTATATTTCTACTTTGTTAAACAACAAAACAGAGTTAAGATACCTGAAGTTTCTATACTCCGTTGTGTTGAGTTGTCGCACACATTTATCCCATGAACCTTGCTGCAACTGTTCCCTTAATTCGCTTCATTTCTATCTCAGTCATAGTAGCTCTTAGTCTGCTATCTTCTGTCCATGCTCAGGAGGTGCGCAAGCTACCAAGTAATTCAATTCCACAACCTATTGACCCCAATGCTCCAAATAATCTCCGTCCGTCAGGAGAAAGTAGTGGAATTTTAAGTGTTGATAGTGGGAAACGCCTCATGGCTGACGCAAATAATGCAGTTGCTTCTCAAAACTATGCTGCAGCAGCTAAGAAACTCCAAGAAGCCCGTCAGGTTTTTAATCAGTTGTCTAATTTTTATGAGCAGCTAAACGCCAGCTTCTCTGGAATAGACAACAGAGTGGCTGATTCTCAAAGAAAAAAGGCTCTGGATGCTGCTCAAATGCGTGACGAAGCAACCTATCAATTAGCATTGGTTCACCGCGCGCAAAACCAACCGGAATTAGCTGTACCCTTGTTAGTACAAATTATTAAGAGCCAAAACCCAACACGGGAATTGGGCAAAAAAGCTTATCAGCAGTTGTTAGAGTTAGGTTTTGTTGATGCACCGTTTAATCCTGGTGGCATCAATAGCTCTGCTCCGCCTTCTAAGAAAAAATAAAGTACATAAATCTGGTGTAAAATCTATCCACTATCAGGGTTTAAATCCCTGATAGAAATTGGAATACAATAGGAAATAAGAAGTTTTTTAGGAAGTGCGATGATTAGTCCGCAGCAGGTTGAGACAATGATCCGGGCGGAACTGCCAGACGCCCAAGTTCAGGTGCAAGACTTGACTGGTGGCGGTGACCACTATCAAGTTACAGTAGTCTCATCGCAGTTTGAAGGCAAGGGACTAGTCCAGCAGCACCAGTTAATATATGGTGCATTGCGACAAGCTATGGCTACTGAGGCTATCCATGCCTTAGCACTAAAAACATATACTCCTGAAGTTTGGCAAAGTAGTCAAGAGTCAAAAAGATAACTGACTATTGACTAATTATTCAATTTAAAGTAGGAACTTAAAGGCTCATGACTCCAGAACTTAAAGAGCGAATCGACAATTTAGTAAAAGCTAACAAAATCTTGGTTTTTATGAAGGGAACCAAGTTAATGCCTCAATGTGGTTTCTCCAATAACGTTGTGCAAATCCTTAATACGTTAGGTGTTCCCTTTGAAACGGTGAATGTTCTAGACGATCAAGAAATCCGCCAAGGAATCAAAGAATATTCCAATTGGCCGACGATTCCTCAAGTGTATATTGATGGTAAATTCGTGGGTGGTTCTGATATTTTGATCGATATGTATCAAAAAGGGGAACTGCAACAAACTGTCACAATTGCCTTAGCTTCGTAAGATTAATGTTAATGCCTCCTTTTGGGGAGGCATTTTTGCTTAATGGCTTGCTTGTGACATTCTTGCTACCATTAACGATTTTAAGCGTTCAATCGATTCTTGGGTGGCTTTCGTTGTTTCCCACGCTGGACGTGATTGCAAGCGATAGCGAAGCGCTGCCGCCTGAAGGCGGATCGCTCCATTTACTCAGTTTAGGATAATCGTTTAAAGGTACTCCCGCTTGTACCAACCAAGGTATTATAGTACCTGCTACAGGTTCCGCAAGAGTTATATTTTCGCTACCACAGATGCTTACAATTTAATCAAATAGGAACCTATGCTAAAACTTTACAGTTCTCCTCGGTCAGGAAACTGCTACAAGGTAAGGTTGATGTTATCTCTTTTAGAAAAAGAGTATCAGACTATAGCAGTCAACTTGCAAGCAGGTGAACATAAAACGCCTGAATTTCTACAGATTAATCCATTTGGACAAATCCCTGTTCTTGAGGATGGTGAGCAGGTTATTTGGGATTCTCAAGCGATTCTTGTTTACCTAGCACGTCGTTATGGAGGTGAGGACTGGTTACCAACAGAAGCAGGAGCAATGAGTCAAGTCTTGAAATGGTTATCTGTTGCAGCTAAAGAAATCCAAAATAGTTTTATGGCAGCTAGGGCATATTTCCTTCTAAATAAGCCTCTAGATATCTCCCTAGCACAGCAAACAGCACACGAAGTTCTCAAAGTGATGGAAGCTCACTTGGGCGATCGCCTATGGCTAGAGGTTGATCGCCCGACAATTGCTGACATAGCCTGCTTTCCTTATATTGCACTTGCTTCTGAAGGTAAGATTGCTTTACAAGCTTACCCAAATGTAGTTGCTTGGATTGAACGAGTTAAACAACTGCCAAATTACGTTAATCTACCAGGTTCCTAAACACGTTTTGCCGAAAGCTATTACAACAAAATCCCCTCAGCCAGTTTGGAAAGACCAAAATATCTCTGGGGGGATAATTTTTGTAAATAAACGTTTTTAAAGTTTTACACAGATAGAGCGTTGACTTGACTAAATAGTATGCTATTATTGTCTCCGTTAGTTGACATTGCTAATGGATTACTCCAGCGTAAACACGTATGAAGCATCAGGGCTTAAGCTTATTAAGCTACTCATCCAACAATTGGAGTCAGTAGGCCTTAATAACCGGTGCCTCAAGAAGCAAGTCCCTTATTCCTGATAATAACTATAGCATCAATGACGCTAACGGTGCCCATCCTAAAAAATCGGAGGATGGGGTTATCCTTAACTAGTTAACCTTTTTTAGGGATTAATAGTAGTCTGGCTGTGGTTGCGTCATCGCAAAGTTTGATGCATCGTACAAGTAGCGGGTGACTTCCTCCTCTAAGCGATGTATTAAAAAAGGTTCGATAGCACTACTGTGTCGCAGGGCAGCTAAATAGCCGTCCAAATACATCCGCATATCATCAGTGCGATAACCACGATTCCATAACTCGACGAGGGCGTCAGTTATTCTTTGGTAATAGCGGATGGTTTGTGTGTCTTGGAGCATAACTGCTTGAGAAAACTGTTTGGAATGAGAATTGTAAATTATTCAAACTGAAAAAGGAAGTATTACTCTTACATTGACATTAACTCAAAACAAATATCTCTCCTTTGGGAAATACCAAAAGCAGCTACAATCTATATCGATTGTATCGAAAAAATGGTGGTTGTGATAAACCGACAGCTATGATTATAAATATCTCTGATAAAAGGAAAATTGTCCAGAGAGAGTAGGGGATTTCTTCATGGGCTTACGAACCTTGTTGGATCTTCCATCAGAAAACCACTTTAGAAAGCAAATAGCTTGTTAAGTAAGAATTTTATGGCAAATAGCGACCTTTTTAATAGCACTGTAAACATTGCCTACAATGTCTCCATGACAACAAGAATTTTTAAAAAAACATAACAAAAATTTAATAATAGTACTAAACTGGCCTCACAAAGGCATTAGTTATACTACTTAACTGTTTTAGAATCACAAAATCTCCAGAATCTCTTAATAGAGGTAGCAAGAGTTACAAAACCTTAGACATAGGTTTTGTTACCTTGGAAGTTATGCACGCGAAGGAATGTTGTCACCGTGGGTTCAGTTTGTATAGAAATTGTTGAGGGCAATTCCCATCTCAGATCTTTGCTAGGCTGGCACTTGCAACAACTAGACTATCGAGTGTGTCAAGCAGCAAGCATCTATCAAGCAAGGGAACTTTTTTTAAGCAATCAACCAACACTAGTTATTCTCGACGCCGATCTGCCTGACGGTGACGGTATTGAGTTTTGTCACTGGTTGCATCGTCAACAGCAGCCTTTAATCTTAATGCTATCAGCTCGTAGTAATGAAGCTGATGTGGTTACAGGTTTGAAGGCAGGAGCAGATGATTATCTCAGCAAACCTTTTGGGATGCAAGAGTTCCTTGCTCGAATAGAGGCGCTTATCCGCCGTAAACGTACACCTGTTGCACCGGCATATCTAGATTATGGCGCTTTGCAAATCGATTTAGTCCAGCGTCGAGTCCGTTTTCAAGGAGAGTTCATCGACTTAACGCCACAAGAATTTAGTTTGCTCTATGTTTTGGCGCAAGCTGCCGGAACACCTTTGTCTAGATCAGAATTATTACGCCGTGCATGGCCTGATGTGATCGATAATCCACGTACTATAGATACACACGTTTTATCACTGCGGAAAAAAGTTGAACTTGATCCTAGACAACCTAGCTTAATTCAAACTATACGCAACGTAGGATATAGGTTTAATATTGAGATTTTGAGTGCTAATGTCCCCCAGTCACAAGCAAAACTAGCCCCCAAAGAACGGTTCATTAATCAACGTCCAACGGCTAGTGGTCAAAGGTAATCCCTAACCCTCAACAAAATCTAAAATCCAAAATCATCTTGTGCTTGCATTAAATTTTCTTGTAAGTCCCTCCAGTCTATAAGTGAAGCTGTTTGGTTTCTTAACAAACGACCTTGTTGTAGATGTAACACTCGTGTGCAAAACATTTTGACTATTTCTATTTGGTGATTTACCATAAGAATCGTCATTTGATGACTTTGAGCAAGTTGATTTAAGATCTGTATTACATGGGAAGCTGTACTGAGATCTAGAGCAGAAGTTGGTTCGTCTAGTAATAGAATTTTCGGTTGGATAACTAAAGCGCGCGCGATCGCCACCAATTGTCGTTGTCCCACCGAAAGTTGTACTTCCGTTCGCTCTAACCAATCATTAGGAATATGTAACTGTTCTATCCAATCGCTCAAACGTTGCTGAATTGTTTGTTTAGGTAAACCACGTAAAACCAGTGGATAAGCCAGCGCTTCTTTAACTGTCATTCCCAACAACTTAGACTCTTGGAGTACCAGTATCACGCTAGCGCGTAGCTGTAAAACTGGGATCTGAGTATATTCTTGATTTTCTAAATAAATTTTGCCGCTACTCGGTTCACTTAGGCGGTTTAGAAGACGTAGTAGCTGGGTTTTACCTGCACCAGTTGCTCCAACAATTGCAATGCGATCGCCTTGAAATACCTCAAAAGAAATATCTTCCAATATTGGGTGCCCTTGGAAATTGTCTTTTGCTTGAGTGTTCAGCTTTGTGAATAAATTAACTTGCTCTAGCCGTAATTGAGATTGTGGAGTTATATTTTCTAAATTCAACGCACTATTCCTTTCTCAGTTATCAGTCATCAGTTATCAGTCATCAGTTGTTACAGCCCTCATAACGTTTGATAACTGTTTACTGTGCACTGATAACTGAAAAGATTGTCCACGCATCAACTAAGAGTAATAGCAACGTGAATGCTAATAAAATAAAGTACATCCAAGGCTGAGCCAATAAGTAAACCTCTGTCGTATCAATTCCCGTTTTAGCCTGTACTTGCCTTAGAAGTTGTGTAAAGCCTGCCACACGCATCGGGAGTAAATAAGCTTTACCATTATTGCTAAGAAAATAGTAAACCAAACCTCCTTGACCAGTAGTGCGAGGTTTTAACTCTTGTACCTCTGTCCAAGATAATGACCAACCCTTCCGAAAAAATTGTGGTACCCACTTGGGGTAAGCGACTTGAATTCCTTGGTCATCTAATACTACGCGTTCACTTAACGCCGCGTATAAAGCAACTAAACCTATGCCAATACCCACCCATAGCAATGTTGGTGGTATGGGTGCATCTGTTAAATCAGATAAAAAAGGCAGCGGAACCGTAAGCGATATATATAGACTTAACAGTGTAATCCTAACCAAAGGAGACAGAGGAAAAACAGACGGTGATGCCATTTTTAATTTCGATTATAAATTTACTTCTACGGTAAGTACTTTTGTACTACACTCCAACCTGTTAGAGACACCCAAACAAAACCAACAAACAGAATAATATTAGTTCCAATGTGGATACTTCTAGCCCAAGGTTTTTTCGTGCTGATGAGCCTGGAACTTCCAAAAGAAACCAAAACAAGTACCACTACTGTTAAGCCAGCAAATAAGTGTTGTGAGTGTCCCAAAGAACCAAAGTGACCGAAAGTGCCAATAATGCCAATTAATAGCAACAACAGCACTAAACTGACCATGCAAGCGCCAATCATATAGTGTAAAGAACGCAACCAGATAGGTTGCTCGCGGCGGGATGTTCTATCACGAAACATCCAAATACCTGTCACTGCCAGCAGCAAATACGCCAATAGAGACAAGCCCATCGACCAAGCTGCGATTCTCCATAACCAGAAAAAAGAAGGTAGATCCATAATTATAAGGGCATGGGGCATGGGGCATGGGGCATGGGGAGCAGAGGAGCAGGGGGAGTAAGGGAGAAGCAAATGGTAAGTAAGTTGGTAACTATAATTTGCGTTTTATAGAACTTGCTTAATCAATAAAACTTTAACATTTTCCTTCCTCCTCCATGCCCAATGCCCAATGCCCAATGCCCAATGCCCATTGCCCCATGCCCATTGCCCCATGCCCAATGCCCTATGCCCAACAAAAAAGGACTGCTAGGAAGAGCAGCCCTTAGATTGAGCAAAAATATTTTCTAATCAATGGATACTAAACCAGCAATTGTTAAAGGTTTTATGGAATCTTGGGTTTTTGTATTAATTAGCTGGGCAATTGGTTTTTTATTGAAAGAGTCCTTTACTGGTTCCATGTCGTTTACGAGCTGATAACTGCTAGGCTCGTTAATTGCAAGGCGATCGCACGGAATTGTATCCGACAATATTGCGCTTGCCATCATCCCTGTATGAATCTCCATTTGAGCTTGTGTTGGTGCTTCAAAGACTAGCCGTTGTCCTGGAAAAACGACGCGTTCAAAGTACCAATTGGGAACATTTGAGATGCGAGCTACCTGTATTTTGCTCGTGGCATTAACGTAGCAGCAGAGAGTAGAGCCGGATTGCTCAGGTGGTAGAGGATCTAATATTTGAGCCATAACTGCTAAGGATTTATACGCCACAATTTTATATTACACTTTCTAGCCTAACACTGGTGATCCCCACATGCTGTAACTTCGACTACTAACTGAAGTTTTCTGCGAATTATTTTTATCTTTAGATGCGATCAAGGTATGAAATTTTTGTAAAAATCTATGCCTTTTTTGCATTTATAGATTATGCAAGAAAAAATAAGTTTATTTACTAGTACAACGGGACTGGAAATAAAGCTAGGATTCGTAGTAAAGAGGATATAGGCTTCTACAAGACGGCATGGAAGCCCTACGAAGTAAGGTTTTTAACTTTTCATTTTTACTTTTTAATTCAGTCAAGCTTTAATAAGTTTCACCAGATAAATGTATCCACCTTAAGACGTAAATAACTTTCCTGTTCACCTGATTATTTTCGCTTGATTAGGTTCCAGAAAATGCAATATACAATTGCTGCAAGGAGTATAAGGGACGAAGACGTTTTCTGGGATACAAAATTATTTCCCCTTTTTAAAGTTCCCTAACACCTACAGCTATATTTGTCATTTGCATAAACACCAATGAAAAATAAAGAATTATCAATAATTTATTCAAATGTCAAGTAATATGGTAGTAGAACAGAAAAACTAAAGCTTAATTTAAGATTAAATTTTGGGCTCCTTTTGTTTAAGGAAATGAAAGATGCAAGCTAAGACACCAAGTATGGAAAACCGGATTCTCTATGTTCGCCTTCCTTGCAACCCTATTTTTCCGATAGGGGTTGTGTATTTGAGTGATCACGTCCATAAATTGTTCCCGACCATTGTTCAGCGTATTTTTGATCTGGGAACTGTACCCCCACTAGATTATGCCAGAGCTTTGGATGAATGTATTGATGAATTTAAACCTACTCTACTAGTATTTTCATGGCGTGATATCCAAATTTATGCTCCTGTCGGTGGGCGTGGTGGTAATCCACTACAATACTCTTTTGAAATCTTTTATGCAAAAAATCCTCTAAAGAAATTACATGGAGCTTTAGGGGGCTTGCGCGTCCTCGTAAGTTACTTTACAGAACTGTGGCGCAATGTGGGATTAATCAAACGAGGATTTAAACGCGCTCGGAAATATCATCCAGATACTCGCTTGGTTGTAGGTGGTGGCGCAGTTAGCGTATTTTACAAGCAGTTGGGTAGAAGCTTACCCAAGAAAACAATCATTTCTGTGGGAGAAGGCGAAACACTGCTAGAAAAACTCTTGACAGGAAGAGACTTTAGTGATGAACGGTGTTATGTGGTGGGAGAAACACAACCGCGCGATCGCCTAATTCACGAACAACCCACTCCAATACAAAAAACTGCTTGTAACTACGACTATATCGAAACCATTTGGTCTGGCTTTAGCTATTACCTGCAAGATCAAGACTTTTACATTGGCGTACAAACCAAACGTGGTTGTCCTCACAACTGCTGTTATTGTGTTTACACTGTTGTCGAAGGTAAACAGGTACGGGTTAACCCAGCTTTAGAAGTTGTTGCTGAAATGCGTCAATTATATAAACGTGGCGTTCGTAACTTCTGGTTTACCGATGCCCAATTTATCCCAGCCCGAAAATATATTGATGATGCCGTAGAACTCTTGCAGGCGATCGTAGATTCAGGGATGACGGATATTCATTGGGCAGCATATATCCGCGCTGATAACCTAACACCCCAGTTGTGCGAGTTGATGGCAAAAACTGGGATGAACTACTTTGAAATCGGTATTACGAGCGGTTCTCAAGAACTGGTGCGTAAAATGCGCATGGGTTACAATCTACGAACTGTTTTGCAAAACTGTCGTGACTTAAAAGCAGCTGGGTTTAATGACTTAGTTTCTGTCAACTACTCATTTAACGTGATTGACGAACGTCCAGAAACCATTCGCCAAACAGTAGCCTACCACCGAGAACTAGAACGTATCTTTGGTAGTGATAAAGTTGAACCTGCAATCTTCTTTATTGGACTGCAACCCCATACCCATTTAGAAGAATATGCCTTCAGTGAAGGAATTCTCAGACCAGGGTATGATCCAATGAACCTCATGCCATGGAATGCTAAAAAATTACTATGGAATCCAGAACCCCTTGGTTCCTTCTTTGGTGAGGTGTGCTTACAAGCATGGCAGCAAAACCCTAATGACTTCGGACGGGAGGTCATGAGAATATTAGAACAAAGGTTGGGTTGTGCTGACTTAGAAGAAGCACTTTCCGCACCAATGGAAACGAAAAAAGAAAAACAATTGGCTAGTGTGTCATAAAACTTCATTCACCATAAACAAAGTAAAAGGGATTGGGCTTTCAATTCTTTCCCAGTCCCCATTACCCAATCCCCAATCCCCAATCCCATGTTAGAAGGTTCCATCCTCCAACTGCTACAAGCAGCGCATCGCAATACAAAAAGACCAATAAAATTCGGTGTTTACTACAAAAATACTCTAATCGCCCTCTGCCATGCCTTGGAAGACCATATTTTAACTGAAGACAAAAAACCTTTAGTTATCGCAGCCTTCCAGCAAGGGAAATGGTTTTTACAAGAAGCGGAACGCTATGCAGAGATAGCTCAGCACTCTGAGCAAATTGCTATTATGGCGACTCGCGACACTAGTTTTAGTGAACATTCCACAACATCTCTACCGAATGTGGCATTAGTGTCATTAGATCCAACTGATCCAGTCGCTCAGGAATGGCACTTAATTATCCTATCACCGCAATTCACAGCTATGGTAATTTGTCAAGAATTATCAGAAGCTGATTATGGTTCTGCGGGACTACCTGGATCAGATGTAGAACGAAAATTTTATGGATTATGGACGTTTGAGCCAGAGTTAGTTAAAGAAACAGCTTTGTTAGCGATCGCCCATATCCAAGACTACAATCCAGAATTGGCGAAAAAGCTAATAGCCATAACACAGAAAATTCAGCCATCTTTTCCCACACCAGAAGACTTAAATATAGTTGTCTCTCGAGTAGTGGATTATCTTCAAATTGGGCAAGGGAACATAACTGTACCAACCGCAACTCGCCATCAAGCTTTAGATGGCAACTTGGTTTCTAATGAAATCCAAGCATTTTTACGGATGGCTCAAATAATTGATGCAGCGGATATTACTAACCCAATGGCAGTACAGGAAGTTGTAGCGCTCTGCGACACAATTGGACAGCTTTTAGATCTTCCTGCCTGGCAAATCAAGCGTTTGCGGCTTGCCAGTTTACTACATCGCATAGATCCTCTGCAAAGAGCAGAAAGTGTTTTAACTCCTAGTAATTTTTTACATCACCAGGAGGAAGCTCCTAGCTGCCCACTAACGTGTCCTTTAATACCAGGAACACAAGTATTGCGAACAATGCCGCGATTACGGGCGGTAGCACAAATAATCAGTCACCAGAGCGAGTGGTGGGATGGCACAGGAGAACCAGCTGGTTTAGCTGGAGATGAAATTCCTTTAGAATCACGAATTCTGGCTCTAGTTGCGGACTTTCAATGGCGGGTAAATGAGAAAAAAACATCTGAATTAAGTCGCGAGCAGATATTTACTCAAGCTTTGGAAGAATGTAAACAGCAACAATCGCGTCGTTTTGACCCTAAACTAGTAGATACCTTGAGTTTGTTAGTTATGGGCCTTCAACAGGGACTTGATCTAAGCCTAATGATGCCTAAAGTAAGCGCCAGTATGTGGCTACTTGATGGCAGGTTAGGTAATGAACCCACTGCGGTGAAGCTGAATTTACCAATAAAGTAACTTATTCGTGTTTCTTGTCCCTTTGCAGTTCACTGTGTTTTCAACAAGGATAAAAACGGACGCTTACACTCGAGGTTAATTCCTTCGAGGAAAGTGTCCGTCACGAAGAAAATATTTTTTTATTACTTATGAACATTGAAGCTATTAAAACAGGAAAACTCAAACAGTTACCCGGAGCAGATTTAGAAGACGAGGATTTATCAAACATTGATTTAAGCCACGTCAATCTTGCTGGTGCGCACCTTGTCGGTACGGATTTCACAGAGACAAAGCTCGAAGGTGGACACTTAGAAGGGGCAAATTTAACGGGCGCAATCCTTGTCCAAACTGACTTGCTGCGGGTGAATTTGATGGGAGCGAACTTAATGCAAGCAGATTTGACGGGTGCTGACTTCCGGGGTAGCAATTTGCGAGGTGCGAACTTAATGGGAGCTAGAGTTAAGGATGTATCTTTTGCAGGTGCTTTCCTAAGTGGTGCAAATTTGACGAATCTCAATCTAGAAGGCGTTGACTTGCGAGGTGCTGACTTGCGAGGTGCCAACCTAACTGGTGCAAATCTCAAGGGCGCAGATTTAAGCCAAACGGATTTACAAGGAGCATTGTTAAATGAAGCGAATTTAGAAGAAGCGGATTTAAGACAAGCAAATCTTTCTGGTGCAAGTTTAACAAAAGCCAATTTACTGTGTGCTGAATTGGATGGCGCGAATTTCAATGGAACTAAACTAGATAGTGCCTGTCTGGTGGGAACAATTCTGGAAAAGATGGTTTAGACAACCAGTTAAACTTATTAATCACCGGTGGTTGCTACACTATCGCAACCAGCTTACTTACGCAGCCTCACCCACAGCGCTAACCCACTCAAAAATACTAGCCCTATCAACCCTTGCAAAGGGTTGTGATTCACCCCAGTTACCCAATCGGGGACTTTCCCTGAGTATTTAACTAATCCCCCGACATTAATAATGTAGTATCCCCAAACTAAACCCCCGTGTAAACCAATTGGTAAGCCAAGGCGTCCCCTCCGCCAGCGCTTTCCCCATACCTGCGTTAACCCGAGTAAAACTAAAGCAGGAAATTGTGGGAGTGTGTGAATAATTGCCTCTAAAGGCTTAATAAAATGTAATGTGGCGAAGGTAACCGCATCCACCCAAAGTGCTGTAACCGCGTTGTAATTCCTTTGTAATTCATCTAGCAACCAACCACGAAATAACAATTCTTCAGCAAACCCAAAACCTAAACCTACTATTAAACCTTCTAAAATTATTCTTCGGAACAAATTATAGGATTGAGGTTGTTCCCAAACTAACCAACCTAAAACTCCCTCTATCCCAAACAGTAATGTTACGCTAATCGTCCCAATAGCCAAGCCCCAGAGTAAATCTACAGCGTTTTGTCGTGTTGTTTCTAAGCCGTAATATCGTAGAACCTTGTGTTGATGATATACGTATTTAGCCCATAGCGTCAGTAAGAAAATAAATTCTACATATAATAGTACAATTGTCAAGATACTAGCTAAATTAGTATCCTTTACTAGGATATAAATTGGCACCGCTACGGGTAGCCATAATGTTAACAAAGCTGCGACAAAGCAACCTAACCTTACAGGGACAGGTTGCTGTGCTAAATGACGAACAAAATTTATCTTCATGCAAAAGAGATAACCGCAATAGACCAATTAGCAATTTTACATGCCTAGAAGTTTCACACAAAGCCCTCCTGACTCCTGAATTCTGAATTCTGACTCCTGTTGTATTATTCCACCGGTTCGATGGTGCTCGTCAAACCATGATTTTTCAAAGTTTCGGAATAGAACTCGGCGTGTTCTTGGGCACAAACAATGACCAAAGCTATTCCGTTTGTATGGGCTTCCATCATAATGCTAACGGCTTGAGGTTGGGTGAGGCTTGGTACTGTATTTAGTAATACCTCTACCACATACTCCATAGGGTTGTAGTTATCGTTATGGAGCAAAACACGATACTGAGGCGCTAGCTTACGGGATGTGGAACGCTTCTCAAGGGTTTCAACTGACACGGCTCTTTGCTCTTTCTATAGTTCATGTACTACAATCGAGTTCCTGCTTAGCATTTGCTTAACAGTTATTAATCTATTGTATAACATCTCTACAGAATTACTAAGCCAGGGAATGATTTTTCCAGGTTCATTCCTGACATATACCCTTTCTTTACCTGGCTTTAATCCACAAGGGTTATTCTTGTATTCCTTACCCTAACCTATACACCCTATTTTGTCGCTCAGATAGAATTCCAATGTGTTCTCAATGGTAGAAGAGCAAGTAATTTCTCGTAGATACTTACTTAAGGTTTGATTTGAAGAAATTTTTTGATATAACTTAATTTTTAAGCAAAGTCCTGGTATCCAGAATTTAGGATAACCATCCCAGGCTAGGAACCAATTGAATACGCCCCGCGTCCATCTCAGCCATTAGTAGTTCTAATGCTTCGTAATCAACATCTGAAATATAACCCATTTCTGTCAGTTCTAAATTAATTTCATTTTCTATTTCAGGAGTTAATTTTTTTATGTGAAGAGCTTGTTCAACCAATTTACGAATTGCGTAAGTAGTTCTCATAATAAACAAACCAAGTATGTTTAAACATCTATTATCCGAGTGAAAGCTTAATGAGACACGTGATCGTAATAACATACTACGTGTGATATAAATCACGCATAAGCAACTTACTATAGCTCTCGCTAAGCTTCTAACTACACTAGATTTATAGATTTAGACCAAATTCTAGAATAAGAGAGGTTTATAAGTATGGCAAGTGATTAATCACCTAAAATATTTTTTTGTATATTTTTAAGAAAAAAAGTATATGGTAATACATTTGTCAATTATTGTATTAATCTTTAAATAAGGGAGCTAAAAGAGTAAAGATTCAGCAAAGAGAGATAAGACAAATGGCCGATGCAATAAAAAACAGTTTATGGTCAAATACATCTAAACTTTAAAGTTCAATAACTTTAATAGGATGTCATGATGCAAACAGTAGTAAAATCCACAGAAATTGCAGTTATTTCTCTCAAAGGTAGTCTAAATGCGACAAATGCCTTAGAGACTGAGCGGCACTTAACAACAGCATTAGCACAAAACGAAAATAAATTTTTATTAGTAGATTTACAACAAGTCGAGTCATTAGACAGTGCTGGTCTAATGGCATTAGTATCTGCATTTAAGCTAGCTCAGCAATTAAAACGACGCCTTACC
This sequence comes from Aetokthonos hydrillicola CCALA 1050, assembly GCF_017591665.1. GTDB lineage: Bacteria > Cyanobacteriota > Cyanobacteriia > Cyanobacteriales > Nostocaceae > Aetokthonos > Aetokthonos hydrillicola. Next base: position 26,688 of record NZ_JAAKGC010000034.1, on the reverse strand, counting down.
TTTTGCTCGGTTTCTCCTTCATTGAGAATTATCTTCGAGCTAACTCAACTTAATACACTATTTGATATATCTGACGGCATAGCAACAAGCTTCATGGAGGGAATTACACCTAATTAAACCGTGAAGTCGTCGTGGGAGGTGTGGGGAGTTTGGGGAGTTTAGGATTTACAACAAATCATGACTCAGTTCTTTTCTCCCCTCTGAGCAGAAGCGTATTTAACAGGTGTTAACTGTATACCATTTTGGGCCAAAGAGTTGAAGCGAAATCTTTGGCCCAAAATGGTATGGGTTGAGTGCCCATACCATTTGTTAAATTTTTTTAACACTGGATTTTCAGATTTCGCTCAGATAAGATCTGAACAAACAGTCTAATTAATGCTACAGTTGGAAGTAATTAGCTCAAATCAAAGTAGCTAGAAGATACCCAGCGTGACTGTTGCAGTTGAAAAACTAATCACATCGGATATTTTGAAGCCAGCTCGTTACCTAGGTAACGAGCTATTGGCAGTGCGTAAACATTGGGATACGGTGGCAATACGTTGGGTATTGACTTACCCAGAAGTATACGAAGTCGGTGCATCTAATTTAGGACATGTCATCCTCTATAACATCTTAAATGCCCAACCGCGCCAACTATGTGATCGGGCTTACTTGCCTGGAGCAGATTTAGCAGCAAAACTACGGGCAGAGAATATACCTTTGTTTGCGGTAGAGTCAAAGCGATCGCTCACAGAGTTTGACATATTAGGCTTTAGTCTGAGTTACGAGCTAGGAGCAACCAACATTTTAGAAATGTTGGACTTGGCTGGGATTCCCTTGACGTGGAGGGAACGATTGGAAGCGGAAAAAGATGGCGAAGGTACTGCTCGCTCATCACTTTCATACCCACTAATTTTTGCTGGGGGACAAACAGCAACATCGAATCCAGAACCCTATGCTGATTTCTTTGATTTCTTCGCCTTAGGTGATGGCGAAGAACTACTACCAGAAATTGGCTTGGTTTTGGAAGAAGGAAAAAAAGCAGGATATAACCGCCAAGAGCTATTACTCGATTTGGCACAAGTACCAGGTGTGTACGTGCCTCAATTTTACGAAATGTCGAAAAGCGGGAGTGTTCAGCCTAACCGACCAGATGTACCAAAACGCATTCTACGGCGAGTTGCAACCCCTATACCAGCATATTCGGTGGGTTTAGTACCCTATGTACAAACAGTACACGATCGCTTGACAATTGAAATTCGGCGCGGTTGTACTCGCGGCTGTCGTTTCTGTCAACCTGGAATGCTCACTCGCCCAGCGCGGGATGTGGAACCTCAAAAGGTTGTGCAAGCAATTGAGAAGGGAATGAGAGAAACAGGATACAATGAATTTTCATTGTTATCACTCAGTTGCTCTGATTACCTGTCTCTTCCAGCAGTAGGGACAGAAATAAAAAATCGTTTAAAAGATGAAAATATTACCCTTTCTCTACCTAGTCAAAGGGTAGATAGATTTGACGAAAATATTGCTAACATCCTTGGGGGAATGCGTCAAGGGGGACTGACTTTTGCACCAGAAGCAGGAACTCAGAGGATGCGGGATATTGTCAATAAGGGATTGACAAACGAAGAACTGCTTAGGGGTGTGAAAACAGCCTATGAGCAGGGTTGGGATAAAATTAAGTTATATTTCATGATTGGGTTACCAGGTGAAACTGATTCTGATGTGTTAGGCATTGCGGAAACAGTAAGCTGGCTCCAGCGTGAATGTCGAGGAAAAGGAAGAAAACCACTCTCGTTTAATTTAACGATTTCTAACTTTACCCCAAAACCTCATACACCATTTCAATGGCACTCGGTATCTACAGCAGAATTTAAGCGTAAGCAAAACTTACTGCGACAAGCTTTTCGCAGTGTGAGAGGAGTAAAGGTGAATTTCACCGATGTCCGTATTTCAGCAATGGAAGATTTTATTGGGCGGGGCGATCGCCAACTCGCACCAGTACTACGGCGTGCTTGGGAATTGGGTGCGGGTATGGATTCCTGGTACGAAAGTTTAGACACAGCTTTTCATGCTTGGGAAGTAGCAATTACCGAAGCTGGTTTGGACTGGAAATATCGCCAAGTTGAAAACGGGGAATGGAACCTTTTCCAAGTAGAGGAAGATGAAGAAAAAGAAGAAGCACAATCTTCTCAACTCCGTCTGGAAAGTCCTCTACCTTGGGACCATATCGACACCGGAATTGAGAAAAAATGGCTTCAAGAAGATTTGCAACGTGCCTTGGAAGCAGCTACTGTTCCCGACTGCTCGTTTGAAGGCTGTTCTCATTGCGGAGTTTGTGGCACTGACTTTGGTCATAATGTGGTGATTGAACCACCACCTATCCCTGATTTTGCAGGCGAATTTATTCCAAACACAACTAAAGCACAAAGGCTACGTGTGTGGTTTGGAAAACAAGGAGAAATGGCTTTGCTAAGCCATTTGGATTTGATGCGGATGTTTGATAGAAGTGTACGACGAGCGGCTTTACCAGTTGCTTTTACTGGAGGGTTTCACCCGACTCCTCGAATTTCTATCGCAAATGCTTTACCATTGGGTGCAACCAGTACTGGCGAAATTGTTGATTTTGAGTTAACAATAGCTTTAGATGCAGAGAGTTTCCGACAACAGCTGTCTGGGGTACTACCGCAAGATATACCTATATACAGCGTCGAGGCTTTGGATTTAAAAGCTCCTGCTTGCGCTCAAGCATTGAAGGCAGCAGAGTACCTGATTACAGTGGCTAGCGTTGAACAAGCAACACTTGCACAATGGCAAGGTTGGGTTGATACAATTAAAATAAAAAATGAGATTTGGTGGGAACGCACAACCAAATCTGGCAACACCCAGTTGATAAATCTGCGCGATCGCTTGTTCGAGTTAGAATTTCTCAAACTGCAAACAAGCCAGGAACAGCCAGAAGAGTCAGCAGCAATACTGCGTTACATGGGTGTTTATCGCCAAGATGGTACGATGTTGCGCCCTGAACAAATCCTGTTTATGCTAGAACAAGTGGCAAGTACAGAATTTCATTTGCGGCACATCCATCGTAATCGCCTAGTTTTGGAGGGTTTAATCCCTTAATGGTAATTTGGTAATTGTTATCTTCCGATTTTAAAGCATGGGAATTGATTTTTAACAAGGTTGCGTTAAAATGAGATAAAGAGAAAGTTTCTGGCGTTGCGTTGATTGATTTGATTCACTACCCTGGTACTCAGGACGCTAGAGCAAAGATATTAGAGTGCAATTTCTAGGATTTTATCCGAGATAAACTAAGGTAGGAAAAAGAACACTCTCTGTTTATAGCTACATAGCTGCTTTGTGAATCAGTCACCAAAAATAAGCTCCGTCGGCTTCTCGAACTTTATGCTTTTTTCAAAAACTGCTCTTTACCCGATCCATACTTTTAGTTATGCCTTCGAGTCTTGAGTAGAGTCACGAGATGCTTCGGCTTAAGTTCTAAGTAGAACCTCAAGGATGAATCCTGGGGATGAAAAAAAGAAGTAGTTTTTTTCTTGGCTCGACTCACTTGTTTTAAAATCAGGTGTACCGAGCCAAAAGCTAACTCAGGATTTTTGTTTCCTTGGATGCTGCATCACAAGTTAACCACGAACAGATGAATTAATTGGCTAAATAAGATCCAGCTGTTCTGGAATAATCATGCAGGTAGGCGCAATCAAAGCGTAAACTGTTTGATTTACACAATTTTTATTACCAGCAGCGCCGTTTAGGGCTTGTAGGGGTGCAGGAGATAACAAGCCCCCCACAATATAGCTTAGTGCTGCTAATTTTTGAGGAAATTGAATGCCAAAACAAATTATCATAGCGGAACAGCATCAAATTGCAGCCGTCTTTTCTGAAGATCAAATACAAGAACTTGTTGTTGCTACTGGTCATCATCAAATTGGTGATATTTATCTGGGCGTAGTAGAAAATGTCTTACCTGGGATAGATGCGGCTTTTGTCAATATAGGCGATCCAGAGCGTAATGGCTTTATTCATGTGACAGATTTGGGTCCCCTGAGACTGAAGCGTACAGCAGCAGCAATCACAGAATTGTTGACACCACAGCAAAAAGTGTTGGTTCAAGTCATGAAGGAACCAACAGGTACAAAAGGCCCAAGACTAACAGGTAACATTACATTACCTGGACGTTATGTCGTATTGATGCCCTATGGACGAGGTGTCAATCTATCACGTCGGATTAAGAGTGAAAGTGAGCGGAACCGCTTACGCGCGCTAGCAATTTTAATCAAACCAGCAGGAATGGGTTTGCTAGTTCGTACAGAAGCTGAAGGCAAACCAGAAGAAGCGATTATAGAAGATCTAGAATCGCTACAAAAGCAATGGGAAGCAATACAGCAAGAAGCACAATCTACTCGTGCGCCTGCACTGCTTAATCGAGATGATGACTTTATCCAGCGTGTGCTACGGGATATGTACGGAGCAGACGTGAACCGGATTGTGGTTGATTCCAGCACCGGATTAAAGCGGGTGAAACAGTATTTACAAAACTGGAGTGGTGGACAAACACCACAAGGATTGTTAATCGACCATCATCGCGATCGCCAACCAATCTTAGAATACTTCCGGATCAATGCTGCGATTCGAGAAGCCTTGAAGCCAAGAGTAGATTTACCTTCCGGCGGTTACATTATCATTGAACCAACAGAAGCATTAACAGTTATCGATGTTAACTCCGGCTCCTTTACCCGCTCAGCAACAGCTAGAGAGACAGTTCTTTGGACAAACTGTGAAGCAGCAACAGAAATTGCTCGTCAATTGCGGTTACGTAATATTGCTGGGGTGATTGTTGTCGATTTTATCGACATGGAGTCTCGTCGTGATCAACTGCATGTTCTAGAGCATTTTAATAAATCGCTAAAAGCAGACAAAGCTCGTCCCCAAATTGCCCAACTTACCGAGTTAGGTTTAGTAGAACTTACGCGGAAGCGCCAGGGTCAAAATATTTACGAATTGTTTGGTCAACTTTGTCCGACTTGTGGTGGTTTAGGTCATATAGTTCATTTACCAGGAGACACAGAAAACAGATTACCAACACCATCAGAATTACCAGAGCGCTTTACACCTCAACCTCAAAGAGAGAGAGAAGCACGTGTACCGGTTGTTCGTTTACCAGAAATTAAGGAAACGAAGGAAATTGAAGATCAATTTGGGGAAGCATATGATAGCGAAAGTGACTACAATCCCCTAAATCTTGATAATCATCCGAGTTATCACGAACTAGGTGATAGTAGAAAGCGTCGTACTCGCCAAAGTCGCCGTTTAGGGATAAATGGAGCAAATGGCAAAGAAGAACCAAGGCTTGCTAATAACTCATTAGGTTTTACCAATGAGCAAGATTTGGACATTGACAGCGAACCAGAATTTAGAGGACGGGATGACATATCGTTACCCAACGTTCATAAGGTTCCCTGGGTAGAGAAAGTAGAGCGTGTTAAAACTACGAAATTAGATCCAGTCAAACCAGTGGTAGAACCACCTGAGATCAAAACTGTAGAAATGACATCAGAGGAACAGGATGTTTTTGCCTTAATGGGAGTCTCTCCCTTGGTGAAATTGGGTGGAGAACTGAAAAATCCCAAGTCTGTTATTATTAACGTTACTCTTCCTGGTGATGGTTCTACTACAGAAGTCCCAACTGTTAGCTCGCCTACAAGGACTATTGACAGTGAACCAGTATTTGCTCAGCCAACCAGCCCCATAATAAAAACACAAACTCAGGACGTATCAGCGTTAGAAGGAATTGGGGATGGGGATGAAAGTGACAGTGAATCTAGCACCTCGTCGCTGAACCGTCGTCGTCGTCGTCGTTCTTCTGCTACAGAAACAGATATGTCTTGATAATTAGTAAGATTTATGGTAGAGACAGAGCAATTTGCTGCTCTTTGGTCGCCAACAACCTTCAAGGAAGCAAGTTGGCTTGAATTGTCCACGCTATCAGGCTGCCAAGAACTGATTGCAGGCGTGGATGAAGTAGGGCGAGGTGCTTTGTTTGGTCCTGTAGTAGCAGCCGCCGTAATATTACCAGACCATGCTTTACCGGAACTTATAGCAGCCCAAATCAAAGACAGCAAACAACTCTCTAGTCTAAGGAGAACCCGGCTAGCACAGCTAATTTGTGCATTAGCGATCGACTGGAAAATTGGTTTTGCTTCAACTGCTGAAATTGATCAAATAAATATCTTGCAAGCATCACTAATGGCTATGAAGCGGGCTGTTCTGAAGTTGAAAGTACAGCCTGCTCTATGTCTAATTGATGGGAATCAGTTGGTAAAAGATTTACCATACCCTCAATTTTCAATAGTCAAAGGGGATGAGCGATCGCTTGCTATTGCTTCTGCCAGTATTGTTGCTAAAGTATGGCGAGACGATTTAATACTTCGTCTCGCCTCGAAATACCCCATGTACGACTTAGAGCGAAACAAGGGTTATGGAAGTCCTCGGCATTTAATGGCGTTGCAAAAATATGGTTCCTCACGATTACATCGTAAATCCTTTCGTCCTTGCCAAGTTAAGTAAAAACACCATCCACTAAACCTTCACTCAAGGTTAGGTATTGGCAACTCGCCACCCATTGCAGTTCCGTCTGTTTGGGTAGTTACCCAACGACTATAATCAGCCAAAAGATGGTGTAGTAATCTTTGCTTAACCGTCATTAGAACACTTTTAAGCAACCCGTTGCCAGTAGTTTCTAAAATTGGTTTAGGTGTGAAGCAAAAGGGTGGGGGCAAATCCACCTGCACTTCTAAATCAGCCCTTCCTTTCAGACGAGTGCCAGTGCTTAACTGATAGGGAGACAAATACCCTTGCAAATTAAGAGCAAATCGCTGATTGATATAGTCTAGTCCAATGATTTCACAATCTATTGATTGTACGTAAATAGTTCCATTTGATTCTGCCCATACTCTCATGTCTACAGCAGGTTGAATGCTGAGCGACATAAAATTTAGAGGACGTACTTTCAAGCGAAAAACTTCCTCAGAAAGCTGACGTACACGGCTAGGATCAACTAGAGCATTAACTAAGCGTTGAGGCTGACGTAAATATTGCTGAATCGGAATCGGCTGCTTGGGTACTGCAATTTCAACCGATTGAGAAGCACTAAACCGGGTAGACATGAGTAGATAAAAATGATTGTTTTATAATTCTATAATTTTTTAATTTTTTATTGAAGCCAGTTAATAAATTTTGCTTATACTAGCCTATAAATTAGATTATTTTAGGGTTATCTATCATTAGTTAGAGGGCTAAAAAGATGTTAAGTAATAAATTTTAGCCACGGAAAATACAAATAACAACTCATAGGCTAAGTATGACCCTTTCGATCGCGCATTTAGGACCAACCGGCACTTATGCAGAACAAGCAGCGATTTCTTATGTAAATTTGCTTAAAAAAAGTACCGACTCTGAAGCTATCTTATGTCCATATCCTAGCATTGCCCAAACACTGCAAGCTGTTGCTCAAGGTGAAGCACTGATCGCTGTTGTGCCAGTGGAAAATTCTATTGAAGGTAGCGTGACCATGACCTTAGATACAATGTGGCAACTGGATGATTTGCAAATTCAGCTAGCTTTGGTGTTGCCGATCATTCATACATTAATCTCGTGTGCGGCAAGTTTAGACACCATCAAAACAGTTTACTCGCACCCGCAGGCTTTAGCGCAATGTAGTGGATGGTTAGGGCAATTTCTTCCAACAGTAGAATTAATTCCTAGTAACTCTACAACAGAAGCTTTACTGAAATTAAAGGATGATCTGACAGCGGCAGCTATTTCGTCAAAAAGAGCAGCACATCTCTATAATTTGCCTATAGTGGCCACTGGTATTAGCGACTATCCAGAAAACTGTACTCGTTTCTGGGTAGTGAGTCAACGCGACCAATCACCTTTGTATAAGAATTCTTCTTTAAGTACCAGTCATACTTCACTAGCATTTAGTGTTCCTGCTAATGTTCCCGGCGCTTTGGTAAACCCGCTACAATCATTTGCCCACCTGGGTGTGAATCTTAGCAAGATTCAGTCTCGTCCAACAAAGCGATCGCTTGGTGAATACCTATTTTTTATTGATGTAGAAGCAGACGCCTCTGAAACTAAAATGCAAGCTGCTTTATCGGATCTAGCAATCTACACCGAAATCTTAAAAATTTTTGGTAGCTACAACGTTCTAGCAATTAGTGAGTAGTAGTATTTTTAGTTGTTCAAGAGCCCAGACGCGCAAGGTATGGGAAACCTGTTATCTAAGGCAAGGTTTCCTGCTTGCAGCGTTGGCTTTGCTTAATTAAACGTATCTTTGAGAACAGTACGAGCTGCTAAGTGATTACGAGTAGAAGTCAAAATTTCCGCTTCTCGTTTTAAACGAGCAGGAGTATCTTGCATTTCTAATAGTGCTTGTTGTTCTGCAGCAACGCCGTAGAGGTTGCTTGCTACCCAATAAGACAATTCTACTGGTAGATCGGGCAAATCGTCTGGTAGTTCAATTTCTTGTTCGGTTAACTTGGCTGATAGCCGTACAACATCCCGTAAAAGTTGTTCTACTTCATTTGCCAAAGGTCGTAAATCTTTAGTAGGCGGATGATCTTCAATCCACTCAACTAATCCTACACGGTAGGGTTTCTCACGAATATATTCTAGTACACGAAACCTTTGCTGTCCTAAAGTCCACATTTTCATGCGGTCATCTTGTAACCGCTGATAATGAACAATCTCCGCACAGCAGCCAACATTAGCAATAGTGCTTTTTGCTGGATCTACCATCAAAACCCCGAACCGACGATCACTCTCTAAAATAGTGTTCATCATGATCCGGTAGCGATATTCAAAGATGTGTAGAGGTAATGGTCTCGTGGGAAACAGAACTACTTCTGGCAACGGGAACAGAGGTAATTCACGAACTGCAATTCTAGAAGAGAATGTCATTGTTACCTTAGTATAAATTTAACCTTTAAAATTTTTTCTTATCTACTTTTCCCGCATTCTATCTAGTATTCTATCAGAAATAATTTGGGAGGGTCAGTCGCTTTGCTCCAAGTCAAAAGTCAAAAGTCAAAAGTCAAAAGTCAAAAGTCATACTCATAGAGAAGTAACAAAGACTAGAAACCCCCGTGTTTTAGAGCGGGGGAGCATCTAAAATTAGAGTTTTACTTCAATGTCTACACCTGATGGTAAATCTAATTTCATCAGTGCATCAATGGTTTTAGAAGAAGGTTGGTAAATGTCAATAATTCGCCGATGAGTACGGGTTTCAAAGTGTTCCCGTGAATCTTTATCCACGTGAGGCGATCGCAGCACACAATATATTCGGCGTTTTGTTGGTAAAGGAATAGGTCCTATTGCTGTCGCATTAGTGCGGTTCGCTGTGTCTACTATCTTTTCACAAGATGTATCAAGTAGGCGGCGGTCAAAAGCCTGTAAGCGGATTCTAATCTTTTGCTGCTGTAGCGTTGCCATTTTTAATTGTCCTGGTTCAGATGAAATTTTAGATAGGTTGGCGTTATTAGCTGTTTTACTTAATCACTAACCAATAACTTTTGGCTCAAAAAAGCAGAGATGTATTCTACCATCTCTGCTCCATTTTTGTTATGGGAAAAATGTACTATTTGACGATTTTGGAGACGACACCAGCGCCGATAGTCCGACCGCCTTCACGAATAGCGAAACGCATTCCTTGCTCAATCGCGATGGGGTTAATCAGTTCCACGGTCATCTTAATACGGTCTCCGGGCATCACCATTTCTGCTGCTGCACCATCATCAGAGGTAAACTCTTTAATAGTGCCAGTCACATCGGTTGTCCGCACATAGAATTGAGGACGGTAACCCGAGAAAAATGGAGTCTTACGACCACCTTCTTTTTCGGTCAATACGTAAACCTCACCTTCAAATTGAGTATGTGGAGTAATCGAACCTGGCTTAGCAATCACCATGCCTCGTTCAATATCTGCTTTTTGTATACCGCGCAACAGTATTCCGGCGTTATCCCCTGCCATACCTTCGTCGAGGCTCTTCTTGAACATCTCGATCCCGGTTACGGTGGTGCTACGAGTATTTTTAATACCCACTAACTCTACGTTATCGCCGATTTTAACCTTACCGCGCTCAATCCGACCAGTCGCTACTGTACCACGACCTGTGATGGAGAACACGTCTTCTACTGCCATTAGGAAGGGCTTATCCACATCGCGCTCAGGAGTAGGGATGTAAGCGTCTACAGCATCCATCAGTTCGTAGATTTTATCTACCCACTTATCTTCTCCGCGCGGGGTTTTGGGGCTAGCAGTCATTTTTTCCAATGCCTGTAGACCAGAGCCTTTCACAACTGGGATGTCGTCACCAGGGAAATCGTAGCTTGAAAGTAATTCGCGTACTTCCAGTTCAACCAATTCCAATAGTTCTTCGTCATCCACCATGTCTTCCTTATTCAAGAAGACGACCAAGTTGGGAACGCCGACCTGTTTTGCTAGCAGGATGTGTTCGCGGGTTTGGGGCATGGGACCATCTGCGGCTGAAACCACTAGAATTGCACCATCCATCTGAGCAGCACCAGTGATCATGTTCTTCACATAGTCAGCGTGTCCTGGACAGTCTACGTGAGCATAGTGACGTTGCTCGGTTTCGTACTCAACGTGAGCTGTGTTGATGGTGATACCCCGTGCCTTTTCTTCTGGGGCGTTATCAATTTGATCGTAGCCCTTAGCTACAGCCTGTCCGAGGGCTGCTAAGGTCATGGTAATTGCTGCCGTTAATGTGGTTTTACCGTGGTCAACGTGGCCAATAGTACCGATATTAACGTGGGGTTTCTTCCTTTCAAACTTTGCGCGTGCCATGAATGCTGATTTCCTTTTCTAATTAAGCGTTCCCTTTGCTTTTAGCGATGATTGCTTCAGCCACGTTGCGAGGCACTTCTTCGTAGTGGCTAAACTCCATAGAGAAAATGCCCCGACCTTGGGTCTTCGACCGGATATCAGTAGCATAACCAAACATTTCTGCTAGTGGGACTTTAGCAGTTACTTTGGCAAGACCTTGCTCAGATCCCATTCCCTCAATTTGCCCGCGACGGGAATTGAGGTCGCCCATAACATCCCCAAGGAAGTTTTCGGGAACTTCTACCTCAACTTTCATCATAGGCTCTAACAGGATGGGTGAAGCTTTCATTGCTGCCTCTTTGATTGCCATTGAGCCAGCTATTTTGAAAGCCATTTCCGACGAGTCTACTTCGTGGTAAGAGCCATCTACCAGCGTTGCTTTGATATCAATGAGGGGGTATCCAGCTAGAATACCTGATTCGCAGGTTTCTTTCATTCCTGCTTCAACTGGTGAGACGTATTCTTTAGGTACGGCACCACCAACGATCTTGGAGACAAATTCAAAACCGCTACCAGGTTCTCCTGGCTCCAAGTCAATTACGACGTGACCGTATTGACCTTTACCACCACTCTGACGAATGAATTTACCTTCGACTCTATTAACCGGCTTACGGATTGTTTCGCGGTAAGCTACTTGTGGCGCACCAACATTCGCTTCTACTTTGAATTCTCGTAACATCCGGTCAACCAGAATTTCCAGGTGTAGTTCTCCCATCCCTGCGATCACAGTTTGGTTAGTTTCTGGATCGACATGAACACGGAAGGTTGGATCTTCTTCCGAAAGAGATTGTAAAGCTTTGGAGAGCTTATCCATGTCGTTCTTGGTTTTGGGTTCAACCGCCACTGAGATGACAGGTTCTGGTATGAATAAGGACTCTAGAATAACTGGTGAATTTTCATCACTGAGGGTATCACCTGTTAAGGTGTCTTTCAATCCCAAAGCGGCTCCTAAATCACCTGCTCTTAGTTCCTCAACGTCTTGGCGCTCATCTGCTTTCAAGACCACCAAACGAGAAATTCTTTCTTTCTTGTTCTTTGTGGCGTTGAAAACATAGCTACCCTTTTTCAGCACCCCTGAATAAACGCGGACGAAGGTTAGGCGACCGTAGGGGTCAGCCATAATCTTGAATGCCAAAGCTGACATTGGTTCCTCGTCGTCTGCACGACGCTCAACCGTTTCTCCGTTGGGTAATGCACCTTGGATAGGTGGTACGTCGATGGGTGCTGGTAGATAATCAACCACCGCGTCTAATAGCAGCTGTACACCTTTATTTTTGAAGGCTGAGCCACAAAGCAATGGTACAATAGTACCTGCAATTGTGCCTTTACGTAAGGCTGTGCGTACTTCTTCTTCAGTAAGTTCTTCACCCTCGAAGTATTTGTTCATCAGGTCATCGTCAGTTTCCGATACCGCCTCAATAAGTTTTGTGCGGTGTTCTTCAACCTGAGAAGCCATATCTTCGGGAATACTGGTTTCTTGGATATCAGTTCCTTGATCGTTGGTATAGATGTATGCGCACATCCTAACCAAGTCGACAATACCCTTGAATTCGGTTTCACTTCCAATAGGTAACTGAATGGCAATAGCGTTAGCTCTTAGGCGATCGCGCGCTTGTTCATGAACTTTATAGAAGTTAGCGCCTGTGCGATCCATCTTATTAATAAAAATGATGCGAGGCACTTTATAACGGTCTGCTTGACGCCAGACTGTCTCTGTCTGGGGTTGCACACCGCCTACAGAACATAAAACTGTGATTACACCATCCAGCACCCGCATGGAGCGTTCTACTTCAATTGTAAAGTCAACGTGTCCTGGAGTATCGATAATGTTAATTTGATGATTTTTCCAGCTGGTGCTAATAGCAGCAGCTGTAATAGTAATTCCCCGTTCCCGCTCCTGATCCATCCAGTCGGTTACGGCGGTTCCTTCATGAACTTCACCAATTTTATGAATTATTCCAGAGTAAAACAATATTCTCTCTGTTGTTGTTGTTTTGCCCGCATCTATATGCGCCGCAATACCGATATTGCGTACTCTCTCTAGCGGGTTGGTACGTGCCACAGTTACCTCCTATAGTTTTGGTTCATGATATCTTGTATATTACACTTTGTTAAAGATGTTATACTTTTACGGAAAACCGTCTTTTTTTGGTAATACGCAATATATCGCAGCCAGCGGTGTAAAGACGCGATATCTCGCGTCTTTAAATTTAGTAGCGATAGTGTGCAAAAGCTTTATTCGCTTCCGCCATCCGGTGGGTTTCTTCGCGTTTACGAATTGCGCTCCCGGTTTCGTTGGCAGCATCCATCAGTTCATTCGCGAGCTTACTTGCCATTGACCGACCAGGACGTTGTCTGGAATATTGTACTAACCAACGTAGTGCCAGAGTAGTACCACGTTCGGATCGAACTTCCATTGGTACTTGGTAAGTAGCCCCACCAACTCGGCGAGCTTTTACTTCTACCAAAGGCGTTGCATTACGTACTGCTCTTTCAAAGGTTTCCAACGCATCGCCACCAGTGCGTTCTTCAATCGTTTTCAACGCATTATAAACAATTCGTGCAGCAAGTGATTTTTTGCCATGACGCATTATCCGTCGGATCATCATGCTAACAAGACGACTGTTATACACTGAGTCAGACGGAACTGGGCGTCTTTGAATAACACCACGACGAGACATACTTAACCCTTAGTTTGGTTTTGACAATGAGACTATATGCTATATGATATTGGGCAACTTTAACTAACTGCTTTTGCAGCACCGCTGACCTTTTTTCTTGTTGCCTTCAATAAAAGATAGACAAACAAGGCGACAACACATTATATACCTTTCTCTCTAGGTTTAAATGCTGTTGTCTCTTACAGCATTTTTTATTTTCTACAGTTACAGGGGTGGAGACTGGAAAAAAAGCAGACACGGCGAGCCGTTCTATGTCCTGTTTTCCTCATTTAAGGCGACTAACCTCTTTGCCAACGGTTTAAAGCAAACGAACTTAATCGGTAAAAGCAAAAAAATTTTTGCTCCGTTGATTCCCCTGATTTAAGTTGTGAGGTTTCCCTCGTCTCTCACTCTCCGCTTCTGGGATCTCTCCTCAAATGAGCCTTGGCTTTTGACCAAGCAATTTTAGCTCTCATCTATTGGCTTAAGCCTTTAGTTTCCACTGTAGAGCAAAATCTAAATCTAAATTCAAGGTTTGAACTACCCAGGGTTAACCGATTGTAGCCTAACTATAGGCTTCTGATTTCGATGGGGCTTCAGCGTTAAAGTAAACACAGCACAGAGGAGCAAAGGATTTTTGGTTAGAGGTATGAGGAACCCCTTCCCCTACTTACACCAGTCGCCTTAACTTTGGAAACCAAAGCACGGTGCTGGCTCCTCTGCTCCCCGCTCCGTTCTTTCGTAAGCTTGCTCTAAGCCTTCTTCGGACGCTTGGTTCCATACTTGGAACGACCTTGTTTACGGTCTTTAACTCCGGCTGTATCTAACGTGCCACGAATAATGTGGTATCTCACGCCTGGTAAGTCCTTAACCCGACCACCACGAATCATTACAACCGAGTGCTCTTGCAGGTTGTGACCAATTCCGGGAATGTAAGCGGTGACTTCAAATCCGGAAGTTAGTCTCACCCTTGCGACTTTGCGTAAAGCTGAGTTAGGCTTTTTTGGAGTGGTTGTGTAAACTCTAGTACAAACACCCCGACGTTGTGGGCATTGTTTTAGAGCTGGGGACTTGGTTTTTTGACGCGCTTGTTCGCGTTCACTACGTATAAGCTGCTGTATGGTTGGCATGAGTTACAGCGCGTGAAGCTGTTGTATGAATTTAAGTTTTAACAAATCACCATTATACCAGTTTATATATTTTTCTGTCAATTATTATTAATTTATCGAAAAGGAGTTGCCACAACCACAGGTTGTACTTGCCTGCGGGTTGTGGAAACGAAAAGCTCCACCCATGAGATCTTCTGAATAATCCAAATGCAAGCCTTCGATGCGCTGGAAACTCTGAGTATCTATTACTACTTGAATTCCATGGGAGTTAAGCACGATATCATTATCGTTTACCACTGATTCAAAAGCCATATCATAAAACAGCCCAGAACAGCCTCCAGGTTTAACCGCTAATCGAAACAACGGCTTTTGCTGCTGCTTTGACATAACTCGCTCTATCTCACTAACGGCTGCTGTGCTCAGGTGAATCATTGAGAATATTTGTTAAGTTTATCTTTGGTATGTCAGGATATTTAACTATCCCGTGCTTTTTGACAAGCTTATTCCAGAGTCTTCCTTCTATAGATCTTAACACTAAACATAAAAAAACAGAACTCAGGTACTTGTGACCAATGAGTCCTGTTTTTTGTGATGTTATATTGCTATACAACAGCGCTCAATTTTTGCTTTGAATCTTCGGTACGGGCGTAGTCATCCTGATAACGGATAATGTCGTCTTCTCCAAGGTATTCCCCATTTTGGACTTCGATCAACACCAAGGGAATTACACCAGGATTCTCAAGACGGTGAGGTGTACATTGAGGTACATAAGTTGACTGATTATTGCTTAGCAGCACTTCTGCTTCGCCACAAACGACTCTAGCTGTCCCAGAAACCACGATCCAGTGTTCACTGCGATGGTGATGCATTTGTAGGCTGAGACGGTGTCCGGGCTTAACTTCAATGCGCTTGATTTTATAGCCGCGCCCTTCTTCTAAGATCGTAAAAGAACCCCAAGGACGTAGTTCAGTTGCTGCGACGCCTTTGGGCGTAACGGATGGGGGTAGAGGCAGTGTATTAACTTGTGTTGCTTCTTGAAATTGAGCCATAGTTACCTCGGTTTTTGACACGTTTTTCGTAGATGAGAAACGCCCAGTACTCTAAACAATTGATGAAAAATATGGCGCGAAGTGGCAACCGTGAGAATTAGGAACTACCCGTAAAAAAGGTACCATTTCACTCGGTAAAACCTATGATATCTAAGGCTTTGATATATGAAAATCGGTAATATATTTATCCTGTAGTTCTTAGGTAATTTACGCCACCTTTGCCCAAGATAGCAGAATTAAAAGCTTGGGTGTAATCAATAACTGCCAAAAATAATATGTCTATACAAATTCTTCATTAAACTCTCTTAGGGCTTATATTAACTTTAAAGTTGATGAGTAATAACCTGCCAGATTGGGCATGGGGCATTGGATGTTTGACTAATTCCTGCTTCCCCTGCTCCCTAACCCCCATCCCTCGGTTCTAGAAAAATACCAATTCCGTTATGAACACGGGCAGCAGTATTAGGTGAACGGTCAAGTAGTTGACCTCCTAAATAAAGACTGGTAGAACTACCCCCATCCAAATTTAAGGCATCGACACATCCCAGAAACTTCATAAGTTGGGCGTGTTGCGCTAAAGTTGGGCCAACTCTGCCATTTTGATTATGTACAGCGGCGATTACTACACTTCCTGTTGCAGTGGTGCATATGGCGCTACGAACTGCTTTTTGTAAACTAAAAGCATTACTAAATTGTTCAGCTTTAGCATCAAGCACTATTTGGCCATTTTTTAATAATAGTGGTCCAGCTCCTACTATATGAGGATAACTACTAAAATTAGAGGGACTGGTAGAACTGATAATCTTGACGGAAGAACCTATAGGTAGAGTTGAAGCATTAGTCACAACGCTACCACGTAAGGTCAATAAGTAGCCATTCTGGGGAATGGGAATCGCGGTTGAACCTGATCTTACGTTTGGTAATTGGCTAATGACTTGGTTATCTTGAATAACGATAATAGTTTCGTTGTCGCTTAGAGGAGTATAAGTTAGCCCCCAGGAAGGAGTATAACGGGCAATACCATTTTGAATGTAGCCACTGTTGAGAGTAGAAATCGGTAACTGCACTTGTTGGCTATTTCCATTTGGTGCCGCGATTAAAGTTTCTAGAAGGGTGAGACGATTGATGTAAAATTGTCCAGCATCATTCCACGCGATCGCCCCCCGGTTAAGAATTGGACTTGATACCCATTGGTTGTCTCGACGAATTGCACCCAAAGGTAATTGGTTATTCCGGTTAAAAAAACCTCCATTAATTGCTGCTACTGCTAACTGACTTTGTGCAGTTTTGATCAAAGGAGCAGTACCAACAAGGGTATTAGGATTAGCCCATATCGGTTTTAATTTTATTCCAAAACTACGAGGATTCGCCTCCAACCAAACCACGGGGAAGCGTTGCTCACCTAAACTCACCAGCTGCTCTCGCCAGCGTAATCCTGGTGCCCAAGTTATATCTCGTTGCACCATCGTCTCTGGTGCAATATCGATAATGAGACGATTGGGGTTGGGTAAAGTGCTGACTTGAGGAGACAAACCTAACGGAACACTCAGATGAATGATTGTTTGGTTTTGAATCACCTCTAGCTGTTTAATGACTTGTTTACCTAAAGACGATTTCTCCGCTACACGTCCTATTAAAGTTGGATCAGCTACTCCATCTACGGCAATTGTCCACTCTGTATTCGAGGAATCGGGCAAGTCGCTTACTTTTACGGGTGACTCTTTTGTTAGACGCCACAAAGCTGGTTTATCTAAATCTAGAACGATGCGTAGACGCTCAGAGGGCGGGTTGCCATTGGCATCGCCTATATTTTGCTTAGCTTGACGAATATCGGTTAATTTTGCGATCGCACTAGAAATCATCAACGTATTGCCATTAACTTGCAACTGCCATCCTGCTGTTTTCGCAAAATCCGTAATATCCAAGTAGCGATATCCACCTACAAACAAGCTGGTTAAAACCACAGGCTTTGTCAGTGACGAAAACCATTGTATTGGTTGCTTGAGAGGATTAGCGCTGTTTAATAAAACCACCCCAATTAATTGCCTAGCAGCAGCATCGCTAATTTGAGTGTTGAAACCCCCTGTGCTACGGTTCTGCAACCAAGCCCCAGGTAATATACGACCATTGAGAGAAATTTGATCACCATAAGATATTTCTTTCTCGGAACTTTGCGAAGCTGTTAAAGAAACAACCTCCCCAGCCCTAGCAGTACAGATAGCTGTTAAATATAGTAATGTTGGAAGTATTGGCAGTACGAGAAACTTGAGCAAAGAGCTATTAATTTGATTTTTGATACTGGTCAGATATTGCTCTTGCCAGTAATTACGTATTTTTACCATGATTGGCTAGGTATTCTGCGAAACCATTTTTCTAGACATAAGCTTATTCAATCTCTAAAAATGTTCGGAAACCATGACTTTGATTTACGAGCAAGAACGTGATAATAATAGATATATGGGCTTCTTATATTTGAAAAGAATTGAGCGTGTTAACTAACACCAATGCAAAACTGAATGAAATTGTACTTAAGATCATATAATTGAGATTCACATTTCCCGTCCTTACTGCTTGCTACTTAAGTGCTTTTGCATTCCTGCAACATCCAGTAACGACCAATAGAACCAGAAAAACCATAGGAATTGTCAAATGGGCATATAGTGTAATACGCTGATTTTGTAGCTGAATCAGGGGGATTTTTGGCAACAACAGCCGGGGCAGCATTATGAGGGAGTTTCATTCCAGCTAAACCCAGAGGGACTTTAGCCAGTAAACATCTTTATAAGGTCAGAGGGAATTGGGAAAATACACAAGTTCAGAATTTACGTAGGAAAGTTTACTTAAAGCAGCATAAATACATAAAGACACCGCAATGATTTTAACACGGGTGGAAGAAAAACAAACCCCGACGTTAAAATTTTTTTTCTCTAAATTTAGAAAATGTTTCTCACGAGCAGTGACAAGATTTATAACTCAGGACTTCAGGGATAGCTATGAATGACACAAGGATGCATCAGCAACAAACAAACAATATATATCAGGGTCAAAAATGGTTGGTTGAGGAACGAGACGCTTGTGGAGTTGGTTTTATTGCGCATCGCCAAAATCAAGCAAATTACGAAGTTATCGCAAAAGCTTTAGCAGCTTTAACCTGCTTAGAACACCGAGGTGGTTGTAGTGCAGATCAAGACTCAGGTGATGGTGCGGGAATACTGACTGCAATTCCTTGGAATTTGTTTCAACAAGAGTGTTCTCTACAAGGTATAGAACTTTCATCCAATAGTAATATTGCAGTGGGAATGCTCTTTTTACCACGAGACCAAGAAGCTGCGCAAATAGCTAAAGCAACAGTTGAACAAGTGGTAGAAGATGAAAATTTAACTGTATTGGGCTGGCGAGTAGTTCCAGTACAGCCTCATCTACTGGGTGTGCAAGCAAGAGAGCATCAACCCCAGATCTCACAAGTTTTTGTAGCATCAAAAGACAAAAGCGGCGATGAGCTAGAAAGGCAACTTTATATTATACGTCGCCGAATTTTTAAAGCTATCCTCAGCTTAAATTGTAGCTGGTCAGAGGAATTTTACATCTGTTCTCTTTCAAGCCGCACAATTGTCTATAAAGGCATGGTGCGTTCAGCAGTTTTAGGAGAGTTTTATCTCGATTTAAAAAATCCGGCTTACACAAGCGCCTTTGCTGTATATCACCGTCGGTTTAGCACCAACACAATGCCTAAGTGGCAGTTGGCTCAACCAATGCGGCTTTTGGGTCACAACGGTGAAATTAATACTTTATTAGGTAACATCAACTGGATGATGGCACGAGAAGCTTCTTTGGATCATCCAGTGTGGAACGATTCCCAAGGGAAACCTCGCTTAGATGAACTCAAGCCATTTGTCTACATTGGTAACAGTGACTCAGCCAACCTTGATAACGTACTAGAATTACTAGTACATTCTGGACGTAGCCCATTGGAAGCGTTAATGATTATGGTTCCAGAGGCTTACCAGAATCAACCTTCTTTACGAGATTACCCAGAAATCATTGATTTCTACGAATACTATAGTGGTCAGCAAGAAGCGTGGGATGGTCCAGCACTTTTAGTGTTTAGCGACGGGCGCAAAGTTGGTGCTACTTTAGACCGCAATGGTCTACGTCCAGCACGATACGTCATTACTAATGACGACTACATTGTGGTGGCATCAGAAGCAGGTGTAGTTGACTTTCCCGAAGCTAATATTATTGAGAAAGGTAGGCTTGGACCAGGCCAAATGATCGCTGTAGATTTAGAAACCAATGAAGTACTCAAAAATTGGGAGATCAAGCAGCGCATTGCCCAAAGCAATCCATATGGAGAATGGTTAAAACAGTACCGCCGAGAATTAGTAAATGATCAGTCTTTAGGGACAACTGGTGAAAGTAACGGGCATCACACTGTTTATCAACAGATTGATAGACAAACACTGCTTCGCCACCAAATAGCCTTTGGATACACCACAGAAGATGTGGAAATGGTCATTCAGCCAATGGCTATAGAAGGCAAAGAGTCAACTTTCTGTATGGGGGATGATATTCCTTTAGCAGTGTTGTCAGAAAAACCTCACCTGCTCTATGACTATTTCAAACAACGCTTTGCTCAGGTAACGAACCCACCAATTGATCCCCTAAGAGAAAGCTTGGTGATGTCGTTAAAAGTAGAATTAGGTGAGCGAGGGAACTTATTACAGCCGAAGCCAGAGTACGCTCGTAGGCTAAAACTAGAATCACCTGTACTCAGCAGTGCAGATTTATTGAAGATCAAGCAGTCAGGATTTGCAACGGCTGATTTGTCAACATTGTTTGACATTTCTCACGGGCCAAAAGGTTTGAAAGCCGCTGTAGAAACTTTGCAATCTCAAGCAGCTGAATCGGTGCGCGCTGGAGCTAAGATTTTAATCTTGAGTGACCGCCCTCTTGTTGGAGAAGCTTCTGTTTCAACTGGAATCGGTACTGAATACAGCTATATACCTCCTCTGTTAGCAGTAGGTGCAGTTCACCATCACTTAATTCGTCAGGGATTGCGAACCAAAGCATCTTTAGTTGTCGATACTGCACAATGCTGGAGTACTCACCACTTTGCTTGTCTGATTGGCTACGGTGCTACTGCTGTTTGCCCCTACATGGCTTTGGAAACTGTGCGCGACTGGTGGTCTGATCCCAAAACTCAGAAATTAATGGAGATTGGGACTAAAATTCCTGCTATTAGTTTAGAGCAGGCTGTGAAAAACTACCGTAAAGCAGTAGAAGCAGGTTTGTTAAAGATTCTCTCTAAAATGGGAATTTCTCTGCTCTCTAGTTACCAAGGTGCGCAGATCTTTGAAGCTATTGGAATTGGTCGGGATTTGTTAGATCTGGGATTTTCTGGCACAATCTCCCGTGTGGGAGGTTTAAGTGTGGAAGAACTAGCTGGTGAGGTGCTTTCTTTCCATAGCAAAGCTTTCCCAGAACTTACCACAAAGAAACTAGAAAATTACGGCTTTGTTCAGTACCGTCCTGGTGGTGAGTATCACATGAATAGCCCAGAGATGGTAAAAGCTTTGCATAAAGCTTTGGATGGTAAGAAATACGATCATTACGAAGTTTACAAGAAATACTTACAAGACAGACCCGTAACAGCGTTACGTGACTTGCTGGATCTTGCAGGCGATCGCACTTCTATTCCTATTGAAGAAGTAGAGTCCGTGAGTGATATTGTCAAGCGCTTCTGTACTGGAGGAATGTCTTTGGGAGCATTGTCACGGGAAGCTCATGAAACTCTGGCGATCGCAATGAATCGGATTGGTGGTAAGTCTAACTCCGGCGAGGGTGGCGAAGATCCAATACGTTTCACAATCTTAGATGATGTAGATGAGTCTGGTCACTCACCGACTTTACCGCACTTAAAAGGATTGAAAAACGGAGATCAGGCTTCTAGCGCCATCAAGCAAGTTGCATCGGGACGCTTTGGCGTTACACCAGAGTACTTAGTTAGTGCTAAACAAATAGAAATCAAAATTGCCCAAGGTGCAAAACCAGGTGAAGGTGGACAGCTACCAGGTAAAAAGGTTAGTCCATACATTGCTATGTTGCGGCGCTCTAAACCAGGAGTGACCTTGATATCACCACCACCGCACCACGATATTTACTCTATTGAAGATTTAGCACAGCTAATCTTTGACTTGCACCAAATTAGTCCGAAAGCGCAGGTGTCGGTGAAGCTGGTAGCAGAAATCGGGATCGGGACAATTGCTGCTGGTGTAGCAAAGGCAAATGCTGATATCATTCAGATCTCTGGTCATGATGGCGGTACAGGAGCTTCACCCCTATCGTCGATTAAACATGCTGGTTCACCTTGGGAACTTGGTTTAACAGAAGTCCATCGTGTGTTGATGGAAAATAGCTTGCGCGATCGCGTCATTCTACGTGTAGATGGTGGATTGAAGAGCGGCTGGGATGTGGTAATGGGCGCGTTGATGGGTGCAGAAGAATTCGGCTTTGGTTCTATTGCAATGATTGCCGAAGGTTGTATCATGGCACGGATTTGCCACACTAATAACTGTCCAGTGGGTGTTGCTTCTCAGAGGGAAGATTTGCGGAAGCGCTTTACTGGTATGCCAGAACACGTTGTCAACTTCTTCTATTTTATTGCTGAGGAAGTACGCAGTCTTTTAGCAAAACTCGGCTACCGTTCCTTATCAGAAATCGTAGGACGGGCGGATTTGTTAAAAGTGCGCGAAAATGTTCATCTAACTAAAGTACAAGGGCTAAACCTTGATTGTTTAGTTCAACTACCAGATGCTACCAAAAACCGAAGCTGGTTAAATCATGAAGAAGTACACAGCAACGGCTTTGTTTTAGATGATCAATTGCTTGCTGATCCAGATATTCAAGCTGCAATTCGCCAGCAATCTAGTGCTACTAAGAGTTTGAATCTTGTCAACACTGATAGAACAGTGGGTGCAAGGTTAGCTGGTGCGATCGCTTCTGTGTATGGTGACAATGGCTTTGAAGGACAAATTAACCTGAACTTCAAAGGTAGTGTTGGGCAAAGTTTTGGTGCATTCAATATTCCCGGAATGATTCTGACTTTGGAAGGGGAAGCAAACGACTATGTAGGTAAAGGGATGAACGGAGGGGAGATCATTATTAAGCCTCCTGTTAACGCTACCTATGAACCTTCAGAAAACGTGATAGTTGGCAATACTTGTCTCTACGGTGCAACTGGTGGAGTCTTGTTTGCTAGCGGCTTAGCTGGAGAACGTTTTGCTGTACGTAACTCCAAAGGGACAGCGGTAATTGAGGGAGCAGGAGATCACTGCTGCGAGTATATGACTGGTGGCGTGATTGTTGTTCTCGGAAAAGTAGGACGCAACGTAGCAGCCGGGATGACTGGCGGGCTTGCCTATTTCTTAGATGAAGACGGTGGCTTCCCTGAATTAGTAAACAAGGAAATTGTGAAGATACAGCGAGTCATCACAAAAGCTGGTGAAAGGCAACTGCGAGAGTTAATTCAAGCGCATGTAGAACGCACAAATTCACCAAAAGCAGAACTCATCTTGGATAACTGGCAAGAATTTTTACCAAAATTCTGGCAGGTAGTTCCACCTTCTGAAGCTGATAGCGTAGAAGCTAACGGCGAAGTTGTACAGGAAAAACAGCTCGTTGGTTAAACACATTGAATGTAGGGGCGTAGCCTACGGCTTACCCTGCGGGAACCCCTAAAGGGAAACGCCCTTACATTATTTCTGGATATATCTGAATGAATTAAGCGAGCAAGATGCTCGCTCTACAAAATAAATGTCCCAAAGTTATGACTCATCGTTTAGACTAGGGTTTTCGGATATTAACTGGTCGACATAAGCTCTAAGCAGTTTTTGCCAGTTCGGAACTGTTTTAAGTTTTTCTCTTACCCCAGGCAAAACCTTAAATTGAACTGGGACTTTGTCGTATGCGACTTCATTATCTGGCTGGAACTTGGTTCTAGGCATTATTGTTGATTATTAATTCCGGTATACTAGATATTTTAACTCCCGTTTTTCCCATTTTCAATCGAGTTATAAAATCAAATAGGAGTCCTATAGAACTAAAACTGTTAGGCACAGAGATTATGTCTCCTTTGATTCCCTGCCATACCAGAGCTGTTCCTGTAATAGCACTTCTAGGGTTTTTAATAATGATCGCATCTCTATTTTTTATTCTTTTACAGTCTTTTGATCAACTCATCGTACTCATCGTGCGTCCCAATCCAGAACCAATAAATGTAACAATCTGACTCTAGAAACCCCAAAACTCGATAATTTAGACTGACACGAGCAGAATAAATTGGCTGGCGTTGACTTACTCGCTTAAATTGTAAACTGCTGTGATACGGATCTTCACGCCAGAGGTCGTAGGCTTTTTCAGCCTGCTCTTGCACCGTTGCAGGAAGTTGGTTAAGCTGTTTACGAAATGCTTTGGTAACACTCGATTTCATTGCTTGACCGGAAAAACTTCGTCTAATGGAACCGTATCACCGTTCACAATTTCTTGCCGAACCATATCAGCTAATCGATCCCATTGTTCGTCAACTCAGGACGCTAGAGCAAAGATATTAGAGTGCAATTTCTAGGATTTTATCCGAGATAAACTAAGGTAGGAAAATATCAGCATTCGTCCGCACACGAAGACGCATAAGTCGCGTTTCTTTGCTGGACTGCAAAAGAAGCTCGGCGCTCGCGGCTTGACGGTCGCCAAGGTCGGGGAAGCCATCGTGATGGGTGATGTCGATGAGGACATCCTTGTCGCCTATCCTGCTATTGATCCCTATCGCGCAACCCAACTTGCGGAACTGGCTCGCAGCAGAACAGTCAGGATCGCGATCGATTCCAAGTACGGACTCGACCTTTATGAGTCAGCAGCGAGACAGGCTGGCTCGTGCATCGGCATTCTCGTGGATCAGGATGTTGGGTTTCATCGAACCGGCATGCAAACTCCTCACGCGGCCTTTGAACTTGCCAGTCAGGTGACGAGTTGGAGCCCTCACCTTCGTCTTGACGGTCTTTTCTTCTATCCGGGTCATGTCTGGAGCACTGGCGCCCAACAGATCGCTAATCTCAAGCAGATCAATTCACTGCTGCAAGAGACTATAGATCTGTGTCGTCGTTCCGGAATCGCCCTGCCGATCGTTTCCGGAGGTTCCACGCCGACGGCGTATCACTCGCACCTTGTGCCTGTCCAGACAGAAATTCGCCCCGGAACGTATCTCTTCAACGATGCCAATACACTGCGTGCCGGTTTCTGCCAGCCTGATGACTGTGCCGCTGCGATCGTCTGCACGGTTGTCAGTACATCGGTCCCCGGGAAAGCCGTCATCGATGCAGGGACAAAAGTCTTCACAAGCGATCGCAATGTGACGCAGCCTGAATCCGGTCACGGGATCTGTCTGGAATATCCCCATCTCCGTCTGACCCGTCTCAGCGAAGAGCACGGCGAACTCGATCTACGCGAGTCCCGCGAGTCGCCAAAGCTGGGGGAGCGAATCACGATTATCCCCAACCACATCTGCCCCTGTGTGAACCTCACGGACTCTTTGTGGCTACAGCATTCCGGTCAGCGTTTAGAAGCGATCCCCGTTGATACACGAGGTAAAACGATATGAGCAGCAACGACAAGAAATTACTGAAAGGCGTTTTCCCGGTCTTTCAGACTCCGTTTCATGAAGACGAGTCGATTGATGAGGAAACACTCGAGCGAGAAATCGACTGGCTGTTCGAATGTGGCAGCGATGGTATCGTCATGGCGATGGTGTCAGAAGTTCTCCGACTGAGTGAATCGGAACGACATCAGCTCGCAGAGATTGCCTGCCGCTTCGCGAAAAGCCGCGGTGCCGTTGTGATCAGCGTCGGAGCTGAGAGTACTCGCACGGCTGTGAAACTCTCGAGACAGGCCTACGAATGTGGCGCCACAGCATTGATGGCGATTCCCCCCGTATCGATCGCATCTCTTGAGAGTGAGCTCTCGGTCTACTTTGACCAGATTATTCAAGCAACGCCTCTGCCTGTCATCGTCCAGGATGCCAGCGGTTATGTTGGACGTCCCATGTCGATCGAATTTCAGTCCAGCCTACTGAACGCATTCGGCCCGGACCGTGTTCTGTTCAAACCTGAGGCGACACCGATTGGTCCACGACTCTCTCAACTCCGTGAGGGAACGCAAGGAAAAGCCAAAGTTTTCGAAGGGACCGGAGGAATTGCGCTCCTGGACTCCTATCGTCGTGGGATCGTTGGCACGATGCCCGGCGCCGACCTGATCCAGGGGATCGTTGCATTGTGGAATTCCTTATCGGCTGATGATTTTGATCGAGCTTATCAGCTTTCCTTGCCCATCTCTTCGCTGGTCGCTCTGCAACATTCACTGGATGCCTTTCTTGCGATCGAAAAATATCTGCTTGTCAAACAAGGCATCTTTAAGAACACGATTGTTCGTGGCCCTCGTGGCTTCCACCTTGATGATGAAACACGTCAGGAAGTCGATCGACTGTTCGAAATTCTCGGCCAGGTAGTGGAGCAACAACAATGATCGTCGACGTGCATAGTCACGTGTGGGAATTTCCCAAACATTTTGGCGAAGACTTTCTGGCGCAAGCCTCTCGCGCCCGAGCAGGAAAAATTGTCGATCTGACGGTCCGCTACGAAGACTACCGTGCCACCTGCCCTGCGGACACGAAGACAATCGTCTTCGGCGGGAAAGCACAACTCAGCGGACAGTGGGTCGATGATCAATACGTGGCTGATTATGTCACCGCTCATTCCGATACGATGATTGGTTTTCTGTGCCTCGATCCGACTCAGCCAGGCTGGGAAAAAGAAATGCGACGCGGGCATCAGGAGCTTGGCATGAAAGGCATCAAGCTGCTGCCGATGTATGCGGGGTTTCGTCCAGACGATCCCTTACTGGATCCGATGTGGTCGTAT
>NZ_JAAKGC010000198.1 GCF_017591665.1 Aetokthonos hydrillicola CCALA 1050 | reverse complement strand
ATAAACAGTTAACAGTTATCAGTTAACAGTTATCAGTCAAGGATCATGTGTTTATCTTTGGTGAAACACCACACCCAATAGATTAGTGATAACTGTTTACTGTTCACTGGCAACCTCTGCTCCCTCTAAAAAATACTTATGAATATTTTGCTCCCAATTAGCGCCATCGAAAGGTACAACCTCAAATTTTGCTAGTATATCACCATCCAGACAGCGGACATTCACATCAATACAATCAGGGTGACTACGAGGAATATAAAAAGAGTGAATTCCACAAATGCTACAAAATTTATGCTGAGCAACTCCTGTATTGAATCTGTAAGTTGTCAATACATCTTCTCCTTGGAGCAAATTAAATTTGTCTTGTGGCACTATTAAGTGTAAAAATCCTTTTTTTCTACAGATAGAACAATTGCAATCATCTGCTTTGTGCCTGTCAACCTCTACCCGAAAGCGCACTGCACCACAGTGACATCCACCTTCATAAGTGACAGGTTCGTTGATATTTGACATCTTGTTATTTGCTCGGCAAAATGGAGTTGTAGTTGTTTGTCATATTACAACATATTTTTTTAACCTTAATTCATAACACTTCTAACTCCTGACTCCTGACTCCTGACTCCTGAATTCTTTCCTCAAAACAGCAGGCACAGATGCTACTATGTTGTAGTTACTGCTTTGATCCCCAAGCTGTTGATGAACACACTATTGGATGAAGCGCTTTCTGTTGAAATTGCCGATCGCATCAAGAGCAAAGCTAAAACCCCATTTGATAATGCTTACAAAGCTGCACTGGCAATTAAGGGAGCAACTTACGTACAGGGATTTTTAGCTTTTGCTGGCAGACCATACAAACCCCTTGAACACAGTTGGATTGAAATAGGCGATCGCATTGTAGATCCAACTTTACCTTACCTCAACCAAAATGCTCAAGACCTGTGGTACTTTCCAGCACAACACCTAAGTATCAAGCAACTTAAAGCAATCCTAGAAGAATCTAAGGAGGATTATCCAGAAGATGATCCCCTTCCAGTTTACGGCGACCCGCCTTATGAGTACTATGGCAATGTAATGTTAGGTGGGAAAAATTACTTAGACGCTTATCAAGCTGCTGAAGATAAGTGCAAAGAGTTAAATCAACAAAACGCTGATAGGAACTGAAATTTTGAGATAAATTTTAGGTGTAAAGGTATGACTCCCAACGAATTCAAGGAATTGATCGAAAAAGAGCAAGAATGCCCTGAGTCGTTGCCAAGAGTACTGCAAGCCCTATGGTACGACAAAAAAGGCAATTGGAATACAGCCCATGAAATAGTCCAAAATGCCAGTGACGCTGATAGTGCTTGGATTCATGCCTATTTACACCGAAAAGAAGGGGATTTAAGCAATGCCGATTACTGGTACCATCGTAGCGGTCAATCAGAGTTTAAAGGTACGCTTGATCAGGAATGGGAACAAATAGCCTCTGTTTTGTTAGTTAAGGATTCTAACTAATTGAATCTTTATTAACATTTACTCACATTAGCTCATTGATGCTAATATGAGATGATGCCATATATACCACTTAGAAAAGCGGTCGAGTTTCTAGGATTGCACCCCAACACTTTGAGAAAATATGCAGATGAAGGGAAAATCAAAAGCATCAAAAACGCGGCAGGGCAAAGGCTCTACGACGTTGAATCCTACACACGTGGCGATTCAGCTAGAGTCACCACTATTTGTTACTGCCGAGTTAGTTCCTCAAAGCAGCGAGACGATCTTAATAGACAAGTCGCCTACATGCAATCCCTCTACCCGCAAGCAGAAATTATCCGAGACATTGGGTCAGGTATCAACTTTAAGCGAAAAGGTTTGCAGTCCTTACTGGACAAGCTTATGCGCGGAGATAAGTTCACGCTTATTGTTGCCTGTCGTGACCGACTCGCTCTGTTTGGATTCGAGCTTATACAGTACTTGGTCGAGCAAAACGGTGGACAAATCGTGGTTCTCGACAAGACTGTATACTGCCCAGAATCAGAACTCACGCAAGATTTACTCTCAATCCTTCACGTCTTTTCTTGTCGAATGCACGGACTTAGAAAGTACTCCAAGAAGATCAAGGAAGATTTATCTAAAACCGACACCACAGCAGAAAACAAGGATTAACAGATGGTTTGGCGTTTCCAGATTTGTGTACAACAAGACCATCAAATTATTGCAGGATGGTACTGTTAAAGCGAATTGGCAAGCAATTAAAACAGGTATCCTGAATGATTTACCTGATTGGTGCGACGAAGTACCTTATCAGATTAAGTCAATAGCAATTAAAGACGCCTGTAAAGCTGTAAGCAACGCTAAATTAAAATACAAAAATGGTGGAGGTATTAGTAAATGTAGGTTTAGATCTAGAAAGAATCCTATTCAATCCTGCTATATTCCTAAATCAGCAGTTAAAGACAAGGGAATTTACCACACAATCTTAGGTGAAATGCTTTATAAAGAAGCATTACCAAAAAGCTGTGGTGATTGTCGACTAGTATTCGCTTATGGTGATTATTATTTGACAGTTCCAGAGGAAAGTCCACAACTCAAAGTCGATAACCAAGGCAGAGTTGTGGCTTTAGATCCAGGTATCAGAACATTTTTGACATTTTTTTCTGAAAATTATTTTGGTTGGCTAGGCGACACTGCTAACATCCGAATCCAAAAACTTTGCTTCAAGTTGGATGGAATAATTAGCAAGATATCTAAAGCCAAAAGTAACCGGAAAAGAAAACTTAAAGCCGCTGCATCCCGTCTACGAGGCAAAATTAAAAACCTTGTGGATGAATTGCACAAAAAAACAGCACACTTTTTGGTAAATAACTTTGATGTGATTCTGCTTCCAACTTTTCAAACAAGCCAGATGGCTAAGAAAGCTAAACGGAGGATTAAATCAAAGTCAGTACGCCAGATGTTAACTCTATCTCACTACAGGTTTAAACAGTTTATCAAACACAAGGCATTTGAATATAACAAAGTAGTGATTGATGTTAATGAGGCATACACATCAAAAACTGTTAGCTGGACAGGTGAAGTTGTCAAAAATCTTGGTGGAGCTAAAATCATTAAATCTCAATCCACAGCTCAGGTAATGGATAGAGATCTTAATGGTGCGCGAGGGATTTTCCTTCGTGCATTGGTTGATACGCCTTGGTTAGTGGAGAATTTGGTTCGCCAAGTAGGAAGCTAGCTTATGTATTTGTTAATGTATGTTAGCGAAAAAGTATCGGTAAACCCAGAATGGACGCTGAGGAACTGAAAAAACGTTATATGGCAGGAGAGAGAGATTTTTCTGCCGTAAATTTAAGCAAAGCAAAACTGATAGGAGCTAACTTGGTGGGAGTCAATTTATTTGCAGCTGACTTAACCGAGGCTAATTTAGCACAAGCAAAATTGTGGGGAGCCAACTTGGGAGGTGCTAACTTAGCCAAGGCAAATCTAACGCGAGCTAACCTTAGCGGTGTAAACCTCACGCGAGCTAATCTTAGAGGAGCCAAGCTTAACAATGTCAAGCTGTATGGAGCTGATCTAAGTGAAGCTTGCTACGATGAGAGCACTCGTTTTTCTAGAGGGTTCGATCCTGTTAGTAGAAAAATGCAAAAGCTTTAAGCTCTGCGTGAGTAGAGTTAGCACCTAAACTTCTAGGAATCAGCTCTTTTTGACTTCCTTCGCCATGTTGAGGAAGTAATCATCTGTCCTAGAGTTAGGACGACGACGAGTTGTTGTGGAACCGTTAGAAGCTGTCGATTCTTGAGTCTGAGATGATTTCGTACTTTTTGGTTCATTGGATTCTAGAAAATATTCAGACTTAGAAAATCCTGATAGCCTACCCAATAACCCAAAAAAACCAGCAAATAAGCCAAAAACATTCTTAAACAAGACAGAAAAGAAAGCTTCTATGCGAATGAACAAGTTACGAAGAGTTTGATTTAAACGAAACATGGTAGTGCTTCTGACAACAGTCTATTCCTATTTTGACACTTCTAGCCGTCCCCGAATAAAGAATGACTTAATTCTCCTCTTATGATGCTAACTGCTTGTCCACCTAAATACACCCGAGAACCTCCGTCGTAGCGAACTTTTAGGACACCACCTCGTTTTGAAGCTTGGTATGCTAAGAACTGATCTTTTTTTTGGCGCTCGCGCCAGAAAGGAGCAAGACAGCAGTGAGCCGCTCCAGTCACAGGATCTTCATTAATTCCAACCCCTGGGGCGAAGAAACGAGAAATGAAATCGTACTCTGAGCCTTTATGGGTTGAGCTGGTTACTATTACATTAGCAATCGGTAAAGATTTTAATAGCTCGAAATTTGGCTGTATTTCTCGCACCACGTCTTCCGACTCCACCTCTACTAGGTAAGCCAGGGAATTTTTCATCACACATTTCATAGGAACTCCCAAAACTTCACCAAGTTCTTGAGGTGCACTTATGACTTGGGAATGATTCACTGGAAAATCGAGTTCAATCCACTCACCCTGCTTTTGGGCAATTAGTACACCACTTTTGGTGTGGAAGTGAATAGGCTCATTTGGTGCTATATATCCTTCAGACCAAAGGACATGAGCACTAGCTAGGGTTGCATGACCACACAATGGCACTTCTATTATCGGTGTGAACCAACGTAAATTAAAGCCATCTTCCTGTCTGACAATAAATGCAGTCTCGGATAAATTTATCTCTTGCGCTAATTTTTGCATCCAATCTTCAGATTGAGGAGTAGGTAGAATACACACAGCAGCAGGATTTCCTTGGAAAGGTTTGCTAGTAAAAGCATCTACCGTTAGAGACTTGCAGTTGGTTAACAAAGCTTGTATACTGCCTTTTAAATCTTTATTCCAACCCATAATCATAACTTAATAGGTGGTTATTTTTGAAAGTGAACCACGATTTTTGTTACAAAATGTTATATTATGGAGTCTCTTATACAAGTTTCGCATTCAACAATAGCGCATGCGAAGAGCGTTGAAGTTGAATGATCGAAGCAGTTTTAAGATAAATTAAGAAAACGAAAACCTGCTACAGCAGTATTCTTAAACCTGATATTACTCTCTACATTATGAATTTCTCATCAGCGCGTCACTTTTTTTTCCAAGAGATCCAGCAGCCTGATGAGTGTATTGATTTGGCAAAGGCAGCTTTGTACATTGCCCAGGAAGAATATCCCGAACTTGATCCAGAGGAATACCTCAATGCCCTTGATACAATGGCGGGAGGAGCTGAAGAACGGCTGCCTTTTCCACGTTATCCTCTACGCGGTATTCAGGCTATTAATCCGTATCTCTATGATGATTTAGGGTTTGCTGGCCATCGTAAAGGATTCTACGATCCTCGCAACAGTTTTTTCAATGAAGATT
>NZ_JAAKGC010000197.1 GCF_017591665.1 Aetokthonos hydrillicola CCALA 1050 | reverse complement strand
ATTTTTGAACTAGTCACCGAACATGGTTGGAAACTCATAGCGCTTGAAATCATGCCCGACCACGTACACTGCTTCTTGAACGTCCCGCCTCATGAATCGCCTTCTGATATTGCCCGATGGATTAAAGCGAGAGCGTCTCATCACCTGAGACAGGAGTTTCCAGAACTTAAAAAAATGCCTTGCCTTTGGAGTCCTAGTTATTTTGTTGCTTCAACTGGTCAAGTCAGCACGCTCCGTGGTTAAGCGATACATCGAAGACCAGCGTTCTAAGTAGATACTGGCTAGTTAAAACTAGCCGTCAGCTTTCATCCCCCGGCTAGAAGCCGGAGGCTCGAGAGCATATTATTGGTAGTTGCGCTACCTTAAGGGAAGCAATCCCGTGTCTATAGCGAAGACAGCGCAACTACGAACAAGTCCTAGAAGCTGTATCCAACTCCTGCTTGAAGGCTCAGAGCATCTGAGTCACTGCCTTTGTAAGCATCAATGCCGAATTTAGCATCGCTGTATATCACGGTGTTTTTAGCAACTTGTGATTCAGCACCAAGGGTTAATACAGGAGCATTCTTGTTTCCTAACTGGCTTGCTTGACCGTCGTCAGTTACAAAGGAGTAACCACCACCCAAGTAAAGGTTAGTGTTTTTGGCGATCGCCGCATCGTAAGTCAGTGTTGGCACGATCGCTACAGAATCACCACCAAATAAGACTGCACCACGAACTGAAACAGGAGCGTTTTTGAGGGCATATCTTCCTTGAACGTTTCCACCTAATAGAGCGGCATCATTTTGTCTGCCACCATTGGTAACGCCAGCAGAAATACCAGCACCAATGTAACTACGATTCATGCCACGGCTCGCGGTTGTCGTGTTCGACGTTGTGGATGTTTGAGAGTTGTAGTTACCGTTGCTATCAGTTGTTGTAGATGTTTGAGAGGTGTAATTGCCGTTGTTATCAGTTGTTATACTTTTTGTAGTTGTTGTGGATGTTTGAGCACTAGCGACTCCAGCAGAGAGTACTACAGTTGCAACAGCAATCGCACAGGTAGCTAATTTTGTAAGTTTCATATATATTCTCCTCAAGGGAGTGTAATCTAATCAATTTGCTCTACTACTAGATTCTCCTTTTTTACAAAAAGTAACCTCACACACTTGGATAACCTGAATAGGTTAAAATTATTCACCCAGTTAGGTGAGCCAAGTTGGAGACTTCCTAGCAAGTTCTGTTAAAATCCAGATATTTATAATTCAAACTCCGATGAAAGAAACTGTCCTAGAGGTTCGGAATCTGCAAGTGGAATTTTCAGGCGACAGCAGTACGATCAAAGCTGTAGATGGTATTTCTTTTGAACTGCATCGAGGAGAGACTCTAGGAATAGTAGGAGAATCAGGATCAGGAAAATCAGTTACAGCCTTAGCTGTAATGAGGCTAATACAGACTCCAGGTAAGATAAGTGGAGGCGAGATTTGGTTTCGCCCTCAGGAGAATGGTACACCAATCAATTTGCTAGCGCTGCCAATTGAGCAAATGCAGCTGTACCGGGGCGGCGACATCGCCATGATTTTTCAAGAACCGATGAGCTCTCTCAATCCGGTTTATACGATTGGGTTTCAGCTAACAGAAGCAATTAAGCGACATCAGGATATTTCCGACGCTGAAGCAAAGCAAAAGGCGATCGCAGGTTTGCAGGAAGTAAAGCTTCTTCCCAGTGATGAGATTCTTCGAGAACAATACATAGAATCATCAAAATACACTTCTTTAACTCTAGATGAGCCAAAACTAGAAAAATTAGTCAAGCTACACAAAGAAGCAATCCTAGAACGCTACCCCCATCAGCTTTCAGGGGGTCAACTGCAGCGAGTCATGATAGCAATGGCAATTTCTTGCAACCCATTACTATTAATTGCTGATGAACCAACCACGGCGTTAGACGTAACCGTACAAGCAACAATTATTGAATTGCTGCGAGAGTTACAAATAAGCCGTAATATGGGGTTGATTTTTATTACCCACGACCTTGGACTCATTGCTGAGATTGCTGATAGTGTAGCAGTGATGTACAAAGGTAAAATTGTCGAATGTGGTCAAGTTGAACAAATATTTAGTGATCCTCAACATCCATATACTAAAGGCTTAATAGCTTGCCGTCCTACTCTCAGCCGCCGTCCGCAAAAACTTCTGACAGTTTCGGACTACATGAACGTAGAAGAACAATCAACAGGAGAGGTGGTGATTAAGCCAAAACAACCAGAACAACCACCTGAAGTTACTTTCGAGGAAATTGAGCGTAGATTAGCAAACCTAGAACAGCAACAGCCTTTGTTACAAGTCCATGATCTTAAGGTGGGTTTTCCTGTACGAGGGGTTTTTGGCGGTACAAAACGCTACAACATGGCAGTTAATGGTGTTTCCTTTGATGTTAAACAGGGAGAAACGGTAGGACTAGTAGGAGAATCTGGTTGTGGCAAAACCACTCTAGGTAGAACGTTGCTACGATTAATTCAACCAATGGGTGGTCGAATCGTCTTCGAGAATCGAGACATCACCACACTCAAAGGAGAACCGTTGCAACAGTTGCGACGGGAAATGCAAATAATCTTTCAAAATCCATTTAGCTCCCTTGATCCACGTTTAAAGATTGGGGACGCAGTTAAGGAGCCTTTGGTAATTCATTCTATTGGTAAAACTAACAAGCAACGGCGAGAGCGCGCGGCTTATCTCTTAGAAAGAGTAGGATTGAGTGCAAACGACATGAATCGTTATCCTCATCAGTTTTCTGGTGGTCAACGTCAGCGTATTTGCATTGCTCGTTCGTTAGCGTTAAATCCCAAGTTTATTATCTGTGATGAATCGGTTTCAGCTTTAGATGTTTCTGTACAGGCACAAGTGCTGAATCTTTTAAAAGAATTACAAGAAGAATTTGGGTTGACTTATATCTTTATTTCACACGACTTGAGTGTGGTGAAGTTTATGAGCGATCGCATCCTGGTGATGAACCAGGGTGTCATTGTTGAACAAGGTACAGCAGAAAGTATTTATCAAGCACCTAAACAAGAATATACTCGGAAGCTTATTGAGTCAATTCCTACTGGTAGTCCTGAACGTAGGCGCGATCGGCAATTACGAGCGTCATAAGATATAAGTAGTGAAGAACTAGTTAAATATTTTTTACCAAAAATCGTAAGTATATTTCTATGCTTCCCTCCGTCTTCAAAACCTGTCTTCCTAGAGAAGAAATCTTAGCAGGGGAACTTTCTCCTGAACTATTCGCCG
The DNA here is from genome assembly GCF_017591665.1 of Aetokthonos hydrillicola CCALA 1050. Classification (GTDB taxonomy): domain Bacteria; phylum Cyanobacteriota; class Cyanobacteriia; order Cyanobacteriales; family Nostocaceae; genus Aetokthonos; species Aetokthonos hydrillicola. The sequence continues at coordinate 2,168 of NZ_JAAKGC010000197.1, read as the reverse complement.
CTAAGCTGCGACTGGTTGTGGAAGGGAAAGCACCTCAAGTATACCAAGATCCTACAGCCTTTTTTGCCAATACTTTTGCTACCGATGGTTTGAAAACCCTAATTTCTGAGGTGTTTGGGCGGCTGGTAGGTGCTGCTGTTGGCTCCCCAATTATCCGACTGGAAACTAGTTTTGGTGGTGGTAAAACTCATGATGAAATTGCTTTGTGGCATATTGCTAAACATGGAAGAGAGATTCCAGGACTAGAGCGTTTTACTGATGATATTAATTTAATACCAGATAGACCTATTCAAGCCTCTGCGATCGCGTGCCAAGATCTTGATCCAGTTAACGGTGTTTTCCATCCAGAGACTGGTATTACAACTTACACCCTTTGGGGAGAAATTGCTTATCAAATCAATGGTGTGGCTGGTTACAGCTTGCTTAAAGGTTCCGACGAACAGCGAGTTAGTCCTGGGACAGTTGTTTTAGAAAGAATAACCCAGGGGGAACCCACAGTCATTATCCTTGATGAAATCGCCACATACCTAAGAAAAGCCAAAGCTGTTATAGTTGGTAACAGCGATTTAGCCGGACAAGTTGTTGCTTTTTTATTCGCCCTCATGGACTTGGCAGCAGCTTGTGATAATTTAGTGTTTGTTTACACCCTCGCTTCGTCTAGTGACAGTTTTGGCGAAGAAACCACCGAAATTCGGGAAACAATTTCTGCAACAGCTAGACAAGAACGCATTCTTAAACCCAGCACTGATATTGAAATTTACAATATAGTAAAACAAAGGATGTTCAGCAGTATAGAAGCTAATGCTGCTACCAACGCTGCTAGAGAATATTTACAAAGTTATAAAGCTAGTCGTATTAATTTACCAGATGGTTGTAAAGATGCACGCTACATGGAAAGCATCGAGCAAAGTTACCCCTTCCATCCGGAATTATTTAACCTACTGACTAAAAAAATCGCCTCTATTCCTAACTTCCAACGTACCAGAGGCGCTTTGCGGTTATTTGCTAGAGTTATACGTTATCTATGGTCAGATATAAATACATGGATACCCGTCATTCATCCCCACCATATCCCTGTTGGTATTGAGGAAGAAATCACCAGTGATTTAACAGCCCGTTTAGAACGTCCCTTGATGCGGATTACTATCCAAGCTGACATTTACAACAAAGATGGTAGAGAAGCACACGCGCAGTTACAAGATGCAGAATGGAAAGCTGCTGGGAAACCTCCTTTTTCAACCTGGGTAGCTCGGACTATTTTTTTGCATTCCATCACTCAAGGTATATCGGCTGGTATTCGTCGCGCCGAATTGAATTTATCTTTGTTGACACCAGGACTAGAAATTGGCTTTGTTGATACTGCTTTAGAAAGGTTGAGTGAAGTTGCTTGGTACTTGGAAAATGACCCGGTTACAACTCTAGCTCGTTTCAAGGAAGAACCATCAATCAATAAAATTATTGCGGAAGAAAAAGCCCAAGTTGGAGTTACCGAAGCGAAAGACGATTTGCGAAATCGCCGCGACACCATTTTTGCAGATAAATTCTTCAAGCTAGTTATTGCGCCAGAATCACCAGGGGATGTGGATGATGTATCAGATAGTATCACCCTGTGTTTAATTGATTTTAACGAAGCGACAATTTCTGTAACTACTGAAGGAGCACCCGCACTTGTCGAGAAAATTTTTAATGAAACAGGTGAGTCTGGTAAGTTTCGGACTTTTAGAAATCGTTTGTTGTTTTTACTCGCCAATAAGCACGAACTAGAGCGAGCAATTGACAACGCTAGGGAATTTCGGGCTATTCAGAATATTCTAAATTCGCAAAATCGCTTGCAAGATTTATCAGAAAGTCAGCAGAAACAACTCAAAGATAAAAAAGGTTCTCTTGATTTAGGAGTAAGAGTATCTTTAACAAATGCCTATCGCCACTTATTTTACCCTGCTAATGACCCTGTAAAAGCTCCCAAGGGGTTGATGCACTACACCCTTGCTGCACAAGATTCTAGTGATGTGAGGGGTAAAAATAATCAACAGGATGTTATTTTCTAATAATAGATCGCATAAAGTAGACAGTACAACCCTCATAATTTATGACAAAAAAGAGGGGTTTGATAATGGCTACCAAAAACATGAGTTTCAACTATCCAATATTGAGCAAGTTGCACCGGT
>NZ_JAAKGC010000196.1 GCF_017591665.1 Aetokthonos hydrillicola CCALA 1050 | reverse complement strand
CTAGCACATACTATGAGTTAGGAGTAATAGCGCAACAACTCAGGGAATATGAGGAGGCGAGGAGCAATTATCATCAAGCTTTACAGATCTATATCGAACATGGCAATAACTACTCCCAAGCCACTGTATACCAGGAGTTAGGAATAATAGCCCAAGAACTCCGAGAGCATGAGGAGGCGAGGAGCAATTATCATCAAGCGTTGCAGATCTTCACCGAATATGGCGATAGCTATTCCCAAGCCGTCACCTACACTCATTTGGGAAGTTTAGCCGAAAAAATGCAAGAATATGGGGTAGCGCAACGCAATTATCAACAAGCTTTGAACATTTTCATCGAATACGATGATCGCTATTCCCAAGGTGTCACCTACGCTCATTTTGGAAGTTTAGCTGAACAACTGGGAGAATATGAGGAGGCAAGGAGCAATTATCAACAAGCTTTGCAAATTTTTCTCGAATATGATGATAGCGATAACGGGGAACGAGCATCAGTGTCGGAGGGTTCTTCCGAAGGCAGAAGCTCTGTACGCTACTCACAAGCCATCACCTACTCTCATTTGGGCAATTTAGCTGAAAAAATGGAAGAATATGAAGAGGCGAGGCTTAATTATCATCAAGCTTTGCAAATCTACATCGAACATGGCGATCACTACTCACTCGGTACCACATACCATGAGTTGGGCATAGTAGCTCAAGAACTTCGAGAATATGATGAGGCGTGGCGCAATTATCAACAAGCTTTGCAAATTTTTGTCGAATACGATGATCGCTACTCACAAGGCATCACTTACCATCAATTGGGAAGTTTAGCTGAACAAGTGGGACAATATGATGAGGCAAAGGGCTATTATCAACAAGCTTTGCAAATTTATACTGAACATGGCGATCGCTACTCACTCGCCAGCACATCCCATGAGTTGGGAATAGTAGCAGAACAAGTGGGAGAATATAGCGAGGCAAAGCGTTATTATCAACAAGCTTTACAAATCTTCATCGAATATAGTGATCACTACTCACAAGCTAGGGCTTACTTTCAATTAGGATCGCTTGCACAACTACAGGAAGACTACGCACAAGCGAAGGTTAATTTCCAGAAGGCTTTGGAAATATATGTTGAGCATAATGATGAAGATTGGGCGGCGATTACACGAGAGAATTTAAAAAGATTAAATTTTTAGCACATTGAATTCGTGGCAGGCTATCCCCAATGCCCCATTCCACCTAATCGCTCTGTATTAAACTCTCGACTGTGCCAAGAAGATTTTCTTCTAAATAAGGCTTAGTTAAATAAGCACTTGCGCCTAATTCTTGTGCAAAATGCTGATGTTTGTCTGAACTTCTAGAAGTCAAAATCACTACAGGTATAGTAGTACTATTAGATGCTTGGCGCACATGGCTTAAAAACTCAAAGCCATTCATACGCGGCATTTCCAGATCAGAAATGACAAGACTAATTTCTGGATATTGCTGCAACTTTTCGATAGCGTCTAAACCATCTATAGCCTGAACAACTTGATAGCCAGATTTCTGCAAAGTTAAACTTATAGTTTGTCTCAAACTCAGGGCATCATCTACTACTAAAAGTAACTTAGAAGCATTTGCTGATTGTATCGTGATGTTTGAGTGCGATTTTGTAGAATTGTTTAGACTAGAACCTGTAAGTAATGCTTGGGATTCACTAGATGAAACAAGTAGTGGTTGTTTATTGAATAAATATGATGCTGGTAACATATTAATGTTACTGACCGCTGGCATTTCTATAGAATCAATCAGCACAGCAGTATCAACTACTAAGATGAGTGTACCATTCGCTAAGCTGCTACAACCATAGATATATTTTGGAGGTGCAATCGCATTTCCCAAAGGTCTAATAACTAGTTCTTGTTCGCCTATAATGTGATCAACTTCTAACGCAAAAAAATCTTGATGATGGCGAAGTAAAAGTACAGGCGGTATTTTTTTGCCTATTTCATCCAGCGTTGTAGAATAATTTTGAATATCATGACTGCCAGAAGAACTGCCATTGCACATTAAGTCAGACAATTTACGCACGCTAACCATACGTTCATCTTTGCGCGTCTTCCAATGTAAAACTCTTTTGCCTTCAAATTGCTTGATTTGCTCAGGGTTAGGAAGTAATATTTTGACGATACTATCCAATAGTAAAGCATAAGCAATACCGCCTGCTTGAACAAGCATTAATTTATCAGTTGTCATAGAAAAAGGAATTTTGAGTATAAATGTAGTTCCTTGTTGGGGTATTGATTTCACTGAGACTTCCCCGTCAAGTGCTTGCAACTGAGAACGCACAATATCTAAACCTATACCCCGTCCAGAAATTTCACTGGGTTTAGCAGCAGTAGAAAAGCCCGGTTCAAATAAAACTTCTAACAATTCGGATTGTGTCGCAGAAGCAAGATAGCCGTTTGCTTTAGCGGTATCTGATATAAGATCAAGTTCTATAGCTCTATTGTAAATTTTCTCAAAGTTTAACCCCAGACCATCGTCTCGGACTTCGATAACAGTATTATTACCTTCATGATAGGCACAGATTTCGATTAAACCTTGTTCTGGTTTACCACACTTGTTACGCACTTCGGGTAGTTCTATGCCATGGTCAAATGCATTCCGCACTAAATGTAATAATGGATCATGTAATTTTTCTGCGATCGCTTTATCTATTAGTACATTTGTACCATTCAATTTCATTTCTACACATTTACCATAGACAGCTGCAAAATTCTGCACCATTTGTGGAAAGCGATTGACGATATTAGACAAAGGTAGCATCCGTGCTTTAACCAAAGCATCGATTACATTCAGTAACAAAGTATGTTTTTTTTCTCCAGTTTGATTACATTGTTGTAGAAGTAAATCTAGAGATTCCATAGTTTCTTGTAATTGCAGCGTCTGTTCTAGTGCTTCGTGTAATGTTAAATGAAATTCTGTATATTCATCCATTTCTAAAGCATCAAATTTCAAGGAAGCAATATTTTTTATATCAGGCGATGCCAAATTTTGTTGCTTTAGTGGTAAATCACGTAATCGATTTAAAGTTATTTGATTTTTCTGAATTTGTTGGGATAATTTCTCTACTATTTCTTTTAGGTTTTGATCCTGTAAATTCCGCCGTTTCTGATATATTAGCAATTCCCCTGTTAGATAATTAAGGCGTTCTAGTTCTGCTACATCAACTCGCACAAATTGAGGTTGCCGATTCTTCTGAGTTTCCTCCATATGATTGTGTGTCTCTTCAGGCAAAGTATTTTCTCGTTCGTTAGGAATATCAGATATGAGTTCAACTTTCACAGATAAAGGCTGATCATCCAATGCTAAAGTTTCAATTTCTTCTTCTGCTTCTTCATTAACTGTTATACTTTCAGTTAGGGAATTTGAAATAATGTCTCCTCCCCATATTGCGTCTAAATTTTCATCTGTAGGTTCATTGGTATTAGATGAAGATATTTCTTTGATAATTAACAGGTTTTGTAATTTTGTTTTTTCAAGCCAATTTTCATCTTCGGAAGTAATAGGAGGATGGTTTTGATACTCTCTTGTTAATTCCAAAATTCTATCTTGGAGATTTTTTATAATCGCATCTTCACTACCACTACTCTTATTTCGAAATTTAGCAACTAATAAAATAGTTGCTAAAATCAATCGCTTTCTATAAATACAAAAACTTTCTGTATCTTCTTCTTCCTCCACATAATTGAGAAAATGACTCAGCCAATCTTGGAAATGGTACAGACAGTCATTTAATTCCTGCTGGGCTGAATTAGGAATAATTAGCGATAAACTTAAATCTTCATAAGCTATTCCACGCTCATGGTTGAACCAACCTAAAATACAACGAATAATTCTTAGGTTAGAATTGATAATTTTTGATTTTTCAGTCGTTTTTTTTGCTTGATAAATTTCAGTTAAAAATTCACAAAATTGAGAGATCTCATTTTGAAGATTAGATGACTCGTTGACATTGGTAGCAATTTTAGTGAAGTTTTGTAAAGCTGCTGAAGGCTCGCCACCGCGTTGGCGATCGCCTGCTAATATAGCTTCTCGTGCTTGGAGAAAGTCAGCTAGCGCAATCTCAGCAATTTGATGTGCATGTGCTGGGTTAGCGTGTAGCGCAGCGAGAGTTGTTTGAGCGATCGCACCAAATCCAGGTAAACTTAGAGATTCTGCTAAGCCAGTAAACACCTCCATCTGAGAGCGTAAAAAAGCATCAAATTCAGTAGGATTTTCTTGGGTTTTTATTTCTAGCTCAATGCTTTCTAGGCGTTGTTTTACTCCCATTTCAAAGACGGATTGCACAATATCAAAACCCAATTCTATCGAACTAGGAATATAAGTATCAGCACCAAAAGCATCACCTAATTTTTCTTGCAACTGTGCAAATACGCAAGCTGCTTGTTGTATAATATCCTCTTGATTAAGAGAAACAGAAGATGACGAAAGTTCAGCAGCTAAGGGTAAGCGTAGGCACTCATAAGCTTCCAGTAGTAATGTTTGTAGCTCGATATCAATGACTAAATCTGGGTTATAAAGAGCCTTAAATACATCCTCTAAAGAATGAGCGATTGATTGAATTAACTCTAATCCTACATTAGCGGCTCCTCCTTTAATAGTATGAGTTGCGCGCATTAAGTTATGTACTTGAGCAGTACTATGACCGTGTGATAGATTGAACAATCCTTGCTCAATAGTGTTGAGTAATTCTGGCGCTTCTGCTAGAAAATAAAGGTAGCCTTGTTCGCGAATTGAAGTATCGGTAATCATAATTTTCTACTCAATTCACTTTGAACTTGCTTGCGCTTGCCAGTAGATTTTGTGCCGTTTGCGATAAGTCTTGAAAAACAGCAGCAATTTTGTCAAATTCAGTAGAAGTTTCGTTAGCAATGTTTGCAACATCTTGCATAGAATTAGCTACCGATACAGATTGAGACATCTGTACATGAGTAACTTTACCAATTTTCTGGATGAGGTTACTAATTTCAGCAGTTGAAGTCACAATTGCATTTAAATTTTGGCGAGTTTCATTCACCATGTTTGTACCTTCTACGACTTGCTGAATACCTGTTTCCATCGCGACTGCCACTTCTCCAGTTTCAGATTGAATTTCTTGGACTAATTTCTCGATTTCTACCGTCGCTGCTGCGGATTGGCGAGATAACGAACGCACTTCATCAGCCACAACTGCAAAGCCTTTGCCATATTCACCCGCACGGGTTGCTTCAATAGCAGCGTTTAAAGCCAATACGTTGGTTTGGGTAGCAAAATTGCTGATGAGATTTACTACTTTGGAGATTTTTTGTGAGGATTCACTGAGTCGTTTGATCTTTTTGCTAGTTTGAGCCACAGGGAACAACCAATCTTCCAAATCAATAAACTTATTGAAATAGGCTTTGCGTGACTTGTTCAGGAAGAGTTCCCGCCTACCTAGCCGTATCGCCTCGGTGATACCTTTGTCATCAAACAGATG
>NZ_JAAKGC010000195.1:1354-5502 GCF_017591665.1 Aetokthonos hydrillicola CCALA 1050 | reverse complement strand
AGTGCTGACAACTAGTTCACGAAATCTTTTTAAACTTTTAATGACGCGATCGCGTGTAATTCCCTCCACTGGATACTGTTGATAAGCAGCTTCACTCTTGTAAAGATAGCTCAGACTACGGTCAATAGCCGTTAACAACGCCTTTTTATCTGCCGGTTGATTGTTTTCACCCCATATCTGTTCATCCAGACAAGAGCGATCTTTATCACAACAAAGAAAAGGGGAACTTTGAATAGGTATCAGTGGAGGTGTTTTTTGCTGAGTAGGCGATTGAGTTTGAACAAGCGACACTGGTAGCTCCCACCTTTTCATTCTACATTCTGGTGGACTAAGTTCCTTGTGTTCAAAACTTTGTATAGATACCAAAAAAATTAGAGGAAATGCGGAGAAATTAAAGGTGATAGCAGCCAGTGTATTATTTTTCTTCATTCACGCTATTCGTTCATATTCCGGTAAGTTGCGACCGCTGAAGGTGAAATGCGGTTCAGATATCGGAAGATCCAGTATTTAAAGATTGTATCTAAAATTACTGGGAATGTGGCAATAAATAAGAAAATAAAATCATGATTTGCTGGTAATCCCCAATGACGTGATATACCTTCTAGAAGAACTTCCCAACCATGAGGAGAGTGGAAGCCTACAAACATATCAGTGAACAAAATAATCACAAATGCCTTTGCACTATCACTCAATCCATAGATAATAGTGTCAAAGAAATTTTTTAGCATCGCGATCTCTCGCTTGCTAAAGATCAAAACCAAAGAGAAAGCCCCAACAGCCAAGATATCTGCAAAAACATTTTTGATCGCGTTTGTACCGGTATTGCGGTACTCTTCAGCTAACTCATGAACCTTTTCTTGCAAGCGATGTTCAATTTCTTCAGCAGATAAAGGTAAACTGCTTTTTATAAGATTTTCAAACTTAATTTTCTGTTCATATTTTTCTAGCTCCGTTAGAGCTTCTTCTTCCATTTCATAGTTGAGGAATAATCCTACTTCTTGTGAAGAGCCTCTAAAATGCTCAACAATCGGTCCTATTACCAAAGGTTTAGATAGCTGATGAGTTAGGACTGGTGCTATAACAAGGATCAGCAGAAATCTAACAGATACAATTGTTCTTCTTTGCGACTGGCGAAAATTTTGTACAACATTCTGTTCTGCATTAGGGTCTAACTCTCTTTGCAAACGATTGATCGTAGAAAAGATCGACCGTGGTAATACTCCGGTTCCATCTGTTCTATTGGGTATTATGTTATTCGGTATTTGATTTACTGAATTTGTTGGTCTTCGTTGAATTGCGGAGATTTCAACTGTAGCATTTGCTATATTGGAATTGTTGATACTTAAATCATTAGAAGCTATTACCTCGTCATCATAGGTGTTATATTTTGCTGTGACTTCGTCAATGAATTTTAGCTTTTCTAAAATCGAGGAAGGGTCAGAATACTTTACCCCATATTGTTCAGCAGCTTTTTGAATTGACTCGTTAAAGAAAAAACGGCTAGCCTTAAACTCAGTTAGTCGCATCCGCACAAGTCTTAATTGTTTTTTTAGCTCTGACTTAAAATAATCCATGGCACTGTTAGTGTACATGGGTGAGTTAGAGTCTATTTTATTACCATTGAAATGCTGATCTTCTATTTCTTTAATTTTTAAGGCAGCTTTACAAGCCTCATCCAAAGAACGCTCTGGTGTTCTTAAATACCGCTTGTAAGCGTTGAGTAAGGCATTGTAGATTTTTTGGCTAAAGACAGAATAATTCATTGTAGGCGATCATTCCGCATTATTTCGAGATTTTTAAACTTAAGTTAACGTTACGAAGTATCTTAACAAATCCCCAAGGAGACGGTTGTGATTTCTGATTCCCTTTGGATAGTAGGTCCTAGTCGTAGTGGAAAGACGGCTCGTTTGGTAAAGAAGTTTTGTAGTTGGGTCGAAAATAAAGCTAAAACAGACAGAGGGAACAAAAATACTAGTCTCATACCAAAACGCCTTTACCTTCATCAAACAGCGCCAAGTATTTTGGTTTTGGCTGCTAATGATGAAAATCGTCGAGAGTTAACAGATCAAATTTTCGCAGCAACTGAGGGTAAATATCCAGTGCGCTGCAAAACACTTTTGGGTTTTTTGCAAGACGAAGTGATTTTATTTTGGCCGTTACTGGTTCAGTCGCTGCAATTGAAAGCACAGTTCCCAGTACGATTACGGCCAGAAACTGAGCAAGAATTGGCAACTAAATTATGGCGGGACAAGTTAGATGAAGAAACTTTGCGTCGTGCGGGGATCAACGAGTCCCGTTTGGTGCGCCGTATATTGGACTTAATGCAACTAGCCGCTTACAGTGGGGTCAATAGCGAAGAGATCAGCACAATTTTGATAAAAGATCTAGAACAGGAAGAAAATACTCTGAATCTAGATCCAGAATTTTTGGTTTCGTTGTTGCTTGACTGGCGTCAGTGGTGTTTAGATAGGGGATTGCTGAGCTACGGAATTATTACTGAACTTTATCATCAGCATTTATTGCCTGATCCAGAGTACCAGCAGCAACTAGCAAAACGCTATCAAGCCGTTCTAGCTGATGATGTGCATGATTACCCTGCGATCGCACGCAACTTATTTGAATTCTTCTTGCAGGGCGGTGCAGTAGGGGCATTTAGTTATAATCCAGAAGGCACAGTGCGTTTAGGATTGGGAGCAGATCCTGACTACTTAGAAGGGTTAGCAATCCATTGTCAAACAGAAATTTTAAATGGACCTTTCTCATCTCTTGCAGATAGACTAGCTACGCCAATGCTGGAGTTAATCACCGAACCCATGGCACTGTTAAGCTTACCAGAGGTCGTACAGTCGGTTCAAACCACTTCCCGCGCTCAGCTATTGAGACAAACAGCAGAGGTGATTATCGATGCTATTAAACAGGGACAAGTTCAAGCAAGGGAAGTCGCTATTATTGCACCAGGTTTGGATGCGATCGCCCGTTACACTCTTGTAGAAATCCTCACAAAGCAAAACATCTCGGTAGAGTCTCTCAACGACCAACGCCCTTTAATTAGCTCGCCTATTATCCGAGGATTACTCACGGTAATGACGTTAGTTTATCCCGGTTTAGGTCGCTTAGTTGATCGCCATGCTGTGGCGGAGATGTTAGTCGTGTTGAGCGGGAGAGGAAAAGAAACAGATAATCCTCTATCTTCCTTTATTGACCCAGTACGTGCCGGGTTAATAGCAGATCATTGCTTTGTACCCCATCCTGAACACCCTAAACTGCTTCCGGTAACAGCATTTGAGCGTTGGGATCGACTTGGCTACGGAGCAACCACAGCTTATAAAGAAATATTACAGTGGCTAGAAGAACAGCGATCGCAACAGGAGATGCGTTTAATTCCTAGTCCCATTTCCCTTTTAGACAGAGCAATTCAGCGATTTTTATGGAATGGTACCAATCTCGTTTACGATCAATTATCAGCACTACGAGAATTACTAGAAACTGCTCAACATTACTGGGAAATTGACACTAGACTCAAGCAGATCCGCTCTAGTTCAATAGAAGGAGATCACCCCCATACCAACATTGCAGAATTTATACAACTACTGCGACGTGGTACTGTTACAGCAAACCCTTATCCTGTGCGTCCAGTTGGACCAGCAGCTAATGCTGTCACTCTAGCAACAATCTTTCAATACCGTTCCAGTAGAAGATTTCACCGCTGGCATTTTTGGCTAGATGCTAGTTCAGCATTATGGGCAAAAGGTGGTGCAGCTACTTTGTTTGGAGCAGAATTTTTTCTCCGAGAAAGGCTTGGAGAACCTTGGACAGCCGAAGATGAAAAATTAGCACAAGAACAACGTCTACAAAGGATTTTAGCTGATTTGCTTTCCCGTGTATCCGAGAGAGTGTATTTGTGTCACAGCGATTTAGCTGTCAATGGACAAGAACAACTTGGTCCATTGTTACCTTTAGTACATGCTTGTGTTTCTGAGGCAACGGGCATAGGGCATGCCCCATGCCCTATGCCCTCTTAAAAGATTTATGTCTAAATTGATTTTTGTAGCTATACAGAACATACCCTGATAGTAATCCTCTATCGTCAACTGAGGTCAAGAATTATGTTGGGTGTTCTTTGGGGTATAGTTGTTCTACTCTTTGCT
>NZ_JAAKGC010000195.1:0-1344 GCF_017591665.1 Aetokthonos hydrillicola CCALA 1050 | reverse complement strand
AGGGAATCTCATTCATATTGCGTTAGTTGTCGCTATTGCTCTTGCAATCTACAATTTTTTCAAGGCGCGCGACGTTTAACCTTTCGAGCGGTAATCCCTACACAGTTATAAACTCTACTGTCGTAGTTTCACTCTGAACAAGAACTGCTTAACAGCATATTTACCTTTAAAATTATTAAGTAAGGTAAATATCTCACTTCAGAGTTAAAATCAATGGTATTATTCGGATTTGGTAAAAAACTAAACCTACCTACTGCTGAGGAAGCTTTGCCAGGGCGCGCAGATGTTATGCCAGTACCTGGTAGCCACTTTGTTAACGTGAATCCTCTTAAGCCGCCATTTCCAGAAGGCATGGAAACAGCCATATTTGGGATGGGTTGCTTTTGGGGAGCAGAACGCAAATTCTGGCAACTGAATGGAGTTTTTACGACTGCAGTAGGTTACGCAGCAGGTATAACCCCTAACCCTACATATAAAGAAGTTTGTACCGGACAGACTGGTCATAATGAAGTAGTGTACGTTGTCTTTGACCCAAGTCTAATTAGTTACTCTCAATTACTCAAAGTATTTTGGGAAAACCACGATCCTACTCAAGGAATGCGCCAAGGTAATGATGTCGGTACTCAATACCGTTCTGGAATTTACGTTTATTCTGAAAACCAAAAGCAGCTAGCGGAAGCATCACGAGACGCTTATCAGGAAGCTCTTAATAAGGCTGGCTATGGAAAAATTACCACAGAAATCCTTGATGCTCCTGAATTTTACTACGCAGAAGCATACCATCAACAATATTTAGCGAAAAACCCTAACGGCTACTGTGGGTTAGGAGGAACAAACGTTTCTTGTCCTATAGGATTGACTTCAACCTCAGCTTAAAAGATTTTGGTTCGCGCATCCCAAATGTGCTCTTACCTTGATAGCCCTCATCCCCTGACCCCTTCTCCCACAACTGGGAGAAGGGGAATTGGAAACATTTCTCCCCTCGCCCATGTTTGGGCTACGGTATACACACAAGTCGAATTACCCCCCTTAATCCCCCCTTGTAAAGGGGGGAAACAAGGAGAATCTAGTTCCCTCCCCTTGGAAAGGGGAGGGTTAGGGTGGGGTAATGCGAGGACTGGTAGTGATTCGATAACTTGTGTGTATACCGTAGCCATGTTTGGGAGAGGGGCTAGGGGCGAGGGCAAAACTGATCTGGATACTCCCCTTCCTCTTAAATACACTCATCCTACCCGTGTACTTTTTTAGCGGTGATTTAGGACTCCTGTAGTGATATCCTCTTGAGAGGATGTTTGAAAAGTGATTAGCTGTGATTTTCATCACATTATTACCCCCCTTAATCCC
>NZ_JAAKGC010000194.1 GCF_017591665.1 Aetokthonos hydrillicola CCALA 1050 | reverse complement strand
TATTATGTTCGGTGTTGGTAGAAAACTGTTGCTGTGACACTCGAAAAACTTTCTGTTCCGACTGGTCAAGTATAATCGGGAACTCAGTTTCTGTTTCATAGCCCAACTGTACAATTTCGTTACCTGCTTTAATCAACTGCCTGCGTGTGTACTTGTCCATAACTAGTTCAGCCAAAGCATCGATGTTAATGGCTGAAACTGTGCGGTCTACAAGGGTCGCTAGTTTATTTCTGCCACCAATGCGTGTCAGTAGATTGTAGTTAGAGAGCCAATTTGTAACCGAGAGTAAATCTGTGGGCTTACCAGACCAGTGGAGGCGCTGCACGGCTTGATAAATATCTTTGTGAGCGTCAACATAAAAAGCTTCAGGAATAAGGCTCACGCTTATCATGCTCATCGCCTCTGGTGAGAGCATGATTCCGCCTAAAATCGCTTCTTCAGCTTCAATGTTTTGGGGAGGCAATTTATCGTTCACGCTGCACCTCCAGTATTCGAGGTGCTATCTTGGTGTTGTGACTCGAACCAAGCCTTTTCAACCTGTCGTTGCTGTTGTTCAATTTCTTGGCGAAATTGTGACAAAGTATTTTTGGCTTCAGCTTTTTTGGCGCTTTTTTGTTTTGAAGCTAGATATTTTTCGTAATAAACTTCCCAGCGATTTCGCCCAGCTTTGGTTTGGTGTGCTAACCACGCCTCTATGTCGTTTACTTCCTGGCTAAGGTTCTTTATTTTTTCCTGGCAAAAATTTAAAAAATTCGCTCGCTCCTCTTCTGAGAGAGTCTTTTTAAAGTCTGTATAAGTCTTATTAATCTTAGAGGATTGAGATTCTTGCTGTGTGAGCGTTTCAGACGACAACTGTCGCTCTACGCTTACAGCTGTCGCCTCAGATTTACAACTGTCGCTCTCAGATGACAACTGTCGCTCTATGCTTACAGCTGTCGCCTCAGATTTACAACTGTCGTTCTCAGATGACAACTGTGTGCAGCTTGAATAACTGTCACATAAAAATCCTTTTGATTGGATTTTTAATGTATATTCTACGTCTTCTTTGTTTATGTATCCTTTCTCTTCCAAAGCGTCGATTGCTTTATAAACTGTTTGTCTGGAAATGCCCAAATCTCCAGCTATTTTTGAGGCACGTATTCTTAAGCCATTACTGTAAGGGTCTAGACTCCTTAGATAGTAGAGAACACCCCTTTGGCTATCTGTAAGGTCTTTGTAAGCCCTTAACCATTCTTCATGCTGGAGTGGGTAAAACTTTCCTTGAATTTTGTCACGACGAGTAGTTGCAGTGGATACATCAGCTTTGCTAAAGAATCCGGGATTTGACGTTTGTACTTTTATTGAATCTGTCATACCATTTAAGTAACTAAGACGAAGCCCTGGCAAACTCTCTAAAACTTGCCTGGGCTGTTTCATTTGATTAACCAGAGAAAAAGTCGTGATAAACTGTTAATACAGTTAAGAATTGATATGATTAGCCGCCCGATTGATAATATATGCTTAAAATCCAATTTTAAATGGATTTCGTTATGAAAGTTAATAATTTTTCTCAAGCATTTGACAAAACCCTTAAACATTACGGAATTACGGGAAAGGCTCTATCTAATCAATCAGGTGTGTCTCAAAATCACATTTCAGAGTTTAGAAGAAATGCAGGAAATATTAGCCTCCAGACGCTTTCCTCTCTGATGATGGCTATGGATGAGCTAGCTCCTGGTAGCAGCGATTACTTTCTTTCTCAGTTGTGCCATCAACAACAAAATGGTTCTGTAAGCTTAGAAAACAAGCTAGAAAGGATGATAGAGGCAGCAACAGACGAAGAAGTTGAAGGGGCGATGCTAGCGATCGCACGTAGGTGGCGCTTAAAAAGTGGGAATAATGGACACGGCAACCAAGTTTTAAGTGCTTAAATAGGAAAATGGATCACAGTAATATCACTGAGGTTAAAACAAAAGTGGTAAGCCTAGATGAAATCAAAGTTTTTGTCTTGAACTTGCCACTAGAGCAAAAAGAACAGCTCGTTTCAGAGCTTGTCGATTCTCTACCAGTTGAATCTAAAAGCCGTACTATTGGCTCAAAATGGACAACTGGAGGATATAACTTTCCAGTGAACACACATTTATGTGTGCAAATTCAGAATGCCCCCAATATTGATATTGCAGCTATTATTGAGGCTGCTGTTATGAGAATTCGGAGCGATCGCGAACAGTAAAAACATTCAAGACTAGGCGATCGCTTACTCAGATTCAAAGAGGAAAGTCTAAGTGATGGTCTACTCTAGATTTTCAAGTATCCTCGTTCACATTGAAAATGCTAGAAATTTGCGTAATTTGTGTTTTTGAGCGTACTCGCATATGACCAATGAGCGATAGCGAAGTAACGGCTGCTCTCCGTATCGCAGATAAAATTTCTTCTAATCCCAATAAAAATTCTGATTAGGATGAGCAAACTTTGGATGATGGGCGATCCCTTCATGTCTCGTTCATCCCGCGCCTATTGTTATGTAAACCATATCAACATACTTGGTATAGCCACAGATGTAATGGTAGTCAGTAATGCCCAGACCATAGCAGATCGGGCTTTGTTGGGAGCGATCGCGAAGCTAATCCCACAATAAAACTCAAAATTTCATCGCGTAATCCCTCATCGATTGAATTACCGCATCATATTTTTGAGTAGGAATATCCCTCTGTACGCTCTAATTGGAAACCAGCCAGCACCGAGCGTACATCTGACTCAGATAATTTCAATTCATTCTTCGCTATCGCCCACAGCCTCTTAGCTTGCGCATCGGATATGGTTTGTACGCTCGATACACCACTCATATCGTGCAGTATGGAGCCTTCTTTACCATTGCTAGGCTTTTGAATTAGCCCAACTTCCTGTTTAATTTCTTTAGCAATTTTACGCTTGGTTTCTTGCCAATCTTGGCTCGATGGCTCAATTATCGTGATATCGAGTAGGCACAAAGTATTGTATCTGCGACCATAGGAAATTTGTATACCTAATTCCTTAGCATCATTAAAGTCACCAGGGAGAGGAAACACAGAATCTATCTGCTCGCCGCTTTCATGTCGAAGGCTAGAAAGTAAGCAAAATCTAGTTTCTATGAATGCCATTTGATGAGCGATCTGCGCTTCGCAGCAGCGCTTCGCTATCGCCAACCCACAAGCAGATAGCACTGGTGTAATCTTTGGCTGAATTTCTTCTAGTTCAGCGTATGTAAAGCTGATTTCTCTCCCGCTTTTAGTAGGAATTTTCACGTTTTTATTAGCCAAAATAGTTGGAATTTCTGCTTTGGCTTTGGCGAGAGCTGCATTAAGTTGTGGTGTTGGCGGATTCTTAGAGGATTCGTTCATGTTCTTACTCTGTCTTGTGCTACTATGAAATTGCCCGGATAATGTGCATAAAAAATCTTTGGTCGGATACCTTTTGCGCATACTGGGCTACCCTCTCTTAATGGCTGTGGGCTGGCAGCCAGCTATTATCACCAGTCTGCTAACTCTGGCTCTGGTTCAGGGTCAAATTGCCATGAATATTTCTCTTCTCTCATGGCTGACTCATATCGCTCTAGCCAGCAATATTCGTATTGGAGCAAAGTTTCAGCACCTAAATATTTCCAAGTTGCGAAGACGTGTTTATCAGGCACTTGCCCCTTAGTCGTTGGGTGCAGCATCAAATGTTTAGTTGCAGCTGGGTCTTGTGCAAAGGCTTTCTCTAATCCACTGTAGGCGTGACAAGTACAGGTGATTTCGTGTTGATATAATTTGATCTCATAGAACTCACCAGTATTACCACGAGCTATCAACTCATCCCAGTTATCACCGGGTTGCAACTTGTAAGGATCTGCTTTTTGCCAGGCTCTCTCTATCAGAACAGCTACAAAGTCAGCTTTAGAAATAAATCGACAGATACCACGAATTTTAATTAGTTGACCACGCTTTTCAATCTTCCCAGGAATGTGCAGCCAACAGCAATGCTTGTAAACGTCAATAGTTGCATACTCAATCCCAATTTTAATTTGTTCTGCTGTCCAGCCCCATTTTTCAAGCAGAGATTTTGTATTCTCAAGGCTGTAGATATGCCTCAGAGCGTAGTCTTCAGCATTATTTTCATGCAGCAATGATTGATGAAAGACAGAGTAAGTATGATTGGAGCGAGTATGAGCTTTGGCTGAGAATTTTTGTGCTGGCATTGGTCTGATACCTTTTGAATTCCATGTTTACATGGTAACAAATCCTAGCCATGTTTACAAGGTACGTTACAATATTTTTGAAATATTTTTAAGATTATGAAGCGATGAAGCGAAATAAACCATATGAAGTTCAGCAGGGTGAAGGGGGGCTATTTGTCCCGGCGGGGGATGAGCCAATAGATAGCCCTGCTGTAGCATTAAGAATGACTAAATCAATGTACGACAAGGTTGTAGCGATCGCTGGAAAAGAAAAAGCCAGCTGGATTAGGGAAGCGATCGCAGAAAAACTAGAGCGAGATGCTCAATCAATTACGGCTACATCTAGGTGGAGCGCGGGCGAGGGGTGAGGCACGCTTCGCTTTCAGTCGCAGGACAGCCATGAATGCGGAAGTAAAGCTCTTGGGTGACGCGGCTGACGTGGATCGCCGCATTCATGGCTGCCGCGCTGAATCCTCCCCCCTCTTGGGTTAAAGAAAAATAATCGCCCTACATTAAGAGCGATTGCACCTAACTAAACACAGCAGTAATTTTCTTAGAGGATGAAGAGAGAGCGATCGCCTCTATTTAATGTAAATATTCAGGACGTTAGTGACGAATAAATACATATACTTCTTGATAACTAGCTTCTATTGAAAAATAAGAATCAATAAACCAATCATGAGCTATTGCTTTCCAATTAATGTAAATGCTAGAAATTTTTAGTTTCTCCAATTCTTTAAGCTGTCCAGATTCATCCCACTGTTGATATACAAAATCCTCTTCACTTTCGTAGACTCCTATGTAATACTCTTCAAAATCCTCCACTGTGGCATCATTACCGTAATAGTTGCGGTAAAGAACAAATGGTTTACCATGCTTCTGTACAAGATTGGCTAATTCTGAAACTTTGTTGATATCTTCATATTCATTAATTTTAATTTCCATCCAGTTTTCATAATCATGAATTGCCCACTCTTCACACGGCTCATCATCTACAACTGGCGACCAAGAAAGCATCCATTTAATATCATCTTCTATCTCTTCTGGTTCCTGCGTTGCATCAATCCAAAGTCCATGTAAATGCCCATTATTGTAAGCCGATAAGCAAGCTACATATATTTTGGGTGTATTTTTATCAGTGCATTCCCGTTCATGTTTGGGGAATGGTAGCCGACATTTTAAATTACTAACAATGGGAAAATTGAAAGACGGAAAATTTACCTGAGCTAACCCAACAGCTAATTCTAAAGCTCTGAGGTCGATATTTTCAACAATTAAAATTTTACCTATCTGCTGGGCATCATATAACTGCTCTGCCACAGACAAAGCATCTTTTTCTGTAGAGAAAACTAAT
>NZ_JAAKGC010000193.1 GCF_017591665.1 Aetokthonos hydrillicola CCALA 1050 | reverse complement strand
CCAAAGTGTTTTCCAACAACCACAGCACGAATATACGCGATCGCTCCTTGAAGCTGCTTTACACATTCAAGCAGGCGCAACCCATGAGCAAATCAAAGCAGATAACGCATCCGTTGCTACACCGATTTTGCGCGTCACAGATTTAAAACATTACTACACTTTAGAACCTAACTTTATCGAAAGGTTCTTTCAGCAGCAAAGCCAAACCATCAAAGCAGTGGATGGGATCAACCTAGAACTTTATCCAGGGGAAATTTTAGGATTGGTTGGGGAATCAGGTTGTGGTAAGAGCACACTCTCCAAGACAATATTGCAACTGATTCGTCCCACAGCGGGGAAAGTCGAGTTTTTAGGAAAGGATCTAACCAGTCTCTCACGTCAAGAAATGCGATCTTGTCGACGACAAATACAAATGGTGTTTCAAGATCCTCATGCTTGTTTAAATCCAGCAATGACGGTAGGGGAGAGTATAGCTGATCCCATGATTATTCACAACCTTGCAGATGCATCTAAAGCAAAACAAGAGGTACAGTGTATGCTAGAGAAAGTCGGATTGAACCCGCCAGAATCGTATATAGATCGCTATCCATCAGATTTATCTGGTGGACAGCAGCAACGAGTAGCAATTGCTCGTGCTTTGATTACCCGTCCTAAATTACTGATTTGTGATGAGCCAGTCAGTATGTTAGATGCTAGCGTGCAGTCACAAGTACTGGATCTGATGCTGCACCTCAAAGCCGAATTTGATTTAACATATTTGTTTATTACTCACGACCTCTTGTTAGCGAAATTTTTATGCGATCGCATTGCTGTCATGTATAATGGCAAGATTGCAGAAATTGGCTCGACAAAACAGATGTTTGACGATCCTCAACATCCCTACACGAGAACCTTGCTCAGTGCTGCTCCTCTTTTGGGGAGTAGAGGGTAGCCCCTTTGGGGAAGTCAAAAGTCACGCATTCAAAAGTCAAAAGTTGCGTGCGGGACAGGGGGAGCGGGGGAGCAAGGGAGTGAGGGTGTGCCCTGACTATAGATAAGCTGTTGCCCTATTTATTTAAATTGGGATTAAGATTAGAGCTTCCTTTATTTCTTTGTGTCATTTGTATCGTAATTATTGTGGCGAACTTGATATTATGTCTTGCAGTTGTTTGAGCGTATGCGCACTGACGGCACACCACAAACTACAAATGAAATAAACATCTCCCCTGCCCCCCTGCTCCCTGCTCCCTGCTCCCTGCTCCCTCTGTCCCTTGAAAACCGAAAATGAAAATTCGTGATGCTACTGAAAATGATTTGTCGATGATTGTAGCGATTTATAATGCTGCAATTCCTAGTCGTATGGCGACTGCTGATTTAGAATCAGTGTCTAGAGAAAGTCGTTTAGCTTGGTTTCAAGGGCGATCCCCAACAAAATACCCTCTTTGGGTCATTCAAGTAGATAGTGTAGTTGCTGGATGGTTGAGCTTTCAATCCTTTTATGGACGACCAGCTTACTATAAAACCGCTGAAATTAGTATTTATATTAACCCAGATTATCAGCGACAAGGTTTAGGAAAGAAGCTTTTAACTCAAGCAATTGAGCATAGTCCAAGTTTAGGTATAAAAAATTTATTAGGCTTTATTTTTGCCCACAACCAACCAAGTTTAAAGCTATTTGAAAAATTTAACTTTCAACGCTGGGGATATTTACCTAATGTTGCACAACTTGATGAGATTGAACGCGATTTAGTCATTATGGGATTGCGAATTAATGCATAATGAAAGGGAGATCGAAGCCGTGAAAACTAGGTCGAATATCTTTTTTTACACGATTTAAGTATGTTAATTTTTTTATAAATTTTTTGGAAGAGTGATCTGTATCACTGTAACAATTATTAATTGCATAAAATCTTAAGAAAGAGTGTATAGTAAATATATTAATGTCATCTACCCTTAAATGATCCAGTTTTACAAGGTTATAAAAAATCGTGTAAAATTGGTAAAAATCATTTGTAAGTCTGGAAACAGGCTGTTATAAAAAGGAGTCAGGAGACAGAATACAGGAGCCAGAATACAGAACCTATAAAACAGTTATCAATTGAACACTGATAACTGAATTCAACCCCTGTCTCGGTAACGAGTAAACTAGGTTTTAAACCAGTATTTATGATACTGACTCCTGGCTCCTGACTCCTGAATTCTTCTTTATAAATACAACGAGTTTAAGGGACTACCGTTTTCAAGAATCTCCAAATATATGAAGAGAAAGAATTCAGAAATCAGGACTTATGAGTTAGAATCCATGCTAAATTCTGAGCAACTAGCGAATGAATAAAGGGGTTTAAATCCTCATCAAGTTCTTAACTGAATCCTTAATTCTCGATTCTGATTTCTATTTTATAGAAGCTTTTGGAGTTTTCATTTCTGGTTTTTTCTAGAAAAAACTAAGTCACCAAAATCCGGGGCAGTATCACCAAGCTATTCAGTGATTTGAAAATCGGCTTGCTATGAGTTGCAAAATGAATGAGCGGATTTGGCAAACCAGTGCCTTGAATTCGTCAGAAAATATTTGTCCATTTTTGGGGAATTATCAGCACGCAATTGATTACGAGCAAAAGGCGCTCCTGATTGCTTGTGAAAGAGAAGATATAAAAGCGAAGGGAGATTCATTAGCAAATCTCGGTCGTATTTATCTTCATCTAAGAGATTGGGAAATGGCAATTAAGTTTTGCACGCAATCGCTCTCTATCGCAGTAGAAACTAACAACAAAAACCTTTTAATTAACAGCTTTCATACTCTTGCCTATGCACACAAAGGGCTTGAGCAATATCAAAAGGCGACCGACTTTTTTACGGAAGCCTTAAAGATTGCTTCAGAAATAGGAGATAAAAGACTACAAAGTGCCATTTTACAGGCACTGGGCGATGTATTTGTTGAAACCAATCAACTTGAGGAAGCAATTGAATATAATTTAAAATCTCTGCGCGTTATTAGACAGGTTGGCGATCAATTTGGAGAGGCTGCTGCATTATCTAGAATTGCTAGTATATATCGGCAGATTGGAAGTTGTAATAAAGCATTAGCATACTATAAAGAGTCTTTAGTAATTTTGCAGTACATAGGAGCAAAACAAAGCCAGCAACAGCTACTTTTAAACATTGGGGGGATATATTACTGTGAACGACAATATCCCCAAGCAATAGGATTTTTACAGTCTGCTTTACTCCTTGCTCAGGAATTAAAAAATGTTGCAGAAGAAGCTAAGGTTTTATTCGCTCTTGGTGCAACTTTCCACCGCTTAAGTAGCCCTCTCGAAGCTATATCCTACTATCGTCGGGCATACAGTATTTATAAAAGGTTAGGAGACGAGAAACTGGCTCAAAAAATGCTAAGGATGGTTTATCAATTGGGAGCAGAATTTTAAGCCGAACTTCTATCCGTGTGAATCTACTCAAACAAGTTTTATTCCAACGCACGGATAGACATCAGGCGTTTTTGCGGTTCAGGAATGAAACGTCCTAGCTCTCTTGCTGTCTCGATCCACTCTTGCATCACAACTTCTACATTACATATTGCTTCCTTATATGTAGAACCATCAGCAGCGCAACCTAGCAATTCCGGTACTTCAGCAATAAACGCCTGATCTTCTTCACTCCAGTAAAGAATAATTTCATAACGGAGCATTATTCTGTTTACCTCCTAGCTGGTACTTAAGAAGCACTGCACGAACTTTTTTAACTTGGTATGGTTTGGCTTTTCCTTTCTTGTGCTGTAGGTTTAATATTTCCTCCACATCTTTTTTTGTAAAAATGTAGTGGCTACCGCGAATTCGTTCATTAAAGCCTAGATTTTTCAAGAGTTGCCATAGTTGAGCAAAAGGGATATCTGCATCAGATGCTCCTCCCAACAGGATTTTAGATAAGAGTTTGTTTTCTTGATTCACGATTTTCAACAAATATCCTCAGAGTATCATATTATCAAAGTCAAATTTTTGAGTATTGGATTCAAATATAGGAGGAACGTGGGATTGAGATAACGAGGTATCATTCTTCTTACTGCGGATCTCGGTTACGGGAACTATAAAGATTTTTATACTGTCTTACCACAAAACAGAAAAACATCCCTATGGATGTGAAGAAACTATTCTGTCTTCTTAGAAGAGGGAAAGGATAACTTATGAATCTAGTTCTCAAACACTCATTTTTACCCACCTTGATGGCTACAAGTGTAGTGGGTGTCTCGCTACTCCCTTATAAACCTGCTGCTGCCGATGATCATATACTAAAAGGTGCCGGTATCGGTGCAGCGGCGGGTGTGGTTTCTGGAGCAGTCCTTCATCGTGGTAATGTTCTAACCAATGGAGTTAATGGTGCAGCTGCGGGTGCTGCTGCGAATGCTGCTAATAGTAATAGACGCGCAAAGAACAAGAAGCGTAGTTTAGTTCAAGATGTTGGAGTGGGTGCAGCAGCTAGTACAGTATCCGGTGCAATTATCCACCGTGGTAATCCTGTCAAAGATGCTATCAGTGGTGCAGCGGCGGGTGCGGCTGTCAATATTCTAGACGGTAACCGATAACGCTCCCTAAAGAGGACGCAAAGAAACAGGGATACGGAGACGCGGGGAAGTTCGTTCCTCCCCGTGTTTTTGTATGCTTATTTTTTAAGACTTGTATTGATAAAAGCGGCGCTCGAATCCATGCCCCATGCCCCATGCCCATTGCCCCATGCCCTTGTAACTCATTTTCTTTTAAGATCTTAATCAATTTGGGGAAGACTAAGTGTGAAAAATAGTCATCTTCAAAAGCATGCAAAGCCCGATCTCGTCGAAAAATCAATCAGACTCGATGACTGCTGCTGACTACCAGCTGCAAATTGAACAGCACAAAACTTTAGCACATGTAATTTCTTTAATTAGAAAGCCACTACAATTAGAAATTATCTTTCAGAGTACAGCCCTCGGAGTACGCCAACTGCTTAAAGCCGACAGAGTTGGTGTTTTTCGCTTTGATCCCCAAGCAAATTGGGAAGGAGAATTTGTTTCTGAAGATGTAGCACCAGGTTGGGATTCCGCGATCGCAAGAAAAGTCCATGACTATTGCTTTGGGGAAAAGTTTGCTATTCATTACCAACAAGGGCGTATACAAGCGGTTCCTGATATCTATAACGCTGGTTTAACCGATTGTCATGCTGAAATTTTAGCAAAATTCCAAGTTCGCGCTAACTTAATAGTACCTCTACTAAACGGCGATGTACTCTGGGGATTGCTTTGTATTCATCAGTGCAGTCGTCCTCGTGAGTGGAAAGCATGTGAAATTGAGTTTATTCAGCAAATTGCTGAACATTTAATGATAGCGATTCAACAAGCCGAGTACATTAAAAAGGTTCAGCAACAAGCAGCAGAACTGTCGCAAATGCTCCAAGAATTACGACAAACACAAACTCAATTAATCCAGCATGAAAAAATGGCTAGCTTGGGGCAAATGGTTGCTGGTGTAGCCCACGAAATTAATAACCCTATCAACTTTATATTTGGCAACCTCTCCTATATGAGAGAGTATACGGAGAATTTGCTAAATATCTTAAGCCTTTATCAG
>NZ_JAAKGC010000192.1 GCF_017591665.1 Aetokthonos hydrillicola CCALA 1050 | reverse complement strand
AGTTGTTTAGCAACAGTTGGATTATCCAAGACAGCACTAAGGTGACGACCAAAGATATCTATATAGGCATCTGCAATGTTACCAGAACTGATATTCCCAATTATGAGAAAATTATCTTTGCCGATTGATTGAGCGTATTCGCGAATTGAGTCGTTGAATTTCCGAGAATCTTCAACACAAAGGAGCTGATCTATATCGACGCAGAAACCATCACAGTCACAAAGACCAATCCAGTATTGATATACTCTTACTAGATTTGCTTGGAGATGACGATTGTAAATCACATCCAGGACGACATAGATATTGCGATCGTGAGCAGCATCTATTAAATCTCTTAAATCTTGACGATTTCCAAAGTGAGGGTCAATTTCTAAAAAGTTTTGATTAGCGTAATCAAAAACTGATCCAAGCCAAAGTGCTGTGACTCCCAATCTTTGTAAATAGTCCAACTTACTTTTAATACCCCTGAGAGTACCACCGACAAACTTTGTACCTGCTGCCATCCAGGTAGCTTTCTCCTTAACTTTATATCTTAACGGATTCGTGCGATCAAAAAGCTCTTTCTGATTTTCGTTTCCATCACTGAATCTATCTGGTAGTAGCTGGTACAAAAACTGATCTCGCCAATTCACAGGGCTGGGATAAACTCTCCCTCGTGGTTTCAGATCTACTTGGGAGACTTGCTGAGGTGCCAATTGTTCGATTTTTGCCATAAGGACTTACGCAATGAGAGAAACAGTAGAGTACACTGCTTTATGGTAAGCCTTCCGAGGGAACACATAAGAAGAAATATTTTGCTTCCAAAATTCATCCCACACTATCTCCAAGTGTCCAGATGTAGAATGAATTTTGGCTTAACTGCTTTCTTGCACTTGGGCTGTCAGCCAGCCAGCGATTTAAATCGCGCTTCTGATAGCTAAAGTCCTCTCAAGAGGACTGCTCAAGGATTTCAGTCCATTGAAATGGAATGCGCGCTATTAGCCCGGGACTTAAGTTCTGGGCGGGATGTCGGGCTCAGAGAATGTCTTGGAATTTATGCTTTTTTTAATCAGTCTTTTACTGATGAGGTGCCAATGATTCGCGCATCATTCCGTAACCGTGATGATTTTCTATCGCGTTGAACGTACCTCCAAAAAGGCGATCGCGTATAGTGTCGTTTTGCAAAAAGTCATGGGGGAAACCTAACTCAATCTGGCTAACTTGATTGAGGCGCTGTAAATGTTCTTGCGACAGCTTAATGTCTACACAAGACAAATTATCTTTAATCTGTGATAACTTGCGCGCACCAACAATAGGGATAACTGTATTTCCTCGGGTAAGCAACCAAGCAAGAGCAACTTGTGAAGCAGTAGATCCAATTTCTTGAGCAACTTGGCTGACGACTTCAGCTATTTTCAAACTGCGTTCAGGAATTTCTGATCCTCTAGAACTTGCAGTTTGCTTTGAATCACCATTATTTCCATTTGTATTATACTTACCTGTCAATACCCCTCCAGCCAAAGGCGACCAAGGTGTTAGAGCAATGTCAAATGCTTGTGCCATTGGTAACAAATCTCGCTCTGGAGCCCGTTCGATTAAACTGTATTCAATTTGCAAAGCAACGAAGGGACTCCAACCGTAGCACTGAGCTAAGGTGTTAGCCTGAGCCACAATCCAAGCTGGTGCATCAGAGATACCGATGTATAGAACTTTTCCTGCACGAACCAAGTCATCAAACGCCCGCATCACTTCTTCTATTGGGGTTGTATAATCCCAAGCGTGCAGCCAGAATAGGTCAATGTAATCAGTATTCAACCTTTTTAAGCTACCTTCGAGCGACTGGATCATATTTTTACGATGGTTACCGCTACCGTTAGGATTGCCCTTGCGGTCATTCATCTGTAAAGGAAAGGAATATTTTGTAGCAACAACCAAGCGTTCGCGTTCAGAAGCAATAAATTCACCGAGAATTTTTTCACTACTGCCGTCAGTATAACCATTAGCTGTATCTAGGAAATTACCGCCTGCCTCAACAAAGGTATCAAAAATCTGGCGGCTTTCGTCCTTTGATGCACCCCAACCCCATTCTTCTCCAAAGGTCATTGTACCAAGACAAAGTTCAGACACGCGCAAGCCGCTTTTCCCTAAAAGTTTGTACCGCATGTTGCAATCAAGTTTAACGCGACCGTATAAGGCTAAAGCATTATATTTTTTGATTCTTCTATCTGCGGGTTTAAATATCTTAGCTAATTGGTTGAATTTTTTAACATGGTCTGGTCAAATGCTGAAAGAGAAGTTTCCTATGCTCAGCGATCGCACTTTAGTTAGGTTTTTCTCTTTCTTTAGATTGTTAAGTTGAAGGTGCATAAAAAGGAGTCAGTAGCCAGAATACAGGAGTCAGAATACCACCCATGGAGGGATGATGTTTTAGGAAAAGTTTCACCCCCTATCTCGTCCCTTATGGACGAGGTTTTAACCAGTATTTATCATTCTGACTTCTGACTCCTGACTCCTGAATTCTTCTTCATAAAAATCAGTAGATCAACATTCTCAAAGGTTTAGAAGAAACTATACTCTGCCGTTATCCGATTAATGGAGCAATTGGCTCAGTTGTCGAAATATCTTTAAGTTAATCCTCAGCAAGAAACTTGTAAATCTCGCGCTTTACTTGAACAAGCAGATCACGTACTCGATTTGCTTGCGCTGAATTGCCACTGCGCGCCACTTGCGTAACTAGATCATTTAACTCTGTTAAAGTACGCCGCAACTCGATTAATCCCGAAGGCTTATTTTCTGTGACACTGTCGTAAGTGTTTCTGGAATTGGGCTGCGGGTGGCGATCGCGCAGTAATTGTCTACCAGCCTCTGTAATTGTGTAGACACGCTTACCATCGACTTGCTCACTAGTCAAATAACCACCTTCTTCCAACATCTGAAGTGTTGGATAGACGGAGCCTGGGCTAAGACGGCGAAAGCCTCCGCGACGGTTTTCTAGTTCCTTAATCAATTCATAACCATGCTGAGGACGCTCAGATAGCAGCCCAAGGAGCATAAATTTGATATCACCGCGACGGGTACGAGGCTCATCTCCCCAGTCACCACCAAATGAACCTCTGTGCCCATGTCGTCCACTCATGAAAAATGGATGGGCAAATTCTTCTCCAGCATGGACTGGTACAGGAAAACGTAGATGAAATGGTTTAAACATATGTAACTTCTTGTTTTAGTTGACGTATCACGATATATCGCTATCTCTAAATACAATATATTGCGATATATCGGATTTGTCAACGACAAATTCTGAATACTGACTCATCTATTAATCACCGCTTGTTTGCAGCGCTTCAGGATGCGTGAGCTATAAAATTTTTACAAGCATCTGGCTTGCGATGAACAGAAAACTTTTGAGGGTTAGATATCCTCAAAGTATTGAATGATGGTGATTATGGCTTACGAAACTTGGTCACAGGTTGTCATGCGCACAGTGATTGAATGGGAGAAACAGAACGAACTAAAACGTTCTCCCGCTGTTGAGCAGAACCTAGATGTAAAACGGAAAAGAAAATCTGCCTAATAACGATACTCAATGTCTGTAACAAAGTTTCCATCCACGAATATTCTTTTGATGCAGCCATTGAGTATTGTTCTTTTGTCTACAAGTTGTAACCCCTGCCAGTAGCTTTTATTAGCAAAAGCTTGTACAATTCGCCCTTTGGCGATACGCGACTGTTTTGATGTATTATTTTGTGATGCGAGTGCTAGAGCAATCTGTTCTTTGAGAACATTCTTTGCTTGGTTAAGCCCCGGATTTGATGGTAATGTTTCGAGATTATTAAGAGAAGCCCGAAGCGTTTTAACTTCTGGTGGCTCTTCCATGGGTTGTTCATCTTCCTCAACAAGGTTTGCCAACCGCTCTGCTTCTTGTGCTAATAAATCAACGATTTGGGTATCAAGTATTTTTGATGAAATCATAATTTTATTAGTACAGCTACCTGCTTTATAGGAGCGGCACTGAAAATAATAAATAGTTTCCCCATTCTTATTTACCCGTTTTGCATGACGAGTCATTGATGCATTGCAGTGAGCGCACTTGAGTAGATTGGAAAATGGATTAATCTCGTTGTCTTCCCTTGAAACCCAGCGATTACTCCTATTCTCGCGGATCATCTGTTTGACTCGTTCATGTTCTGCATAGGAAATAATTGCCTCATCATCATGAGTTCCCCACTTTACTTTCCATTCGTCGAAGTGTTTTCGGTTTCCCTTTGACTTAACATAAGTGTCAAAAAGTAACCCTCCTGCATAAACAGGATTAACTAACAATGCTTTTAATCCAGAAACTGACCATCTCAACCCAGTCCACGGATAACGTAAAGGATGACCAGATTTAGTAGGTGTAAACGCTATTTCATCTAAATCATCGTCGCTGATCATCTGTGACGATGCTTTCGATTTACCCCAATCAAGAGCCTGTGTTTGGATACCAAAATCCGCGTGAAGTTTGCGAACAGTTGCAGCAACAGATCCACATTCAAAGAAAGTATTAAAAATATGCCGAGCTAAACCAGAGACAGTTAATTCTATTTGTCCTTCTAGCAAGCAAACACATGGTGAATGATCGCGTACATATTTATCATTTTGTATGCAATACCCTAAAGGCGCTATGCGATGGCTTTTACCTTGGTTGATTCTGTGACGGCGTTCGCTTTTCAATCTTTCTGTGACCATTTTTACTTCAAATTTTGCAGCCGCAAGTAACATATCAATAGTTAATTCCCCCCCTAAGCTGTCGGGGTCAACACCTTGGTCAAGTGTTATTAGCTTAATTCCCTTTGTGCGTAAAACTTCTAGTAAGGAATAAAATAAGCGCGATGATGAACCAATACGGTCGATTCGTGTAAACTGTAACGATTTTACTTTACCTGCTGGAGATGCCTTTAAATCATTAATTAATTGTTGCAGTCCTTCTCTAACTTCCGTTGTTCGCGATTGAATATCCCAGTATATTTTTGAACATCCTGCATCTCGCAAGCGTTCTATTTGCTTACGCAACGCTCCTTTATCTGTTTGTTGCTCCTCACTACTAACTCGCGCGTAACCCCAGCTTTCCATAAAAAGTGTTATTCCAAAAGAATTCAGGAGTCAGGAGCCAGGAGTCAGAATAAATACTGGTTTAAAACCTCAGCACTTGTAGACGAGACAGGGGTTGAAACTTTTCTTAAAACACCATCTCTTTATTCTGACTCCTGAATTCTGTCTCCTGACTCCTCTCTATTATATTAGATAGCAATGATTTCTACTCTCAGAAATTATCCGAACGATTAGCTGTTCATCAAAAGGTTGGAGCTGAAGCATAGAATAACTCCTTTCTAACTGTTTACTCTTGTTAAATTAATTTGAAAGCAATGCAAAAGAACAGCATTTATCTTGATAATAATGCCACCACGAAGGTAGATCCAGAAGTTGTAGAGGCGATGCTGCCTTATTTAACCGAATATTACGGCAATCCGTCTAGTATGCATACCTTTGGTGGGCAAGTCGGTAAAGCCTGTAAGCAAGCAAGGGAAAAAGTAGCAGCTTTGCTAAATGCTGATGAATCAGAAA
>NZ_JAAKGC010000191.1 GCF_017591665.1 Aetokthonos hydrillicola CCALA 1050 | reverse complement strand
TTTCCAAGAAAGAAAATACCTGGGGAATGCGAGTTTCGACTTCGCTCAACTCGCGATCTCTCAGTTGGTTGAGCGAAGCCGAAACCAACTAGGGTGGTATATTTATTCCTGTAAATCACCTTAGTTCTTTCTCAGTCAATAGCATGACTCTGTTTAGGGTGCGATCGCACCTCCCCAAATGAACAAATTTCCCTTCTGAACAAACAGTCATTAGAGCGAGAAACAAAGAAAGCATAGCCGCGTAGCTACTTGACATCAACATCACTTGCTGAG
The DNA here is from genome assembly GCF_017591665.1 of Aetokthonos hydrillicola CCALA 1050. GTDB lineage: Bacteria > Cyanobacteriota > Cyanobacteriia > Cyanobacteriales > Nostocaceae > Aetokthonos > Aetokthonos hydrillicola. Next base: position 5,447 of record NZ_JAAKGC010000191.1, on the reverse strand, counting down.
TCTTTGCCAAAAAAATATTTTCATGGTAGTAGTTTTAGGTTACTTTTTTCCGTATAAGACTCAGTAAGTACACGGTATAACCCTATGAAAAATCTAGCTCTACTATCTGCTACAGCGATAGCTGCTGTATCTGGCTTGGTTTTTGGAACCATACAAACTGCCTCTGCTTTAAGTTGGAACTGGAGTTATTCTGGTACTGGCATAGATGCAAGCGGTACTTTCACCACTAATGACACCCCTGATAGTTTGGGTTTTTACAAGATTTCCGCAATTACCGGTACAAGAAACGGTGATACAATTACTGGGCTGCAACCAGCGGGAACTCCTATACCGGGAAACGAACCTTTTGAGGTTGATAATTTAATTAGCCTTAATAGTCAGCAGTTAACGGGTGATGGGTTTGGGTATTCCACTTCCAGTGGAAACTACGCGAGTCCGTTTTTCGCTAGTTTTTTGCCAACACCAGGTTATTTAGAGGTTTTTTCAGCCCCGCCATTTATCCCTGGTTCTGAAAATTTGGGCTCAGAAGATAGCGAGCTACCCATTCGTTTTTCTGCAAGCATTACCAGCGTCCCTGAACCTACTTCCATCCTTAGCTTACTTGCCCTTAGTACTCTCGGTGTAGCAGGAACAGTTAAACGCAATAAGCAACTCAAATTCTCTCACAAGAAAGTCGAACGAGTTTCCTGATTCGATTAATTACAAACAGCAGCGACAAGCATCTTAACAGTTGTTATCGCTGCTGTTCGCGTTAGTATTACGGACGATTGGTAAAAGACAAGCACACATCTAAGCTTAACGGGTAAGTTTATAGATCCTGGATCGATTGCTGTACAATTTGATAGACATAATTCTTATAAAAAAATTTATATTAATTATTACTAGGCAACAACCGATTTCGATATCTACCGAGAGAAAGTAATCATGGCAAGTGGCGATTTGTATGATTCTCAGGGGAATTCCCTGACTTTGCCAAAAAAAGTCAACCTGCTGACAATGTTTCGGCTTGGTCTATTTCAGATGGGCTTAAGTATGATGTCTATCCTGACTCTGGGAGTACTTAACAGAGTTATGATTCAGGAAATAGCCATTCCAGCAACCTTAGTATCAATAGTTCTAGCAATACCGTTATTTGTTTCTCCTTCCCGTGTTTGGTTCGGTCAGATGTCGGATGCTAAATCGATATGGGGCTACCACCGCACAGTTTATGTTTGGGTAGGAGCAGCAATATTTACTATAGGCTCATTTTTAGCCGTACAAGTGATGTGGCAACTTAGCACTGTAGTTCGTAGTGTTGGTGGTTGGGCGTGGACACCCCCAATAATCGGCTGGACTGCTCTTTTAAGTTTAGTTTTTGCTGTATATGGTTTGGCAATTTGTGCTAGCGGCACAGCTTTTGCTGCATTATTGGTGGATATCTCTGAAGAAGACAACCGTTCTAAAGTTGTTGGTGTTGTCTGGTCAATGTTGATGGTAGGGATTATTGTTGGGGCGATTATCAGTTCTAGTTTGCTCAAGCAGTTAACGTCTCAAGCAACAATTGCTACGTTACAGGCATCAGTTAACAAATTGTTTATTATTGTTCCGGCAATTGTATTTGTTCTCTCAGTTGTAGCAATATTGGGCGTGGAGAAAAAGTATTCCCAATACTTCACGCGTTCCACAGTTGTTAACAGGGAAGACAGTATTACCTTGGGTAAGGCTTGGCAAATATTAACAGCTAGTCGGCAAACAGGTTTGTTTTTCACCTTTTTAGTGGTGTTGACACTAAGCTTGTTTATGCAAGACCCTATTATTGAACCTTACGCAGGTCAGGTTTTTAAAATGCCGTTAGCAGAAAGCACCAAATTAAATGTGTTTTACGGCACAGGTATACTAATTTCTTACGGTATTAGTGGCTTTTTAATTGTTCCACGTTTGGGCAAGCGAAGAACTGCACGGTTGGGCTGTTTTCTAGTGGCTATCTGCTCAGGATTACTTGCTATATCTGGATTTGTTGCTAATCCCGCCTTGCTAAAGCTAGCTTTAGTGTTGTTTGGTTTGGCAACTGGTGTTGTGACAACTGCCGCAGTTAGCTTGATGCTGGATCTCACAGCAGCTGAAACCGCAGGGACGTTTATTGGTGCTTGGGGTTTAGCTCAGGCTATGGCAAGAGGAATAGCGGTAGTTGCAGGTGGTACTTTATTAGATATTGGTCGCAACGTGTTTCCTAACTTGGTGCTAGCTTATGGACTGGTGTTTGCGTTAGAAGCAGCAGGAATCTTGGTAGCGATTTGGTTCTTGAATAGGGTAAACGTGAGAGAATTTCAGATCAATGCTAAGGCTGCGATCGCGTCCGTTTTAGAAAGTGAACTTGATTAATGACTGATTTTTGGACAACAATTCTTGAGTTTTGCCAAACTACTACCGTGAGAGTAGGTAAACAGTTAATGCAGGATTTTGGAGAAGTGCAGGCTTCACAAAAAGCCGATGGTAGTTTGGTAACCCGATCTGATCAATGGGCTGATCAGGAACTTCGGGATGCGATCGCCTCTAATTTTTCTGGTTATGGAATTCTCTCTGAAGAGGGCGATACGACTTTTCCAGGTACAGAATGGTGCTGGGTGATTGATCCTTTAGACGGAACCACCAACTTTACACGCGGCATTCCTATTTGGTCAATTTCTGTAGGTTTACTTTACCAAGGTACACCCGTATTTGGCTACGTTTATGTACCGACAACAAATGAATCTTTTCACGGTTTTTGGCAAGGTTCATTTGACTTAGCCACACCATCTGGGGCGTTTCGTAATCATCACCCTATTCATACAAGTGATGATGCACCTAGTAAAAACCACTTTTTCAATCTCTGTTCTCGCAGCACCGCACTGATCCAAAAAGGTTTTCCCTGTAAACTTCGGATGCTGGGTGTTGCTAGCTATAATTTTCTCACAGTTGCTTCTGGTGCTGTATTAGGTGGTATGGAGGCTACTCCCAAAGTTTGGGATTTTTCAGCAGCTTGGGTTATTGTTCAAGCAGCTGGGGGTACCTGGGTTTCGCTAAAATCCGAGCCTTTTCCTTTGTTACCTGGGGAAGATTATAGCGATCGCTCTTTCCCTACTTTAGTTGTGAGTCGCCCAGAGTTAATTCCCGTCTTTACCCCATTTGTAGAAGCAGTCAAAATTTGAAGTGCTCTTACCTAAGTATTCCAAAATTTTTTTGCCATTGCTTCAATTGTTTCTTCTAGAGGAGGCAGATAGTTTTCAATAACGTTCCAAACAATTTGGAAATATAGCTACAAGCAATTCTGATCTTCTAGACACTTTTACTTGAGACTATGGCACTGGCAGAAAGCACCTACTCGAATACATTGCCTGATATCCCTGGCTACACCGTCGTTGAACAACTGTACGTGGGTTATCGGGCAAGTGTGTATCGGGCTGTGGAGGATGCAAGCCAACGTCTGCTGGTGATTAAACTGCTACAACAAGACTACCCAACTTTTCATGATCTTCAACAATTAGGTTAAAAACACTTTAATAGTCCATTTGGAGCGAATGCGATTCTAGTGTCAAATCCTGGAACATTTTGATAATGATGTATTGTATTGCCAATTCATTTTCAGCCCCTTAAATCGCTTTCTGGAAGGAAATTTTTTTGATGGTCAAGTATTTACAGAAAAAAAATCCAACATAGAAATTTCTTTCTCTTGTCGCAGCTTTTCCCAAGCGAGAGTGGTGTAAACAATTTTATCGAGATGATTATATCTAGGTCGCCAACCTAGAACTTTGTAAATTTTATCTGCACTGGCTGTGACGCAGGCTGGATCTCCTAAACGACGTTCTGTTTCAATGACAGGGAAATCTACTCCAGAAATTTCCTTGACGTATTTAATGACTTGCCGAACACTATACCCTTGACCATAGCCACAGTTGAGAATTTGGCTTTCATGACCTTGTTCCAAGTAGCGCAAAGCATCGAGATGTGCTGCAGCTAAGTCTTCAACATGGATATAGTCCCTGATTCCTGTACCATCTGGCGTGGGAAAATCAGTTCCAAAAATTCTGACTTCTGGTCTGCGTTTAAGTGCTGCATCGCAAGCAACTCGAATCAAATGAGATGCGTCTTTTGACATTTGTCCAAGTCGTCCAGAAGAATCTGCTCCAGCAACGTTGAAATATCGCAGAATTACATACCGTAGAGAAGACGCAGCACTATAGTCGCGAATAAACCATTCGCAAGAAAGTTTTGAGCGTCCGTAGGGGTTAATTGGCAGTGTTGGAGCAGACTCTGTCACAGGATTTTCTGTTGGTTGACCATATACGGCGGCTGTACTGGAAAAGATGATTTGATCGACTGCTGTCACACGACAGCAATAGAGCAAATTGAGAGTGTTCCGGGTGTTGTTGGTGTAGTAGTTGAGCGGATAGGCAACTGATTCTGGTACGCTCAAACTGGCAGCAAAGTGTAGCACTGCACTGAATTGATGTTTGATAAAGACTTCGTTAAGGAGGTTTAAATCTCCTAAATCACCAATAATTAAATCACCGTAAAGAACAGCTTTCGGTGAACCGGTAGAACAGTTGTCATAGACTACCACCTCATAACCTGCTTCCCCCAACTGACGAACTACATGAGAGCCAATATAACCAGCACCGCCAGTCACTAAAACTTTTTTGTTCATCGACCTTTACCTAATAAGATGACCCTAATGGTTTTAAAAAAGATTGCTATATCTAACCAGAAGGAATAATTTTTGATGTAGTACAAGTCGTAAGCTAGTTTTTCGTATGCATCCTCAATTGATGCTCCGTAAGGATAGAGAACTTGCGCCCAGCCCGTGATCCCAGGTTTGACTAAATAGCGAACATCATAATAGGGAATTGCTTTTCTAAGGTTTGCATCAAATTCTGGGCGTTCTGGACGCGGACCAATCAGACTCATATCTCCATGAAGCACATTCCAGAGTTGAGGTAGTTCGTCGATGCGCGTCAATCGGAGTAAGTATCCGACTCGAGTTATGCGTGGATCCCGTTTACTTGCCCACTGTACACCGCGTTTTTCCGCATCCCGATACATCGAACGGAACTTGTAAACCCTGAAAGGCTTACTATTTAGTCCTGTTCGTAATTGACTGTAGAAAGCTGAGCCTGGACTATCTAATTTAATTGCGAGTGCTACCAATAGCATGAGTGGAGAGAGTGTCACCAGTAGCAGTGATGCTGTAATGAAATCTACTAAGCGTTTTAGCTTCCAGCTAATGCCACTAGACACTAAGTTAAAGCCGACATTGAAAATAAACCAGCTATCTTGGAGTAGAAATGAGGGAAGTTTATACCATAAGCCTTCGTAATAATCTGGTAGCTTGTAAACCGGTATCCCTTGCAGGCGCATTTGCATCAAGGATTGTAATTGAGCCTCAGATAGTTCTACTTCTGTAGCTACCACGACCCCTGACCAAGCTAGAG
>NZ_JAAKGC010000190.1 GCF_017591665.1 Aetokthonos hydrillicola CCALA 1050 | reverse complement strand
GCAAGAAATTTTTGGTCCAGTTGTCGCTGTTATTCGAGTAAACAATTTTGAGGAGGCGTTGGAAGTTGCTAACAGTACTAACTACGCTTTAACTGGCGGGCTTTACTCCTAAATCGATAACGCGCAAACCCTCTAAACGATCTTCCGCGTAACCGCCAATGCCATCAAGAATAGCTCTCCCGAGATGGCGATCGCGTTTTAAAGGTGTCAGTAATTTTGAGCGTGAAAGAAAACGGATAATCTTCGCTTTACCATTAGCATCCACACTACTAAGAATGGCTGCCGTACGTCCCTCTGCGATCGCTCTCTCTTGAGGCCAATCTTCTAATAATCCTTCCTCATCTAATACTAAATCAGAAATTCCCTGGAAATAAGAATCTATTGTTTGTTGCTGGGTGATGATATTTTGCTGGACAGTGAGTTGGTTTTGTTGAATTGTGAGTTCTTTGGAGATCACGTACTGTCGCCAAGCAACATAAACAGCAATAACCGCAATGGCAATTTGTCCCAGCGCACCAAACCATTCTGCCAGTGTTCCTGAAGCTTCCCAATTAACCTTACGACCTAAAGCCAATAGGCGATCGGCAAAACCGCTAAACTTAATTAAGCCTATAACGCTAACTATTAATCCTATAGAAGCAGTAAAGATCCCTCTTTCAACGGATGAGAACCACTGATCTAGCCGCAACTGTAACCTGGGTAACAAAATTGCCAAAGATAATAGCAAATCTGCTACTGTTCCTAAGACCCCGAGTATACTGTTATTTAGGACAATTCCAATAAAAGTGATAACAATCCCTACTAAAATTACTACTAATGCTCGAGGTTGAACTGTCCAATTGTAAATAGGGCGTTGTTGTGCAGTAGAAAAAGTTTTTTGTAAAGCATTTAAGTTTTGTGGGTTTGGCTGTGATGACACAGTGTCTGAGGCTTGTTGATTAACAAGCGTGTCTCGTATTTCCGTTGCTTCGAGAACACCATCAAAATCATTTGGTTGTGAGTTATCTTCAGCCAGAGGTTCTGGTCTCTGAGGTTGGGATGAGTTAGATTCAATCGGCATATCTATATTTTGGCACCGACGCAGTTCATTCAGCAAACAATTAGTGGTTAAGTCTTTACATTTGTAGTACGTTTTTCCACTTTGTTGTAATAAACAAAAAACTGTAATATTGTTTATCGTGAGTTCTATAGGTATAACATGATCTGTTGGCGCTACTTTGTCGCGTCCGGTTTTATAGCTCTATTCATCCTAGGATGTACTGATACTGTAAAATCAGCCCGAGAAAACAGTACGCAAGTGGTACAAGAGCACAACGGTACCCAATTTTTGACACAAGAAAATGCCAGCCGAAAGGCAGAATATTTTTTGTATAAAGGGAACAGTTCACTCAATTCAGGTCGTTATAAGGATGCTATAGCAGCATATGATAGAGCACTAAGTATTAAACCGGATATTGCTGATGCTTGGATCAATCGAGGTAACGCTTTAACAAATTTGCGGTTTTATCAAGAAGCTTTAACATCTTTCGATAAAGCACTTATTATCCAATCGAACAAGCAAGAAGCATGGTTTAATCGTGGTAATACACTATCAAAGTTAGAACTTTATCAAGAGGCTCTTGCCTCATACGACAGAGTACTTGCACTAAAGTCAAATTCCTATGACGCATGGATTAATCGAGGTATTGCTCTGACAAAGTTACAACGCTACCAAGAAGCACTCGCATCATATGACAAAGCGATCGCTATCAACCCAAATAAACAAGAAGCATATTATAACAAGGCATGCGCTTATGCTTTGCAGAAAAATGCTGAATTAGCAATTGAAAATCTACAAAAGGCTATTCAGCTAGTTCCAGAAAAATCGAAAAGATTAGCAAAAACAGACTCTGATTTTGATCAAGTTCGTAATCACAAGCAATTTAAGGAATTGATTCAGTGATGGGAAATGGGCATGGGGCATGGGGCATGGGGGGAAAGGATTTTAGTAGTATTTATATTTACGTATGGCATTTTTAATTATTTGCGAAAAAACTAAGTAAGCCTGTACATGCTTCTTTCATATTCCCTGCTTTAATGGGCAAATTTATAGTTTAATTCTGTTCAATTACTATCATGAAAAAACTATTAATCACTGGAGCCAGCGGTTTTTTAGGGTGGCATCTTTGCCAATTAGCTAAACAAGAATGGGAAGTTTATGGAACGTTCTTTTCCCATTCCATAGAAATTCCAGGTACAACTAATTTAAACGTTAATTTAACAGATTTTCAGAAACTCAAGCAAATATTTAATGAGATTCGACCATCAGCAGTTATTCATACAGCAGCCCAATCTCAACCAAATTTTTGCCAAAACAATCCTAATGAATCATATGCTATTAATGTGATGGCGTCGTGCAATATAGCAGGGTTATGTGCAGATTATAATATTCCTTGTGTTTTCACATCAACTGACTTAGTTTTTGATGGATTAAATGCTCCATATAGTGAACTAGATCCAGTATGCCCTGTAAATATTTACGGTGAACACAAAGTCATGGCTGAGAAAGGTATGCTAGAACGTTATCCGAAAACCACAATTTGTCGGATGCCGTTGATGTTTGGAATAGCAACACCTACAGCAAAAAGCTTTATACAGCCATTTATTCAAACTTTAAAAGAGGGAAAAGATTTAAATTTGTTTATAGACGAATTTCGTACACCTGCCAGTGGAAAAACAGCAGCCAAAGGATTATTATTAGCACTAGAAAAAGTGACGGGACTCATACATTTAGGTGGTAAAGAGCGGGTTTCACGCTATGAATTTGGTCGCCTACTAATAGAAATTTTTCAACTTCCTGCTACTAATCTTAAATCCTGTCGTCAACAAGATATCAAAATGGCAGCACCTAGACCGACTGATGTTTCTTTAGATAGTTCTAAGGCTTTTGCAATAGGGTATAAACCTTTATCGCTGCGAGAAGAATTAATAAAGTGTTTATATTAAAGTCTGAAAGAAGGAGTCAGGAGTCAGAATTTTTATGAACAGGGTGTAGGGGTTCATCCCAACCCCTACAATGTTTCTAGAGATGTCTAATTATTCTGAGTATGCTTCAATTGGTAGACAAGAACAAACAAAATTCCTATCACCATAGGCATTGTCAATGCGACCAACACTAGGCCAGAATTTATAATCACGAGTCCAAGGAGCAGGGTAAGCAGCTTGTTCTCGAGAATAGGGGTGATTCCATTCTCCAGTAATTAAACTTTCTGCTGTGTGAGGTGCATTTTTCAAGACATTATCTTGTGTATCCACCTTAGCTGATTCAATTTCAGCGATTTCTGCTCTTATGGCAATCATTGCATCACAGAAACGATCTAACTCTTCTTTGGATTCACTTTCTGTAGGTTCTACCATGATTGTACCTGCTACTGGCCAAGAAACTGTTGGTGCATGGAAGCCATAGTCCATTAAGCGCTTCGCAACATCTTCGATTTCGACTGCAGCAGATTTTTTGAGCGATCGCAAATCCAAAATGCATTCGTGGGCAACTAGACCATTTTTTCCTTTATACAAAACAGGATAATAAGACTCAAGCCTACGAGCAATATAATTAGCATTGAGGATAGCAACTTTCGTCGCTTCGGTCAAACCATCCGCGCCCATCATAGCAATATACATCCAAGAAATGACTAAGATGCTCGCACTACCCCAAGGCGCAGCAGCAATTGCGCTGGTTGATTGATCATGCTCATAGATCTTGACAACAGAATGTCCAGGAAGAAAAGGCACTAGATGCTGTGCAACCCCAATTGGTCCCATACCTGGACCACCACCACCATGAGGAATACAGAAAGTTTTGTGTAGGTTTAGGTGACAAACATCTGCACCGATATCTCCTGGACGGCACAGCCCAACTTGGGCGTTCATATTAGCTCCATCCATGTAAACTTGTCCACCATGGGCATGAACAACAGCACAGATTTCTTGTATTTGCTCTTCAAATACACCATGAGTGGAAGGATATGTCACCATTAACGCAGCTAGTTCTTGACTATGCTTTTGCGCCTTAGCCTTAAGATCTTCAAGGTCAACGTTTCCTTGAGCATCACAAGCAACAGTAACTACTTTCATCCCACACATAACCACACTTGCAGGGTTTGTCCCGTGTGCTGAGGAGGGAATCAAACAAACGTTCCGGTGTCCTTCACCTCGACTTTCATGATAGTGATGAATCACCAAAAGTCCGGTGTATTCCCCTTGAGAACCAGCATTTGGTTGTAAAGAAATTCCTGCAAACCCTGTGATTTCGGCCAACCATGTCTCAAGCTGCTGGAATAAGAGTTGATAACCTCGCGTTTGCTCTAGCGGTGCAAAAGGATGTATTTTACTAAACTCAGCCCAACTTACCGGTATCATCTCAGATGTCGCATTCAGCTTCATTGTACATGACCCCAATGGGATCATTGATGTCGTGAGCGACAAGTCTTTACTTTCTAGCTTGTGCAAATAGCGTAGCAACTCTGTTTCTGAATGATAAGAGTTGAAAACTGGGTGTGTAAGGTAAGCACTAGTACGAGCAAAAGGATCACCAGAAGCTTTATCTGTTAATAACTCATCAGTTAACAATTCCTCTACAGGAAAGGATAAGTCATGACCAAGAGCAAAAACTCGCCACAGATCTATTAAGTCTTCTTCTGTCGTCGTCTCGTCTAAAGAAATACCTACAGTAGAGGCGTCGAAAATACGAATGTTAATTTGATGAGCTTCACAAGCTGCTAAAATTTTATCTAAAGAATGTGTTCCTAATTCTACGCGCAGGGTATCAAAGTAATTTTCTGAACCAATATTGTAACCTAAGCGCTTGAGTCCTTCTGCCAGTATTACCGTTAGCTTGTGAATATTTTCGGCAATGCTTTTAAGTCCAACAGGACCATGATACACAGCGTACATACTCGCCATAACCGCTAGTAAAACTTGTGCGGTGCAAATATTACTAGTTGCTTTTTCACGACGAATGTGCTGTTCACGAGTTTGTAGCGCTAGGCGCAAAGCAGTTTTACCAAAAGCATCTTTTGATACACCTACAATTCGTCCAGGAACTTGACGTTTGTATTCTTCTTTTGTAGCAAAGTAAGCTGCATGAGGTCCCCCGTACCCTAGAGGGATACCGAAGCGTTGAGTACTACCAACAGCAATATCAGCACCGAATTCCCCGGGTGGTGTCAGCAATGTCAAGCTTAAGGGATCTGCGGCTACCGTTACCAATGCACCCTCAGCATGGGCTTTTTCTATAAAAGCGCGGTAGTCATAAACTGTGCCATCACTAGCGGGGTATTGTAGAATTGCCCCAAAAATGGGCTCAGAAAAATCAAAGCTTTGATGATCGCCAACAACGATTTTAATTCCTAGAGGTTTAGCTCGTGTTTGCAACACGTCTATCGTTTGGGGATGACAGTCGCGCGAGACAAAATAGGTATTTGCTTTATTTTTACAAACACCATAACTTAGTGATAGTGCTTCTGCGGCGGCTGTCGCTTCATCAAGTAAAGAAGCATTGGCAATTTCCAAACCTGTTAAATCAATAATCATGGTTTGGAAATTTAGGAGTGCTTCTAACCGTCCCTGAGCAATTTCTGGTTGATAAGGTGTGTAAGCAGTATACCACCCAGGATTTTCCAAAATATTACGACCAGAATTGAGTGAACTGTTCCCTTTATACAAAAAATATTCTGCCTTTCGGCTGGCATTTTCTTGTGTCAAAAATTGGG
>NZ_JAAKGC010000189.1 GCF_017591665.1 Aetokthonos hydrillicola CCALA 1050 | reverse complement strand
AAAGGCAAACAAAGTTAAAAAACTCCAAAATTCTAACACAAAAGGCTTGCTGGCGACTGTAGGGCAATTTTAAGAGAACATTTTTCAGGGGATGTACCCATTGCAAGATTGTTAGTTATTATTGGTTAATTGTTGCTTCCTAATCTCTAACTCCTAACCCTCAGCAAATGACTAAACTAATTGTGATATGTGGCGCGACAGCAACAGGCAAATCAGGGTTAGCGTTAGCATTAGCTATGCGGCTAGGCTCTGTAATTCTAAGTGCAGATTCTCGTCAAGTATATAGAGAATTTAATATCGGTACTGCTAAACCAACACAGGTTGAACAAAATTTGATACCGCACTATTTAATTAATTTATGCGACCCAACGGAGACAATGACAGTCGCCGAATATCAGCAGCAAGCCCAAGACTTAATTGCTTCTTTGTCCCTCACTCCTCCACTTCTCCTAGTAGGTGGTACTGGTCTATACATACGTTCTATAACCCAGGGAATGAAGATTCCTAGAGTGCAACCGCAACCGGAACTGCGATCGCAATTAGAATCGTTAGGACAAACTCATCTGTATGCGATGCTGCAACATATTGACGCTATTGCCGCAAATAAGATTCATCCTCATGATACTGTGCGAACTTTAAGAGCATTAGAGGTATATTATGTCACAGGTCGACCCATTTCTGAACAGCAAGGTGAAAATCCACCAAATTATCCAATATTACAAATTGGATTGGATTGTGATCCGGCCGATCTCACCCGCCGTATCGCCCAGCGTACGGATAAGATGATAGCAGATGGTTTAGTCGCCGAGGTAGAGTCTCTTTGCCAAAAATACGGTTGTGATTTACCTTTACTAAATACTTTAGGTTATCAAGAAATCAAGCAATACTTAGCAGGGGATATTTCCTTAAATGAAGCTAAAGACTTAACAATTTTGCACACGCGACAATTTGCTAAGCGACAACGCACTTGGTTTAAAGCATACCCTCAAATTCGGTGGTTTGATGCACAGAGTCCTGATTTGTTAGAAGAAGTTTGGGACTGTGTACAGAATTTTATAGATCGTTAGGATCAATACCCATCTCCCGAAGTTTTTGTGCTAGTAGTTCAGCCTTTTGCTCAGCCTCGTTAGCACGCTGTTCAGCTTGGCTAGCTCGTTCATCACCAGTCAGCAGAACATTACCATCCTGGTAGCACCAGCGTAACCAAGTATCTTGCCTTCCTTCAAATTCTCCTTCCCAAAGAGTCAAACCTAATCCGACTTGCTCTAACCAAGTTTCTTTGGTTTCAAAGTAGCGCCTTCCCCTTTGTTCGTAGATATGCAGCACTTGGTCTTTTAATTGCTGCTGAGAATCATATACAATATAGTAACTTACCCGCATGTGCTCATAAATTCTCAATTTTTTCTCTAATTCATCACCTTCTTTATTAGAGACTATTTCAATCACAACTTCTGGCGGTTTGCCAAATTTCCAAACCATGTAACAACGGTTTTGCTTTTCCCACCAATTTTGTGGTACTTGAACATCAAAGCTGAGGAGGACATCAGGTACAATAGGAGGTTGAAGGTCTGTGTAGTAAATGCCGACATTAGCTTCGGCTATAAAAGCTTGTTCTTGTAAAGAACTGTAAAGCGAAGCGACTAAAAGGCGTTGTTGTTTAGCAGAGGCAAAGTTATCCACAGGAGTATCATCTTCAGTAACTAGCAGATTCGCATCTGGTATGTAGAAATCATCACCATCATTAATAAAAAGTTGGTCAAACATAAGTTTATCCACCACTTAAGAGCTTTATGAAGAAGAATTCAGAATTCAGGAGTCAGGAGTCAGAATGAAATTGTTGGTTTAAAATCTCATCTTTTGTGAACGAAACAGGCGTTGAAACTTTTCTTAAAACACCATCCCTTTACAGATAGTGTATTCTGACTCCTGAATTCTGTCTCCTGACTCCTATTCATCCTAAAATTTTTCTCTAACAACTATCCATATATAAAAAACTATGCTTACTCAAGACAAACAACAACGTAATTGGAAACCGATTATAAAACAATTTGAAGCTGTTGTTGGCAAAAATGGTGTGGTTCAACGCCGTGAAGAATTGATCACTTATGAATGTGATGGATTGACTAGTTATCGCCAACGTCCTGCTGTTGTCGTCTTACCTAGAACCACAGAACAAGTTGCTGAACTGGTGAAGATATGCGATCGCCACTCTGTTCCGTTTATCGCGCGTGGTGCTGGAACTGGTTTATCTGGTGGAGCTTTGCCAATTGAAGAATGTGTTTTGATTGTCACTTCTTTAATGCGGCAAATTCTAAACGTAGACTTAGAAAATCAACGGATTGTTGTTCAACCGGGAGTTATTAACAACTGGGTAACCCAAGCTGTAAGCGGTGCTGGATTTTATTACGCCCCTGATCCCTCTAGTCAAATTATCTGTTCTATTGGTGGAAATGTAGCAGAAAACTCTGGTGGGGTACATTGTCTAAAATATGGTGTCACGACTAACCACGTTTTAGGATTAAAACTTGTCCTTCCTGACGGTTCAATTGTAGATGTAGGAGGACAAATTCAGGAAACGCCTGGTTATGACCTAACAGGTATATTTGTTGGCTCTGAAGGAACATTAGGAATTGCAACAGAGATCACTCTCCGAATTCTCAAAACTGCTGAATCAATTTGTGTGCTTCTAGCGGATTTTACTAATGTTGAAGACGCTGGAGCAAGTGTTTCCGATATTATCAGTGCGGGAATTATTCCTGGTGGAATGGAAATTATGGATAACATCAGCATTAATGCTGTTGAAGATGTTGTTGCAACAAATTGTTATCCACGCGATGCTGCTGCTATTTTGTTAGTAGAAATTGATGGGTTGGCAGTAGAAGTTGCAGCAAATAAAGAACGCATTGCTGAAATTTGTAAAAATAATGGCGCGCGTAATATTACCACTGCAAGCGATCCAGAGCAACGGCTGAAATTGTGGAAAGGACGTAAAGCCGCTTTTGCCGCAGCCGGACACTTAAGCCCAGATTATTATGTACAGGATGGTGTCATTCCGCGTACTCAATTGCCTTATGTACTCGGTGAAATTGAAGCAATCAGTCAGAAATATGGCTACCGGATTGCTAATGTGTTTCATGCTGGTGATGGTAATCTTCACCCACTAGTCCTTTATGATAATTCTGTTCCAGGAGCCTTAGAGAAGGTGGAAGAAGTAGGAGGAGAAATTCTTAAGCTTTGTGTAAAAGTGGGAGGTAGTATTTCTGGTGAGCATGGTGTTGGTGCAGATAAAAAATGCTATATGCCAGAGATGTTCACTGAAGTAGATTTAGAGACTATGCAGTGGGTACGCGAAGTGTTTAATCCCAAGGGTTTAGCAAATCCAGGAAAGATTTTTCCTACACCACGTACATGTGGTGAAGCAGCAAACGCTATGGGTGCTAATATCAAGCAGTTTGAGGGTTTAGAAAGGTTTTAAGTTGTTTTTGTAAAAAAAAATAACAATTTAAAGTAGTGCGACTCATTTTAATTTAGAAATATGAGACAATTGGTTGTAAATGTAAAGATTTACTCATGCTCTGAATATCACTAAGCTGCATATGTATTTCGGATATCCATAAGCAGGATTTGTAACGTCTCTACAGATTTAAACCACCCGCTTTTACAAGAGATTTAGATTGCTAGATTAAGTTCAAAGTATTGATATGTGTGGTGGAGGTAAAAGCTGGCGGAGGAAGCTTTGCAAGACCAGGTTAATCAGGAACAACTGCTAGGATCAATTCAACAGCGTATTCGCCAATCTATGGATTTGGATACAATTCTCTCCCAAACAGTGAAGGAAGTCCGAGAGTTTATCCAGTGCGATCGCGTCCTTATTTATCGCTTAGAATCAGATGGAAGTGGAGTGATTGCGGTGGAATCAACTGCTGCAACCAATTGTCCTCTCGAGGGAAGAAATATCAAAGACCCCTGCTTTCAGGAAAAACATATAGAATACTACAAGCAAGGTTGTCCTCAAGTAGTAGAAGATATTTACACAGCAGGGCTAGCGCCATGCTACATTGAATTACTTGCCTCTTTGGAAGTCAGAGCCAATCTGGTTGCTCCGATTTTTTTGAAGCAGGATTTCTGGGGATTGTTTGTTGCACAAAATTGCTATGAACCACGTTTATGGAAGCCAGCAGAAATTAAACTGCTTCAGCAACTCGCAGATCAACTAGGGATTGCTGTTCAACAAACTCAAATACAACAACAAGTACAGCAGCTAGAAGTTCAGCTATCGCTGATGCATAAGCAAGCAGCCGAGTTGCATGACTGTCTCAGTTTTACAGGCTTAATGCAGCGCATCACTGAAAAAATTCGTGATAGTCTTGATGAGGGCGAAATTTTACAGACAGCTATTAAGGAATTAGCAGATATATTGAAGGCTAATTGCTGTTCAGTTGAGCTTTATAGTGACGGTCTTACTAAGGCAACTATTGTCTACGATTACACCATAAACCTACCCCTGAGCCAAGGATTAACTAGACAAGTTGCAGAGTTTCCCAAAATTTACGAGCCATTGTTGCGAAAGCAACATCTGCAATCTCTAGAAATTGTTCCATCTTGGAGCCCAAAGTTAAGTGTTATGGTTCAACTTGCTTGTCCAATTTTTGATGATCAAGGCATCATAGGTAATCTTTGGGTTACGAGGTTAACACAAGAAACATTTAATGATCTGGAACTCAAACTTGTACAGCATGTCGCAAATGAATGCGCGATCGCCATTCGACAAGCGCGACTACACAAACTCACTCAGACACACAATAACGAATTAGAAAAACTCGAACATTTAGAAACCGAGTTTCTCAGGACTCTTTCCCATGAACTACGCACACCAATCACTACTATTAACCTCGCTGTGCAGACTTTAGAAATCCTTCTCCAGCAAGAAGGAGTATTAGATCTAGAAATTGTTCCTCACCTGTTACAGATTCTTCATAATGAGTGCCAGAGAGAAAGCAAGTTGATTGATGACCTGCTAATGCTTACATATCTAGAAACACAAGCTGAACCGCCAACTTTAATTTTTATTGATTTACAAACCTGGCTTCCCCCCATCGTCGAATCTTTTCGAGAGCGCTCTAGCTGTGAGCAACAGGAATTAAAACTGGCGATCGCTAGTGGGATACCGCTCCTGGAAACAGATATCACTGATTTGGAGCGTATTGTGACCGAACTGATCAATAATGCTTGTAAATTCACGCCTGCGGGTGGATCAATTACAGTTTCGGTTTACGGAATAGAAGATACGGTAGTTCTGAGTTTCAGTAATTCTGGAGTTGAGATTCCCAATAATGAACTCTTAAGGATTTTCACTCCTTTCTATCGGATACTGGGTGACGAACCGTGTAAGTATGGTGGAACAGGACTCGGATTAACCTTAGTGAGGAAACTCGTGAAACATCTAGGTGCCTCAATTGACGTAGAAAGTGCAGCCGGTAAAACTACCTTCAGGATCAAATTTCCCAAGGCGATTAGTCTATAACTCTCTCTGAGTCTGGGGTTTACTCGTTTACCATTAATTATCTAGAAAACAAGAAAAAATATTGGCAATTGTGTAATAAATTTAGTATGATAGGCACTTGGGTGAGAAGCTCAACGGCTGAGCAGTGGACTCTTAATCCATTGGTTCTAGGTTCGAATCCTAGGTCACCCACTATTGACGGTCTCCGTCCTAAAGGAGCAGAGATTCTTAAGACACAAGTGTCTCAATATCCTGTTTACACAGGTACG
>NZ_JAAKGC010000033.1 GCF_017591665.1 Aetokthonos hydrillicola CCALA 1050 | reverse complement strand
ATAAGCATCGATTAGGTATCGATGCTTGACTCAATTATGCACCAGCAAAGTCGTAAGTGTTGCCTTACGCGGGAGGTTTAGCCTTTTGCCGCAACGTGATTAGGTGAAACGATGATCAAATTTCTTTACTCGGCTATCTTCTAGAGACAATTCATCCAAATTGTTGATAATTATATGTTTTTTGTCGTCGAAACTAATTTTTCCTTGTTGTTGTAACTTTTTAAGTAGCCGTGTCATTGTTACCCTAGTTGTGCCGCAAGCGCTAGCTAGGTCTTCGTGAGTCAAGCGAACACTCAAGCGAGTTCCTAGTGTACATGGTTCACCAATATCTTGCTTGAAAACTTCTAACAGATTGTTGAGGCGATTGCTCACCCGTCGCCTATTAGACACCACTAACAAAGATTGTGTCTGTCGTACATGCTGCTTGATTTTTGGCAACAGCATATGGCTAAGGATAGGGTTAGAAGATATTTCCGCAAGATAGATTGACACTAACTCTACATCTGATAGTGCTGCAGCTTGGTAAGTTTTTAGTTGTGTCATATCGGAGCCAAAAACCGTTCCAGGGATTGCCAAACCTATCATAATTTCTTCGCCTGTTTCACAGATTGTACTCAACTTGACACAACCTTGGGAAACATACCAAATTGCTTGGCTATCATTGGGGATAATTTCACATCTCGAATATTTATGTACAACCCGATTACGCTTGAGTTCATCGGGTTCTTGTTCAGCAAGGGCAGCGATTTGAGGAACGTTAGCTACCGTGGTGATCGAAGGGCGATCGCCTTTTAGGCGATTTTTTTCAGTGTGTTGATCCGTCAGATTGCTCTTCTGGTTCAATTGAGTTAATTGATCTGGTTTAGCCTGCGTCCCATCACAGCGTAGTAACCAGCGCAATGTTAGTGGTACACCATTTAAGTCACGACCTACGGCTACCGAGACAGATGCAACGCCGGTTTTACCATTCCCTTGCTGCAACCGTAGCGTTAACTCCGTCACTTTATCAGATTGGGATAACTGTGTGAGTTGGGAACGAAAGCGATGCCGATCTTCCATAACCATGAAATTACTCACAGGTTTACCTAAGATAAATTGCCTTTCCTGATTGAGCAATTTTGTTGCGGCAATGTTTGCCTCTTGGATTACCCCTTTAAGATCAGTAACTAAATAACCATCAGGTGCAGAATCAAACAAATCTACGTAGCGCTGGCGTTCTGCTTCTATCAAAGAACGTGTTTTTACGAGTTCTTCATTCTGTTGGTACAATTCTTCCGTTGCTAACATTACTATCTCTGAGGCACTACCAAGTTCCTTAAAGGCTTCCGGCATTAGATCTGGCTTCAAAGGTGTAGCATTAGCATTCTGGTACAAAAAAGCTAAACGCCTGTACATCTTTTGTGCCTGTTGAACAAATCTATCTATTTCTATTTTGTGTAATTCCATCTTAAATTTACTTCATAAAGAACTGCTTACTGAGGATTTTTATTAAAGAGGACTGGACTTACGAGGTACAGAACTATGCTAGTTACAAATTTTGTCTTTTATTTTCCTTTAGATATCTCTTTAACCTTACCCTTCTTATGACGAAAACGCTTCGCACGCGATGCAGCTACGCCTATAGGCTTTAGGTTAAAACAAGTCCCTACAGAGGAATCTCCTTATGCAACGCTAAGCTTGCGAAGGGCTGGGAGAGAAGAATTTTCATTTGTTGTGGGTACGCGGTTCATGATGGCTAGTACCACTGCTCCTGATAGAGACAGCGGGGACGCCCAGCGGCCTTAAGCGGAATGCTATATATCACAGCTTTTAGCTCTTTGAAGTGGTCTACTTATTTATGGCGATGTGTACTAGTACAGGTTGACACTACTTATCTAAAACACACCTGTGTTATTAAACGACCGAGATGAAACAACGCACAGCACGAGTAGTCTTAGGTTAACCTATGTGAGATTTAATATGGGATTTTTATAAGCTTACGTGACTACTTATACATAATATATTCAGTTATTTTGTTGTCTTTAAAAAGCCACTAAAGGTATAAACCCCATTCTACCTAAAGTACCACTACAAAATTTCTAGTGACCAATCTAAATATATTCCCGTTAGGTGATTTACAGGAATAAATATACCCCCGCCGTTGGTTTCGGCTTCGCTCAACCAACTGAGAGATCGCGAGTTGAGCGAAGTCGAAACTCGCATTTCACAGGTATTTTCTTTCTTGGAAATCACCTTAAAGGGACAAGGGATTTAGGTTTTAAAGAACTTTTCCCGGGACTTTAGTCCGAGTTAGATATTAAAGACTAGGAAGGTAGCGTTACCCAGCCAACTCATACAAGGGACTGCTTTGTTAATAAAAAGGCCACTTCATCTATAAGATGAGGTTTCCTGTGAAGAAGTCACTCAATTATTATATCAGAATTTTCCATTTTACGAAATGGTGTTGACATCATTTATTGACATAAGCATTATTTGTTACTTTTGATAGATGTACGCATTTTTGGATGTGAATCTTATAAAAAAACGTCTTTTGACTTTGTAGGCTATGGAACAGTGATACTTTAAGGACTTTTCAATGTCATGAAATAATGACATTTAAGTATTTTTACTTAAAAAACTAGACAAGATACTGAAAATACCTATGCATTAGAGCTTTTGTTCGGTATCTATACTCTCAAAAGCTCAAGCCCGACTTATAAAATTAAGCACGTTACAACATCTCAGTGCAAGCTTGAAAGGTTTACTTTACCTTGAAATGAAACCCAGTTACACTTATAAATTTATACCTTCAAAGGCTTTCAAAATAACTCCTGAGTAATAAAACTAGCTGTGTATTATACAGTTTTAACGATGTAAATTCCCAAAAATGTCAGCGATAGAAGGGGAAACTATAAAGAATACATCGTAGTTTTATATACAATGTATTTTTTTGTTCAATAAAAATATGCAAGAATACACAGAATTACTGATATCTTTTTCTTTGCTTATTTGTTATTAATTAAAATTAATCTCTGAAAAAATAAAAATAAATTTAAATCATACAATATCTGTATGAAAAGTGATACAATTAGGGTAGAAACCCAAATATAGAAATGGTGTTGTGGCTATCTCGATATGATTATATAAATAGAGCAAGATACTTCGGATAAATATACTTTTAAAAACTGCAATACTCGTATTTAATCACTATCTATAGATTAGAGAATTTCTATTAATTAGAATCCGCTCGCTTCTACAAATCGCAAACCAGCATTAATCTGTCAATAAACATGATGTTCAGTTTGTATACTGTGTAAGTTTTAACTTGTTAAATAACTATCAAATAAAATGAGACAAGGCCTTGTTTTCATTCAAAAAAACAAGCGGGAATGTATACCATTAGCATTATTGAAATATCTGCAAGAGTATACAGCAGTTTTGAGATAAATGAGGCACACCGATAGTCTAAGGGCGTAGCCTCCGGCTTCTGGCAGAGTACGGCGTTCGCCCCTACTAATGTACCTCACGCACCTCGAAAGCGCTATATATCCCCAAAAAAAAGGTATTGCTCATGTATCCTGCTTAACTCCTTCCGTGATAACCTTTGACTCCAAGGTTGTCCTATTACAAAAGCCCCCAATGTAGAGATTTTTATGGAAAAAATAGAACTATATTAGAGAAAAAATTAAAGCTTTTGATGTAGAACAAAATAAATTTTTTTACAGCAATAAATGAGATAATATATTACAGAATATTAGCATAATTAAATCATGGTTTTTTAAAGACTATACAAATACCATTTTTCTGTGTTCCTGAATCTATGAATAGGATGTGTGAAAATACTAATCCTACATTCTCATCTGAAGTAAATGCAACAAACTAAATGGCTAGATTTAAGACAATGAATTTATATACAAATTTTGAATATTTGATCATTGGAGCAGGTCCGGCTGGGTTACAGTTAGGCTATTTTCTAGAGAAAGCAAATTTGAATTATCTAATTCTAGAAGCAGGAGAAACACCTGGAACTTTCTTCAAGAATTTCCCTAGACATAAAAAGTTAATTTCAATTAATAAGATTTATACAGGGTATGATGATCCAGAAATTAACTTGAGATGGGATTGGAACTCTCTACTTAGTGAGAGTGAAAAAATGCGGTTCAAGAATTACAGCCGTCAATATTTGCCAGACACCGATGACATTGTACGGTATTTAGGCGATTTTGCTACTCATTTCAACCTTAAAGTTAAATACAATTGTCGAGTTGTCAAAATTGCAAAAAATGACAAATTTATATTGACAGATAGCAAAGATAATGTTTATTCTGCAGCACGTCTCATCATTGCCACAGGTTGTTCTCAACCATACATTCCATCAATCCCTGGAATACATCTAGTGGAGAAGTACACAGACGTAACCGTAGATCCTGAAGACTTCGCCAATCAAAAGGTATTGATTATTGGTAAAGGTAATTCTGGGTTTGAAACAGCTGACAACTTAATTGGAACAGCAGCACTGATTCACATAGCAAGTCCTCATCCGATTTCCATGTCATGGAAAACAAAATATGTAGGTCATTTGCGAGCAGTTAACAACAACTTGCTAGATACATACCAGTTGAAATCACAAAATGTAATAATAGATGCTACTATCTCTAAAATAGAGCATCAAAACGGTAAATTTGTTGTCTACTTTAGCTATAGTCATGCTAACGAAGAATTAGAATCTCTAGTTTATGACCGTGTAATTTTGTGTACTGGATTCCGCTTGGATGATTCTATATTTGATGAATCCTGTCAACCTGAATTAGTTATTAACAAACGCTTTCCGGCTCAAACCAGTGAATGGGAATCGACTAATATTAAAGATTTATATTTTGCTGGAGTGTTGATGCACATGCGGGATTTTAAGAAGAAGCAATCTGGCTTTATTCATGGTTTTCGGTACAATATCCGCGCATTACACCAAATTTTAGAATTTAAGTATCATAATCAGGAATTACCCTATAAATTAATTGATTCCACACCTGAAGGTTTAACTGAAGCTATTGTTAGAAGGGTAAATTTAAGCTCAGGATTGTGGCAACAAACGGGTTTCTTGTGCGATCTAATTATTATCCTCGATCATGGGAAAGCGGCGCGTTACTACGAAGATTTGCCTACAGATTACATCCATGATAGCCATTTAGGTAAACATGACCACTACTATATTATTACGCTTGAGTTTGGACTCGATATTATAAACGCAAGTCCAGATCCCTTTGCTGTTGAGCGTATCCACAAAGATGATGTTAAAAGAGCCGCCTTGAGTACTTTTATTCATCCTATAATTCGGCGCTTTTGTTGCAATACTCTGGTTGCTGAACATCATGTTATCGAGGATGTAGCTAGTGAATGGCTAGAGGATGTGCATGTTAAACCATTGCTGGAATTTTTTCATCTTCATTTACCTAGAAAATTTAAATTTTCACAACTAAAAGATCATCACTCAAAAATATTTAGTATAAAGTTTTGAACAAAAAATCAAGAGTAAAAATTAAAAATCAGAAAAAAATGGATCATACAAAACAAGCTATTCAAGCATGGAAAGATAAAATTGGTACTAATAAAGTAGAAGACTCTAAACAGGAAACAGAAAAATACACACAAAATATCACAGAATATAAATCTGAACTACCAATAGCTGTTTTAAAGCCAGAAAGCAAAAGCGATGTAGAAGCAATTATAGCTATTGCTAATAAATTTGAAGTCCCTATTTATGTTGTCAGCACTGGAAAAAATTGGGGTATTGGGTCAAAAATACCTGTTCAAAATGGATCCGCTTTATTAATTCTTAGCGAAATGAAAAAAATAATTGAAGTTAATGAAAAGCTTCGATATGCGATTATTGAGCCAGGAGTTACTCAAAAACAACTTTCTGATTATTTACTGAGGAATACAAATTTAATGTTACCAGTTACAGGGTCTGCCGAAAATACTAGTGTTGTAGGAAATGTTCTAGATAGAGGTAGCGTTTTCTTTAATCATCGCTATGATTTGCTGACTGGATTAGAGGTATTCTTAGGTAACGGAAAAGTATTAAAAACAGGTTTTTGGCATTACTTTGATTCTAACAAAACAAAAAAACCAATATTTTTCCATCCGCCTGGTGTAGGTCCTGATCTTAATGGTATATTTACACAATCAAATTTAGGAATTGTCACTGCCATGGTAATACGTCTTGAACCTCGTATCCCAAGCACTATCGTATATGCAGAGTTCAAAGAAGATAATTTCGTGGCATTTATAGATACTTTCATCAAGTTAAAGGAAAATAAGTTGATACATAATTGGCTGATGATTACTAATAAAAATGATCCAAGGACTACTGTTGATAATAAATTCAATTATACAGGAGATTGGTCAGCTATATTCAATTTTTTTGGGACAGAAGAAATTAGAATTTTGTGCAAAAAAGAAGTTGAAAAACAAATTTATAAATTATGTTATCATTTATTATTTTTGAATAGTCTTATAGAAGATAATTCAAGCCATAGATATTATCAAGTATTACAAATGTTATATAATGGAATACCCTCAAATTACAGTATCAAAACAATGGGAGAAATGAATAATTTTAATCTCAAAAGTTCAGATTATGAGATTGATTTTTGTAAAAAAATATATGGCTTTATCGCTGTTGTACCAGCAATACCTTTTGAAGCCATGGTAATCAAAGAGGTAATAGATTTAGTAAATAAAGTCTCTCAAGAATTTCAGGTAACACCTTTTCATAATTTCGTAAGTATAGGAGAAATGGCTATTGAAGGACTATTCAGAGTGTATTTTGATCGGGAAAAAGAAGAAGAAATAACAAAGGCACATCAATGGGCTGAGCAATTAAGTAAAGAGTTAGAAGAAATAGGTATTTATCCTTATCGTATGAGTATTAAAGAAATGAATCACTTTAGCAATCGCCAAGAAGATCCTTACTGGGAAACCATTGCTGCTATTAAAAAACAAGTAGACCCTAATAATATTATTTCTCCCGGAAAGTATTGCTTAGAAAATATCTAAAAAGTAAATCAAGCCATATACACAACACAATAGTATTAGAAAAATACTCTTTTTATGACCGATATAAGAGTGAGAAATCCTTGGATATCACCTAAAATACTTCTAGAAACTATTCAGAGATGGGTTTTTCGCATTCTTTGCTTAAGTAAATAAAATTGAGTGAATGATTATGCTTCAAAATATCGAGATTAATGTTTTTAAATCGCAAACAAATAAAGATTTAGAGAAAATTGTGTCAGGCTTGCAACAGCCAGTAAAAAAAATTGATACAGAGTTTACATATGATGAGAATGGATCGCAAATATACGACAAGATCTGCAAATTGCCAGAGTATTATCCTGCTTGGCAAGAAATGGCTATTATGGAGCAATATATTGATGAAATTGTCTCTCTTGTAGGAGCAAACTGTTTGCTAATTGACTATGGGAGTGGTAGCAGTGATAAAACTTGTATCTTATTAAACCGTCTACCACAAATAGCTGGTTATATACCGATTGATATATCAAAAAAGTATTTAATAGATTCAGCAACTAAAATTGCAGAAAATTATCCTAATTTAGAAGTACTACCGGTTTGTACAAATTATCACGATTATTTTGAGATACCATCACCAAAAAAATTAGTTAAACGTCGTTTAGCTTTTATCTCAGGAATAACTATTGGTAATGAACATCCACCGCAATTAATAAGTCTTTTAAAGAACATCAAACAGACTTGTGGTTCTAATGGAGCTATGCTTGTCAGCGTTGATTTGAAAAAAGATCTAGAAATTTTGAATTCCGCCTACAATGACTCTTCTGGGCTAAACGTAGCCATAGCTTTAAATTTTTTACAGCGCATGAATCGAGAACTTAATGCTAATTTTAAGATTAATCAATTTCAGTATAAAGCCATATACAATGAGCAAATAGGACGCATGGAAATGAAATTATTTAGCCTTCAAAAACAGAGCGTTAATATTGGTAAGCATTGTTTTGAATTTAAAGTAGGTGAACCAATTTTACTTGCGTATTCTTATAAGTATAATTTAAACGATTTTGCAAACATAGCTGCTAGAGGAGGGTGGGAAGTTAACCGAGTTTGGACAGATCCTCATAAGCTATTTAGTATCCAATACTTAACTGTTGCCCCCAGTGTAAAAATTTGATTATCTCTCTATAAAAGACAACAAATGATGATTTAAAAGAGTTCTTTTTTTAAGTATGAAATCATCTTCTTCAAAAAGAGAATTAATACTTTTGTTTTGAATTTATTTAGTTAACAACACTTCACTATTGAAAGCTTGTGAAAGAATTTTCAGCTATTGTTGTAGGAACTGGTATCTTAGGGCTGTCATCCGCCTATAATTTATTACGACGAGAGGTAGGAACATTAGCTTTGATTGAACAGTTCTCTTTTGGTCACAATCAGGGAAGCTCCCATGGAAATACCCGTGTGGCGAGAGCCCTATACCTAAATACCGACTATAGCTTGCTTTATCATGTTGCATTAAACGAAGACTGGAAACATTTAGAGGATAAAAGTGGCGAGCAATTGTTTTATCCATGCCCTATTTGTCTTTACAGTTGCCCAGCAGATTTAATTAATGATTATGCAGAATCTGTAATAGGTAAAGTGCAAGGTATATCGAGTGTTTCTGTGGAATCAGCACGTGAACGTTTTCCGGAGATTATATTACCTGACCAAGCAAAGGTATTAATAGAAGAAACTTCCGGGGTGATCGCTGCTAGACGGACTCTTGAACTACTAAAAGAATTTTGCTTATTATCTGGTGCCGAACTTTTTGAAAAAACAAAAATTTTGAAAATTGAAATTGGATCTCATAGAGTTACTCTTGAAACAAATGAGGGAACTTTTGCTGCTCGATATTTAGTTTTGGCTTTAGGAGCTTGGATATCACTCTTGCTACCTTATACAAAACCAATTCTGAAGGTGATACCGCAAACACTAGGCTATTTTAAACCCTCTAACTCTCAACGTGATTATTCCTGTAAAAACTTTCCTATCTGGATCAGATTACAGGTCAAAAATAACTTACAAGATTGTTACTATGGTTTACCCCCAATTGAAGGTAACTTGATCAAAGTATGTCATGAAGTTGTAGAAGCCTCTACTAGTTTCGATCCAAGGATATCTCATGATATAAAGTCAAGTTCGTTAGAAGATCTACAAAATATTATCCAATCAAATATCAAAAACACCGATTGGGAATTAGACTACAGTGAATCTTGTTTGTACACTGTAACTGCTACTGGAAATTTCGTAATTGACTTTAGCCCTGACAGCAATCGTGTTGTCGTGGTTGGTGGTGGATCAGGACATGCTTTTAAGTTTGGTCCATTAATAGGTCGAGCAGTGGCTAATATGTTGTTGGATGGTAACTCTAAGATCGCTTCCTTTGAAAATATGCGTCATCTCTTCACCTTGGTGTAGACTTATTGACCAGACTGGGCAAGTAAGCATTGGTCACATTGGTATCTCTATGATAAATTCAGCCCCTTGTCCTAGTACTGAACTACAAATGAACCTACCCTTATGTTTCTCCACAATGATCTGATAGCTAACCGACAACCCCAACCCAGTACCACTCCCTACAGGTTTAGTAGTAAAAAATGGGTCAAAGATTTTTTCTTGTATTTGGCTACTTATACCAGGACCATTATCACCAATCTTAATGGTTACAGTATTGGAGTCTACTACTTCTGTACGAATCGAAATTTCCGGATTGTAATCTAGTGAGTGATTGTTTTTCTCCATCTCTTCAACTGCATCGATCGCATTACTCAGAACATTCATAAACACCTGATTAAGCTGGGAAGGGTAACAATTTACTTGGGGAAGGTTTCCATATTGCTTAATAACTTTAATCTCAACATGATTACTATTTCCCTGAAGTCGGTGCTGCAAAATCATTAAGGTGTTGTCGATTCCTTCATGAATATCTACAGGTTTCATCTCAGCTTCATCTAAACGAGAGAAGTTGCGTAAACCTAGAACAATATTTCGGATCCGTGAGCTTCCCATATGCATTGAATGTAGAAGTTTTGGTAAGTCTTCCTGCACGAAGTCCATGTCAATTTCAATAATTTTTCTTTGAATCGAAGGGGAGAGATTTGGGCATTCCTGTTGATAAACAGCTATCAAATCGAGTAAATCTTGAATATACTGACTCGCATGAGTAATATTACCTTCAATAAAATTGAGAGGGTTATTGATCTCATGGGCAATTCCTGCTACCATCTGCCCTAAGCTTGACATTTTTTCACTTTGAATTAACTGAGCTTGGGTGCTTTGCAAGTTCTGTAGAGCTTGTTCTAAACTTTGGCTTTTTTCGTTCAGTTCCTGTGTTCTCTGTTTGACTTTCTCTTCCAAATTGTAGTAGAGTATGGCATTCTCTAAGCAAATTGCTGCTTGAGTCGTAATCAATTTTAGGACTTCTACGCGATCGCGTGTAAATGCTGCTGTAGTTAAATTATTTTCTAGGTAAAGAATACCAATCAATTTGCTTTGTTTCAGAATTGGAATACACAAAATACTCTTAGTTCCCTGAGCTAGGTTATAGAGAGCAGCAATTTTAGGGTCAATAGCAGCTGTATTATCAACAACCAAGATATCCTGAGTGCGTTTGACATAGTTTATTAAAGCGACAGGGATATCGCTGTTTAATTCTAGGGCTATTGATGGTAATTCTGTGGTGATCGTTCCAATATTTGAACTTGAACTTATTGCTTTAACAGTTAATTTAGAGTTATCATTATCGTTTAAAATCAATGCACACTTAGAAGCTCCAGCATTTTCCATCACAACTTCCATTAAAGTAGAAAGCAGGAGTTCAAGTTCGATTTGCCCAGACAGTGCTTGAGAAGCTTTAACGACAGATGCCAAATCCAGAATGTCTGAAATGTTGATGCTAGAGCCAGTTAAACTTTCTCGATCTTTAGGAGATATATTATTGGAATAAGTCCCTTTTTGACCAGAATGAGGGCTAATTTTTTCTTGCTGAAAAACATGGGAAAGTAATTGAGAATACCCTTTTATCAAGTCATTCACTTTAGCTAATGCTCCCCATCGAAGATAGCCATAGTAAGCATCAGTTAGATAAGTTTGAGCAATTTTCTGTTTACCCCATTCTAGGTAAAACTTTGCCGCAAGTTCGTTACCAAGAGCTTCATCAGGAATGTAGTCGTGTTCTTTTGCTCCTGCAATGGCACGATCATACAATTCCATAGCTTCAATATTATTGCCAAGAATCCGATTTTGCTCAGCTTCAACTAAATAAAACTTATGGAAATAATTCATGGGAGCATGATGCGCCCATTGATGCATTTTTTCCTGATTAACGGATATCTTTTTTAAGATTTGTTTTTGTTCAAATTCTTCAACATTAGGATACAATGCTAGCCGTATTAATGAATCATAGAAATGGAATTGAGGAATAACAGCACCTCCTATTCCACCGTGAAAATACTTCTCTACCATTACAGCATTTTCAAGCGCTTGAGGGTGATTAGAAAAAGTATAACATAGCTGCATTTTACACAGATATAAGTAAAAAAGTGCGATTGCATCTTTGCTTTCAAGATGAAGCGGTACCATTTCATATTCATTGTAGGCTTCACCAATTAAACAATATGGATCATCAACACCTCCCAATAAATTTAAGGCAGTTTGCCGATATATCTCATTCCAATAAAACATCCTTTCCTGCTTGATTGTTTGGAGAACACTGCTACGTGATCTCATTTCCAATTCAAGTTCTTTCAGTTCCTGACCGATAAAGTATGTATGGAGAGAGTAACAATAAAGGGCATAACCAGCAAATTCTAAATCCCCTGTCTCCAGTCCAATAGAGTAAACTTCTAAGAGAGGTCTTAATGTTTCCTTAATATGTTCCTTCCAAGGTCTGATGAATTGATTAAATGTCTCAAGAACTTTTGCAGTGACGTCTTTAGTCTGATATTTGGATAATAGACTTTCAGCCACTTTGCCAAATTGATAGCCAGACTCAATATCTCCTACCATTCCGCAGAGTATTAATCCATAGGCAACATATGCAAAAGCAGACAACGGTGCATTACCATGTTTGATTGATAAGTTAATCTGTTTAAGGACAATTAGTGAAAAAAGCTCTGGAACCGCTTGATAAGCAAAAACAATTGTACTGGATAAGATACCCATAACTGCTAAAGGTTGGGCTTCCGTCATTTTTGGCAGATTAATTAAGTCCTTAATCTGTGTATTAGCCAAATTTGAAGCAGTTATTTCCATTTCCCGATGAACATCCAACTGATTAGGATTCGTTGGAAACTCAACGTCCAGAGACTTCAAAAATGATAACGCAGTATTGACTGCTTCGAGTGCTTTGTTCTGCGCCCCATATGCTTGAATTTTTACTTCATAAGCTTTGACTTGATCTAGTGGTGTTTTTGCTTTTACTAACATTACCTTCACAAATTGCTCTATCTGCTCAAAATCACCAGCTAAATACGTGACTTCTGCTGTTGTTTCATACAAAGTTAGAGTCTGGTCATAATTTGTCTCCCAACTATCACTTGCTAGCAATTTAATACCAGTAGTTAAATACTTAACCGCAGCAGCGTAAGCAGTTGATACCTTAGCTTTACACCCAGCAATCAAATTCATTCTTACCAATTCATTGCGCTCAGTTTGATTGGTAATTAATTGCTCAGCTATATTCAACTGATTGACAATTTCAAAAATATTTTCTTCTTGTTCTTCAATTGGCGCACTGAGTAAAAGCCGCTGCCCAATTTTTAAGTGGATTGTTTGTTTCTGAGATTCAGGAATTAGAGAATAAGCAGCTTGCTGTACTCGGTCATGGACGAATTTATATTGTGGTGATTCTAAACTGGTGGTTATTGATGATTGACCGTCAACAGTTAACCACAATTCATTACTATCTTGAAATAGTTTGAAAACCTCAGCTTCCGGTAAAATAAGCCCTTCAGCTAAAGCTGGCCATAAGTCTGCAGCTGTATCTACTTCCGATTTTTGGCAGACTACAGCAAGACTTTTCAAGTCAAATTCATTTCCAAGGCAAGCACAAATTTTAAGTATTTCTTGAGTATATATTGGCAATTTTTCTATTTGAATTGCCATAAGTTTGACGACATCATCTGTTAAAGAAGATATCTGCAGCTTGGAGATATTACACTCCCAGTAACATAAATCAAAGTTAAATTTAATAACTTCTTGATTGTTTAAATACTTGAGAAATTGATGAATAAAAAATGGATTACCTTTAGTTTTTGCATAAATTAATTTTGTAAAGGAAAGTGCAACAGATTCTGGACAACGAAGCGTATCAGCGATTAGCAAATTTAAATCATCTTTATTCAGAGCTTCTATGAGAATAGTGTTGACTGTTACTATTTTTCTTATTTCGTTTAGTGTCAAATGAAGTGGATGTGATTCTGAAACTTCATTATCACGATAAGCACCAATTAGTAAAAAGCCTCGCTTATCTTCACCTTGTCCGTTAGTCTCTTTTGAGAGTAAGCCATTTGAGCGAAGTGCATGGCTTTCACTCATCAACAGTTGCATGAATTTAAGAGACGCTGCATCTGCCCATTGTAAATCATCTAGAAAAATAACTAGAGGACAATCTTTAGTCGCAAAAACCTGAATAAATCTTTGAAACAATAAATTGAAGCGATTCTGGGCAGCATTACCAGACAGATCTTCAGATGGGGGTTGCTTGCCTATAATCAGTTCAAGCCTAGGGATCAAATCAATAATGACTTGACCTTGTGTACCTAATGCCGACAAAATTTTACCTTTCCAGTATTCAATTTGGGCATCAGTTTCACTTAGTAGTTGTCCAATTAAGTCCTCGAAAGCTTGTACAAATCCTGATAAAGGAATGTCACGCCCTAACTGGTCAAATTTTCCTTTAATGAAGTAACTACGCTGTCGTGCTATAGGTTTGTGAACTTCGTTAACTACTGCAGTTTTACCAATACCAGATGCACCGACAACTAGAATCATTTCAGTTGTTCCTTGAGTTACTCGCTCAAAAGCAGCAAGTAGGGTTTCAACTTCATGTTTGCGACCATAAAGTTTTTCTGGAATGAGAAAACGATCTGGAATATCTTGTTTTCCTAACTCAAAGGGTGTAATTTTTCCTGCCTGTTCCCACTGCTGTTTACACAACTCCAAGTCAAATTTTAACCCCAAAGCACTTTGATATCGGTCTTCAGCGTTTTTTGCCATTAGCTTGCTAGTGATATCCGAGATTATGGAGGGAATGTTAGGATTAATGTAACTGGCAGTTGGTGGTTGTTTGGCAAGGTGACTGTAAACCAACTCCATCAAATCAGTTGTGGCAAAAGGCAATTGGTTGGTGAGGAGTTCAAAAAAGGTGACACCGAGAGAATAAAAATCGCTGCGGTAATCAATCCCTCGATTCATTCTTCCTGTTTGTTCAGGTGAAATGTATGCTAAAGTACCTTCTAAAATACTGGGACTAGTAAGAAATTGGACTTCTCTTGGTAGGAGAGAGGCTATACTAAAGTCGATCAGTTTCACCTCAAAGGTGATGGGATCTATGAGAATATTAGCTGGTTTTATATCTTTGTGAATCACACGGTTGCGATGCAAGTCAGATATAATCGTACTAAGTTGAATGGCAATTTGAAGAAATTCAGGAATCGTTAACTCTCTTATGGTTTCGTGTTTGCCACCAAAGTTCATATAATCAGAGAGAGTAACACCGCTAAAATCTTCCATAACTAGCGCGTAACCGTTGCGATATTTTTCTAAGCTATAAGGTTTTATAATGCCAGGAATGTCTAAGTTTTTGGTAATGGTGTATTGATTGCGGAATTCTGTGATCTCACTGAAGGTTGGGTATTCATTCCGCATGAGTTTAATAGTAACGGGTTTTTGGTCTTGCTCTTTAATCCCTCGACACACTACGGTTTTGGTACCTGAGTATATTTGCTCAAATATTTGGTACCCGGGCAAAAATTCTGAAGCATGAAAAGATACTTGCATCTGCTGTATTGCTCATAGTCATATTTCGATTTAGTATTCCCGTTACTGTGGTGAACCTTATTATCCCATGTCAGAAAAATAATATTGAATAGATTTTTGAGATTTTTACTTAAAACCCTCTATTTTTGCTTACCTTTGAAACAAAGCTATTTCAACCTCTCCTAATTCTAATCTTAATAAGCAATGAGTTATATAGCAAAGAAGAGGCTATTAATTGCGTGAAATCACTACACCGTCAATTATCCCTATACTTGCTACTAATTTGTTGCGGTAATTACAGATTCTTGCTCATTATTACAGTTTCTTGCTATCGAACGATCCTGTTAGTACAAGTATGAGAATCGAGCTATCCTATAGGATAAGCAAGGCTCTTACAACATAAGATTTCTTTCCATTTCCTTCTCCTATACGATCGCACTATGCGATAAGCGTGGTTACCTAAGTACAAGAGGATAAGCTAACCAAGACAAAAGCGGTACTGAGTTTTTACTTTTCCTTAGCTCTATTAGCTCAGACAAATAAATAAACAACGTTAAAACACCGCCATAGGTTATACTTTGCGGTGAAGTACTAATTTCAGAAAAATTTATAGAGTGTATTAACAAAATTAATTAAAAGCACTCTACTTACTATTTAGCACGCATCTGTTTATTGTTTTTTTAAAACTAACTATGAACTTTTTTGAGAAATTGAGCGGCGCGATCGCGAAGAATCAAAGTCTGCTATTTGTAGGATTAGATCCCAATTTAGAGATGATGCCCACTTACTACGCATCTTCTGATATAATGTCATCTTTATTAGATTGGTTGCAATTTATAATTTCTGAAACATCTAATAAAGTTTGTGCTTATAAACCTACACTTGGGTTTTACGAAGCTTTAGGTGTTCCGGGCTTAGAACTGCTACACAAAATCCTAGCAACTATACCTGCAGATATTCCAGTCATTCTAGATACCAAACACAACGACTTGAATACGGGCACAATGTTTGCCCGTACCGTCTTTTCACAATGGGGTGTAGATGCAATTACTGTCACTCCTTATGCAGGACAAGACAATGTAGCACCGTTTTTATTGTATCCAGAGAAGGCAGTGTTTGTTTTATGCTGTACTTCTAATCCTGCGGCTGCCACTTTCCAGGAATATCCTACAAATCCAACAGAGTTACCTCTTTATTTACAAGTAGCAAAGGAATCCAAAAATTGGGGAACACCAGAACAATTATGTTTAGAAGTAGGAACTACGAAACCTGATATCTTAGCGCGAATCCGCACAATTGTTCCTGAGCGAATCATTATGGCTCGTAGCATCTGGGGAGAGAAAAACATTCTTCCCAAAATATTAACGTCTGGTTTAACTGCAAGCGGCGATGGGTTACTCATTCCTGTTCCTCAAGACATTTTAGGGCACTCAGATTTATCAAAGCAAGTCCAGTCTTTACAAGAGCAAGTTAATCAAGTCAGAAATGAAATTATCCGTGATGCTTCTAGCTGTTCTGTGTGGTTACCTGATGTTTGTTTTTTAAATCAACACCCTCACCAAGAATTGATTTTACAACTGTACGATATTGGCTGCATTATGTTTGGCAAATTTGTCCAAGCATCAGGAGCTACATTCCCTTATTACATTGACTTACGCAAAATCATTTCCAATCCCCAACTTTTTAATCAAGTTCTCAGCGCATATGAGGAAATTTTACAAACTCTTACCTTTGATAGGTTAGCAGGTATTCCTTACGGTTCTCTGCCTACTGCCACTGGTTTATCATTACGTCTTCATTGCCCAATGATTTTTCCTCGGAAAGAAGTGAAAGCACATGGTACTCGGAGACTAATTGAAGGTGAATTTAATCCTGGAGAGAAGGTTGTGGTAGTTGATGATATTCTCATCAGTGGTAAAAGCGCAATGGAAGGAGCAGAAAAATTGAAATCAGCTGGATTAAATGTTGATGATATTGTGGTATTAATTGATCATGGTCAAGGTGTACAAGATAGATTACGCGAAAATGGATATCAAGCTCACGCAGTCTTAAAGCTTTCGGAAATTATAGAAACTTTGTATCAAGCTGGAAGAATCAACGAAGAAGAATTTAATTCGTTTTATCAGGAATGATATGGGGATAGGGCATGGGGCATAGGGCATGGGGCATGGGGCATGGGGCATGGGGCATGGTCAATAAAAAATAAGAAATTTAGTGCCTAGGGAGAGGTTTTTATTATATATCTATATTTAGAAGCAAACTTTCTTTCCAATGAGCCGTAGTAGCTTCTTTGTTGCCCATTGCCCCATGCCCTATGCCCTATCCCCCAAAAATGACCTTTTCTCTGAATAAACTGCTTCAATGGTTAATTCTAACACTGCTATTTCCTTTAGTTTTTCTCAATGGTTGGCTAGTGTTTCATATTTTTCACTACTTTCAACCATTAGTAACTATTTTTATCTTAGCAACTCTGTTGGCTTTTATTTTGAATTACCCTGTTTCTCTTTTAGAGCAACGTGGGGTTAAACAAAACTATGCTGTAGGATTAGTCTTTGTATTAAGTTTAGTGATTCTTATAGGTTTGGGTATTACCGTCGTACCTGTTGTGTTGCAGCAGTTTCATGAGATGGGTAAACTACTTCCTGAATGGATTGATTCCAGTGAACAAAAACTATTCCTACTCAATAATTGGACTGCGAATCATGGATTAAAAGTTAATTTAAATCAGTTGATGGCTCAAATAACAAACCGCTTACCTAACGAGTTTGAGCATTTAGCAGATACACTGTTTAGTTTATTGTTAGAAACTATAGATAGTATTTCTGAGGCATTAATTACATTAGTTTTGACTTTTTATCTTTTATTAGATGGTGGGAGGGTTTGGCAAGGTTTGTTTAAGAGATTACCTTGGAGTTTTAGTCAGCAAATACAACAGTCTCTTCAGCAAAATTTTCAAAATTATTTAATTGGTCAGGTAGCATTAGCTTTATTAATGGGATTTTCACAGACATTAATGTTTCTAGTTTTCAAAGTTCCATTCGGATTACTTTTTGGTTTGGGAATTGGAATTATGAGCTTAATTCCCTTTGGTGATGTTATTAGTCTTGCGATTATCATTTTAATAATAGCTTCACACGACTTTTGGCTAGCAACAAAAGTGCTAGTTGCTGCTGTTGTCATTGACCAGTTAATCGATCAAGCGATCGCACCTCGACTTTTAGGGAGTTTTACAGGAATTCGACCAATATGGGTAGTTATTTCCTTACTAGTAGGAACTTATCTTGGAGGAGTATTGGGATTGCTGATTGCTGTACCTGTAACTGCTGTTATTAAGGATTTGTTAGACAAATGGTCTTCTATTCCTAGCGAAGGCGATAATACTGCTGAGAATTCACAAGCAAACGACACTAACGTGATCACTTCGTATCCACAACCGTAACGGCTGACATCCCTGGAATAATTCGAGACTCATAACCTTGAATACTCTGTTTATCAAATAAGATTTTGACTGGAATTCGTTGTTTATCACTGGTATTACCTGTGGGTTGATTGCCAACAGAAAGTGGTGACACACTGTCTACTTTACCTTTAAAATGCCGACTAGGAAAAGCATTAATTTTAATATCTACGTTTTGACCAGGCTGTATTTTTTCTAACTGATTTTCTCGAAAGTTTGCCACAATCCAGGGATCCGGTTGCACTATCGTCATTAGGGTTTGTCCTGGCTGTATCATTTGCCCTAATTGGACATTTTTATTACTAACTTTTCCTGCAACTAGGGTGCTGATGTTTGTATAAGATAACTGGAGTTCGGCTTTTTTTACATCCGCTTGCTTTTGCGCGATCGCAGCTAGTGCTGCCTTGTACTTTTGCTGATTAATCTCCCTTTGCTGGCTAATATTTTTAGCTTGTATCATCCTGCGTTTTTGAGCAGCCTGTTTTGCTTGGCTATTCTTAGCTGGTATTGGCTCTGGTTCAGGAGCATTAAGTACTAAATTATCGAGATTTTTCTGGGCTAATGCAGCTTGGAGTTTAGCTAATTCTAAAGATGCTTTTGCTTGCGTTAAAGATATGAGGTAATCACGCGGATCAAGGGTAACCAATACATCTGAAGGAGAAACCACTTGGTTTTCACTAACAGCAATATTGGTCACTCTTCCCCCTATGCTGGAAGATAGCGGTTGAATATCTGCGCTAACGTAGGCGTTATCGGTTTTCTGATACCTTCCGGGGTGCTGGTTATTATACTGGTATCCGTATATTCCAGTTGCGATCGCTCCTGCACCTAACACAACTCCCAATCCCAATTTTAATAGCAGAGGTCTACTACTTGGGCGAGGTTTGGCAACGTTATTGTTTGAGTCTGTGGGAGCGACATCTATCACTCCCTTCTTTAAATCTGGGACTTGCTTGGTTTGTTCTGAAGAATTTAGGCGTTTCATAAGGAACCTGAATCTAAGCACCAATAGAGAATTTTTTGCAGAAACATTGATAATCAGCAAACTAGTAAAACAGGCGAGCAAAAAAAGCTACCATTAAAAATCAGTAAAGAGCTTGGAGTATAGAACTTCGTTCTACTTGTGCCTTGTTGTATGACTACGGTAGGCAGGTAAATCAAGATAAAATTTAAACTTGAGTAAAATATCAGTTAAGTAGGTAGGCACAATTAACTTCATTGGTGAAGATAAGTAACTCTTGATAGACAAACAAAGTGTTTAATTAAGTAAGCTTTTTTTTATTCTTCATTCTGCCCTAGGACTACTCAATTAGTCTCTCCAAGAGTTATATTTGTTCCCAGCGTTGAATGAGGATAGTATCAACATTATCAAACCCGCTAATAGTACTTCGTATTTATTCTTATTTTTATTCAAACATAAATATTTGGCCAGCATGTAGCAAAATTAATTCTCTGATTTTCAGTTTCTTGAAGAGATACATAAAGCTGTGAGACGGTTGATTTATTGTAATAACAATTAACATTTACATTGACAAACCTCAATCCGGGTTTTTACTTGCAGATCTAAGTGTTAAAAATATTACACAAATATCGACAGGAACTGCTGTAGTCTAACAAGCAAATTTCATGATTAAGTACACGGATATTTCCCTAATAACCAAGATAAGTTGACACTCATACTTGATCTCAGGCTATTAGTAAACTATGATACATCTAGCTCTCTAATTTTAGAGATGGTAACAGAGATAACAATTTTTTGATTGAGTTCTAAAACACAACTAAGTACTGACCAATTTAATAACCATTGAAACACAGCTAATTACTAACAGCTAAAAGTTAGACAAGAGGAACATGAACAACCGATTAAATAGACAATTTTCATCCCTTAACAAGGAGGTATTTTCCATAATCTTCTTGGGTTTAAGCCTAGCACTGACTCTCGGAACAGTCTGCAATGCTGAAAAACCAGCGCAACCAAAAAAGAATTTAACCCGCTTACCAGCGACACAAAAAGTCGAAACAGTCAGCACTGAGACTAAACCAACAGCAAGACTTGAGGATTGGCGCTTTGTTCCAAAAGCGTCGCAACTAGAAATGACTCTCTCAGCAGCCTCAAAACCTCACTACTTCTACCTTCCTCAACCGTCTCGTATTGTTGTGGATTTACCAGCTACTAAGTTAGGTTCTGTACCCACTAGACAAAATTATTCCGGAACAATTCAAAGTATTCGCGTTTCACAATTAAAAACCGGTGTAACTCGGATTGTTATGGATGTTGCACCAGGAACTTTTGTAGATCCAAAGCAGGTAAAACTGCAACCTATTTCCTTAAACAATCCTACTCATTGGGTGTTACGTCCTTTTCGTACCAGTTACCGTACGCCTTTACCATCAACAAAATATCCGTCTAAAGCCAACTATTTATTGCCAACAACTAGTGCGACACAACTACCAAATAATCAATCTTCTACGACAGGTAGCTATAATCCTCCCCAACCCCCAAATAACCAACCTTCTAGGACAGGTAGCTATAACCCTCCCCAGCCCCCAACTGACCAATCCTTAAGTAAGGATAGTTATAATGCTCAACAATCAGCGAGCTTCAATGTACCCCCGCCAATCACCAATTTGCCCCCAAGTTACTCCAATGTCCAGCAAATGCCGACTGTGAGCGTACCACCCCTGTCTCCTAGAAACTCTGCTCAATTACCCAATAACCCCGTCCTTCCCCCAGCTAATTTCCCAACTCAACCAACAAATCTTGGCAATGTAAATACTACGTCTACACCAGAGTTTCCAGTTCCAACTATCTCCAACTCTCCATCAAATTCTTTCAATCCCAACGTAATTAACTTTGGTCAACCTATCCCAAAATCTATACGGTAAATGGGGATGGGGCATGGGGCATGGGGCATTGGGCATGGGGCATTGCGCATTGGGCATTGGGCAGTGAGGACTGAGTATTATTCGCTCCTCTGCTCCCCTGCTTCCCCTGCTCCCCTGCTCCCCTGCTCCCTACTCCCTACTCACTCTTCCTAAAATCTCTGCGTCTCCTGCGGGGGTGCAACTGCTCCTGGCTGACTGGTAAAGAAGTTTTGAGCAGCTTCGTTTTGGTAAATACATCTAATATCAGGTTTATCGCCATTCAAATCACCCGTGTAGCCGAAGGTGTTTAAGCGATTCTTACATTCTCTTTCTTGTTCGTTTGTTACAAGCTTTCGTTGCTCTAAAATTGCCCAGTTATTCTGACGTAAAACACATCCAGGGCGCATGTTAGGCTGAGCAACGTACACGTTGAACGGGTTGAAAGTTACGAATAGTCTAGCGTCCATCACCACAGCGCTAGCTCCGTACTGGACGCAAAGTTCAGGGTTTGGGGCTTTCGTATCAATATACTCGCGAGAAGCCACATTAGCAGGGGTAAATGTAGCTGTAGAGCTAAAAGCAATACCAATACCTATTCCTAAAACCAGTACCCCTGCCAAAACTGCTATAGTCGTTAAATTAAATATAGAGCCTTGAAAAGCAGACGATTTAGAAGATGGTCTAGAAGTATTTGTGGATCTATCACTATATTTACGTCTCATTGTTGGTTTATCAACTTTGGGTTTTGAATGGCAGGGAGTGGTTTTAACTGCTCTCCCTCCTCTAAGTATGACGATTTTTGCGTGCCTTTGTCTCCCTCTTTTTCAAGTTGAGGTATTTTCTCTGAAATTTAACCACAACTGCTGGCGTAGTGCTTTGGTCATTCGATCTGATTTGGTGAAAAAATTTCGGGTGTCTTAGCTCCAAGAGTAAGGCTCAACCCCAATGCTTCGGTGCATTACAGATTTTGTCCTAACACAACGCCAATATTCGGGGAGGACAGCAACTTTGCACGCCCAGAAAACCTAGTACAGCGCGGCGTAAATAAGCATACCATTCAAAATCTCTGAAAAGCCTACGCCGTATTCCTAACAGAATTTCGAATTTTGAATGAGCGAATTCCGCCTTGCGGTACTAGACCGCAAACTGCCTCAAAAATCCTAACCACAAGAAAGCAATAAAAATAATAGCGCCAACCTATACAGTCGGCGCTAGTGTTTTATTTAAGTCCAGGGAGAATATATATTGTGATGAATTCCCTGTGTTTTAGTATAAAGTGAGTACGATTGGATTAATTACACGGTACTGCTACGAGTCAACAGGTTCCAGATGAAAATAGCAACTATTGCACCAAGAATTGCTACTAGAATACCAGGAATGCTGAGAGTTGAAGCTGCCAGAGCGAAGCGTCCCGTATTAAAGAATACGCCTAGACTACCACCAACAAATGCACCAATGACTCCTAGGATAATTGTTCCCAAAATGCCACCACCTTGATGACCGGGGTAGATAGCTTTGGCAATAGCACCAGCAATTAGACCTAACACAATCCAAGCAAGAATATTCATTGTTCTTCTTTATTTGATAAACGTTTTTTAGTAACAAATACACATTAACATTCACAAGATTGACATCTAATCTACCAACAGTACTAATTACGAATTAACCAGAAGTAAGAATTAAAGAAGGTATTAGAATTCAGAAGCCAGAATCGGGTATTGGGGTGATGAGTCCAGAACTAGCGAGATCTTAGCTTTGGGCTCCTCCTCAATCCTTTTAGCAAAAAAAAAGCCCCCAGCAGGTCTAAGACTAGGGACTGATAAAATTCTTGCTTAGTAATTGCAGTATATGCATTTTCGATTATCGCCCTCCTCTACTTGAAGAATTAAGCTCATTTCTGAATTGGGCTTTTTAATGAGATCGTCTCAAATAATTGAATTCATAAGATAACGGTGTGTTAGCGGATTTAATTTCACGGTAAGATAGCTCTGTGGCTTTGTACAACTAAATTAGAGCATTTTTCGATGCTATGTCTATCCGCTCTGCTGTACCTACAGACATACCCGCACTCCTACCAATGGTTACAAAAATTTGTATATTATACGAATCTTGGGATTCTGCCAAGTTTAACTTTATTCTTGATCCCGAAAAGCGTTATGAGAGATTTTTGAAGCAACTAATTACTGATGAACGCGGCGTATTTTTCGTAGCTGAAGATGAGGATCAACTTGTAGGATTTTTGATAGCAACAGTTGAAAGTGAAACACCAATTTACATTCTAGAAGAATTTGCATTCATTCACGATCTTTGGGTTGAGCCAGAATATCGCCGTAAAGGAATTGCGCGCGATATGATCATGCAGGCTGTTGAACACTTTCGTCAGATAGGTATTGAGCAAATTCGCTTAGACACGGCGGCTGTTAATCAACCAGCAAGGCGATTGTTTGCATCCTGTGGTTTTCGGATTAGTACTGTAGAAATGCTCAAAGAGTTAGATCAATTAGTAGAGGAGAGTAAATGAGTCACCTACTCTCCTCTTGTTACTAGCTGGCTAGCAGAGTTTTTTCTAAAGGTGTCCACCGGAAGGCGCGATCGCCACCTTTTTCAATGACAACTTTCACTCGTGGCTCAAGTTTAGGCAAATTAGCCAAAAACTCAAGCTCTTGATCTGAAAGGATATATCCTTCAATAATCCACAACACCAAGCCTTTTGACTTTGGTGGGAGCTGTTCTAGTTGGTAAGTAACTATTGGTGGTACATAGTATCTGTAGCCGACTGCTGCACCACTACCAGTACTTTTTTTACCCAGATGAGGAGGTCTAACTCCATGAACTCCAGTGAGATAGGCTGCTACGTCGCCCAGACCCCTAGCACTAATGTGAAGAGTCACATAGCCTGCTGCACGTAGTCGCCTTCTGTACCGACCTTCAAAACCTCCTTCTAGAGGTACGTAAACACCAAGCGCGCCAAATTTTTCCAAATCGCGGATTA
Organism: Aetokthonos hydrillicola CCALA 1050; assembly: GCF_017591665.1. Lineage (GTDB taxonomy): Bacteria > Cyanobacteriota > Cyanobacteriia > Cyanobacteriales > Nostocaceae > Aetokthonos > Aetokthonos hydrillicola. The sequence goes on along the minus strand of NZ_JAAKGC010000033.1, from coordinate 51,157 downwards.
AACCGTTGCCAGTGGTAATCAGTGCCATAGATTGATTATTGTGTTATCCCACTTCTATATTATGGGGCATGGGGCATCGGGCATGGGGCATCGGGCACAGGAGCATCCCAATTTTGCAAAAAGACGGTAGTGGGACTCGGAAAGCTCCCTACTTTATTACTGAAGCGGGCAGGATGCCCGGACTACAAAATAAAGTAAATTTAGATATTTGGGGTACGGGGTATAGAAACGGGAAAATAGAATTATAGAGATAAAGTTCTTACCCAATGCCCCATGCCCAATGCCCCATGCCCCATGCCCAATGCCCCATGCCCCATGCCCAATTTTAAAAAAATTCTAGACAAATATAAATAGATGGGCTAAACTATTAGATTGTGACTAAAGATTAGAATTAGAATGCCATCTTGCATTTTTATGCTGGTTTTACCTTGACAAGTTGGTTAATAAATTCCAAATTAGGGTAAACTGGCACAGAATGATCTTAAAAGGCTGGTAAACTAAAAACACATTGAAGTAGTCATTAACTTAGAAGTCTTTGGTTGAAAGACCAATGCTAAAGTGAAGAGCCCACCTTGAAAAGCGGGGTGGCTATAAGGGTAATCCTTAAAGGGTTACAGGAGTTAGGGAAAACACCTAAACCTCCAACTGCTCTGTAAAACCTTTTATGAACTAGGTTCGGACTTGTTCTAAAAGAAGGCGGAGTAAATCAAACAAGGGAACTCCCACTGAGTGGAGTATCCTATTCAGTGGTGTGTACTTTCACGGTAGAGTTAGTATAGTAGAATCTGAGCAGTCATGTTCGTTTTCAGCGGGACGTAAGTCTCAGTTAATGGATACTAAGCGGATAGCAGTTCGTTTAAGTCCTACTACAACTAAAAGTGCCAGAGCAATTGCTTGGATGACAGCAATGCTGCACAAAGCGCAAAGCTACAAAACCTTGCAAAAAAAATCCGGAAGTTAGGAAGGCTACTTTAGCTTTTCTGATTAAAGTGTTGGTAGAAACTACCAACAAAGTAGAAATGGGTGCAGACAGCGCGGAAGTTTCATCTGCTAAACCTAAGCAGTATAGACTTCATACCTGTTATTCCCAAAAATAAGCATCCGCAACAAAAGCTAAACAAGGAGAGCCAGTAACTGTGTCTGTAGGTATTCTCGGCACCAAACTGGGCATGACCCAAATATTCGACGAAGCGGGAGTAGCTATTCCTGTGACCGTTGTTCAAGCGGGACCATGCACCATTACACAAGTTAAAACAAAACAGACCGACGGTTACTCCGCCATTCAAGTAGGCTATGGCGAAGTGAAGCCAAAGGCTCTGAACAAACCATTGTTGGGTCATCTTGCAAAATCCTCTGCCCCAACAGTGCGTCATCTGAAGGAGTATCACATAGAGAATGAGAGTGATTACTCTTTAGGTCAGCAAATAAAAGCTGATATTTTTTCAGCCGGTCAAATTGTAGACGTAGTTGGTACAAGTATCGGTCGCGGCTTTGCAGGTAACCAGAAACGCAATAACTTTGGTCGCGGACCTATGTCACATGGTTCCAAAAACCACAGAGCGCCTGGTTCTATCGGTGCGGGTACAACTCCCGGTCGTGTCTATCCCGGAAAGCGGATGGCAGGACGCTTGGGTGGTAAACGTATCACAATTCGCAAATTGACCATAGTGCGAGTGGATCCAGAACGTAATTTATTGCTGATCAAAGGAGCTGTTCCTGGTAAAGCTGGAGCGCTCTTGAGTATTCTGCCTGCAAAGAAAGTTGGTAAGTAGTTAATAAGTGCCTACCAACAACCTACTAGTAACAACAAACAAAAATGGTTGAGTGTATAGTTAAAAATTGGCAAGGAGAGCAAGTCGGAGAAAAAACGCTCGACTTGAAAGTAGCCAAAAAAGAAACAGCGGCTCATATTGTGCACCGCGCTTTGGTACGACAAATGACCAATGCTCGCCAAGGAACCGCTAGTACAAAAACCCGCTCCGAAGTTAGAGGTGGTGGTCGTAAACCTTGGCGTCAGAAAGGTACTGGTCGTGCTCGTGCTGGTTCTATTCGTTCACCACTGTGGCGTGGTGGTGGTGTCATCTTTGGACCAAAGCCAAGAGACTATAACCTAAAGATGAACCGCAAAGAGCGTCGTCTAGCACTGCGGACAGCATTTGCCGATCGCGTAGACGATTTGATTGTGGTAGAAGAATTTAGCGAACAGCTATCACGTCCCAAAACAAAAGATTTGGTGAGCGCGATCGCTCGTTGGGGCGCTGCACTAGATAAGAAAACATTGTTAATTCTCGCAGAGTGTCCAGACAATATTTATTTGTCAGCTCGTAACATCGAGAATTTGAAGCTACTAAGCGCAGATCAGCTAAATGTTTACGATTTGCTCCACGCAGAGAAAATAATCGTAACTGCATCAGCACTTGAAAAAATTCAGGAGGTCTACAGTGACTAACTTTGACCCCCGCTACTTAGCCGACTTAGTGCGTCGCCCAATAGTGACTGAAAAGGCGACTATATTAATGGAGCAAAACAAATACACTTTTGAAGTGACTCCAAAAGCAACTAAGCCAGAAATAAGAGCCGCCATTGAAAATCTATTTGATGTCAAGGTCGAAAAAGTAAATACCCTCAACCCACCGCGCAAAAAGCGGCGTGTTGGCAAATTTATTGGATACAAACCGCAATATAAACGAGCGATCGTTACAGTTGCTGCATCCGATGTAGAAAAGGTTAGACAAATTTTATTCCCAGACGTTTAATTCAGTTGGTGGTTGAAAGTTGGTGGTTAGTAGTCACCAAATTAACAACCAACCAAACAACCAACAACTAACAACTAATAACTAACAAGAATTATGGGTACTCGTTCTTTTCGCCCTTATACTCCCAGTACTCGTCAGGTAACAATATCCGATTTTTCGGAAATCACAAAAACCGAGCCTGAAAAATCTCTAACAGTACATATACATCGCTCCAAAGGTCGGAATAATCAAGGGCGTATCACCAGCCGTCGTCGTGGTGGTGGACACAAGCGTCTTTACCGTATTATCGACTTCAAGCGGGATAAGCGCGGTATACCTGCTAAAGTAATAGCGATCGAATACGATCCTAACCGCAACGCAAGAATTGCCCTCGTAGAATACCAAGATGGCGAAAAGCGTTATATAATCCAGCCCAATGGTTTGACTGTCGGCAAAACAATTATTGCTGGACCAGAATCTCCCATTGAAGACGGGAATGCTTTACCCCTGGCTAACATTCCTTTAGGTACCACCATCCACAACGTAGAACTTAAACCAGGTAAAGGCGGTCAAATTGTTCGCTCTGCTGGTGCTAGCTCTCAGCTTGTGGCAAAAGAAGGTAACTATGTTACTCTCAAGTTACCTTCTGGAGAAGTGCGCATGGTGCGTAGAGAATGCTACGCCACTATTGGACAAGTCGGTAACATTGAAGCTAGAAACCTAAGTTTAGGTAAAGCAGGGCGCAACCGCTGGAAAGGTCGCCGTCCCTCTGTGAGAGGAAGCGTAATGAACCCAGTAGATCACCCACATGGTGGTGGTGAGGGTAGAGCACCAATCGGTAGATCCGGACCTGTAACACCTTGGGGTAAACCCGCTTTAGGTTTAAAGACACGCAAGCCTAAGAAACCAAGTAGCAAGTTGATTGTACGTCGTCGCCGTAAATCTTCTAAGCGTGGTCGCGGTGGTCGCGAGTCATAAAAACAGTGAACAGTCAACAGTTATCAGTAAGCAAGGCGTATTGTGCGGTGATAACTGATAACTGAATACTGTCTGATTTGGTTATTTTTAACAACTAACACCCACTAACAAACCAACATCTAACAAAACTATGGGTCGTTCTCTAAAAAAAGGTCCTTTCGTTGCGGACCATCTTTTAAAGAAAATTGAAAAGCTCAACGAAAGCAACAAAAAAGAAGTTATAAAAACTTGGTCGCGGGCTTCAACAATTTTGCCCGACATGGTAGGTCATACCATCGCTGTATACAACGGTCGTCAGCACGTCCCAGTTTTTGTATCAGACCAAATGGTGGGACACAAATTGGGAGAATTTGCTCCTACACGTACTTATAGAGGTCACTCTAAGAGCGACAAAAAAGCAGGTAGATAACCGCTTCGCGGAAGTCAAAAGTCAAAAGTCAAAAGTCAAAAGTTAAATAGCTTTTATACTGGGCTTTATGATTGCTTCAATTAGTAGCTTGGTTTCCGCAAAAGGGTAGTAGATAGTTAATTGTTAGTGGTTAGTAGCTAATGAAAACTAACAACTAATAAAAATGGAGAAATTATGGCTACTGATACTAAAAAAGAAGTAAAGGCGATCGTTCGTTATGTGCGCATGTCCCCCTTTAAAGTGCGTCGTGTGCTCGACCAAATTCGGGGGCGTTCATACCGCGATGCTCTGATTATCCTGGAATTTATGCCTTATCGAGCCTGCGAACCAGTGTTGAAGGTTCTCAGAAGCGCCGCAGCTAATGCTGAGCATAACGTTGGGTTAGATCGAGCTGACTTGATAATTACCCAAGCATACGCTGATCAAGGTCCCGTATTAAAACGATTCCAGCCAAGAGCACAAGGTCGCGCTTACCAGATTCGCAAACCAACGTGTCACATCACCGTGGCTGTTGCTGCTGCTGGTGAATAAACCTATCTATAAAAAATTAAGAAGGAAGTATTTGTGGGACAGAAAATTCATCCAGTAGGTTTCCGTTTAGGTATTACCCAAGAACATCAATCCCGTTGGTTTGCTGTTCCTGATCGCTATCCAGAACTTTTACAAGAAGACCACAAACTCCGTGGATATATAGAAGAAAAACTGGGTAGATACGCTCAAAACAATGCTGGAATTTCTGAAGTTCGAATTGAGCGTAAAGCAGACCAAATTGATTTGGAAGTACGCACAGCAAGACCTGGTGTAGTCGTTGGTCGTGGTGGTCAAGGAATCGAATCATTACGTACCGGACTACAGCAACTGTTAGGTAGTCATCGCCAAATTCGTATCAACGTAGTTGAAGTTCAACGAGTTGACGCTGATGCTTACTTAATTGCTGAATACATTGCTCAGCAGTTGGAACGCCGGGTTTCTTTCCGCCGAGTTGTAAGACAAGCCATTCAACGTGCTCAACGTGCTGGTGTACAAGGGATCAAAGTTCAAGTGAGTGGTCGCCTCAACGGAGCAGAAATTGCTCGAACAGAGTGGACTCGTGAAGGTCGAGTACCTCTACACACGCGACGGGCTAACACTGGCTTCTCTTACTCCACAGCCCAAACAGTCGCGGGGACTCTTGGCAGGAAGATCTGGGTGTTTAAAGGAGAAATTATTCCAGGACAGGAAGAAGTTCCCCCACCACCATCAAACCGCGAACGTGAACCCCGCCGCCGTCAACAACAAAGACGTCGCCAACAATTTGAAGACCGTTCAAATGAAGGATAACCGCTCTGCGGAAGTCAAAAGTCAAAAGTCAAAAGTCAAAAGTCAAAAAAATGCTTGTGGCATTTGAATGAAGATTTTAAACCCTTCATTCGCTCGCCAATCTAAAGAATTCACGCGCTTATTCTGACTCCTGACTCCTGACTCCTGAATTCTTTTTTATTAACGAATCATGTTAAGTCCTAGAAGAACGAAATTTCGCAAACAACAGCGCGGACGGATGGAGGGAATGGCTACACGCGGTAGCACCCTAAATTTTGGAGATTTTGCGCTCCAGGCTTTAGAGCCAGCTTGGATAACCTCCCGTCAAATAGAAGCTTCTCGTCGAGCAATGACCCGTTATATCAGACGGGGTGGTAAAATCTGGATTCGTATTTTCCCAGATAAGCCTGTAACGATGCGTCCCGCAGAAACCCGGATGGGTTCCGGTAAAGGTTCACCAGAGTTTTGGGTTGCTGTGGTTAAACCAGGACGGATTTTATTTGAAATTGCTGGTGTTCCCGAAGCAACAGCTCGTGAAGCGATGCGCTTAGCAGCTTATAAATTACCAATCAAAACTAAGTTCATTTTGCGCTCTCAAGAAGAGCCACAGGTGTAAGTTATGGCTTTTCCCAAGATTTCAGAAGCAAGAAGTTTAAGTGATCAAGAACTCGCTGATGAAATTGTTGCCGTCAAGAAGCAACTATTTCAACTACGTCTACAAAAAGCAACTCGACAACTAGAAAAACCTCACCAGTTCAGACACGCTAGACATCGTTTAGCTCAATTACTAACAGTAGAGGGTGAACGTTTAAGATCAGCAGCAAGTCAACAACCCGCTAAGGAAGAATAGGAGATTATGGCAGTTAAGGAACGAGTTGGCTTGGTAGTTAGCGATAAAATGCAAAAAACGGTGGTTGTTGCTGTAGAAAACCGCGCTCCCCATCCTAAATACGGCAAAATTGTCGTTAACACCCAGCGTTACAAAGCGCACGATGAAGAAAATAAGTGCAAAATAGGCGATCGCGTTCGTATTCAGGAAACTAGACCCCTGAGTAAAACAAAACGCTGGCAAGTGACAGAAATTTTAACTGTCAGAAATAGCTAAATTTCTCAGTTGTTAGTTGTCTAACAACAAAAAGAAGGAAAAAAACCAGTGATTCAACCTCAAACGTATCTTAATGTCGCAGATAACAGCGGTGCTCGTAAACTGATGTGCATCCGCGTTTTAGGCGCAGGTAACCGCCGTTATGGCTTTGTGGGCGATAAAATTATCGCCGTTGTTAAAGACGCTATTCCCAACATGGCTGTGAAAAAATCAGATGTTGTGGAAGCTGTGATTGTCCGTACTCGCCACAATATCAATAGAGACAGTGGGATGAGTATCCGTTTCGACGACAACGCCGCTGTTATCATCAACAAAGATGGTAACCCTAGAGGAACGCGGGTGTTTGGTCCAGTCGCACGGGAACTACGTGACAAGAACTTCACAAAAATAGTTTCTCTGGCTCCGGAGGTATTGTAATGGGTATTAAAAAGCCTCAGCCAAAAGTCTTCTATAAAATGCACGTTAAAACTGGAGATACCGTGCAGGTAATTGCTGGGAAAGACAAAGGCAAAGTTGGTGAAGTGATTAAAGCTCTTCCTGAACTTAGTAAAGTCGTTGTCAAAGGTGTAAATATTAAAACTAAGCACGTTAAACCTCAGCAAGAAGGTGAATCTGGACGCATTGTCACTCAAGAAGCACCAATCCACAGTTCTAACGTAATGCTCTACTCAACTAAGCAAAACGTTGCAAGCCGCATTTGTTACACCTTCACCGAAGAAGGTAAGAAAGTACGGATGCTTAAGAAAACTGGCGAAATTCTTGATAAATAGCTTAGTGTCTATAACAACTATCATTTTCTCTGACCAAGCCCAGAGATCATCGAAACTAAAACTATGGCAACGACAAGACTCAAAAAGGTATATCACGAGACAATAGTTCCTAAACTAATGAAGGACTTTCAGTACACCAACATTCATCAAGTGCCAAAGTTGGTGAAGGTAACTGTTAACCGAGGTTTAGGAGAAGCAGCTCAGAATGCTAAATCGCTCGAAGCTTCTATAAATGAGATTGCACTAATTACCGCTCAAAAACCCGTAGTTACAAGAGCTAAGAAGGCGATCGCTGGCTTCAAGATTCGTCAAGGTATGCCCGTTGGTATCATGGTCACTCTACGAGGTGAAAGGATGTACGCCTTTCTTGACCGTTTAATCAGCTTGGCATTACCTAGAATCCGTGACTTTCGCGGTATTAGTCCTAAAAGCTTTGATGGTCGTGGTAATTATACTCTGGGTGTCAGGGAGCAACTGATTTTTCCAGAAGTAGAATACGACAGTATCGATCAAGTCCGTGGTATGGATATTTCGATCATCACCACAGCTAAGAATGACGAAGAAGGTCGTGCTTTACTCAAAGAAATGGGAATGCCTTTTCGGGATCAATAAGTTCATTTAAAGAGGGATCGATGGCGGCAAACGACACAATTGCAGATATGCTAACGCGCATCCGCAATGCAAACCTAGCGCGGCATCAAACTACACAAGTGCCAGCGACAAAAATGACACGTAGTATTGCTAGAGTACTACAAGAAGAAGGTTTTATTTCAGAATTTGAAGAAGCAGGAGAAGGTGTAAAACGTAACCTAGTGATTTCCCTGAAATATAAGGGTAAAAATCGCCAGCCACTTATTAACACCTTGAAGCGAGTCAGTAAACCTGGTTTACGCGTGTACTCCAACAAAAAAGAATTGCCAAGGGTATTAGGTGGTATTGGTATTGCCATTATTTCTACACCGAGTGGTATTATGACCGACCGAGAAGCACGGCGTCAAAACTTGGGTGGTGAAGTACTTTGTTACGTTTGGTAGTGGTTAATAACTAAACAAAAGGAGAGTTATGTCTCGAATTGGTAAACGTCCAATTACGATTCCCGCCAAGGTACAAGTAAGTTTTGATGGCACAAAGGTTCTTGTTAAAGGTCCTAAAGGTGAACTTTCCCGTGATCTACCATCTAATGTAATTGTCTCCCAAGAAGGAGAAGAGTTGCAGGTCGCGCGTCGGGATGATTCCCGCACTTCAAGACAATTACATGGTTTGTGCCGTACCTTAGTTGCCAATATGGTGGAAGGAGTTTCCAAAGGTTTTCAGCGTCGTTTGGAAATTCAAGGGGTTGGCTACCGCGCACAAGTCCAAGGTCGAAACTTAGTTTTGAACATGGGTTATAGCCATCAAGTGAACATTGCTCCCCCGGATGGGATTCAGTTCGCTGTAGAAAATAACACTAACGTTATTGTTAGTGGCTATGACAAAGAAGTGGTAGGTAACACAGCCGCTAAAATCCGCGATGTTCGTCCGCCAGAACCTTATAAGGGTAAAGGTATTCGCTATGCAGGTGAAGTGGTAAGACGTAAAGCTGGAAAAACTGGTAAGAGTGGTAAGAAGTAAAAAATGAAGCTGACTCGTAGAGAATCAAAGCACCGTCGCCATCGACGCGTCCGTGGTAAAGTTAATGGCTCTCCAGAGCGTCCACGGTTGTGTGTATTTCGCTCTCATGAGCATATTTATGCTCAGGTGATTGATGATACGCAACATCATACCTTAGTGGCAGCCTCAACTGTAGAACCAGACTTGAAGTCGAAGTTATCTTCAGGTGGGACTTGTGATGCTTCTGTTGCAGTAGGTAAGTTGATAGCAGAGCGATCGCTCGAAAAAGGCATCACGAAAGTCGTTTTTGATCGTGGTGGTAACCTTTATCACGGTCGTATCAAAGCATTGGCTGAAGCAGCACGTGAAGCTGGTTTAAACTTTTAAATCAGTCAAAAGTCTCGAGACTATTGACTATTGACACAAGGTACATATTATGGCAACAAATCGTCGTAAAGCTAACCGTACGAAGAAAGAAGAAACCAATTGGCAAGAACGGGTCATTCAGATCCGTCGGGTAAGCAAGGTTGTTAAAGGTGGTAAAAAACTCAGCTTCCGCGCGATCGTTGTTGTCGGTAATGAACGCGGTCAAGTAGGCGTTGGAGTAGGTAAAGCCTCAGATGTAATTGGTGCTGTGAAAAAAGGTGTCGCCGATGGCAAAAAACATCTTATTGACATCCCCATCACCAAATCTAACTCTATTCCTCATCCAGTAGATGGTACTGGCGGTGGTGCTAAAGTCATCATGCGTCCCGCTGCACCAGGTACAGGGGTAATCGCAGGTGGTGCTGTTAGAACAGTACTTGAGCTTGCAGGAGTTCGTAACATCCTAGCTAAGCAACTTGGCTCTAATAATCCTCTGAACAATGCGAGAGCAGCAGTTAACGCTCTATCCACACTCCGTACCTTTGGAGAAGTAGCAGAAGACAGAGGCATTCCCATTGAAAAACTTTACATTTAAATGGGCATAGGGCATGCATGGGGCATGGGGCAATGTAATTAATATTGTCTGAGTTGCTGGTGATGTGGAAAATACACTCACAAGGCAATAACTAAAGAATGTAAATAAACATTACGAATTGTAAATTAATGTTTCAATTATGAGACTAAATGATGTTCGACCGCAAAAAGGCTCTAAGAAACGCCCCCGTCGTTTAGGTCGGGGTGTTGCCGCAGGTCAAGGCGCAAGTGCAGGTAAAGGGATGCGTGGTCAGAAAGCTCGCTCTGGTAGCAGCACTAGACCCGGTTTTGAAGGTGGTCAACAGCCATTGTACCGCCGTATACCTAAGCTCAAAGGCTTCCCCCTGATTAATCGTAAGCAGTACACTACGATTAATGTAGAAAAGCTAGCCTCCCTTCCTGCTAATACAGCAGTTACACTGACTTCCTTAAAGGAAGCAGGTATTCTAACTGCGTCAAAGGGACCCTTGAAAATTTTGGGGAATGGAGAATTAAACGTTCCTCTCACCGTGCAAGCGGCGGCTTTTACAGGTACAGCTCGTAGCAAAATTGAGGCAGCTGGCGGGAGTTGTGAAGTTGTACAGTGAAAAGGAGTCAGGATTCAGAATTCAGAATTCAGGAGTCCTTTTGACTTTTGACTTTTGACTTTTGACTTCCCCGGAGGTGTTGCGCCTCACGTCACTATCAAGGTAACTCTCTATGACTATGATCAGTCGAGATAAAGGTCCAACAGCTCAAGAAACTTTTATGCAGATGGCGCAAGCCGCAGGCTTGCGAGGTCGGCTACTTGTCACTTTGGGTATTTTATTTTTGATTCGTATGGGTATACATATACCCATACCTGGAATTAATCGAGCGCAGTTTGCTGAAGCAATCCGAGGCAATAACCAGATATTAAGCTTTTTGGATATCTTTTCTGGAGGTGGACTTTCGGCTTTGGGAGTCTTTGCTTTAGGAATATTGCCTTATATTAACGCCTCGATTATCATCCAATTGCTGACTGCTGCTATCCCATCTTTAGAAAATTTACAGAAAAATGAAGGTGAAGCAGGAAGGCGTAAAATTTCCCAGATTACCCGTTATGTGTCTCTGGGTTGGGCAATTATTCAAAGTACATTCCTAGCAGCTTTCTGGCTTAAGCCTTTTGCCTTTCATTATGATGCTTTGTTCGTTGCGGAAACAGCGATCGCTCTCGTGGCTGGTTCGATGTTCGTAATGTGGGCATCAGAGGTAATTACAGAGCGGGGTGTGGGTAACGGAGCATCTTTGTTGATTTTTGTCAACATTGTCGCCACATTGCCAAAAGCTTTGGGTGACACGATTTCATTTGTGGAATCTGGAAGTAGAGAAACAGTAGGTCGCGTTGTTGTTCTACTGTTGCTGTTCCTTGCCACAATTGTTGGAATTGTGTTTGTACAGGAAGGAATGCGTCGCATCCCAATTATTTCAGCTCGTCGTCAAGTAGGTCGTCGGGTTTTGGCTGAACAACGTAGTTTCTTACCTCTACGACTCAATCAGGGCGGAGTTATGCCAATTATTTTTGCAGCCGCCATCCTGAGTTTGCCTCTTTTGGTAGAAAATTTTATCAAGAATCCAGAATATTCAAACATCGTTAGAACATATCTCATTCCTGGCGGTTCAGGAGCATGGGTGTATGCGATTGTTTACCTAGTTTCAATTGTTTTCTTTAGCTACTTCTATTCTTCGTTGATTGTAAACCCAGTGGATGTAGCACAAAACTTGAAGAAAATGGGTTCTAGTATTCCTGGGATTCGTCCAGGTAAGGCAACAAGTGAGTATATTGAGCGGGTGTTAAATCGGCTCACTTTCTTAGGTGCTATATTTTTGGGTTTGATTGCTATTATTCCAACCGCCGTTGAAACAGCTTTGAAAGTGCCAACCTTTAAGGGATTAGGTGCTACTTCTTTGTTAATTCTAGTCGGTGTGGCAATTGATACATCAAAACAAATTCAGACCTACGTTATCTCTCAGCGCTATGAAGGAATGGTAAAACAATAGTGACGCGATTAATTTTCTTGGGACCGCCTGGATCTGGTAAAGGAACTCAAGCTAAAACATTAGCTGATGGTTGGCGTATTCCCCATATTTCTACGGGAGATATATTGCGGCAAGCCTTAAAAGAGCAAACTCCTTTAGGTGTCGAGGCTCAAAGTTATATGGATAGGGGAGAGTTAGTTCCTGACAAACTCGTAGAGGATATGGTTGCTGAACGGCTTAGTCACCCGGACACTAACTCGGGTTGGCTTCTTGATGGCTTTCCACGTACTGTTAATCAAGCATCGTTTTTAGAGCAATTACTAGATAAACTAGCTCATCGTGGGGTCAAGGTCATTAACCTCGAAGTGCCTGATGATGTTGTTGTAGAAAGGTTACTAGAACGGGGACGAAAAGACGATACTGAAGAAGTCATTCGGCGACGCTTAGAAGTTTACCGGAATGAAACTGCGCCACTGATTAATTATTACAGCGATCGCCTCATACTCTTGAAAGTGAATGGCAATCAATCCCAAGAAGAAGTCACTGATGAAATAAAAAAGGTAATTGCTTCGTAGCTGGAGTTAGTAGTTAGTTGCTACCACAGTATCGCTAACTACTACTACCTAGCCCAAGCAAGATATAGGTGAATTTTGATAAGATATATTAATAAACCGTTGATATATTTTCGGAAATATGTTCTTTTGCAGATGAAACGGCTGCAACTTAACCTGAGACTGTTGATTTGAGGATAAAACAAATTGTCTAAGCAAGACTTAATTGAAATGGAAGGTACGGTCACTGAATCACTGCCAAATGCAATGTTTCGTGTTGACCTAGACAATGGCTTTAATGTGTTAGCTCACATTTCCGGTAAGATCCGCCGTAACTATATCAAGATTTTACCTGGCGATCGCGTCAAGGTAGAGTTAACGCCCTACGACCTGACCAAGGGCAGAATCACTTACCGACTGCGTAAAAAGTAGATTAATAGTCGAATTTTATTCCAGAGGTAAACAAATCACGTTAGTATAATCTAACACTGTTTTTCCCGCTCTTGCATGTAGTAGATCCCAGCCTTCATTACTTAGCTTACATCTATTTTACTCCAGGCGTCGAGATAGGATTCTGAGTCTATATAAATTTAACCTGTTACAACCGGAGAAAGTATAGAATCAAACGTCAATTTCGCACAGGAGCAACTGATTTTATGTAAAGAATTGTATCATAAATCCATTTCCTTGGGTTTTTCAGAAATATTTAATTGCATAATTTCTCAAAAAATGTTATGTTTCTATATTTGGAGTAACTCAGAAAATGAAAGTCAGAGCGTCAGTCAAAAAAATTTGTGAAAAGTGTAACGTGATCCGGCGACGTGGTCGAGTAATGGTGATTTGTATAAATCCCAAGCATAAACAACGTCAAGGATAGCGCCAAGAAATTCAGTAGAAAACAACTGAATAAAGCACAAAAATTAAACCAATAAAGAGCAGTATAGGGAGATATTCATTGTGGCACGTATTGCCGGAGTAGACCTTCCACGTGATAAACGCGTCGAAATCGGTCTAACTTATATTTACGGAATTGGGTTATCGCGCTCAAAAGACATTTTATCTGCTACCGGCGTAAACCCAGATACTCGCGTTAAAGACTTAAGCGATTCCGACGTAGCAGCCCTACGAGCAGAAGTAGAAGAGAACTATCAAGTCGAAGGTGACTTGAGACGCTGGGAAGGCTTGAACATCAAGCGCTTAATAGAAATTGGCACTTACAGAGGGCGTCGTCACCGGATGGGCTTGCCAGTAAGAGGTCAAAGAACTCGCACCAATGCCAGAACTCGACGTGGGAGAAGGCAGACAGTGGCTGGGAAGAAAAAGGCACCAGGCAAATAATACTTTTTGCGCTGGAAAGCGTGCTAACAGGTTATTAGTGTATAGCAGGAAGTGGTGTAGCCCTCAAGAACGAAGGCTTTCCCTAGCAAGCTACTGGTTAAGTTCTTTGCTACGCACATGGGAGCTATTACCATATCGTAGGGTAGGTAGGTTGCCTGACTGGAACTGGCGTTAGCTCGCTTCGTCGTAGAGAGCGTCAAACGAAGGGTTAGTAAGACTTTTGAGCAACTCTCCAAAATTTCCTTCAGCTACCCCAAGGAAAGCAGCCCTTTAGGTGTTTACCAAACCACAACGCTTAACCAACAACTAACACCAAGTTTTACTTTAATCTAAACTACACTCATATGGCGAGACAACCAACTAAAAAAACTGGAAGTAAAAAGCAAAAACGGAACGTTCCAAACGGGATTGCTTTTATCCAGTCTACTTTCAACAATAGCATTGTCACCATTACTGATCAAAATGGGGATGTGATTTCTTGGGCAAGTGCAGGTTCTAGCGGTTTTAAAGGGGCGAAAAAAGGAACACCCTTTGCAGCGCAAACTGCCGCTGAAAGTGCAGCACGCCGAGCAATTGATCAAGGAATGCGCCAAATTGAGGTTATGGTAAGTGGTCCAGGAGCAGGTCGAGAAACTGCTATTCGGGCACTTCAAGGAGCAGGCTTAGAAATCACGCTTATTCGGGATATAACACCGATTCCTCATAATGGTTGTCGTCCACCCAAGCGTCGTCGAGTTTAGACCGAAACTGCTTAGGAAATCAGGACAAAAAGTTCACAAAGAAAGTCACATCAAAAAAGGAGTCAGAAGAGAGAAGTCAGAATGCAGGATGAACGAATGGAGTGTGTCATTTTTGACTTTTGACTTTTGACTTTTGACTTTCCCAAAGGGATGGTGGCCTTCCGTAGAAGCGTAGTGTCTTCCCCCAAGAAGACAAATAAACTTCAAAAACCCAAAACAAAATAAACGCCTACAGACTCTTAGGGACATCCAATCTCATTAATAAACATAGATTTGATAAACCGAGACCTTTAGGACATTAAATAAATTCGGGAGGCAATTGATTTGCCTGCTAGCAGGACCTTAAGACAAGGGAGGCTACTCCGTGGCGCAGTTTCAAATTGAATGTGTAGAATCTAATACTGAAGAAAATAGAACCCAGTACAGTAAATTTATTCTGGAACCCCTGGAGCGTGGTCAAGGAACAACTGTTGGTAATGCTCTAAGACGAATTTTACTGTCAAATTTAGAGGGAACTGCTGTAACTGCTGTGCGGATTGCAGGCGTTACCCATGAGTTTGCCACAGTTCCAGGCGTCAGAGAAGACGTGCTGGAAATCCTTATGAGAATGAAGGAAATTGTTCTAAAAAACTATTCCTCGCAGCCTCAAATTGGTAGGCTACTCGTAACGGGTCCAGCGGTAGTCAATGCGTCCCATTTTGATTTACCCAGTGAAGTAGAAATTATCGATCCAACCCAATATATAGCGACTCTATCAGAAGGAGCAAAGCTAGAAATGGAGTTTCGGATTGAGAGAGGTAAAGGATATCGTACTGTCGAGCGGGGTCGTGAAGAAGCTACATCTTTAGACTTTCTCCAAATAGACTCCGTATTCATGCCAGTTAGAAAAGTTAACTACAGCGTCGAGGAAGCCCGTGGAGATACCGGGATGCAAAAAGACCGACTCCTGTTGGAAATTTGGACAAATGGTAGTGTAACTCCTCAGGAAGCTCTTTCTAGCGCTGCTGCTATCTTAGTAGATCTGTTCAACCCACTGAAAGATATTTCTCTGGAACCAACAGATATAGGATCCGACATTCCAGACGATCCAACTGCTCAAATTCCTATCGAAGAACTACAATTGTCTGTTCGGGCTTATAACTGTCTCAAGAGAGCACAAGTTAACTCTGTGGCAGACTTATTGGATTATACCCAAGAAGACCTGCTAGAAATTAAAAACTTTGGTCAGAAATCAGCAGAAGAGGTAGTTGAAGCATTACAGCGACGTTTGGGCATTACCTTACCCCAGGAAAGATCCAAACCAGCTTAAATCAGTGAACAGTAAACAGTTATCAGTTATCACCGATATAATGCGGTGTTTCGCGCTCGTATAAACACATTATTCTTGACTGATAACTGATAACTGATAACTGATAACTGATAACTGATAACTGATAACTGATAACTGCCCCAACCCCTAACATCTAATACCTAAAAAAATTATGCGTCACAGTTGTCGGGTTAAAAAACTAGGCAAACCAACAGATCAGCGTCGTGCTTTATTACGAGCATTAGCCACTGAACTGATCCGTCATGGTCGGATAAGCACAACTTTAGTTCGAGCAAAAGTTCTAAGATCAGAAGTCGATAAAATGATTACCTTAGCAAAAGACGGCTCACTATCAGCACGCCGTCAAGCTCTCGGCTACATCTACGACAAACAATTGGTTCATGCTCTGTTTGAGCAAGCACCTACTCGTTATGCTAACCGTAATGGAGGCTATACCCGCATTCTTCATACAGTGCCTCGTCGTGGTGATAATGCTGAAATGGCAATCATTGAATTAGTTTAATAAGGAGTCAGAATTCAGGAGTCAGAAGTCAGAATTCATAATTCTCTTCCCCTGCTCCTCTGCTCCTCTGCTCCCCTGCTCCCCTGCTCCCCTGCTCCCCTGCTCCCCTGCTCCCCTGCTATGTTAGAAAGCCCCCAGCCTATATCAAGAGAGCGAGTTGCCCTAGTAATCCAATACTTGGGCACTCACTTTCACGGCTGGCAACGGCAACCACATCATCGTAGTGTTCAAGAAGAGATAGAAAAGGCTATTTCAACAGTGCTCGGCGAGCATGTGACACTACATGGTGCAGGACGTACTGATAGCGGAGTTCATGCTGCAGCTCAAGTAGCCCACTTCGACGCTGTAAGTAAAATTCCTGCTAACAAGTGGGCAACGGTTCTTAACGGTTACCTACCCAAAGATATATTTATTCCGGCTTCAGCAAGTGTAGATAACCGTTGGCACGCTCGTTTTAGTGCTGTGTATCGACGATATCGTTACACACTTTATACTGAAAAACTACCCAACTTATTCGCTAGCGCCTTTAGTTGGCATTACTATCATGCACCACTAGATGAATCACTTATTCAGGCTGCTCTCGAACCTCTGATAGGACGCCATCACTTAGCGGCTTTTCATCGCGCAAATTCAGCACGTAAGCATTCCTGGGTAGATGTACAAGCAGCAGAGTGTTATCGAAATGGACCATTTGTCTATATAGAGATTCAAGCAAATGGGTTTTTATACGGGATGGTAAGGCTATTGGTGGGAATGCTGATTGAGGTAGGTTCCAAACAAAGAACACTTGCTAACTTCACCGATATTTGGCAACACCAACGCCGAGAAGAAGTAAAATATGCTGCGCCTGCTCATGGCTTATGCTTGTTAAGAGTTGGCTATCTAGATTTTCCTTTTCCTACAGAAGTTTGGTACGACACCCAGCCTAAATTTATCTTTGGTTAGTAGTTATTGAATAGCACAACCCTTAATAAAAAACAATGAACAAAACATACCTTCCTCCTGTCAATACGCTAGAGCGTGAGTGGTACGTAGTAGATGCCACCGACCAGAGACTTGGTCGCCTAGCAAGCGAAATCGCTATGGTTTTGCGAGGCAAAAATAAACCCATTTATACCCCTCACTTAGACACAGGCGACTTTGTTATTGTCATCAATGCAGAAAAAGTTGCCGTTACGGGTAAAAAGCGTACCCAAAAAGTTTACCGTCGTCACTCCGGTCGTCCTGGTGGGATGAAAACGGAAACCTTTGCAAAATTACAACAGCGTTTACCAGAACGGATTGTTGAACATGCTGTGAAGGGTATGCTGCCCAAGAATACCTTGGGACGCCAGTTATTTACTAAACTAAAAGTCTACGCTGGCCCAATTCATCCCCATACAGCACAAAAACCCAAAGAGTTAAAAATTCAGACAATTCCAGGAGAATAAATCGAATGCAAGCAGTAGATACCAATAGTGGTCGTGCCATGTACTGGGGTACTGGTCGTCGCAAATCCGCAGTAGCACGAGTACGTCTAGTTCCAGGTAGCGGTCAACTGATTGTTAATGGCAAACCTGGAGACCTTTATTTCCAATTCAATGCCAACTATCTTGGAGTGATTAAAGCTCCCTTAGAAACTCTAGGGTTGGAAAATGAATATGACATTTTGGTCAAAGCTGAAGGCGGTGGTATAACCGGACAAGCTGATTCCATTCGTCTAGGAGTGGCTCGGGCTTTGTGTCAACTTGACCCCGATAACCGCCCACCTTTAAAAACAGAAGGCTATCTCACCCGTGATCCTCGGGCAAAAGAGCGCAAAAAATACGGTTTACACAAAGCTCGCAAAGCTCCTCAGTACTCCAAGCGTTAGGGACTGGGTACTGGGGACTGGGGACTGGGTACCGGGAAAGAATTTCTTATGATACCCCAATCACCAATCCCCAATCGCCAATCCCCAATCCCAATTGCTCAATTGAACAGCTAAAAGCTATAATTGATAATAGATACACCACAATTAGGAACAATGGCTAAACCTGATATTCATCCTAAGTGGTATCCAGAGGCTAAGGTATACTGCAACGGTCAAGTTGTTATGACTGTTGGTTCTACTAAGCCAGAATTACATGTAGATGTTTGGTCTGGAAACCACCCTTTTTACACTGGTACTCAGAAGATTATTGACACCGAGGGTCGCGTAGAGCGCTTCCTCCGCAAGTACGGCATGACCGAAGGCGGCAAAACCACCGGCGGCAAAAAGAAAAAGTAGCGGTTCGGCTGTAGCTTGTAACGACGACCCTCCATTGGCTGGGTCGATTGTTGTATTTAATGCTGGAGCCAATTTGCTATTTTTAAGGAGCGATCGCACTCATCATGGCTGAAGTATATTTGCTGGAGAAGCTAAAATCTGTTGAACAAACTTTTAGTGAATTGACCCGTCGCCTCGCCGACCCTGATACTGCTAAAAATCCAGATGAGTATCAAAAAGTCGCGAAGGCTCGTTCTTCTTTAGAAGAAGTTGTCGATACTTATGACATCTGGAAAACTTCTCAAGAAGAGTTAGTAGGCGCGCGTCAAGTACTTAAAGAATCTCAAGGTGATCCAGAACTGCAAGAAATGGCAGCACTGGAAGTAGAAGAACTAGTACAGAAAATAGAATATTTAGAAAATCGCCTGAAAATACTTCTGCTACCCCGTGACCCCAACGATGACAAAAATATTATGTTGGAAATTCGTGCAGGTACTGGCGGCGATGAAGCTAGTATTTGGGCAGGGGATTTAGTACGAATGTACTCAAGATACGCTGACTCTCAGCACTGGAAAGTAAAACTGGTAAGTGAGTCGTTGGCTGAAATGGGTGGCTTTAAAGAAGCCATTCTAGAAATTCAAGGTGACAGCGTTTATAGTAAGTTAAAATTTGAAGCAGGAGTACATCGTGTACAACGTGTGCCAGTAACAGAAGCTGGCGGACGAGTTCACACCTCCACAGCGACTGTGGCAATTATGCCGGAAGTGGATGACGTAGAAATTCACATAGATCCAAAAGATATTGAAATGACCACAGCTCGTTCTGGCGGTGCTGGTGGACAAAACGTCAACAAAGTTGAAACAGCAGCTGACTTGTACCACAAACCTACAGGTATACGCATTTTCTGTACAGAAGAGCGCAGCCAGTTACAAAACAAAGAACGGGCGTTGCAAATCCTGCGGGCAAAGTTGTACGAGATGAAGTTACGCGAACAACAAGAAGCTGTGACTTCTATGCGGCGATCGCAAGTCGGTACAGGATCACGCTCTGAAAAAATTCGTACTTTTAACTATAAAGATAACCGCGTTACCGATCACCGTCTTAACCAAAACTACCCGCTAAACGGAGTTCTAGAAGGCGACTTAGAGTCAATTATTCAAGCTTGTATCTCTCTAGATCAACAAGAACGCTTGGCTGAACTAGCAGCTTCTATTACTAATAATTAGTAATGCCCTACCTATAAGGGTTTGGTGCGTTAGACGGAAAGTCGTAACGCACCACACTCCTAATGCGCCTTTTCGGAATTAAAAATTCTCAATTTTCGTGAATCGGTAGTTTTGCTGTCCTACCATCAAAGAAGGGGAGTAATTTCTCCCTAGTCTTTACCCCAAAGTTGAGGAGTGAGTTATGACAGCAAGAACGACGCGGCGCAAGTTTATAATTAGCACTGTCGCCGTTGCTGGCGGTATAGCAGGAAGCACTACCCTGCAACAAGATCCAAGCAACACAGCTACACCACCAGGAACAATGCTAGAAAGAGTATTGGGACGTACAGGCGTGAAAGTTCCCATTTTTGGCTTAGGTGGAGCTGGTCAAACTCCGTTATCTGCTGAAGGAAAAGAAAAAGAAGCTACAGCTGTTATTGAAAAAGCACTTGAACTTGGAATCCGTTACTTTGACACCGCAGCCGATTATGGACCAAGTGAAGATTATTTAGGGAAAGTTTTACCACCATCACGCTCAAAGCTGTTTTTAGCGAGTAAGACAGATAAACGAGATCGGGATGGTGCATGGAGAGAATTAGAGCGATCGCTCAAACGTCTTCGTGCAGATCATCTTGATTTATGGCAAATACATCACGTCTCTTCACGCCAAGATCTTGATACCATCTTTAGTTCATCTGGTGCAATTCACGCACTACAAGAAGCAATCCAGCAGAAAGTAGTGCGCTTTGTTGGTATCACCGGACATCATGACCCACAAGTGATTGCTGAAGGCTTGCGTCGCTATCCCTTCCACACAACATTAATACCCGTAAACGCTGCTGATAAACATCACCCACAACCATTCCTCCCTGTAGTTCTACCACTAGCACGGCAAAAAAAAGTAGGTGTTATTGCTATGAAAGTACCAGCCTACGGTCGCCTGTTTAAACCGGGTGGATTGGAAGGAATGCATCAAGCTATGGGATATAGCTTATCTCAACCAGGAGTTGATTGTTGCGTAATTGCGGCTGAAAACCCAGCACAATTAGAATCTAATGTCAAGATAGCACGTGCTTTTAAGCCTTTGGGAAAACAGGAATTAGGTGCGATCGAGCAACGTACCGCTAGTATCTGGGAAGACAGTACATTTTTCCGCGCTTGGGGCTGATCAATAGCGTGATTTAGTTTTACAGCACGCAGGCGTGTCACTCTCATGTGAAGATGTAGGTAGTCCGTCCTGAACTATTAAGTTACTCATCGTCATCATCTAATAGTTGTTTGGGATGACGTAACCTTTCTTGCGAGCCATGAAGAACTCGATGAACGCGAACAATCCCTCGGTCTTCCTCTAAAGCCTCACTAACAGTGAACAAAATGCGAAATTGCTTTTTGTAAAGTAGCTGCCGTATTTCTATACCCATGTACTCGCTTTCCGGTGACATGGGACAGCGGTTAGGGAATTTTTCCAGCAACCGCAGTTGGCGAAATTTCAACTTTGTATGTCATATTTTGTTCGCAGTTGCTCGAATGCTTGGTCTAGGGGTATACCTAAGCCAAGCTCAAATTCCTCAAGACTTTTGCGAATTCCTGCGCTTGTCTCTAAAAGTTCTAGCCTATCTAACAGTTCCTGATAGCTTTGGGCATCTTGAACAACCACAGATGCTTTACCGTTAACAGTAAGAATAATAGGTTCTTTTGTTCCTCTAAGCTTTTCTAAAAAGGCTTTGGCACCGCGCTGAAATTCTGACAGTGGGTAAATGTTACGAAGGCTAAGAGTCATATTTTCATAAAAATAACTGATAATTCTATGTTAATTATTTGAAAATATATTGTCAAAGTCAGTATCCTCACTACTAGGATTGCACTAAGCAAACAGTAAATCTTACAAAATACAGTATCAGGATACTGTTAAATACTCATTGACATTTAAAGCCAAAAATGTTTAGTGTTACATAACAGGTAACAAGGGTTCAGGAATTTCTTAGAAAAAGGGGTAATGCGTTACGAACCAAGTTGGTCAGTGCTGCGGAAAGCTTGTCCGCCTGGTCAGCCTAAAACATTACGTCCAGATGGCGCTAATCTGCCTTGGTTAGTGCTGAATTTACAACAGGAACAGCCGGAGCTATTTGAGTCTTGGGTAGAACATGTAAAAATGGCTTTGCCTAATGTTGTGGCAATAGAAGCAATTCAACGTGAAGAAGATTATCACGCCTACCTAAAATTAACGTATTGGGGTGATCATGTTGTGACTTCTTCAGGGTTATCTTACGGAACGCTGCATATTTTAGCACTGACCATTTTGCCCTATCTGCCTCAGCCACATAGTTTAATTTTCTTAGAAGAACCGGAAAATGGGATTCACCCTAGAGCAATTGAGGTAGTATTACAATCTTTAAGTTCGGTGTATGATTCTCAAGTTTGGGTATCTACTCATTTTACTGTAGTGTTAGCATATACTGAATTGAAATCAGTGATTGTGATGCGAGGTAGTCAGGAAAATGGAGCAGAGGCAATTCCAGGCAATAAACACCCGCGTTTACAAAATTGGCAGGGAAGTATCGACCTTGGTTCCCTGTTCGCAGCCGGGGTACTGGGATGAGAGATTGTATTTTTCACATTTCCAACGCATGTAAAGAAATAAAAATTCTTTTTAGATAAAGGTTAATTTCTATGCAGGTGCGTAGCCTTCATTTCCTTCAAGTAATGGATATTCTGTACCCAGAATATTAATCAAAGTCTTTCTTACTTCTTGGTATTTTTCTTGAGTCCAGTTATCTTCCTTCATTTTTTGAAGAGATTCTGGTGAACTACCAGCACTAAAACGAGAACGAGTAGGTTTAAAAAATTGTGTGACGTACTCGGCAGCTTTTAAATCAGCTACACGCTGACCAAACCTTTCAACATCTTTAATTGGTAGCATGGGACTAATTGAAATACCAATAGGAATACCAGCTTCTGCAACTTGTTTAGCAGCTTTCAGACGCACCTCAATTGCAGGACAATGAGGTTCATACCGTAAGCGAACATCCTCGGAATCAGTAGTAACAGTGAAGTTAATACGGATATGTTTAAATTTGCGAAATAAGTCAATATCTCGTAAAGCTATTGGACTGCGTGTTTGAATAGTAATACGAGGCTGAATTTCGATAAGTTCTTCCAGAATTCTTCTAGTTAAACCTGCTTTGTGTTCTATGGGCTGATAAGGATCAGTGACACTGGACATATAAATTGTGTCACCTTCCTGAAGTCGCCTTTCTACAGATTTCGCACGACGCGCCCGCTTCAACAAGTCAACAGCGTTTTCTTTTACTTTGACCCAATCACCCCAGGTGTTTTGTTCGTCAAAAGTTGCAGCAAAAAAGCGAGCGTAGCAATAATCACAGGCAAAAGTACAACCAGTATATGGATTCAGAGTAAACTTATACAAGCCTATGAAGCCACTTGAAGTAGTCAGTAGGCTTTTACTGTTTATATAATGGACTTTCGCAGCACCAATATTTGATGGTTGTGAGTTTTTTTTACCTAGTGATTCTACTTGGCTTATTAAATTATCAGTGAAATTACCGTTAGTATTATCACTTGAATTTTGCAAAGAAAATAACGAAAGTTGTTCGCTGTCTTCTTTTGGTCGCTTTTTCATAAGCTCCTTTTATATAAATACTTGGAAGTTTAACTTATTCTATGCGAGAAGAACTATTAAGCTGGATTTCTAAACAGCAAAAACATTTGGATGAAATTATAGCTAAGACTGCTGATGCTTATTTTGAAAATAATAAAAATACTCTTAGTAACTTTAGTTTTGATATTCAAGAATCGGAGCAAGAACAATATGCTTTATCTCGCGGTAAAGACTTATGTTACGACAGACCATGTGTAGGTTTTGTTTACTCCCTATGGTATCACGGGCGGAGAGTAAATACTTGCCTTAACTATCTGATCAAATGTTTTTCTGAAAATACAGAACAACAGATTGATATTTTTGATTTAGGAGCCGGTACTGGGGCTATACAGTGGGGAATTGGTTTAATTTATGCAGGCATGAAATTCTTAAATATTACTACTCCTAAACTGAAAGTTATAAATATAGATAATAGTCCATTTATGCTTCAGTATCATCAATTACTCTGGGAAAAATTTGTAAGTTATTACACCGAATGCTCTGATATTCTCTTCGAGTATAACATCAACTCTTGGAATAATTCAAATAATTTAGATAATTCAAATTGTTGGATATCCGCAAGTTATCTATTTGATAGTATAGAAAATCAAGAATCTATTACCAATAATTTTGTTGAATTAATCCTAAGCTGTAAGCCAATTTATCTAATTTTATTGACGTCAAATCAGGCAATAAAGAGAGAATTTTTACAAAGAATAAATCTTAATGCATGTGGCTACACGCTTGAGGAAAAATACTCAAACGCTAAATTATTTGATGGTGAGATGAGTTTTGTTAACCAAAGTCGAGACAAATATAGAATAGAGCTTAATATTAGGGGCTTAAAGCGTAGAGCTAGGTGGGATGATCGTAGTTTTACAGGAAAAGTTTTTAGGAGGCAAATTATTCACCAAATGACTTTGGTCAATGTATCTGATACTAAGCAGAGTATTCAAAGTATAGATATATATAGCCCCCCTACTAAAGAACGAAAACAAATTGAGCTAAGTAAAGCTCAGAAAAAGGCAGCTAAGCATTCTAATAGACCAGCTATCATAACTGGTTCTGCTGGAAGTGGTAAAAGCATAGTAATTACTGAAAGAATTAAGAATTTAGTAGATCAAAACGACTACGATCCATCTTTGAAAATACTTTTAACTACCTTTAATAAGGGTTTGATAGGACAGCTAGGAGATTGGCTAGAAGAAATTCTTGATTCTAATAAATGTAGAAGAATAGTCGACAGTACTAACCAAGGTGAGCGAGAGGAAACAAGTCAATTCGAGTTTTATTCTTTGAATTATCCTAATATTAGATTAATGCATTTTGATGTCCTTCCTACTCGGCTAGGAAAAATATTAGGAAGAACACCTCATAGCAGATTTATTACGGAAAACATCAACAAAATTATTGAACAAGTGAGACAAAAGCATAATATCAAAGAAAATCAATATGATGACGTAATGAATATAGAGTTTATTATAGATGAGTTCCATAGAGTTTTTTATGGACTCGATTATAGAACTAAAGAAGCTTATTTAAATAAAAAAAGGTATGGAAGAGGTAAGAAACCAAGTTTGCAAGAAATAAAAAGAGAAGTAATCTGGGAATGTCTAGAACGTTACTACAATCTATTGAAAGAAAAAAACATTCATAATTTTACAATAATTAGAATTAAGTTCTTAGATCAATTAAAAGAAATTCAAGAAGAAAGATTATTTACGCATATATTTGTTGATGAATTTCAAGACTGTACACGAGCAGATTTTGAAATTTTCTATCAGTTGCTCGAGAAACCGGATAATCTAGTAATCGCTGGGGATTCAGCTCAATCTGTACATCTTGGGACTAGCTACTCTGGTCTTACTAGAAAAGCTGATATGGCAAGGCGGCAAATTTTCCATTTAGAGAGTTCATACAGGCTACCTTACAGAATTAGTGAGTGTATTAGAAAACTATCAAAGAAAATTATCGACAAACATAGAAATAGAAAGACAGATATATCTCCAAATGAAATTATGCCTTACAAGGGTGCGCCACCTGGAGCTAGACCAATAGTAGTATTTGCAATAACTGTAGATTCAATTACCAAAAAAATTAAGGAAATATTTGAAACCTATCAGGATGCTTATGGTTTGAAAAAAATTACTATCTTAGAAAAAGATTCAAGCCTTTGTTATGCTCTTAAAAAGATGAATGTTAATTCAGAAACAGATACTATTTTAAGAATAAAAGGTTTAGAAAAAGAATGCGTTTTATGGTCTGTTAGAAAGAGCATAGATAATGAAAGTGAAGCCGAAGAAATTGTTTATACAATTCTCACTCGTACATCAAGTATATTAATTATTGCTCTCTCAGAAGAAATTACTGATATTTACAAAAAAATAATTGGAACTCTTGATAGAGAAAGATTAATTTTTTGGGATCAAGAAACAAAAGATAAGTATTCTGATTTTTGCAAAGAGCCAGACTTAGAAGAATTTTTTGAAGATATAGAAGATCTATCAGATAATTAACGACTCTCATTTAAATAGAAAGATTTTTCAAATAAATATCAAAGTAGTAATCCTAAATTTCTTATACCAGATTTGTAAAGTAATACGAAGTTTCCAAAGATAGGATTGTTTATGAAAAATTGAAAGTATATGAAGAAATGTAAATTAAACGTACGGTGTGTTACGCGAAGCCGTAACGCACCTTCAATTTGTGACTGGACTGGCTTTCAGGCAAATAATACGATCTAAGGCAACTTCGTATAATGCACCATTAGTAGTTAGAGGTGCTAAAAAAGTTAAGTCATGGAAAACAAAAAGCTCAAATAAAAGTGTCAATTTAGACAAAGTTGACAAGTCTGCTCAATTGGCTCTCTTAAGAGAAAGATTTGGAGCGCTTATATTTGGTCGAGTAAAGCTAGTGATGATGCATTTACTAAAGGCAGTATGAAAATAAGGTGTCGTCCCAGAGTTAGCCAGCACCATGGAAGTACAAAAACAGCAATTAATTCTTGAGACTCAGCACTAATTTCCCTGCTCTGGAGTTTCCTGGATGATTTTAACTTTTCACACGAGCAGGATTTCCAAATGCGATCGCACCACCTGGGACATCTCGAGTCACAACACTTCCCGCGCCAATAATAGCATCGTCGCCGATGGTAACACCAGGAAGGATCATAGCACCACCTCCGATCCACACATTGGAACCGATCGCGATTGGTCGTCCGAATTCAAGCATTTGCGATCGCAGTTCTGGCTCCCGTGGGTGGTCAGCCGTTAGAATCTGGACACCTGGACCGATCTGAGTTCCATCTCCAATTGTGACCCGAACGACATCAAGAATGACACAATTGAAGTTCAGGAAAACACCTTTTCCGATGAATATGTTATATCCGTAGTCGCAATAGAACGGTGGACGAATATTTACTCCTTCCCCTACAGATCCAAATAGCTCTCTCAAAAGCTCTTCCCTTTTCTGCTGTCCTTCCGTTAGAGAGGAATTATATCTTTTGAGCCATTCAGACGCTCTCTTATTGTCAGCAGCAAGTTCTTCACCTTCAGATTTGTAGAGTTCACCCGCCAGCATCTTTTCTTTTTCACTCTTCATATTTCACTTTCCTTTGGCTTTGTTTTTCTTAATCTAGGTTCAATGACTTGCGGATTTACGCCATAATATTTAGCTGCTTCTGACATATCAAAAGTTAGTAATTTCTGATTACCTAAATTTTGTATAGTAAGAGGCTTAGTTAGTTTCATTTTTAGACTTTTGATAATCTCTGACGCGATCGCCTTAGCTAATAAAGGTGGAACAGAGTTTCCAATTTGTCGAAATCCATGCCATTTGGTTGCATGAAATCTAAACCAATCTGGATACGAATGTAACCGTGCAGCTTCACGTACAGTGATACATCTTGGGATAAATGGATGTATAGGTCTAGGAGACGTAAAAGCTCCTTTATTACTAGGAGTTCCTGCTCTAAGTGTGTTACAAATTCCTTGAGGATCTAGTTTATATAACCGGCTTATTGGCTCTGTTTTGCCATGAGGAGTAGAAAAAAATCTTGTTATCGATTCCAAAGAGTGTTCTGTCCTTAGACTTGAGGTGAGTAGTCTATGGTCATATATACGTTCGTATAAATAGTTGTTATCTATAGAGGAAAAACCTCGCAGTTGTCTACCATAATCGCTAGGTTTACCAAAATCAGCAGTTACCCAATCTCGCTTATAAAGTTCTACGTATTGTTCTATTGCGGGCAGATCTTTTAGTGCATCCCATACTGTGGGAGTTGGTCGCAAATCATCAGGAAAACTAGATTTTTTTGAAGCTTCGGCCTCTCCTATCGGAGAAGCCGAGGGAAGCCGAAGAGTTGATTTTGCCGGTTTGGTAATTGGCGCTGGATATTCTGGTAGTTCCAAATCATCGCGACAACCTAATAAAAATAATCTCTCTCTATTTTGCGGAATACCATATTCAGAAGCATTTAATATTTTATAATCCTTGCATACTTTGTAACCTTTTGCCTCGAATTGGTTGATGATTTCTGTGAGAAATTCTTTTTGTTTGCCGATGGTCATTCCTTTAACATTTTCCATGACAAAAAATTTCGGCTGTAACTCGACAACTAACCGGATATATTCAAGGACAAGAGAGTTTCGAGGATCATCAAAAAAACGTTTACCTATCACGGAAAAACCTTGACATGGTGGACCACCAAATACCACGTCAATTTCTCTACCACCAATACTTGAACGGCTTCTAATTTCTTTTCCTGTAGTATCTACTACGCTTTGACAAAAAATACTCCAAAAAGGAAAATTAAATTCGTGTGTAGCGCAATGGATTGGATCTATTTCAACAGATGCAAGCACATCAAACCCTGCTTGCTCAAAACCAAGAGTCATACCACCAGCACCAGCAAATAAATCAACAGCTATAGGTCTTTCTTGCTTAGGACTGTCAATCATGTTGACTGGTGTTGAATTTGTGAAGTGTGATGTTAAATTAACGCAGCAATATGTCTAATCATATCATTTGATCATTTGCAAAATTTCGTTAGCAGCGCGATCGCACACTCCTACTTCTCCTATAGCTTGTCGCATTTCCTGGTAATCTTCTTGCATTTGCTGTTGACGCTTTTGATTTTGTAATAATTCAAAAGCTGCTTGAGAAAGATTCTCTGGTGTTGCTTGTTCTTGGATAAACTCTGGCACAATCGGCTTCATCACCATTAAATTCGTGGGTGAAGCGAAGGGGAAAGCAATTTTTAAAATTTTTCGAGCAACCCAATAAGTGAAAGGGTGAACGCGATACAGAACTACCTGTGGCACATTTAGCAGTGCTAGTTCTAAGTTGACGGTACCACACTTAGTAATTGCTAAATCAGCAGCCGCTAAGACTTCTTTTTGTAGCTCAGATACTACGGTAGCTTTTATATTATATTGTTGTATCGCCTGTTCAATTGATTTCCTGTAAATTTCCAGAGAAAGGGGAATCCAGAAATGCACATCAGGGAATTTATTTTGAATAATCTGAGCAGTCTGAAACATGACTGGCAAGAGATATTTGATTTCTTGACTACGGGAGGCGGGCAGAAGCGCTATACTCTTGACATCATCTAGAATTCCCAACTTACTACGTGCCGCTTCTCGGTTGGGGAAATCCTTTACTCTATCTACCAATGGATGTCCTACCCAAGTAACTTTTGCTCCTTGCTCTTGGAAGTAACGTGCTTCTCCGGGAAAGATAGCTAATAGCTTGTCACTAACAGCAATAATACGAGATGTATCACGAGGAGTAATTGGACAAACCCAAACTTGTGGCGCAATATAATAGACCACTGGTACTTGTGGAAGATGACGACGAATATATTTGCCGATCGCCAGATTTGGTCCCATATAGTCGATCAGCACAACCAAATCAGGTGGATGCTGTTTGAGATAGGCGATCGCTCGTCGCTGTAGCTGGAGAGTAGGCAAGATATAAGGTACTGATTCTAACAAACCAAAAGAACCAATACTTGTGGTATTCCCAATAAGGGTAGCGCCAGAAGAAACCATTTTCTCCCCACCTAACGCCACAATTTCTAATTCCAAGTCATATTGCGCTGCTTGGCGCTTCAAAGCAGCAATTAACAATGATCCTTGTAAATCGCCAGACACTTCACCAGTGCTGATAAATATTCGCATTTTTTCTTAAGAGGGAGCAGCCCCTTTGGGGAAGTCAAAAGGAGCCAGTGCGTTGGGCGGCTTTGCCGACTTGAAGCAACTGGCGTTCAAAAGTTAGAAAGCGGGGCGAGGTAGACGAATTAGTCATCATTAACGAGGGCTTTTTTGCCTTTACCGGGGATGCAACCGCGTCTTCCTGGCATTTGGGAAAGTAGCAGGAAGCGACGAAGGTTTTGTAACTCCTCGGTGTCACCTAGCGTTTCCAGTTCTTCCAAAGCTTCCTTAAAAGTTAAGTCAGAACGGTAGAGAATACGGAAGGCTTTTTTGAGGATTTGTAAATCGACTGGATCAAGACCAGATCGTTTAAGTCCAACAAGATTGAGCGATCGCACTCGTGCTGGATTTCCTTCAACTAGCATATATGGAGGCACATCTCGGTCGATTCGAGCCATACCTCCTACCATTGACATTCTGCCAATGTGTACAAATTGATGGACACCCAAAACCCCGCCAAGCCTTGCTCTTGACTCTATATAAACGTGACCTGCTAGCGCTACAGAATTTGGAATCACTACAAAGTCTTCAATTACACAGTTATGAGCTACATGAGCATAAGCCATTAGCAAATTACCGTTGCCAATCGTAGTGGCTTCACCTGCACCAGTAGCACGATTGATGGTGACGTACTCGCGAATCAAGTTATCGTCCCCAATTTTCACCCAACTGCGTTCTCCCACAAACTTCAGATCCTGGGGTTCCATCCCAATAGCGGCTCCAGGAAAAATCTGATTTCGCATTCCAATTTCGAGAGGTCCTTCTAGCACAACGTGAGCGCCAATAACAGTTTCAGGACCAACTTTCACTTGTCCTCCAATCACAGCATAGGCACCAACTTGTACTGTAGGATGGAGTTCCGCATTTGGATGAATTACAGCAGTTGGATGAATAAGTGTCTTCAAGGGTGCATCTCCAGAACAGTCTAATGCTGAGAGTTAAGTATTTTTATGGCCGAAGTTAGCTGATTGTTTGTGTGAGGACTGCCAGCCCCTGCGGGGAGGTCAAAAGTCAAAATCGATAATTTATGGCTCAGTAAAGACACACTTTAATGGTGTCTTTACTACTAAACAATTTTTTACTTGGTTACGGAAAACATCAATTCGCCCTCGGCAGCGAGTTGACCATCAACTTCGGCACGACCTTGCATCTTACCGAAACGACGTTGTTTTACCCATAACAGTTCCAAGGTCATCACTAATTGATCACCTGGTACGACTTCACGGCGGAAGCGGACTTTATCTATACCAGCAAATAAGAAAAGTCCACCATCAAATTCTGGCAATTGAGTCATAACAACTCCGCCAACTTGTGCCATTGCTTCTATAATCAGTACTCCTGGCATTAGAGGACGCCCTGGAAAATGCCCTTGAAAATGGGGTTCATTAAACGTGACGTTTTTAATACCAACAGCACTCTTCCCTGGAACATAGTCAATAATCCTGTCTACAAGCGCAAAGGGATAGCGGTGAGGTAACAGTTGCTGAATCTGTTCTACCGTGAAAATAACTTTTTTGTCAGATGGGTTATTTGTAACATTATCTGACTGAGATTGAGTAGATGCGGATACAGGAATATCGGCGGTATTAATTTCTGTGACGCTTGACATTGACTCTATTTTAAGTTTAGTTTTTGCAAAAAGTTTAGCCAGTCGAGGGATGAAGGTTTCAACGGATACTTGCTTCGATTCGACTTTGCGACTTTAGCAGTGTGTCTGTTGAGACAACGCGCATTTTAAAGAAGCTATTCTCGTTTCAGACTGTTGTCTTTCAGCAAGAATCTCTTTGTATATGCTTGTACGACGACTTGCGCTACAGTAGCAACTGACGTAATTTTGGATTGTTAATCAGCCACTGCATCGTGGAGGACACCTTCACAGGAAGCGTTTTCCAGCCCAGGTGAGTGCGCCTTCTTCACAAGTGGGAGCGTGATTCGTTAGCGAGTAACGAGCGTCGGGACGAGCGTCAC
Source organism: Aetokthonos hydrillicola CCALA 1050 (assembly GCF_017591665.1). Taxonomy (GTDB): domain Bacteria; phylum Cyanobacteriota; class Cyanobacteriia; order Cyanobacteriales; family Nostocaceae; genus Aetokthonos; species Aetokthonos hydrillicola. Next base: position 19,582 of record NZ_JAAKGC010000033.1, on the reverse strand, counting down.
CCGAGAGCTTATTTTACTAATGATTAACCACTCTTAAATCCAAAATTTTTTGCGCCAGTTGAATGTGTAAATTGTGACTTGCTTTGTACGCTAAGAAGTGAGCATGTGGAAAATTTCCAAGTAAGCTCAAATCTCCTACTAAATCTAAGATCTTATGACGGACTGGCTCATTTGCAAATCTTAAAGGAGGATTTAACCAGCCTTGTGGTCCGCAAACTAAAGCATTATCCAAGCTTCCACCTTTAATTAAACCAGCCTGCTGCAATTGTTCTATTTGATGCAATAGTCCAAAAGTACGGGCAGGAGCAATTTCGGTAGCAAAAGTATTACAGGCTTTTGCTCCTTCAGTAATTAATGAAAAGCTGTGCCATTGGTTACCAATAGCAGGTAAATCAAAGTCAATGCCATAGGTAAAGCGAGTTTCTGGTGCTGGTAAAGCACAAACAAACGCATCATCTTGGCGCACCCAAATTGGCTCTTCTATTGGTTGGGAAACCTCCCTTACAGCTAGAGTTTGTTCTACCAACCCAACTTGAGCTATACTCTGTGCCCATATACTTGCCGAACCGTCCAGAAGCGGCACTTCTGAACCGTCAATTTCAATCCGTGCATTATCCACACCCATTCCAGCAAGAGCTGCTAATAAATGTTCCACTGTCCGAACACAAGCTTCTTCTTTGCCTAACTGAGTTGACAGAACAGTTTGACTAACAGCCGCTACTTGTGCTGGAATTATTGGAGTTTCTGGTAGATCAACCCGTACAAAGTACCGCCCACTTCCCGGTGGTGCAGGTAGTATACGGACACAGGTGCTTACACCACTATGTAGTCCTACTCCTATTTGGGTGATTGACGCTGCTAAAGAGCATTGTTGCATAATAGTCAATAACTCATTATTAAAAAAGGAGTCAGGAGACAGAATTCAGAATTCAGAAGAACAAAATTTTGAAAGCCCTTTATTAATCGACCAGTTGCAATATACTTCATTCTGGCTCCTGACTCCTGACTCCTGAATTCTTCTCATTAAAACCTTTCCCCAATACCGAAATTGATTTGGTGACCGCCGTCGCCATTAAGACCGTAATCAACGCGAATTGGGCCTAGTGGTGATTGGACTCGCACACCAAGACCATAGCCGAAGCCAGTTCCAGGTTTATTGAGCAATGAAGAGGCGCGATCGCTCGTTCCCAAGTCGGAACCAAAGTCAAAAAATAATGCGCCACTGACTATTGAAAAGACTGGAAATCTATACTCAAGAGATGTTTGCAAGAAAGTGCGTCCACTACCTAATCTTCCTTCGTCATAACCTCGAACAGAGTTACTACCACCCAAGGTGAAGGCTTCATAAGGAGGTAAGTCACCCAGTATAGTTCCTGCTTGAATGTTAAAAGCGATAGTTTCTGGCTTTTTGCTAAAGTGGGTTAATTTTACAGGGAGATATTGGCTGTAGCTACCTCTGAGCCTGGTAAGCAAAATACTACCTGATCCTATTGGTACTGACTGATCAAGCCCAAAGCGAAGGAACGAACCTTTTGTAGGTACAAGTGGATTATTTCGGCGATCGCGTGCAAGCCCGAGTTGTACTAGCAGCAAATCGTCGCTATCTCCTCCAGATTTAGTCAAGTTAAGACAATCCTTATTTGCAATACAGTCCTCGCCTGAGGTTGATAACTTTCCTAGGTTTCTACTATTACCATTAGAGTCCTGAATTGTGACTCTCTGATACTGAAAACCTGCTGAAGCCGTCCACTCAGATGCTTCGTAAGGGTTTTTTGACAAGGGGCGGGTAAAGTTTACACCTCCACCTAGACGTACAACACGAGGGCGATCTCCGTCTGTTGCTGCTGCATTTTTCGGAGCTACGGTTTGAATGTTATTATTTTTACCATCAAAAATCAACGAAATCGACCGCCTACGGAAAATATCAGCAGTATAAGAAGTCCGATAAGGGTCTCCTGCTATCCAAGGATCTGTAAAGCGGAGGTTAAATAATAGACTATCTCGCTGTCCTATCTCTAGCTCTGCACCTAATTTTTGGTTTCTCCCATTTAGGTTTTGCTGTTGATAGCTGACAGTACCAAATAGACCATTGGCGGAACTAATACCTGCACCTGCTCCGATAGAACCACTGTTGCGCTCAACTACATTCACTACAACATCTACTTTACTTGGGTCACTACCAGGGTCAAGAGAAACATTCACGTCTTGAAATAGTCCCAGTCCGAATACTCTCTGTAAGTCTTTTTGTACTATATTGCGGTTAAATACTTGTCCTGGCTTTAATTGCAGTTCCCGGGTTATAATATATGGTTGAGTTCGACCACGGATCGGTTGTCCCTTTTGGTTTACTTCTTCACCTTGTTTATTGCGGAACCGAACACGAATATTTTCTACCACCCCTTCAGCCACCTGCAAAGTAACAACCCCATTTGGAGATACTTGTGGAGAGCCAATTACGTTTGCCAAAACGTAACCCTGGTCTTGGTATCGCTTTGTTAATTGCTTGATACCTTCTTGTAAGTCTCGTAGATTGAGGATTTTGCCATACTGATTACGAAATATATCATCTACAGCAGTAGGGGGTATTACTGATCGAACATTTGTACCAGAGTTTGCTTGAACTTGTACTTTATTCAAAACAGGATTAGGTCGAACAACAAAGCTCACCCTTACGCCTAAAGGAGTATCTTCTGGCACTGCTTGAACATTTGAGAAGAACCCAGTAGAAAATATGGAGTTGATATCATCTTGTAGCTGAGAGCGGGTTGTTGTTCGCCCCGGTTGGGTGCGAATTACTTTATAAATTTGGCTCTCTAGATCCGGCGTGAGTTGTCCTATCTCAGATCTAATCTGTACTTCAGAAACAAGTACACGAGTTTCGGGTGCTTGCGATTCTTGTTCTTGCTCGGGTGAGATGCTGTTTGGGGCTGTTGGGGGGACTGATTGCTCTGGAGGTTGGCTAGGATTGCGTTGAATCGGAGCGTTATTTTGTGGGGTATTTGGAACAATCTGGTTAGGATTGCGTTGAATTGGAATGTTATTTTGTGGGGTGTTTGGAACAATCTGGTTAGGATTGCGTTGAATTGGAATGTTATTTTGTGGAGTGTTTGGAACAATCTGGTTAGGATTGCGTTGAATTGGAATGTTATTTTGTGGGGTATTTGAAGGAGAAATGTCGATAGAAGGGCTTGTTTGCGAAGGGTTTTGTGCTGTTTTTATACTGCTGAAGGTTGATTTGATAACCTCTGGGTTCGCCACGGATACGGGCGTAGGTTGTAACAGCTTAATAATTCGGTGTTCCTGATTTGTTGATGAAAACACCTTTGCTTTTTCTTTCGAGCCGTCAAGGGTTTGTGCATTTGCACTTAACGAACTGCTAAGAGGGGCTGTTATTGCCACCACTGTCGCTAAAATGGGAGATACGCGCATTTTATTTAGATTTTTTTTCACTTCCGCACACCACTAAAAGGTAGTATTAGTCATTAGTCATTGATAATTGGTCAAAAATACAACTAACACTAAACAAACGACAAATGACAATCCACACGAGTTTAGTTGATTTTTTACACACTTATTTATTACTATTTACTGCTTTCAGGACTCTTTGTAAAACCTCCTGGTAGGCTTGCTCTACATTTCCTAAGTCTTTACGGAAACGGTCTTTATCTAAAACACGGCGTTCAGGGTCGCTTATAGTAGATGTATCCCATAAACGACAGGTATCAGGGCTAATTTCATCCGCCAAGAGCAGATTCTGTTGAGCGTCCACACCAAATTCTACTTTGAAGTCTACTAGGGTCATGCCGCACCGCAGGAAAAAGTCTCTTAGAAAATTATTGATTTCTAATGCTAGATGGGTAATTGTGTCAACTTGTTCCGGAGTCGCTAGCTCTAATAAATAGAGGCGATCTCGTGTCAATAAAGGATCTCCTAAAGAGTCATTTTTATAATAAAACTCCACTAATGGGTGTTTGATCACCTGGCCTAAAGGTAACCCTGTTTGGTGACAAAGACTACCAGCAGCAATATTCCTGACAACCACTTCCAATGGCAAAATCTTAACCGACTTCACCCGCATTTGATTCTGGCTTGGGTTGTCTATATAGTGAGTGGGAACACCATACTTCTCCAACTCTTGAAAGAGTTTACTGGAAATGCTACAGTTTATAGCACCTTTATCTAAAATCGTTCCTCGCTTTTGGGCGTTGAAGGCGGTTGCATCATCTTTAAATTGAGCTAATAAAATGTTTGGATCATCCGTTGTGTAGAGGATTTTCGCTTTGCCTTCATATATTTTTGAATGGGCTGACATGATCAACGTTAAAGTTATGGGCAACGGGTAGTATTCATACTTTTAAGCTTAACTATTTTATCTTTAGTCGTTTAAGTACGCACAAATTTAATCCCTGAAAATTTTAGCACCCTGATATCTTACGATTACTTCCCATTTAACTCTTAATTAGTCTAGTATTTCCACTGAAGACTCTCGTCTGTAGCTTTGTTTACATTGGGTTGTCCAACTATTTGAACAGGTAAAATGTATAAAAAAAATTTTTAGTATAGATTAATACTTTTCTAGCAGCCTTGTCCACTAAAGTTCATTAACTAGATATAGTCCAATAAATAACTAATCCCCAAAGAGACTGAACCAGTAGTGCTGGTAGTTCAATTTAGGGTTTTACAAGAAAGTGAGATCGTTAATATCATTAATGGAGAAAACGAAAAGTGAATAAAGATGATTTTCTTTATCCTCGTACTCGGTACTACGGTCAAGTCAAACCAGAAAACATAGTTTTCAACGCCAATTTGCAGGAATTTGCTCAAAAAATTACTTACATTTGTAGTCTAGAAACATCTGGCAAAATATCTCCAGAAGAAGCTTACCACCAAATAAAAGCTCTTTGGCAACAACTGAGGCAGTCAAAAAAAGAATTGGGAATTGGTGATAATCCCTTTAGTAATGACCAAGAGAAGTGAGGCAGTGGGAGACGGGGGAGCAGGGGCACAGAGGGGAGTAAAGAGAACTATTAGCTTTTGGTGATTATGGTGGAGATTCCTTGCCAAGAATCTGGGGGAGGTTGTTGAAGGTAGTTCATAGCGCGTTCAAGGTGGATATTAACAGCCTGGTCTTTTGGTCGGATGTTTTTCGCAGCTTGAAAGTGGATGATCGCTTCCTGAAAATTGCGTGCTAAATAAGCAGTACGTCCAGCTTCGTAAAGAGATAAAAATTCTTGTGTAGTAGTGTTGAGGGAAGTATTACGATCGCTAATCAACTCGTAGATATTGACTGCTTGATGTTTTCCTTTAACACGAATTTTGTCTAACTCACGCGCCCAAATGCGATCGCTACACAATTGGTAAGTAAACTCGCTTAAAATAATGTCGCAACCGTATTCTTTAGTAACCCCTTCCAAGCGAGAACTCAAATTTACACCATCTCCAATAACGGTGTAGTCCATACGTTTACGAGAGCCAATATTCCCTGAAACCACTTCTCCTGAACTAATCCCAATACCAATATTAATTTGGGGTTGTTCTTGGATAATCCGCCGTCGGTTAAATTCTGCTAATCGATGGCGCATATCTAAAGCCGCCTGCACTGCTCTCCATGCATGATTTTCCAACAAAGGTAAAGGTGCACCAAAAACAGCCATTAAGGCATCCCCAATAAACTTATCTAGAGTACCTTCATAGTTAAAAACTGCCTCTACCATCGTTTCAAAATACTGATTTAGTAGGGAAACAACTTCAGCAGCACCAAGATTTTCCGTAAGTGTCGTGTAGCCTCGGATATCGGAAAATAAGATGGTAACTTCTTTACGCTCGCCCACCATCAAAGCATCCTCTCCCAGTGCTAAAACTTGTTCTGCTACACGAGGAGTGAGGTAGCGATACATAGTGGTTTTCATGCGTTTTTCTTGACTGATATCTTCCAGTACTATCAAACCTCCCCGCACTCCACCCTCTGGGTTAGTCAATGGGTTAACAGTTAAATTCACACTGCGTTCTATTTGCTTAACATAAGTAGTATTCAGTACAGATGACTCAGAGTTTATCGGTAGATTCCAGGGAAGCTCAACATGTGGCTGCGTGCGATCGCGCACTGTCATAATATAAACATCTCTTGTTTTTTGTGACGCTGTACTCAAAGTCGCCAGAGACAATCCAACTGTCAAATTCTGCTCTGGAACAAAATGTTTTGCGCCAGTTTTTAAACTATCCTCCAGACGCATTTGTAAGTTATCAATTGGTACAACTTCCCAAACCGAGCGATTAATTAAATTTTCTTCCCATAGACGTTTGTTGTATTTGCTATTAGCTTCTTCTAATGGACAACCAAGTAACTGTAAAGCTGCATCATTAATGGTGACAATTCGGCCCTCCATATCTGTAGAAATAACAGCATTTGATAAGCTTTGCAGGATATCTTTTTGATATTGTTTTTCTAATAAAACACTCTCAAATAAACGGGCATTTTCCAAAGCAATTCCAGCTTGGATATTAAAAGCACGCATAAATTCTTCATCAGAGGTAGTAAAGCTACCTTGCTGTTTATTAATTAACTGAGTTACACCAATCAATTCATTTGCCGAATTAAACACTGGCAAACACAAAATATTACAAGTTGAATACCCTGTTTTTTTATCCGTAGTCGGGTCAAAACGCGGATCTTTATAAGCATCGGTTATATTTAGTGCTTCACCGGTAGATGCCACATAACCGGCAATACCACGATTGGCAGGTATGCGAATTTCGATCATTGTTGTGCCATCCGCAGCTGCAACCTTTGTCCAGAGTTCGTTCACTTCTTTACTATACAAAAACAAAGTGCTGCGATCTGCTTGCATTAAAATTCGAGCTTGCTCCATCACCATCCGCAAAGTTGCTTCCAAATCGAGACTTTGCCCTAATGTTTGAGTAGCTCGTAAAAGAGCTGTAGCGCCTCGCTGATTACGGGCTGCTACAAAGAAAGATTGACAGCTTTCCAGAATAATGCCAATAGAAGATGCAAAATCTCGAAAACTTTCCTCATCCTCATGATTGAAGGGAAGACTTCCTGCTTTGTTTGCTAGTTGTACTACTGCAACAACTTTGTTTTTACTGCTTAAAACCGGCATACATAAAATGTTATGCATTTTGTAGCCCATTTGTTTTTCTAGTTCTAAGCTAAACAGAGGATGAGTGGTTGTTTCAGCGATATTGAGATATTCAGATGTACTAGCAACATGACCAGGAATACCAACATTAATAGGTATGCGAATTTCTAAAGGCTTTTCAGTATTATCTCGAATAATTTTTGACCACAACTGATCTTTATCGTAATCAACTAAAAAAATAGTTGTGTGTTCAGCTTGGAGAATTTGACCAATTTTTAGCGTAATAGCATGCAACACCTTTTCCAAGGTAGTTTCTAACGCCTCATTATTGATCAGTTCAATTGCTCTCAGGAATTGTTGAAATTCAGCAGTGATGAAGTCTAGTAAACAAATAAATTCGTTAACAGAAAGGTCTTTAACACGATGTAGTAAAGTGTGGGTGTAGTTAACCTGATTCAGTTCAGTTAATTTAGCTAGAACGCTACCAGAATTAAGGTATGTCATAGATGGGGCATGGGGAATGGGGCATAGGGAATGGGGCAATGGGCATAGGGAATGGGGCATGGGGTATGGGGTAGAGAAGCAGGAAAATAGAATCTAGGAATAGGGATAGAGTTTTTATCCATCACCCATTGCCCTATGCTCATCACCCATTGCCCATCACCTATTACCCTATGCCCTATGCCCATTGCCCCATGCCCATTACTACGCTGCACCTACCAGTTGTTGAGAATAGATTATCTTTTGATAATAAGTTTGTAACTGGTGTGTGGCAGATGCCCATCCCCAGCGTTCTGCTTCTTGACGGGCATTTTGACGTATAATTTCTCGTTCTTTTTTTTGTTTTAAAAGACGAACAGTAGCTGCGATCGCTCCAGTTGTATCTGCTTCTGGCTCAAAAAGATATCCATTGACTCCGTCTGAGACAATATCAGGAATACCCCCAGAACGTGCTGCTACCACTGGACACCCAGCCGCCATTGCCTCCAGTAGCACTAATCCCAGAGTTTCGGTTCTAGAAGGAAAGATAAAAGCATCTGCACTAGCGAAGGCAGAACCTAATTTTTTGCCAGATAGATAACCGACAAAATGGGTATTTGTTCCGAAAAAATGTTTTTCTAATGCTTGACGGTGAGGACCATCACCGACTAATGCTAATCTAGCGTCAGGAATTGCTTCTAAAATTGGTCTAATCCGTTCAATTTCTTTTTCTGCGGAAAGGCGACCAACATACAGTAGTAATGGACTAGATGGATGATTTTGGGACAAATGCGATCGCATCTCTTCACTTGCTAAACTAGGATGAAATGTCTCTGTATCTACGCCTCTTTGCCACAAATTGACTCTTTCAATACCGTGTGCTGTTAGTTCTTCCATCATCGCGGTGGAGGTACACAAATTTAAGGCTGCTTGATTATGGCTTGCCTTTAGCAATTCCCATAGCAACCCTTCGAGCATTCCCAATCCATAATGTTGAAGATACTGTGGCAAATGAGTATGGTAAGAGGCTACTAAAGGAATATTAAGAATTTTGGCATAAAATATACCTGCTAATCCCAAAACTGCTGGATTAACAACATGAATAATATGTGGCTTAAACTCTTCCACAGCTTGACCAATTGCTGGACGAGGAAGTGCCAATTTTAACTCTGGGTACAGTGGCAAAGGAAAGCCAGAGACACCAAAAATTTTGGCTCCTTTGTATTCTAAAATACCACCCTCTGGGGCAAAGACCAGTACTTGGTTACCATTGCGCTGTAGATGGTCAACGGTATGGCTAAGGCGTGTCACAATACCATCAACCTTAGGTAAAAAGGTTTCGGTGAACAGGGCAATTCGCATAAGAACTATTCAGTACAGGCAGGATATTCATTTATTCCAAGTTTGTGAGCAATTTCGGTTTTCGGAACAGGGTAAACCGTCTCGTATGGTGTGATCAATTCCGAGTCATTCGTTTGCCGTTGCTGACAAACGAACTCTGAAATATTCTCAATGTCCACGATCCAATCGCGTGCGTAAGCAGCTAGGACTATACCACGTAGCCCTAACTGAATAGCACGTCGCTCTAATTTTTCCCCAGATGGATTATGATCTGGATCCCATTGCAGGCGGACTTGTGAGTATTTAAGTTGTTGTTCCCATTCGATGCGGCTAGGATAGAGTTCAGGCACAAACACCGAATGCACTGCTGCTTTTAAAATTTCATTAAAAGCCTCTCGTTGAATCCGAATAGCTAGTACCACCTCTTGCCCAGGTTTTGTACCCCATCCCGAGCGATACATCATCCAGAGAAAGTTTGGTTTTATCCAGCTCATCCGATCAAGTTTAAATTCCCCACCAAAATAACCGTGAGTTGCGGCGAAATGACCAATAGCTGGGGAATAAGCCTGATAAACAACTATGGACTGATCGTCATACTGTGCAAGAATATGACGACCAGTTTTAGGCCAGTGACTCACTTGAGCCAGATAAGGTCTTGTAACCAGCCTCATGAAAGAGTTATCCTACTTTCTGTGCCAAGTGACTTTTGGCAGAATATGGTTAAAATCGACTCGATTCTGGTACTTGATAGAGAAATTTAAGAGAGAATCAAGTAACGAATCAGAGAGATAGTGAGGTTGTAAGCCTAGATCCAATAATTTGGTGTTTTTGGCGTTGTAGTAATGTTCTTCTCTCTCAATTCTTGGGTTTTCTAGGTGATTAATTTCCACCTTTAGTCCGATTCCAGTACCAACTTTTTGCACCAGATTTGCCAAGTCACCAACACTGAATTGTTCGGTAAATTGGTTAAACACGCGGAATTCACCTGCTTCGGCTGGATTAGCGATCGCTATTTCCACACATCGCACTGTATCTCTGATATCCAAGAACCCACGAGTTTGCCCGCCTTTTCCATAAACCGTGAGCGGGTGTCCGATGGCTGCTTGAATACAGAAGCGGTTTAGTGCTGTACCAAATACTCCATCATAATCAAGACGGTTAATCAACAATTCGTCCATCCCTGTTTCTTCAGTGAGGACGCCGTAAACTACACCTTGATTTAAGTCTGTTGCCCTTAATCCCCAAATTCGACAGGCAAAGTGGATATTATGGCTATCATGGACTTTGCTCAGGTGATACATACTTCCGGGCTGCTTGGGATACGGTAAAGTATCTTTCCGCCCATTGTGTTCAATTGTGATGTAACCTTCTTCAATATCAATGTTGGGCGTACCATATTCACCCATTGTCCCCAGCTTTACCAAGTGACAGTTAGGGAAATCTTCCCGCATTGCATACAGTAAATTTAATGTCCCAACAACATTATTCACTTGGGTACAAACAGCATGTTCTCGGTCAATCATCGAAAAAGGTGCTGAACGCTGTTCACCAAAATGCACGACGGCTTCTGGCTCGAATCGATGCAGCGCCTTGCTCAGAAACTCGTAATTTGTAATATCGCCAATGAACAAGTCGATGGATTTACCAGTTAAATCGTGCCAACGCTGAATGCGCTGCTGAATTGGTGCTATTGGGGTGAGAGTTTGAACACCTAACTCGTTATCCCAGTGCCGTCGCACTAAGCTATCTAGAATTCCAACCTCATAACCTTGGTTGGAAAGGTAAAGTGCGGTTGCCCAACCGCAATAGCCATCGCCACCTATAACCAGGACTTTCATTGTTACCCGTTTTTACTCGCTGATAGCTAAATCTATCAGGTTTGTGCCCCATCTAACCATTAAAAGATGACCATTAGGAGGGACAAACAGAACTATTGTCTCTGTCAAAAGCTTTGGCGCGTTTTTCTAAGCTGTAAATCTCTCCCTAATTATCCTCTTTGTAAAGAAACATTACAAAAATGCCGTTAAAGCGTCATTGGGTATTGACAAGCCAAGAATGAGCCGATATCGTGATATACATACCCGGGTAAGACTGTTAAAAAGCTATATGCAAGCTAAGCAAAAGGTTACTTTGTATTTATCACCGGAACTGCACAAGAGGTTAAAAATCCGTTCAGCAATCGATTCCGAGCCTATGTCAGAACTTGCCGAACGCGCTCTAGGGTTTTACTTGGCTAACCCAGAATTAGTCGAAGAGCAGGAAGCTTCCTACGGAAGAACTCATAGAGTCTATTCTTGTCCTAATTGTGAGAGTTCATTAGTATTGCGAGATGGGGAATTAGTGGGTCTGGGCAATCAACCTGGCATCATTGGTCAGGAACACCTATCAATCGACAATATGCAACATGGTGAATGTGACGAAACAAAACAAAAGAGCGAGGAAGAATTAGTTCCTTGCTAGATTAGGAATTATGAATTATGCGTTCATAATTCCCAAGTATTGGGAAGAATCGATGTCTGTACTGTCTGTTTAAGGTCTCAAGTAGGTCGATATATGAAAGAAGAGCTCAATATCCTTGTTCAGGCTCAATACCCTTTAATATACCTTGTGACCTCTGAGGAAGAGCGGGCTGAGCAGGCGATTTTCACGATTGCACAAACATCAAAGCCACAAAGGCGCTTATATGTTTGGACTGTCACTCACGGTATTGTAGAGTACGGTCAACCTCGAAACGTTACACAACACAATACGGTTTCTCCCGAAGCTGCAATTGAGTGGATAATTCGGCAAAGAGAGCCAGGTATATTTATTCTTAAAGATTTACATCCTTTTATTGATGCTCCGGCAACGGCAAGATCTTTACGAGATGCGATCGCCAGCTTCAAAGGTATGCAGAAGAACATCATTTTGATGTCGCCTGTGCAACAAGTACCAATTGAACTGGAAAAGGAAGTAGTCGTTCTCGACTTTCCGTTGCCAGATATGGGTGAACTAAATAAAGTTTTAACACAGCACATAGAACAAAATCGTGGGCGACGTTTAACAACAGAGGCAAGAGAAAAGCTGCTAAAAGCTGCCCTGGGTTTAACTAAAGATGAAGCTGAAAAAGTCTACCGAAAGGCACAGGTAACAACAGGCCGTCTAACGGAAGATGAAATAGATATAGTTTTGTCTGAGAAAAAGCAACTAATTCGCAGAAATGGTATACTAGAGTACATCGAAGAAGATGCAACCATTGATGCAGTTGGTGGCTTGGAAGAGTTAAAGAAGTGGCTAAAGCAACGCTCCAATGCTTTCACAGAAAAAGCGAGAGAGTACGGCTTACCCCAACCAAAGGGAATGCTAATACTAGGTGTTCCTGGATGCGGAAAGTCTCTGATTGCCAAAACGACCTCAAGGTTATGGAGTTTACCACTGCTACGGTTAGACATGGGGCGAGTGTATGACGGCTCGATGGTGGGACGTTCAGAAGCAAACCTACGTAATGCTCTCAAAACAGCAGAATCTATTTCTCCAGCAATTTTATTTATTGATGAATTAGATAAATCCTTTGCTGGGAGTGCTGGTTCTGGTGATTCTGATGGTGGTACATCTAGCCGAATATTTGGCTCATTCCTGACCTGGATGCAAGAGAAAAAATCTCCAGTGTTCGTTATGGCAACAGCTAACCGAGTTGAACGCTTGCCTGGAGAATTCTTGAGAAAAGGTCGCTTCGATGAAATATTCTTTGTAGATCTGCCTACTCCTGAAGAACGTCAGGACATCTTCAATATCCACTTAAGCAAGCGCCGGAAAGATATCACAAGATTTGATCTTGAACAACTGGCGAAAATAGCTGATGGATTTTCCGGGGCGGAAATTGAACAAGCGCTTGTGGCTGCTATGTACGAGTCCTTTGCCCAAGATCGCGAGTTCACTCAACTAGATATTATTGCTGCAATTAGAGCAACATTGCCGTTGTCACGCACGATGCAAGAACAGGTAACAGCCCTAAGAGACTGGGCTAGACAGCGAGCACGACCCGCAGCGTCCTCCGTCGCTGAGTATCAGCGAATGGAGTTCTAAAAGCTTTCTCCTGCTACTACAGGGGGAAAGGCTAGCACCCAAGCTAGCAGTTACGAAAAAACCGCGTAAAGATATACGCGGCACCTTAAAACAAACCGTTGTCCTTTTCGATCTCTTCTCTTTTGGAGGAACCCAAATGTCTCATTTTAGCACACTACGTACAAAGATCACCGATGCAGAAATCCTCAAGTCTTCTCTACGTGATTTGGGTATCACTGTTAAGACCGAGGCTGATGTACGTGGTTACAACGGTCAGCGCGTTCGCTCTGATATCGTTGCAGTTCTTGAAGGCGAGTATGATCTAGGTTGGTCTCGCAACAGCGATGGTTCTTTTGACCTAATCGCAGACCTGTGGGGCGTTGCTAAGAAGCACAACCAAACCGAGTTGATCAACTCCATCAACCAAAAGTATGCAGTTAACAAAACCTTGACTGAAGTTAAACAACGCGGTCTGCAAAACGCCAACGTTAAGTTGGTATTGCAATAGTATTTCTGTAGCGCGTTCCCAAAGCTTAACGGGTTAACTCAGTCATTAGCTGTTAGCCCGCTTTTTTTGGTAAGATAAACCTGGTTTCTTTTAGAAACTAGGTTTATTTATTTTTGAATTTTGAATCTGGAATTTTGAATTGCCTACTTTTACTGTAACCGTACCCGCTACAACTGCTAATTTGGGACCGGGTTTTGATTGTATTGGTGCAGCTTTAACGTTGTACAACGAATTTCAGTTTACTCGTCTTGAATCTACTCCAGAAGCGTTGGTCATTAATGCTATTGGTGAAGAATATCAAAAAGTGACAACTGATGACAGCAATTTGGTGTATCAGGCGTTTGTAAAGTTTTACCAACACTTGGAACAGACTCCGCCGCCTGTGCAAATTGACATTAAACTTGGTGTACCGCTGGCGCGTGGTTTGGGTAGCTCGGCTACGGCTATTGTTGGTGGGTTGCTTGGTGCTAATTTGTTGTGTGGAGAAATCTTGAGCGAGTCGCAGGTGACGGAGTTGGCGATCGCGTTAGAAGGACACCCAGATAATGTAGTCCCGGCACTGTTAGGAGGCTGTCGTTTAGCGGCGACGGGGTTAACACAGGAAAGCTCTTGGGAAATTTGTGAGATTCCTTGGTCTGATGATGTGATTCCTGTAGTAGCAATTCCTAATTTTGAGCTTTCAACCCAGGAAGCGCGAAGGGTTTTACCAACTGAAGTAAGTCGTGCAGATGCGATTTTCAACACAGCCCATTTAGGTTTGTTATTGCGCGGATTACAAACAGGTAGAGAAGATTGGTTAAGGGCTGCTTTGCAAGATAGACTTCATCAACCTTACCGAAAAGCTTTGATTCAAGGTTATGATGCTGTGAATCAAGCAGTGGTTGCTGCTGGTGCTTATGGCATGGTAATTAGTGGAGCTGGTCCAACGTTATTGGCTTTGACGAATAAGTCCCAAGCGGAATCTGTAGCAACAGCAATGGCTTTAGCTTGGAAAAATGAGGGAGTAGAAGCAGTTGTGCGATCGCTTTCTATTGATACCCAAGGTGCAAAAAGCGACCGTAGGGTGTGTTAGGCGAAGCCTTAAAGCACCTTGAACTGGGGTTCAGAGCAATTTATAAATTTAATTGTCAATTAATTAAGGTGCGCTAACTTAATAACGCACCATTGATAGCGGTGCATTACGGCGCAAAAAGTCCAGAAAATGGTCAAAAATGATATTCAAAATGCGCCTAACGCACCCTACGGTCAATTTACGTTTCTTTATATAATAATTTTTTAGCAATACACATATCTATTCAATAATCAATAACTTATGTGCCACTTTAATTTCAGTTAAACCTGAAAATAGAGCGTAATCATATGGTAATGTAACGTCTGATAAAGTATTCACTTTCTTTAAAGTTTACAAAAATTGACATATAGAATAAATACTAGGCAATAAATAAGTAATTATTACTATTTTTTTATCGAAAAATTCATGTTTCAGGCAAAAAATGCGTTTACAAAAGTAAAATATGCTTAATATAATGTAATTAAAACGAAATTACAAAATAATTGTCAGTGATGAATGCTCTTGATTTTCCATGGTTAACGACCATTATTATCTTGCCCCTGATGGCTGCTATGGCCATCCCTTTGATTCCCGATAAAGATGGAAAAACAGTCCGTTGGTACACTTTAGGAGTAGCGATCGCGGACTTTGCATTAACAATTTATGCTTTTTGGCTGAAGTATGATTTTCAAAGCTACTCGTTCCAACTGGTAGAAAAATATCCTTGGGTTCCACAAATAGGATTGAGCTGGGCTGTAGCAGTTGATGGGTTGTCAATGCCCTTGGTGCTACTAACAGGTTTGATTAACACTCTCGCAATATTCGCGGCTTGGAAAGTAACAACCAAGCCGCGTTTATTTTACGGTCTGATGCTGGTAATGTACAGCGCTCAGATTGGTGTGTTTGTTGCTCAAGATCTATTGTTATTCTTCTTAATGTGGGAAATAGAGTTGGTACCTGTGTACTTGCTAATTTCCATTTGGGGTGGACAAAAACGCCGCTATGCTGCAACCAAGTTTATTCTCTACACTGCCGCTGCATCAATATTTATCTTAGTCGCTGCTTTCGGAATGGCGTTTGCTGGAGATACTGTCACCTTCGATATGGCAACTCTGGGAATGAGGCAATATCCCAAAGCCCTAGAATTACTAGCCTACGCTGGTTTCTTAATTGCCTTTGGTGTCAAGCTGCCAATTTTTCCACTACATACTTGGCTTCCAGATGCTCATGGTGAAGCATCAGCACCAGGTTCAATGATTTTAGCAGGCGTCTTATTGAAGATGGGTGGTTATGCGCTGATTCGCATCAACATGGAAATGTTGACTAACGCCCATGTTTACTTTGCTCCAGTTCTGCTAATACTAGGTATAGTAAACATTATTTATGGTGCTTTCTGTGCTTTTGCACAAACAAATCTCAAGCGACGCTTAGCGTACTCTTCTATCGCTCACATGGGATTTGTGTTGATTGGTATTGCCTCTTACACCGATCTTGGAGTTAATGGCGCTGTTCTACAGATGGTGTCTCACGGTTTAATCGCTGCTTGCTTGTTCTTCCTTTCCGGTGTGACATACGAGCGTACTCACACTTTGATGATGGATCAAATGGGCGGTATCGGTAAGGTAATGCCAAAGACATTTGCACTATTTACCGCTGGTGCAATGGCTTCTCTAGCATTACCAGGAATGAGTGGCTTTGTTGGTGAGTTGATGGTGTTTCTCGGTATAGCCACAAGTGATGTTTACAGTTCCAGCTTCAAAGTCGTGGTTGTATTGCTTAGTGCTGTTGGCGTGATCTTAACTCCTATTTATCTTCTATCGCTCTTACGCCAAGTGTTCTATGGCAACCAAGATGAGAGTTTGGTGCTAGATCCAGTGGTAAAAGATATCAAACCCCGTGAACTATTTATCACTGCTTGTCTGTTACTTCCAATTATCGGGATTGGTTTTTACCCTAAATTGGCGACACAAACTTATGATGTGAAGACAGCAGAAGTAGCAGATCATGCTCGTCATGTTCTACCTATTGTGGCGGATCAGCAACCATCGAGTTTATATGCTCGTATTTTTACAACTCCAACATTAGCTGATTCTGAAGTTCCAAGTTTGACGAATATCTCTGAGTAATTCTCTGTTCTGCAAGGGCTTGTGTTATCAAGAAAGTTTCCAGGGATACATTTCCGCTATAGAGTTAGGAACTGCACTATCCTAACTCCCCGCAAATTAATACCGATTCAGAAAATCTTTGAAATATATAAAGCAGTAGGGGGAGGTACAATTGTACTCCCCCTACAAACGTATTTTGGGTAGCATCGAAATTTTTAAACGTAGTGTAAGCATTGTGCTTGATATATACTACTCGTCAGGTTTGTGTATCTAACTTATCTAGTAATCTTCTACCATAAATCACTGCTGCGACTGTGATGTTATCATCATCAACTTTATAAATAATCCGATAATTATATGCAAACTGTTCTCTGATATTATCTTCGCTGAATTCTGGAACAACCCGACCTGAAAAAGGAAATTTACCCAAGTTACGAGTTGCTTCAAGTATTTTGTTAACTACCGACGCAGCATAAGAAGCTGAGTCGCGAGAAATATAAGTAGCAATTGCTTCTAAATCTTCTAGTGCTTTGGGAGACCATACTACTTGATAAGCCATTTGCTTAAACGTTTTTCAGCTTCTTCCTGTGGAATTGTGCCTTCAGTCTCGGCTACTTCTAAACCATGACATACTTTATTAATGACATATAAATGGTATTGAATATCCTCTATAGAGCAATCATCGGGCAATTTATTCAACAGGGATTTAACTTTTTCTTTTGCTTTACGCATAGCCTTATCTTTAGTTTAAACCTCAGAAGCCCACATTTACACTAAGTGGGTTGAGTAGTAGTACTATTGTGCTAAAGTACAATAGTACTACTTTTTTAGGGAAGCAACATTACCAATTTTAAGTTTTGAGTTCAATTTTTTCACAGCGGCTTGCATCATTATGGACGAGGAAACTAACAATCTAGTCTTTAGACGCTGTGATTTACAACCAAGAAGACTATTTTTCGGTCTTGAATAAGAAGAATTCAGGAGTCAGGAGCCAGAACAAATCTTTAAGACTGCTAAATGAATCGATAGAGAGGTATAAATCTGAGAGCGAGACTTATTCTGACTTCTGAATTCTTACTCCTGACTCCTGAAGCCTTGATCGTCATTTAAATTTACACGTAATTGTCCTCAAAGGATACTGCCGATTGTACTGAGGTTTAGAAATTCTCGAAGTTGGCGATCGCATCCTTCATTTTTTGGAGAACCTCATCAACGGGGATAACTCCCAGTTCTCCAGACTTCCGAGTACGTATACTCAAGGTATTGGTTTCAACTTCCTTAGCTCCCACCACAATCATTACAGGAATTTTCTCTTTTTCGGCTTTGCGGATCATTTTTGGAAGGCGATCGCCACTCATATCCACCTCAGCGCGAATGTCGATTGCTCTCATTTTCGCCGCTACCTCTTTAGCAAAATCCAATTGCGCGTCACTGACTGGTAGCAATCTTGCTTGTTCTGGCGCTAACCATAACGGGAAATCTCCAGCATACTCCTCAATCAAAATACCGATCAGCCGTTCAAGAGAACCAAAAGGCGCGCGATGGATCATAACTGGACGTTGGCGAGATCCATCTTCAGCAACGTACTCCAGATCAAACCTTTCTGGCAAATTATAATCTACCTGGGCAGTTCCTAATTGCCATTCCCGTTCCAGAGCATCTTGGAAGATAAAGTCGAGTTTGGGACCATAAAACGCTGCTTCCCCAATCCCTTCAAAGTGATCCATCTCCAACTTTTCCACTGCGCGACGAATGGCTGCTTGAGCTTTTTCCCACGCTTCATCAGAACCAATATACTTATCACTCGACGGATCTCTGAAACTCAGCCTAGCTTTAAAGTTTTTCAGTTGAAGACTCTTAAAGACTGCCAAAGTCAAATCCACTACGTTGAGGAATTCCGTCTCCAGCTGTTCTGGTGTTACGAATAAGTGGGAATCATCTACAGTGAAACCCCTTACCCGCGTCAAGCCACCCAATTCGCCAGATTGCTCATAACGATAAACAGTACCAAATTCCGCTAGTCGCATTGGTAACTCGCGATAAGAACGCAGTTCGTTCTTATATATTTGGATATGGAATGGACAATTCATTGGCTTGAGGACAAAGCCTTGCTCCAACGCTTTTGCTTCCTCGTCCTCTGCCATCATCGGAAACATATCTTCTTTGTATTTTTGCCAGTGTCCAGAGGTTTTAAATAAATCCACTCTAGCGATGTGAGGTGTTACTACTGGCAAATAACCTCGTTTTAGCTGTTCTTTTTGTAGGAATTCTTGTAAAGTATTCCGTAACAAAGTTCCTTTAGGCGTCCATAAGGGTAAACCAGGTCCCACTACATCTGAGAAGATAAATAATCCCAGTTCTTTACCTAGTTTCCTATGGTCTCTTCTTAGTGCTTCTTCTTTCCGCCGCTTGTACTCAGCCAGTTGTTCTGGCGATTCCCAAGCAGTTGCATAAATCCGTTGCAACTGTGCTTTGGTTTCATCTCCACGCCAGTAAGCACCCGCAACATTTTCTAACTCAATTGCTTTAGGGTTAAGTTGACTGGTATTTTCTAAATGAGGACCTGCACACAAATCCCACCATTCATCTCCCAAATGGTAGATTGTGATTGGCTCTTGCTTAATATCGGCTAATATTTCTAATTTATAAGGTTCGTTAATTTTTTTGATCCGGTTCTCAGCTTCCTCTCGGCTAACCTCTTCTCGAACAACCGGCAATTTACGATTAATAATCTTAACCATTTCTTTATAAATGGCTTTCAGATCTTTTTCAGTAAATGGTTCTGGATTATCAAAGTCGTAGTAAAACCCATTTTCAATCCAAGGACCAATTGTAACTTGCGCCTTTGGAAATAGCTTTTGTACTGCCATCGCCATCACGTGAGAAGCTGTGTGACGAATCTTTTTCAACCACTCAGACTCGCTAGTACGAGGTAAAGATATTTTTTCAACTTGCT